>CAZYUB010000004.1:0-140239 GCA_964650515.1 uncultured Planctomycetia bacterium | reverse complement strand
ATAGATATGATACCTTGCGCTTGCCTATAAAGCCGGTGGTGGACTCCCTTATTACTGAGAAGGAGTCGTAGAGGTAGGCGGTGTTGTTGCGGGCTATCCTCCTGCCGAAGGGGTCGTATTTGTAGGTTATATCCGAGAGGCCGACGCGGGCGCCGGTCATGAGGTTGCGGCGGTTGTATGTGTATTCGGCGCGGTCGTCCTTTATGAGATTGCCGAGGGCGTCGTATTTGTATTCGGCTGCCCCGCGCCTGATGAGTTGGTTGGCGGCGTTATAAGTATAGGCGGTTTCCTTGCCTCCGGTTATCTCTTTTACGCGGTTGCCCGCCGGATCGTAGGAGTACTTTAGGGACAGTCCCCTTTCGGGGACAGTCCCTTCGGAAATCAGACGATATATCCTGTCGTAGGAGTATTCCTTAACCGCGCAGGAGTTCTCTTCCTTTACGATGTTTCCCGCGAGATCGTAGGTGTACCTAAAGGAATCTATGGCCTTTTCCCCGGGACCGGTAATTTCTATCTTCTCGAGCTGGCCGTATTTATTGTAGGAGTTGTTCTGGGCGGTATTGTTCGGATAGATCTTGGACAAGAGCCTGCCGCCAGGCGTATAGTTATATTTGAACGACTCCTCGCCCTGGTTTATTTGCGAGAGGCGGTTGAGCGCGTCGTAGGCGTAAGAGACCTTATATCCCTCGTCAAGTACAAGGGCGGTCCTGTTGCCTTCGGGGTCATAGGAATAAGCGATCTTCTTGTGGGTATAGGAATCCGTTTCCTCTACCACCCTGTTCAGCGCGTCGTATTTGCGGGTTACTTCCGTTACGTTGTTCTTCGCCGAGAGGACGTTGCCGACGGCGTCATAAGTATAAACAACTTCGTCGTCGGGATAGGCAATCTTCACTGTCCTGCCGAATTCATCGTAAGCGTATGTAATCTTGCTACCGTCTGCCAGGGCTTTCTCGGAGAGCTGCCCGGCGGAGTCATAAGAATACGCCGTCTTGCGGCCAAGCGGGTCCGTGACGCTCTCTATCCGGCCGAGTTTATTGTAGGCGTAATTTGTCGTATTGCCGTTTCCGTCGGTAACGGCACATACCCTGCCCATCTTGTCGTATGCGTATCCGGTTATGGCCCCTTCCGCGTCGGCCGTTTCAATAACCTTGCCGGTCTTATTATATTTGTAGGCGGTCGCGTTGTCGTTCGCGTCGATGATCCTGACGGCGTGCCCGGCAAGGTCGTATTCTACCTTCCTGTCCGTCCTGCCTTCGGTCCTGATGGCGGTTATCCTGCCCAGGTCGTCGTAGTCGAATTCCTTCTTTACCCCGTCAAAATCGGTCTGCGAGATAATGTTCCCGGCAAGGTCATATTGGGCAAGCATCTTGCTCTTCGCCGGGTCTTCGACCGCGGTCAAGCGGCCGAGCGGATCATAAGTATAGTTCCATACGTTATTGTTGCGGTCGGCCTTCGATATTAAGCGGCCAGTTTCATTGTAACCGAGTTTTATCGTATTGCCGGACGGGTCGGTGACCTCTTCCATCCTGTTGAAGAAACCTTTCGTCCATTTTATCGAGGTCACCCTCTTGAGCGGGTCCGTTATCTTCGTGATATTGCCGAAGGCGTCGTATTCGTATGACATCTCGTATGCGCCTGCCTGCGCCTTCTTGACGACCTCAACCGGCTCATTATCCGGATTATAGGCGTATTCCGTAATGAGCCCCGATGCTGAATATTCCTTTATCGCGTTCCCGCGCGAATCATATTCGTATTTGGTCACAACGCCGTTATTATCAACGGAAAGGGCGTTGCCTTTATCGTCTCTTACATAGCTTATTATACCGCCGTCCGGAAGCGTCATAACGGCAAGGTAATTGCTATTGTCATAAGAAAACGCCGTAATATTTCCATCCGCGTCCGTCAGTTTCTCCGGTTTGCCGGCGCCGTTATATGACACCTCCGTCGAATGACCCAACGGGTTTGTATATTTTACGAGGCGGCTGTACTTGTCATAAGAGAACGCCTCTTTCGCGCCGTCGGGCAGGGTCTTCTGCGTGATATTCCCGTTGTTGTCATATGCAAACTCCGTAGCGCGGCCTTTCTGGTCTATGTATTTTACGACGAGTTCCCTGTCATTGTAGATCTTCTCTTCCGCGCCGTTGTCGAAGGAGATAATCTTCGTGAGGCGCTTTTTGCCGTTATAACGGTAATCCTTGACGAGCCGGCCCGATTCAAAATACTCGATGCTGTTATCTTTATCGTTATATTTGAATTCGTAGACCAACTTCTTATCGAGGAACTGCTTGAGCACCCTGCGTGAATTGTCGTATCCGGTCACGAGTATCGTCCCGTCGGCGAATACCTTCTCCGACATGTTGCCGCGGGAATCATACGAATATTTGACGAACGAGCCGTCGGGCCGTTTGACGCCGGTAACCGCGCCGGTCAACGAGGAGTAACTATAAACGACCTCCCTGCCCGCGCTGTCTTTCGCTTTCGTTATGTGGCCGACATCATTGTATTCAAACGAGATGGAGTTGCCGAGTTTATCAGCGACCTTTTCAAGAAAACCCGTTACCTTCCCGTACAAATAAACGAACTTTACGCCCTCGAGGTCCTCCATCCGGGCGATCCTGTAAACACCCACCCTGCCGGCGGGCTCGAAACGGCACTTGGTCCCATCGGGGTATTCCAGCGTGAAGCTTTCGCCGTCCTGTTTCAATACGGAAAAATTCGACGGTTTCGCGGCAACATAGCTGTTCCTTGAGCTGTCTAATTCATAGACAAGTTCTTTCCAGTCCGGCGTCACGACAACCGCCCTGCCGCCGGTCCCGACCGTCAGGTCCCAAGAATAACCGGTGCTCCAGCCCTTGCCGAATCCCCTGTCCATGCGCCTCATGCTGTTGTAATGGCGCGCCAGGTTATGACAGGGATAATTTCCGTTCAGGTCGCGTTCGGTGGAATAGAAATAACCTTCTGGAACAGATACCGGTTCGCCGGGGTCATCGGTAGTGCAGTTCTCTTCGGAAGTATCCTGATTTGTGGAATCTCCGGAGGCATCCGCTTCCTGGGTACCCTGGCCTGCCGTATCGCCCTGCTGAGATCCTGCCCCGTCGCCGCTCTGCGGCCCGGATCTTTGGTATTCACTATTTCTTTCTTCTGTCTTTGTATCGTCAAAAACGCCGAGAGCCCACAGATCATTATATGACAGCCCCGGCGGAAGGCCGAATTCTTCGACATAACCGTCAAGTGAGAAATCAATTACGCCCTTCTCCTCGCCCTGCGTCCCGGAATAACCTGGATTGTATTGCTCCCCCTTATTCCCGCTTCTTCCATCTGCCGATACCCCGGAATTTCCAATACTATCGTTGTTGGACGCCTGTTCGTAATCCCCTGGATTTCCATTCGCCCTTCTCTGCAGGTTAACTATCCAATTATCCAGGGCCTGCGCCGTCCCCCCGTCTTGAAGCCTCGCCTCTCGGTACCTTACATATGTCGCGGCAGATATCCCGTTGTCGTTCATTATCTTCATCACATCAGGGTTAACGAGCGGTAGCGACATAGTCACTCTTAACCCGTAAGGTATGATAGAAGGTTGGGTATATTCATACTCTCTTATCTTGTTGAGCACTTTGTTTAGCAAGGCCTGGGCTTCGGCCCTGTATGCCTCGGCCTCAGCGTTTTCGGATGAGGGAACATCCGGAAAAATCACTTGGGCAGGCAGTAGCGGCTGGCAAACCGATAAATAAAATACCGAGACCGCACAAACCAAGATAACATTAATATGAGACATCTTATTCTCTCCTTATTCGGTGATCACGTATTCGCTGCCGGGCTTTTCGGTCCGCAGTTTTTCAAAGTATCTTTCGCTCTCTTCGAACAATCCCGCTTCTTTATTGAGTGTGCCCATGTAATACAGCGTATCGTCGTAATAGTCCGAGTCCTTAAATCCAAGCTCTATCCTCTTGAATAGCGAATACGCCGCGGAGTTTTCCCCCATCTTCCGGTTACATAAAGCCATCTTGAACAATATCTCGGGATTCTCGTCCGCGTCGGGATATTCCTGGTATTTCCGCAAAGCTAACTCGCATTTTCCGCTTTCAAGATATATATCTCCGATCATCAACAATGACCTCGCGTCCTTGCCGGCGCTATACACCAATTCGTACAGCTCAATCGCTTCCAGGACCAGGCCCTGGCGGTATAAAGAAGCTGCCCTTTCCTTGATCGAATTGATGACGGCTGACTGGTCCTCGGCGCTTTCGATCGCTATCTTGAGCCTTATCGCCTCAAGGCGTCCCGAATAGTACGGGTACCCGCGGCTCCTGAACGCCTCTTCCAGCTTCAACGATTCGTCGGAGCATTTGTCCGGCCCTTCCATGCCATATACAGCCGCAAGATATTTCGAAAAGAACGGGAACGCGGTGCCCGGCTTGCCGTTCGCCAGCGCGTATTCCCCCGCTTCACGATAGAGATCACCCTGCTTTTCATTTGAAGCCAATCCGGTCATCAGGGAATCCGCGGCTTCGCCATAACCGGACTCGCTCATATACACCAAATGTTCCAGGAGCGCTTTCTTTACATCCTCAAGGGAAAGGTCGCTTTTTACGGCCGAAAGATAATCCTTTTTAACCTTATCAAAGGAAAGGTATCCGGGCTTTCTTAACGATATTACCATAAGCATGAAAAGGTTATCTGCCCTATCGCGCGGCGTCAATTTTCCGCTGTCCAGAAGGGAAATTTTCCCGACAATCTCGGCATATGCTTTATCAGAAACGGCGAAATAGTTTCTCGCGGAATCAAGGTCGTCCTTCAACAGCAATCCTTCGATACGATAGAATTCCGCCCTGGTATCCGATAGCGCGGGAGTGGCTTCCGGGCAGGCGACCGGCACAATATTCGCCTCATTTACCTCCAATCCAGCCCTCTTAAAACCTTTCTGTATTACCGGCGACCTGTTTATCAGCTTCCAGATAAGCCCGCTCCTGAAGTTTTCCAGAGAAAGCAGCATAAGGCCCGTATCTATACCGAAAGACGTGTTAGAGATCCATTTTTTGTCATCATTGAACGCGTTCTTTAGGCCGTATCTTCCCCATAGTTCGGGCCTTGAATAGTAGTGCCTGGCCGCCCTCATCGAATCGAACGGGGTGAATACCATCGACCCGACGGAACCGCATATGGAAACTGTTCCGTCGAACTCCGGTTTTACTTCTCCGCAGGGTATGGCACCCATCGCCATCGTATACCCATCCTCGGTCTCGCTGGATGATATTCCCCATGCGCCGTTCTTCAAACTGGAATATTTACCCGCGTTATCAGCGCAATACGCAATCTGGGCTTTCGCGGCCTTCCTTGAATTATCGTACCAGTTAACGCCGTCCTTATCGGATACATTCCTGAAATCGATCCATATGTTCGCGTACTGGTATGTGAAAAGCGAGCCGGTCCAGCTCACGATGAACTTTTCTGAGTCCTTATAGGATTTTTTTTGCTTCGCGAACCCGTAAAATACGTTCTCGGGCGCTTTTTCGTCCGTACCAAGAGCGAGAACCGACATCAACAGGATCTCGTCGGTATAGTAATTCCATTTCGCCTTCATCATCTTGTCTTCCGGCGTCCATCCCATGAATATCCTGCCGTCCTCGTCTACCATATTACGCCACATGACCGAATTGACCAGTTTATATCCAAGCTCTCCCACCTCTCCCCCGAAATACTCCGAAACCGCGATAACTCCGTACAATAATATCGCGGTATCGACGGTGGATATCTCTGACGTACCGGCCCTTTTGCCTGTATCTATCTGCAGGAAATGATAAAAAAAGCCGTCTCTCCTGTTTTCAAGGGCATCGAGCGTTTTTAGGCACTTAAGCGCGCGCGACCTCGCCTCTTCTGTCTGCATCCAGCCGTTCTCAACGCCGATGCAAAGGGCCGCCAGCCCGAAACCGGTGGAAGCAATGCTTGAATCGCCCCCTCCCGAAGTGTCCCTGAACAAGCCCGTTTTTTTGTTCTGTTCGCACGCGAAATACAGGAATGCCCTGTTCTCGATATAAGACAGGAATTCCATGTCATTCTCGAAACCCGACGGGCGGCTTGACACTTCAGAAATATCCTTTACTCCTATGGCCCTTTCAAGCGCGCCTTTCTTAAGCCCGCTGGAAGCGTATGACTCCATCAGATCAAAACCGGCTTTCGCGTAAAGCGCTTCCGCGTCGAGGACGTCCTGGTTCGTTGCCTGCCCGTTATTAAAGCGAGAAAGCTGCTTACTGAACTCCTCGCTTATGCTGTTGAAGAACCGCTTGGCGGCGGCGATCCTCTTGAGTGAGATATCGTAATCGGTATATGCGTTTCTCACGCCAAGCGTCAACCTGTTTACCGTAATGTCATATTCTTTCTTTACCTGTTGATACCCCAGCTCCGACGCTTTCATTTCATTGTAACTCTTTCCCCAATCCCATATATCGAAATTGACCATGACGCCCACAGACTTCTCTGTCCCGGCGTCGGATGAGTCGAACTTATTTCCTATCTTTCCGTACGCGTCGACTTCAGGGAAAAGCTCGGATCTGGCGATTTTCGCTTCCGCGCCGGCATTCTTTTCCTTCAAGGTTTGCTCCGTCATGGCGGGGTTCCTCGCGAGGCACATGTTTGTCGCCTCTTCCATCGTGAGGCTTACGTCGAGGTTGTTCGCCGGATACTCTATCTCATAATCGTTATCGAGCGGGACATTCAGGACGTGGTTAAGGCGGTTCTTTGAAAGGAAATACTCGTTAAGTATCTGCACGTGCTCCAGCTGGGCTTTGTCGAGTATAGATTTCGTCTTAAGCACGTCTACTTTCGGGACAAGCCCCTGGCTGTACATCTTGTCCACATTCTCGTAATGGCTACTTACGACTTTTTCTATCTCTTCGCTGACCTTAAGGAGTTCGGAATATTTCATCGCTTCAAAATACGCCTTCTTTACCTCAAATACTATATCGAGCTCCTTTATTGCCGCCCTCACGGAGGCGATGTCCTTCAGGTTCCTGTAAAATTCCTTCGTATAATACAGTCTCCCGCCTTTCCATATAGGCTGGACAAACTGCTCGCTTACAAGCCATCCCTTGTTTGCCGAGTCGCTTGCATATTCGTCGCTCGAATACCGGGTGAAGTTGCTTATACGCGGATACATGTCCGCTGCCTTTGACTTGAACCTGTAATCCGATCTCTGCTTTTCCAGGTTCGCTATATCTATGTCGGGGCTGTTCTTCACGGCGATGTCGACCGCCTGGCTCAGCGACAATTTCTCGGCATTAGCGTCAGCCGCGGCAATAAATACCGCGAAAAACGGCAGAAACACGGCAATCAATATGTCTGTATTACGAAGTATTTTCATGTCAGCTCGAAAGCATATAGACGATCTTATCCTTAAGCATCTTCCAGAAGCACGTCTTCCCGGTATTAATATTCACGAACGCGCTCATGCCCGTCCTCAGGCCTTTCGGCACCTCTCCCTTGAAATCGATAAGCACATTTATGACATTTTCCTTAACTATCAGTTTATCTTCTTTTTCCCAGAATATAGGCCTTATCTCTTTCAGCTCACCCTTGTATATTCTTTCGGGAAAAGCGTAAAACCTTATTGCAGCAGGCAGCCCGATCTTCGCGTATTGTATCTTCTTCTCTTCTATCGGGAATTCAAGCAGGAATTTAGAATTATCGACTATCTGGCATATCTCCTCGCCCTTTTCTACCACCGCCGCGGATTTGTCCTTGAGTTTCCCCACGACTACACCGCTCATCGGGCTTTTTACCCGGGTCATCTCGATGGATTTAAGCAGATACTCCCTTCTCTTCAGCAGTATATCGGCCTCTTGTTTGTTTATCTCCAATTCATGCCGGGCATTATTATATTTAAGCCGCGTAAGCTCCATCTCCGCGGGAGCTATGACCTCGTCATTATAAAGGTTCAGGTTCCTGTCCAGCGCTTTCCGATGCCAGGCAATCTCTTCTTCCAGTTTTTTTGTCTCCTCGTTCAATATCACTTCTTTCCTGTAGGAAGTGTCGAGCTCGGACATCAGTTCGAGGTTCTTTATCTCGATCAGATCGTCGCCTTCTTTTACCGTGCTCCCTTCATTCGCAAATATCTTCGAGATTATCCCCGACTGGAAAGCGTCTATATAGCAGTATCTTTCCGGCACTACTCTTGCAATGCCGTTTATATTCCTGCCGAACGGTATGAAGCCGCATATCGTTACGATAACCGCAAATATCAGCAGCTTCCTGTTGTGCTCCCTGGCGAGCCTTATCTTCTCGTGTTCGGTTGATTTAAAGAGATCGGGCTTTTCGCTCATTTTATTCGCTCCTCATCGCCGTTAAATAAACTATAGGTATCGCTCCCACAAAACTGATGACAAAAGGAGAGCTTATTATAAGCCAGTGCACGGAATATTTTATCCCGAGATATACGCATACCAATCCGAATACCGTCCCTGGAAGCAGTGTCTTTATGGTCTCCGCCAGCGTTATACTGTCGAGCGGGTTCTTCTTCATCGGTTTCCAGTTGAATTTACTGAACGGCATAGTCAAAAGGTCCATCGACACGTAAAACACGTTGTTTAAAGCGACGAGCGTCGAGAACAGGACCTCCGATAACAAGTTGGTGACGTCCCTGAAACTCCTGCAGGCCACCAGCTTATGGAATGCCATTATCAGCAGCGATCCTATCATCATAGAAGACAATTCCAGGTCTATCATCGAGTAGCCGACAAACGCATACCTCTGGAAACTCAGGAGCTGGCCTCCTATTTCAGAAGCGCAGAAAAACCCCGAGACCATCCATATCAGAAGCAGTATATGCGCGAGATATGAATAAATACAATAACCTATATGGTAGCGAGTCGAAAGCGAAATATCCGGCAAGAAGGGTAATTGCCATGCTTGCAGTGTTCCCTTCGCCCAACGGCTGTCCCTGCTCCTCGCCTCCAGATAATTGCCCGGCACCTCTTCGTAGCTGATGACATCCTCGCAGAAACAAGCCCGGTATCCCATCTGGTCCAGGTAGGCGGTCTCCCATATGTCATGGCATATAATGCCTTTCCTGAGTTTCACCTTTGAAAAGGGCTCTATCCTAATAAGGTTACCATGGCCTACCGACATCGATCTGCCGAATATCCTCCAGACCACCGTCACGTTGAACTTTTGCGATGACTCGGTCGCCAGGGCGATGAAACGGCTGAAAAATGTCTTTGCGTGTATGACCCTTATGCCGCCCTGGAAGATGGCAATGTTCGCGTTATCAGGATGTTCTGCTTTGCTTATCAGCTTCCGGCATGTCCCGGATGGCAGCACGCTGTCTGCGTCGCACACTATCATGTATTTATAATATTTACCCTGGTCATTTATCCAGTCGCTTATATTCCCCTGCTTTTTTTCAACGGGGTCGGGACGGTTCCTGTATTTTATGGGTATTTCAGGGAAATCTTTACAGAGCCTGCCCGTAATATCTTCCTCGTATTCAAGGGCGGGGCCTTTCGAGTCGCTCAGGATCCAATAATGGACATTCTCCTCGATATTATTTTCTATCGTGTACTTAATCCTCTCGTACAGGCCGAATGTCTCATCTTTGACCGGGTATACCACCGCGGTCATCGGGTTACCTTCCGGCTTCGCTTCCGGCAATATCATTTCGCTCGAGAAGAAATAAAACACCGCCTGCGTTAACGCGAGGCAAACATTGAATACAAGGACACAAAAGCCCATAAGCCAGAGAAGCGGAAAAAGAATATTCCCTTCTTCAAAGACTATCATACCCGCCATTATATATGTAATGATAAAAGTTAATATAAAGGCGGTGAAGACAAAAAGATACCCTCTCGTCGTGTTTTTCTTAGTCATTTTATTGTAACCCGATTAGTTATATAAGTTTAACATAAATATAGCGTAGTTCAAATGAAATATGTTGTTATTTTATAGTAATATTTGTTATACTCATCATATGAACCTGTATTTCGCGGTATTCGCGTTCGGGTTCGCGTCGATGGCAGCGCAGGTCATCCTGATGCGCGAGCTATTCGTCGTCTTCTACGGCAACGAGCTCTCCGCAGGGATAATGCTCGCCGCGTGGCTCTTCTGGGTATCGGCGGGAAGCATCGCCGCGAAGTCCTCGAAACTGAAAAAGTTTACCGAAGAGCTATTCCATATCATGCTCTTGTCCGTCCCGGTTGTCCTGCCGGCGACGGTCTTCTTCATAAGGAACATACGCAATCTCCTCGGGACGTCGCCCGGCGAAATAATCGGCGTCCTGCCGATGGCAGTATCGTCTTTCATTATTCTCGCGCCGGCCTGCCTGGTATTCGGCGCCCTCTTCGCGCTCAGCTGCCGGTTCGCCGATGGCGGGAAAGTATACCTTGTAGAATCGGCCGGAGCTGCCGCAGGCGGCCTCGCGTTCAGTTTATTTTTTGTCTCCCTCACGGAACCGCTCATCGCCTGCGCTTTCTGCGGGTTGCTTACCTCCGCCTCCGTGCTCATGATAGCCGACAGGAAAAAGTCCCCGCCGAGATGGACGGCATCCCTTGTATACACTGCCCTCGTATTCATATTCATGGTAAGGTTCGCCGGCCCGCTCGACTTCGCGTTAAGGCAATTCCAGTGGCGCGGGCTCGGCCTCGTAAGTGTGAAGGATACGGTATACGGCAACATCGTCCGGTCCGCGCGCGGGCCGCAGTCGAGCGTGTTCGAGAACGGCCTCCTCGTCGCCTCGAACGACGACCCCGTAACGGCCGAAGGTTCCGTCCAGTTCGCGATGCTCGAGCATCCGTCGCCGGCCAACGTGCTTCTTATCGGCGGCTCCGCCGGCGGGTCGCTAGATGAGGTGCTAAAGCACCCCGTCATGTCGGTAGATTATGTCGAGATGGATCCGGAGCTCCTTAAAAAGAGCGGGGACCCGAGGGCTAAAGCGCACCTTACGGACGGGCGGCTCTTTGTCGCGGAGCTCGCGAAAAAAGGCGGGCCCGCGTATGATGTCATAATACTCGCGCTGCCGAACCCCTATACAGCGCAGATAAACAGGTTCTATTCGCTGGAGTTCTACCGGGATGCCGTGAAGATACTGCGGAAGGACGGCGTCTTTTCGTTTAGCGTGGCATCGGCAGGCGATTATATCAGCCCGGTACAGGCGCAATTCCTCGCGTGCATGGCAAGGACGTTATGGAAGCAGTTCGGCGACATAAAGATGATACCGGGAGATACAGCGGTATTCCTCGCCTCCCCTTCCGCGGGCATGCTCACTTACGACCACAGGGTATTATCGCGCAGGATAGAGGAGCGCGGGCTCGAACTCGATTATGTTAACAAGCACTACCTTCCCGATATCATGGACCCGGCAAGGATAAATTATGCTGAAAGAGCCGTTGCGGCGGCTAAGAACGTCAAGATCAACCGCGACTTCCGGCCGGCCGGCTATTATTACGATACGGTCTTATGGTCGGCAAGGGCCGATCCGCGGTTCTCTCACCTTCTTTTAATGCTGGACGTGCTCGACGTGAACCTGCTTGTGCTGGTTGCGTCCGCCGTATTCGCGTTATTCGCGGCAATATATCAAGCCGCGTCGAAGAACGGGAACTTCCCGTACCATCTTTCGATAGCGGCGGCGGGATTCTCAGGAATGGCGATACAGGTCTGCCTGATAATCGCCTTCCAGGCGGTATACGGGTATGTATATTACAAGGTAGGGATGATATTCGCTGCGTTCATGGCGGGGCTCGTCATCGGCAGCGCCGGAGCGATAAGGATAACGGCCGGCAGGACGGACGCTGAAAAGGCATACAGGAGGGCCCAGTCGCTGTTCTATATTTATTCTTTCATCCTGGCGCTTTCACTTCAGGCCGGGCTGCGCTTTCCGCAGGCCGTCTTCTTCCTGCTTGCGGCCGTGCCGGGGGTCCTTACAGGATTTATGTTCCCGATAGCGGCCAAACGCTCTTCGCCGGGCTTTGTCTACGGCATAGACCTTGCGGGCGCATGCTTCGGCGCCCTCTTTGCCAGCGCCATCCTGATACCCGTCATCGGTATAAGCCGCGTATTCGCGCTTACCGGGTTCATCAACCTCGCCGCGACCTGCCTTTTATATTATCAGCTCTTTCGTTCGAGGACGTAATCGGCGATATCGTAAAAGGTCTTCCTGAGCATGCCGTCGCTCTCGGTCAATTTCTTCTTCGCGAGCTTGATGTAATTGAAAGCTATCGTCCTCGAACGCGAGATAGCGCCCGTCGCCGAGGCCTTCTCCCTGAGTATGCGATAGGCGGTCTTGCCCCCCGCAGTTATCAGGTCGACTATCCTTATCCTCTCCCTCTTCGACGCCCCCTTCAGGATGAATATTATCGGCAGCGTCAGCTTGCCCTCATCGAGGTCCTGCCAGACGGACTTGCCGAGGTTCTTCTCCTTGCCTATGAGGTCAAGGCAATCATCGACTATCTGGAACGCCATCCCGAGGTAAAGTCCGTAGGCCGCGAGGCGGTTGACCTTCTCGTCGCTTAGGCCCGCGAGCATACCGCCGGAGGCGCAGCAGTCGGAGATAAGGTATGCGCTTTTCCTTTTTATTATGTCGAGGTATTCGTGCTCGGTTATATTGAAATTATAGGCGTTCGACAGTTGCGCGAGCTCGCCTTCGCACATGCGCGCGGCTGTCCTCGAGAAGACGGTCATTATCCTCGGCTCGTCCATCTTCGAGACGATATCGAATGCCCGCGCGAGAAGGTAATCGCCCGCGATGACCGATATCGCGTTGCCCCACTTGCTGTTGATCGTCTTCTGCTTCCTGCGCAGGAACGAGTCGTCTATGACATCGTCATGAACCAAACTGGCGGCATGGATAAGCTCTATCGCTACGCCGAGCGAGACCGCCTTGTCCATCTTCGCGCTGTCGCCCATCTTCGCGGAAAGCAGCACGAGCGTCGGCCTGAAGAACTTCCCGTGGGCGCGCGAGAGGTAGTTGCCGATGCCTTTTATCGGTTCGGACTGCCACCTGAGCTGGTGCGCGTAATTGTTTTTTACGGCCGCGAGCTCAACCTTTATCGGCCTTATGATACCCTCAAGGTCCTGCATCTGCCCTCCGGTCATCCCGCGAGTGTCTTATAATAGCGCGCTTCTTTGTTTGAGATGTTCGGCTTCCGTCCAAAAGCCCCCGAAAGCGCCTTCAGGAAGCCGCCCGCCGCGAATACCGCGGCCGCCAGCACGATATTCCTCTTCAGGAATTCCCTTCTCGTAATGCTTTTCATGTCCGCCTCCGCTATTCCCAGATGCCGGGGATCTTCTGCCCGCAGTACTTGCAGTCGCCGCCAGTAATATTATTCTCCATAACGTCGTAGCCGGCGCGTTTTATTAAAAGTTTTCCGCATTTCGGGCAATAGGTGTTGTTGCCGTCGTGCCGCGCGATGTTGCCGACATACGCGTACTTAACCCCTTTGTTTTTGGCCGTGCGCCAGGCCGAGTCGAGCGTCCCTTCCGGTGTCGGCGGGAGTTCGCGCAGCTGGTATTGCGGCCAGAACCTCGAAAAGTGCAACGGAACATCCGAGCCGAGATTATCGAGGACCCAGTCGATCAAGCGCGAGATGTCGTCCGCGCCGTCATTCAGCGTGGGAACTATGAGATTTACCAGCTCGAGCCAGCATCCGCTATTCTTTATGAGTTTAAGCGAATCGAGCACCGGCTGTAATCTGCCGAAGCAGACCTTATTGTAGAACTCTTCCGTTATGCCCTTGAAATCGACCTTTATCGCGTCGACCGTCGAGCATAGCTCGGCGAGGGGGCCCGGATTTATGTATGCCGCCGTGATTGCCACGCTCTTTATGCCGCGCGGGCGCGCGATCCTCGCGATATCGCACATGTACTCATAGAATACGACCGGGTCGTTATAAGTATAGGCGATCGACCTGCAGCCGCTGCCCGCCGCCCTGCTTACCGCCTCAAGCGGCGGAAGGTCGATGTTATTCGTCTTCTCGGGCTCCGACTGCGATATTTCCCAGTTCTGGCAGTTCTTGCAGTGCAGGTTGCACCCCGCGGTGCCTATGGAGAACGCCTTTGATGCCGGGAGGAAATGGTAGAGTGGCTTTTTTTCGATGGGATCGACATGCACGGCGCAGGGTTTGCCGTACACGAGTGTTATTATCTTGCCGTCTTTATTCGTCCTGGCCCTGCAGTTGCCCTTCTGCCCCTCATCGAGCACGCATCCGCGCGGGCACAGTTCGCATTGGACCATCAGGCTAATCTTCCGTGTCGCTCCCAAAAAGGTCAGGCAGGTACATCTTCGCTTTCCTCACCATCTCCTGTTTCGATATCGACGTGGTCCTGCCTTTCGCGAATTCAGAGTCCACCCATTCCTTTATCTTCGCGACGCCGGGATTGTCCTTGCCCACCTCATCCTCTTTCTTGAGGCCGAGGTTCAGGTTCAGCCATTTGGCGATACCCGCGACGCCCGACTTGTCGTTTATAGCGACGGCGACTTTCTTCTTGAGGATCTTCTCGGTGTTGAAGACGTTATATATCTCCTCGTCTTTCATGAGGCCGTCCGCGTGTATGCCGGCGCTCGTCGTGTTGAAGCTCCTGCCGACGAACGGCTGGTTGTGCGGTATCTCGTATCCTATCTCTTTCTCGAAGTATTCGGCTATGTCGGTTATGACGGTCGTATCTATCCCGTCCTTGACACCCCTGAGCGCCAAGTACTCCATTACGAGCGCTTCTATAGGGGTATTGCCGGTCCTCTCGCCGATGCCGAGAAGCGCGCCGTTTGCCGCGCAGCAGCCGTAGAGCCATGATGTCGTCGCGTTTATAAGCCCGTGGTGGAAATCGTTATGGCCGTGCCACTCGAGCTGCTCGGGCGGGACCTCCGCGAGGTTTACAAGGCCGTATATGATGCCTTTGACGCTCCGCGGCAGGGCGACGCCGGGATATGTCACGCCGTAGCCCATCGTATCGCATGCCCTTATCTTTATCGGTATCTTCGCTTCCTTCGAGAGTTCCATGAGCTCCTGCACGAAAGGCACGACGAAACCGTAGAAGTCGGCGCGCGTTATGTCCTCGAGGTGGCATCTCGGCACTATGCCCATGTCGAGGGCGGCCTTGACTATGCCGAGGTACATGTCCATCGCCTGTTTCCTGGACTTCTTGAGTTTCAGGAAGATATGGTAATCCGATGCGGACGTAAGTATGCCCGTCTCTTTAAGGCCCATCTCCTTGACGAGCTTGAAGTCCTCCTTGACCGGCCTTATCCATCCGGTTATATGCGGAAACTTATAGCCCTTAGCCAGGCACTTCTGGACGGCTTCCTTGTCCTTGTCCGTATACAGGAAGAACTCGCACTGGCGGATAAGCCCGCTCGGCCCGCCGAGCTTGTGGAGCATGTCGTAGAGGTCGACTATCTGCTTCACGGTGAACGGCGGAAGCGACTGCTGCCCGTCCCTGAACGTCGTATCGGTTATCCAGATATCGTCCGGCGGGTTCATCGGGACGATCCTGTGGTTAAAGACCACTTTCGGGACATCGGAATAATTATAGATCTCCCTGAACAGGTTCGGCTCGCCGATATCCTGCAGTTCGTACCTGTAATACTCCTCTTCGAGGGTATTCGTCTTTTTATTGAATTTGATCTCGCCTATTCTCATCTTTTGTCCCTCTCGGTTATATCGCCCGGGATCTCTTGAGGTATTCTATGCCTTCCCTTACCTGCGCCGCCGACCTCCTAAGCGCGTCCTGTTCGGCGGAAGAAAGCTGCAGCTCTATCACTTCTTCTACGCCGTCCCCGCCTATCTTCGCGGGCACGCCGCAGTATATGTCGTTCATGCCGTACTGTCCTTCAAGATATACGCTTGCCGGCAGGACTTCCGGCCTGTCCTTCAGGACCGCCTCGAGCATGTCGCATACGGCGCTCGAAGGCGCGAAATACGCGCTGCCGGTCTTCAAAAGGGATACTATCTCCGCCCCGCCGTCGCGCGTCCTCTGGACCAGCAGTCCTATCTCTTCCTGTGTAAGCAGTTCGCTTATGGGCCTGCCCTTTACGGTCGTGCGGCCGATCAACGGGACCATCGAATCCCCGTGCCCGCCGAGGACCATCGCCTCTATCTCCGTCGGAAGGACGTCGAGCGTCTGCGACATGAAATATTTCAATCTTGCCGTATCGAGGACGCCGGCCATTCCGAAGACCCTCTTCGTGTCGAACCCCGACACTTTCCACGCGAGGTATGTCATTATGTCGAGCGGGTTCGTGACCATTATTATTATGGAATCCGGGCAGTATTTCTTTATGTTCTGCGCGATATCCTTTACGATGGCCGCGTTCTTCGCGAGCAGGTCCTCCCGCGACATGCCCGGCTTGCGCGCGAGCCCCGCCGTCACGATCACCGCCCGAGCGCCCTTTATTATCGAATAGTCGGTGCTTCCCTCGACCTTGAAATTATACGCCTCTATCGCTCCCGCCTGGCCGAGGTCGAGCGCCTTGCCTTTCGCGAGGCCGTCGGCTATATCGACTATGGAGACATCGGCGAGCTTGCGCTCGACTATCCTCTGCGCGCACGTCCCGCCCACCTGCCCGGCCCCTATAACCGCGACCTTCATGCTATTCAATCTTGAAATCCCCGTGCTTCTTTATATGCTCGACCAGCCCGCCGTCGCCGAGTATCTGCGTCATCGCCTTCGGGATAGGGGCGAACTTGAGCTCAGTTTTTTTGGTGACGTCCTTTATTACGCCTTTCTCGAGGTCTATCTCAAGCTCATCGCCCGCCGCGATCTTGTCCGTATCGCATTCTATAACAGGCAGCCCGATGTTTATCGCGTTCCTGAAGAATATCCTCGCGAACGACTTCGCGAGGACGCATGATACTCCCGCTATCTTGATTATAGTAGGCGCATGCTCCCTCGATGACCCTAAGCCGAAATTCCTTCCGCCGACGACGAAATCGCCCTTGCCGACCTTCTTCGCGAACTCTGCATCAGCATCCTCGAGGACGTGTTTCGCGAGTTCGTTGAGGTCGGAGCGCAGGTGGAAATACCTTCCCGGCGCTATGAGGTCCGTCGAGATATCGTTGCCGAATTTCCATGCCTTCCCGCGTAATATCATCAGAAGTACTCCCTTGGGTCGGCCAGCTCGCCCTTGATCGCCGAGGCGGCCGCCGTAGCCGGTGATGCCAGGTAGACGAAGCCCTTCGGGTTGCCCATCCTGCCGAGGAAATTCCTGTTGGATGTCGAGACACAGTTCTCGCCGTCCCCGAGTATACCCCCGTGCACGCCCACGCACGCGCCGCAGCCGGGGGTCGTGACGGTCGCCCCGAAATCCACGAACGTCTCGATGAGCCCTTCCTTGACCGCGAGCATGTATACGTCCTTCGACGCCGGAGTTATTATGACGCGTGTATCCGTGTCGCGCTTCTTGCCCTTCCATATATCCGCTACGACCCTCAGGTCCTCTATCCTGCCGTTCGTGCATGACCCGATGAATACCTGGTGGACCTTGACCTTCCCGGCCTTATCGACCGGCTTCGTGTTATCCACGGTATGCGGCATCGAGACCATAGGGGCAAGCTTATCCACTTCAATATCTATTTCCTTATCGTACTTGGCGTCCTTGTCGGAACGGAGCTCCCTGTACTTGTCCTCCCTGCCGTGCTGTTTCAGGTACGCCTTCGTCATCTTGTCCGAAGCGAATATGCCGGCCTTCGCCCCGGCTTCCACCGCCATATTCGATATGACGAGGCGCTCCGGCATGGGAAGTGATTCCATCGCCTCGCCGGTGAACTCAAGGGCCTTATACGTCGCGCCTTCGGCGCCGAGCGTGCCTATAAGGAATAACATGAAATCTTTTGCGAATACCCCCGGGCGGAACTTGCCGTTTACGACCACCTTGATAGTGCGCGGCACGCGAAACCATGTCTTGCCGAGCCCCATCGCGACAGCGACGTCGGTAGAGCCCATGCCTGTCGCGAAAGCTCCCAAGGCGCCCCCTGTGCAAGTATGCGAATCCGCCCCGACGAGGACATCTCCCGGCGAGGTGAACATCTCGCTCATTATCTGGTGGCAGACTCCCTCTCCGACCTCAAAAAGGTAGCATCCCGTCCTGCGGGCGAAATTCCTCAGCGTAATATGGTCGTTCGAGAGCTCTTTCCTCGGGGAAGGCGCCGCGTGGTCGAGGAATACCGCGATGCCCTGCGGGTTCACGACCTCCTTTATCCCGAGCTGCTCGAGCTGCCTTACCGCGAGCGGGCCCGTGCCGTCCTGTAACAGGCAGAGGTCGACCTTTACGATCGCGAAATCATCCGCTTTCAATTCCCTTCCCGAATGCCCGGAAAGGATCTTTTCCGATATTGTCTTTCCCATATATTGTCGGATTAGAGGTAAAGCCCGGGATCGTTGAAGGCCCCGGGCTTTTTTATCTTTGTTTTATTGCGTTTGGATATCGATATTACTTGTTGGACGGCCAGGATTCATCCGTGGCTTTGCCGGGCATTTCGCCTGTGCCTACTACGCCGGTCTTTATCGTGTCCGCCGTGCCGGTAACGGGATTCGTAACGAGCTTTTCAGCGGAACCTTCTTCGCCCGTCAATGTCCCGCCTAGCGCCTTGCCTTCATCCGCGACCGTGCCTACGGCCTTTACGCCCGTATCACCGACCACCTGCGCGCTGTCCTTGGCGGCATTGAACGGCCACTGGAACACTCCGCGCCAGAACTTCACGAAACCGCTCTCCTGCTGCTCGGCGGCAAAAACGTTTGCGGCTATCATCGATGCTACGAACGCGACTAACAACACTAACGCCAGCTTTTTCATTACATTGCTCCTTTTTTATCCGTTATTCTATGGATATCGCTTCTACGGGGCAGCTTTCCTTGGCTTCCTTGCACGTAGCTTCCGCAGCCGCGGGAACCGGGCTGACCTTTGCCACGGCGACATCCCCTTTCATCTCGAAGACGTCCGGGCATATGTTAGTGCACAATTCGCAGCCTGTGCAAAGATTCGGGTCTACCTTGGCCTTCATTTTGTCACCTCCTCGTTGCGCACCATAACCAGTTCCTTCGCCAGATTTTCCTCTTCTTCAGAGACCCGGGTTTCCAGGAACCTCAAATCCAGCTGTTCGGATAGGCAGTTTATGAATGCGGTTTGAACGTCATTATACGACCATTTGCCGGAAACGTCAAGGTCTAAACTGACTTCGCCCTGGTGCAGGACCGCCCCGTTCTTCCTCCTCTGGGCCGCCCCGGCGACCTTCCTGCCGCCGATGATAACGTCCGCGGAAACAGGGGATGAAAAACACTCCCCGAACGGCTTTGCCTGCGCGCTCTCCGGGCTCAAGAGCAGGGCGTCGAGCCCCAGCGACCTTAGCGCCCCGGCTACGCAGCCGTGTATCTGCCTGTAGGAAGCCGCGGCGCCCTTCAGGATCCCTTGTGATCCTTCGCGGTATACGAGCGAATACGTCATCCCTCCGGCCCCGTGCGGGACCGAGCCGCCGCCTGTCGGGCGCCTTACGACCTCGGTGCCGGGTGCCGCTTCATAGCGCTGGAACTTCCCAACCGACACGCACGGGTTGAGCCATTTGTATATGCGCAGGGCCGGCGTCGAGCTGCCGTCGGCCACTTTTGCCATCATAGCTTCGTCTATGGCCATGTTCATGGCGGGCTCGCGCGCGCCGTCGATTATCAGGCGCCAGGCCTTTTCCATCTGAGGTTGAGCTCCCTTGCCGCGAACACCTCGTCGAGCCTGCGTACAGGCGTCGTGTGCGGCGCGGACGTCAGCAATGCCGGCTCGGATGCCGCCTCGCCGGCGACCTTGATCATCGTCCCGGCGAATGAGTCGAGCGTATCCTTGGATTCTGTCTCGGTCGGCTCGATCATTATCGCTTCTTCCACTATCAGCGGAAAATATACCGTCGGGGCATAGAATCCGTAATCAAGCAGGCGCTTCGCGATATCGAGCGTCTTTACCCCAAAGGCCTTCTTGTCCTTGCCCGTAAGCACGAACTCATGCATGCACGGTTCGCCGTCGACCGCGAGCGTGTAATAGCCCTTGAGCTTCGCCTTCAGGTAATTGGCGTTGAGGACCGCTTCCACGGTCGCGTCCTTGAGCCCGTCGCACCCGAGCGATCTCATATAGCAGTACGCCCTTATTATTATCCCCGTATTGCCGTAGAACGCGCGGACCTTTCCGATCGACTTCTTCGATTCCGCGTCGAGGATATATTTGTTCCTCTTTAATTTAACGCGCGGCACGGGAAGATAATCCGCCAGCGTTGCGGTGACCCCGACGGGGCCGGACCCAGGGCCGCCTCCGCCGTGCGGGGTTGAAAATGTCTTGTGCAGGTTCACATGGCATATGTCGAAACCCATGTCGCCGGGCCTCGCGATCCCGACGAGCGCGTTCATGTTCGCGCCGTCAAGGTACAACAGCGCTCCCGCCTTATGGACCATATCGGCTATCTGTTTCACGTTATTCTCGAAAAGGCCGAGCGTATTAGGGTTGGTCAGCATCATTACGGCCGTATCCGCGTCGACGGCGGCCTTCAGCGCGTCGAGGTCCACCCTGCCGTTCTTATCGGACTTGACCGTGACGACCTCGTAACCGCATAACGCGGCGCTCGCGGGATTCGTCCCGTGGGCCGAATCGGGTATAAGGACCTTCCTGCGCGGGTTCCCTTTTGACGTGTGGTACGCGCGGACTATGAGCATTCCCGTGAGCTCGCCGTGCGCGCCCGCGGCCGGCTGCAGCGTAAAAGCGTCCATCCCGCAGATCTTGCAGAGCATCTGCTCCGTCTCGTATAGAATTTCGAGCATGCCCTGGACGCTCGATTCGGGCTGGTAAGGGTGCAGGCCGGTGAACTGCGGCAGGGAAGCCATCTTCTCGTTGACCTTCGGGTTATATTTCATCGTGCAGGAGCCGAGCGGGTAGAAATTCGTATCGACCGAATAGTTCAGCTGGGACAGCCGCGTGAAATGGCGGACACAATCGAGCTCGCTGACCTCCGGGAGCGCCGCTTCGGGCCCGCGCAGCATATCCTGCGGGATAAGCGATTTGATCTCGGCGTCCGGGACGTCGAGCTTCGGCAGGGAATAGCCCTTCCTGCCCGCGGAGCTTACCTCAAAAATAAGTTTTTCCATCAACGCCTCAGGTGTTCTCAATGCTTACCCAGGACTTCGGCGAACCTGTCCATATCTTCCTTTGATTTCGTTTCCGTCACGCAGATAGACATGCAATTCTTCATCCCGGCGTAGAACCTGCCGAGCGGAATGCCGCCCATTATGCCGTGCTTGAGCAGGTCCGCTATGATCTTCTCGGGGTCCTTTCCGCACCTGACCACAAATTCGTTGAAGAACGGCGCATCGGAGAAAAGCTCGAAACCGCTCAATTTCAATATCCTGTCTTTCATATAACGGCTCTTCAGGACGTTCTGACGCGCGACTTCCCTGATGCCGTCCCTGCCCATCGACGAAAGGTAAACGCACGCCGCCAGCGCCATGAGCCCTTCGTTCGAGCATATGTTCGATGTCGCCTTCTCGCGGCGGATATGCTGTTCGCGCGCCTGCATGGTCAGCACGAAACCGCGGTTCCCGTCGGCATCCTTCGTCATGCCGGCGACCCTTCCGGGCATCCTGCGCATATGTTTTTCCTTTACGGCGAAGAAGCCGAGGTACGGGCCCCCGTAACACATCGGTATCCCGAGCGGCTGGCCTTCCCCGACCGCTATATCGGCGTTGTACTCGCCGGGGGGCTTCAGCAGCCCGAGCGAGAGCGGGTTGACGCACGCGATAAGCAGCGCGCCCTTCGCGTGGCAGACCGCTTCTATGTTGCCGGCCTTTTCTATGAAACCGAAGAAGTTTGGGTTCTGGACGATGACGCACGCCGTGTTGTCATCCGTTTCTTTCTTCAGCAGGGCTTCGTCATAGACGCCTGCCTTGTGCGGGATCTCAATAAATTCTATCTTATAACCCTCAAGGTAGGTCCTGACGACCTGCCTGTATTCCGGATGGAGCGACTCGGAAAATATCACGCGGGCCCTTCCCGTCTCCCTTACGGCCAACAGGACGGCTTCCGCGAGTGCCGACGCTCCGTCGTACATAGAGGCGTTCGCCGCGTCCATCCCGGTCAGTTCGCATATCAGGCTCTGGTACTCGTAGATCGCCTGCAGCGTGCCCTGGCTTGCTTCCGCCTGGTAGGGGGTATAAGCCGTGAGGAACTCCCCGCGCGATATCATGCTCTCGACGACCTGCGGTATATGGTGCTCGTAAGCGCCGCCGCCGAGGAAGGATATCAGTTTGTTCGTTGAATAGTTCTTGTCGGCCTTGTCATGGATCGCCTTTTTCAGCTCGAGCTCGGATATGCCTTCCGGCAGGTCGAGTTTTTTCGCGCGCAGCCCTTCCGGTATCGCCCCGAAGAGCTCTTCGGCGGAAGATACGCCGATCGCGGCGAGCATCTCTTTCCTGTCCTTATCGGTATGCGGCGAATATTTCAAATCAGTGCGCTCCGCTCTTTATGAATTCCTCGTAATCCTTAAAAGACATCAGCGTATCCGCCTCTTTGGCGTCTTTTAGCTCTATCGCGAAGAACCAACCGTCGTCGTATGGCGACTTGTTCACGATCGACGGGTCCTTCTCCACCGCGCTGTTCGCCTTGACGACCTTGCCGGATACCGGCGCGTATATAGAGAACGCCGCCTTTACCGATTCGACGACGGCGGCTTCGCCATCTTTCGCGACTTCCTTGCCGATCTTCGGGAGTTCGACGAACACGACATCGGTTATCTCTTTCTGAGCGTGGTCCGATATCCCGACATATCCCGTGTTCCCTTCTATCCTGAGCCATTCATGCGTCTTCGCGAAAAGCAATTTTTCAACGTCAGCCATTATTTTTTTCTCCTATAAAATGGGGCCTTCACGACAACGGCCTTCTTCCTCTCCGAATGCACGACTATATCAATCGCGTTGCCGACCGCCGCGTTGCCGGGCGTGATATACGCGAAACCTATGTTCTTATTAAGCGTCGGCGAATAGGAACCGCTCGTTACCGTCCCTATGGCCGAGCCGCCTTTCTCTACCGCATAACCGGTGCGCGGTATGGCCCTGTCGAGCATCTCGAACGCCGCGAGGCGTTCTTTCGCCCCCGCCGCGGAGCGTTCCGCTATCGCGGCCTTGCCTATGAAATCCTTGCCCATATCCACCGCCCACATCAGGCCCGTCTCGAGGGGTGTTTTCGTCTCGTCGGTATCGGTGCCGTATAACGGGCATCCCGCCTCGAGGCGCAGCGTATCCCTCGACCCGAGGCCCGCTGGTATAAGGCCATACGCCTTACCGGCCGATAAGATAGCGTTCCAGACCTCTACGGACTTCCCGGCCGGTATAAACATCTCGAACCCGTCTTCGCCGGTATAGCCGGTCCTCGAAAGCAGCGCGTAATGGCCGCACACTTTCGTCTCGACAAAACTGCGGTGCTTTAAGGCCGCAAGGCCCGTATCGCACAGGCCCTGCAGGATATTCTCCGACGCGGGGCCCTGCAAAGCTATGCCGCCGAGGGAGTCATTGATATCCTTTATTGAGGCCCCCGCGCTGTTGCGCGAATTAAACCACGCGAGGTCCTTCTCGAAGGTAGAAGCGTTTACTATCAGTATATACCTGTCGCCGCCGGCGCAATAAATAAAGACGTCGTCGAGTATCCCCCCGCGGTCGTTGCAGAACGGGGAATAGACGATCCTGCCGGGAGCAGCCTTATCTATATTGTTAGTGAATATCTTCTGAAGGAATGGTTTCGCGGCCTTGCCCGATACCTCGAGCTTGCCGAGATGGGATATATCGAAAAGGCCCGCCTTGGTGCGCGTGGCGTTATGCTCTTCTATTATGCTCGTATACTGTATCGGCAGAAGCCAACCGTGGAAAGAGACAATTTTCGCGCCGAGGCCCTTATGGGCCTCGTAGAGAGGGGTCTTCCTGTTTTCGCCGGAGTCCATGTATTATTTTTTATCCAGGTCTATGCTTATTCTCGCGTCAATCGCTATAGAACCGCCCTTATCGCCCGCGGAAAATACTTTGAGCGGATTAATATCGAGTTCCTTTATCATCGGGAAGTCCGTTACCATCTGGGAAAGCCTGAGCAGCCCTTCCTTTATCGAATCTATATCGGCGGGTTTCTCCCCGCGCGCGCCCTTAAGCAGCGCGACCGACTTTATCGAATCTATCATCTCCCCGGCTTCGCGGGGCGTGATCGGCGCTATCCTGAAGGCGACGTCTTTGAGCACTTCAACGTATATGCCTCCGAGGCCGAACATCAGCATCGGGCCGAACTGCGGGTCTTTCGTCATCCCGAGGATGACCTCCTTGCCGCCCACAGCCATCTCCTGGATAAGGACGCCGAGGATATTCGCGTTCGGGACCGCGGCCTTCGCCTTTTTTACCATCTCATTGAACGCCGCCTCGACTTGCGAAGCGTCCTTGAGCCCTACCTTTACGCCGCCGACATCCGACTTATGCAGGATGTCCGGCGACGCGATCTTCATGACGACGGGATATCCCGTCTTATCAGCCGCGGCCACAGCCGCAGGAGCGTCTTTAGCGAGCGTGCTCTTCGGGATCCTGAACCCGTAGCTCTCGATTATATCCCTTGCCGTATACTCCGGTATCTCTTTCTGTCCCGCTTTTATCGCCTCGTCGATTATCTTCTTTACCCTGGCCTTGTCCGCCGGGAAGGACTTTACCGATTCCTTGGGCAGGTCCGTCATGTTCTTGTGCTTTACCATTATATCGAAGGACGATATGGCCCTCTCGGGAAAACGGTAATTCGGAATCTTGTTGTCCTGCAATATCGATACGCCCTTGTCTACGAGCTTGCCGCCTATGAAGCTCGAGAATATCGGCTTTCCGTCCCTGTGCGAGACGAGCACATCGGCGGTCTCTTTTATCTTGCTGCTGCTCTGCGGGGTCAATATGACTATAAGGCCGTCCACGCCGGGGTCTTTCAGCAGGGCGCCTACCGCGATCTTATATCTCTGGTCGTCGGCGTCGCCTA
The DNA here is from genome assembly GCA_964650515.1 of uncultured Planctomycetia bacterium. Lineage (GTDB taxonomy): Bacteria > Omnitrophota > Gorgyraeia > Pluralincolimonadales > Pluralincolimonadaceae > UBA6215. The sequence continues at coordinate 115,254 of CAZYUB010000004.1, read as the reverse complement.
TTACGTCCACGGGATTGTTAAGCGCAGCGGTCTTCGGCAGGGCGCCCCTCAGGTAATCGGTGGTCTCCTTGCTCAGGGACGCGACCTTCGCGTATTTCGAACGCTCTACGGCGTCTACCGCGATAATGCCGGGCCCTCCGGCGTTCGTGATTATGGCCAGGTTCGGCCCCTTGGGCAATTTCTGGTATGAGAAAGCCACGGCATAATCGAAGAGGTCTTCGATCGTCTCGGCGCGTATTATTCCCGTCTGCGCGAACGCGGCGTCGAACGCGGCGTCCGAACCGGCAAGGCTCCCGGTATGGCTCGATGCGGCTTTCGCGCCCGCTTTGGAGCCGCCGGCCTTGCAGATTATGACGGGTTTCTTGGCCGTGACTTCCCTTGCCACGCGCATGAATTCCTTGCCGTCCTTTACGTCCTCTATGTAACCGAGTATTACTTTGGTGTCGGGGTCGTCTCCGAGCGACTTCAAAAGGTCGGTCTCGGATATGTCCGCCTTATTGCCGATGCTTACGAACTTCGAGAAACCTATCTTTTCTTTTACGGCCCAGTCGAGTATCGCGGTGCAGAGCGCGCCGGACTGGGAGAAGAATGCGATATCGCCGGGAAGCGGCGAGATGGCGGCGAACGAAGCGTTAAGGTTCGCTGTGGAGCTTATAAATCCGAGGCAGTTGGGGCCGAGTACCCTTATATTATGCTCTTTCGCGACGGCGGCCAGTTCGAGCTCGAGCTTCTTTCCTTCCGGCCCGGTCTCCTTGAAACCCGCGGTAATGACTATCGCGGCCCCGATACCCTTCTTGCCGCATTCTTTCATGACCTCTATCACTGCCGCAGCGGGAACGGCGAAAACGGCGAGGTCTATATCCCCTTTTACGTCGAGTACCGACGGGTAGCACTTCTCCCCCATGACCTCGGTGTCCTTCGGGTTTATCGGGTAGATCTTCCCCTTGAAGCCGTATTCCTTGAGGTTGAAAAGTACGTCGTGGCCGATCTTTCCTTTCTTCGGGGATGCGCCGATGACGGCGACGGACGAGGGGTTAAAAAGGCTCTCCAGACCGCTTTTGCTCATATTGACCTTCCTAAAAAGTTTTTAATTTTGGGTTAACGAAGCCTTCTCGACAATAACGAAAAGGTGGGATAGGGGTATTTTATTCTAAAAGCGGTTTTTTGTCAACCCAAAACATCCTTAAGTATCTGCATTATCTCTTCTTTCTTGACCGGCTTATTTACGAATTTCGATACGCTCTTTTCGAGGGCTTTCGCGTAGATGTCCCAGTCTCCGAAGGCGGTTATCATCACGACCGGTATCCCGGGGAACTCTTTCTTGGACTTCTCGAGCAGCACGAGGCCGTTCTCCCCCGGCATCGACAGGTCCGCGAATACTATGTCATACTTGTCCTTGCGCAGGCGCTCCAGGCCGTCCGCCGTATTCAGCGCGGTGGACGTCTCGTGCCCCTCCCCTTTAAGCGTCTTGGAGAGCGCGATACCGAACTCAATATCATCGTCGACTATAAGTATCCTGGCCATCTCTTCCTCCCTTTCAGGCCGCGAAAGGCAGCCTCAATTTTATCGTCGTCCCCTTGTCCTTCCTGCTGTCGCAGGATATCCCGCCGCCGCTTTCGAGTATTATGTCCCTAGCTATGTAGAGCCCGAGCCCGGTGCCTATATCCTTTGTCGTGAAGAACGGCTCGAATATCCTCTTCTGGTATTCCCTCGGGATGCCGGGCCCGTTGTCTCCGACCGATATCTCGACCTCGTTCTTCTGCCGTCCCGTATTTATCTCGATTGAGCCGCCTTCCGGCATCGCCTCGAACGAGTTCCTTACTATGTTCAGCAGCACCTGGCGCAGCCTGCTCTCCTCGATGGCCGCGTCCGGCAGGTTTTCATCAAACGACCTCCTGAAGGAGATGCCCTTGCGCTGGCCCTCCTTCTCGAGGAACCTGATCAACGATTCCACTACGGCGTTGACATTCGACCTCTTCTGCCCCGTCTTGGAGCGCCTCATGAAATTCAGGTGGTCCTCTATGACGTCGTTTATCCTGTAAACCTCGTTTATTATCGACTTCACTAACGTATTCGCTTCCTCGGTATCTTTCCCGGCGCATTTCTTTATCTCATCCTCTAGGAGTTCTGCGCTCAAGCTTATGGTGCTCAGCGGGTTCCTGACGGAATGCGCGAGCTGCGCGGACATCATCCCCATCGCCGCGAGCTGTTCGGCGTTCACGAGCTGGCGGTGCATGCGGCGTTCCCTGTCCGAAAGGTAACCCATCATGACCGCGAACAGGGCCAGGAACCCGGCCCTGAGCGAGAGGTCGGTCCAATGCATGGCGTACAGGCAATGCGGGCACGATAATATGTACGTCACGACCGATACCAGCGCGATCCATAGGCTGCCCGCAAGGCCGTAATAGAACGACTGCGCGGCCGCTATCAGGAAATAACCGAGGGTGAATGTGGAATTCATGCCCCCGGTCATCGGCACTATGATCGCAAGGAACGTGAGGTCGCAGAAGAATTCGATCAGGTATATCTTGGACGCCCTGTCCGGCAACCTGAATATAGACAGGTATATCGCGAAGTTATAGGCGAAGAAAGCCGCTATAAGCCACAGGAAAACCACCCTGTCGTGATCGGAGAACGGATGGTATATGCCCCATATAAGCGCGCCGGTCGCGGCAGCGAGCTTGACGATCGAGAAACCGAAATCTGTGGGATTTATGCCGGGTTTAACCTTTTTGTCGGTCATTGCAGTTCTTCCTTATATATCCTCAATATCTCCGCCACGCTCCATGCCTGTGATATCGCGCCCTTGGGATTATACGGCGGGTCCCCGTCGAATATCTCGGATATCGTCCCGAGCCCGGCGTCCTTCAAATGCTCGAAAAGCGGTGTCAGGAACCTCCTCGCCTCCTGCCTCGTCTTGGCGTTCCTGCCGTAAACGTTAAGGTAGGCGGATATGAAATGCGCGAGCAACCACGGCCATACGGTCCCCTGGTGGTAGCACGCGTCCCTCATCCGCTGGTCTCCGGAATAGACGCCCCTGTAATTCCTGTCGTTCGGCGAGAGCGAGCGCAGGCCGTAAGGCGTAAGAAGTTCCTTGCCTACGATATCGAGCACCTTCTTCTCCCTCTCCTTGCTTATGATCCTGTACGGCAGGCTAAGCGCGAATATCTGGTTCGGCCTCAGCGTCCTGTCGACGCCCTCGTCGCTGACGCAGTCATACAGGTGCCCGCCGGACTCGCTCCAGAAGACCAGCTCGAAGCTCTTCTTCGCGAGGTTCGCGAGCCTCGCGCATTCATGCCTGTACCGGAGGTTCAGCTTCTCGCATATGTCCTCCATTATCCTCAGCGAATTATACCAGAGCGCATTGACCTCCACCGCCTTGCCGTTGCGCGGGGTCACTACCCATCCGCCTATCTTCGCGTCCATCCAGGTCAGCTGAATGTCCGGGTCCGATGTAGAGACCAGGCCGTCGCGGTCCATCTTTATGCCGTACCGCGTGCCGTTTATGTAATATTTGATTATCTCCTCGAGGCAGTCGAGCAAGTTCGACTCGACGAAATCGTAGTCGTTCGTGTATTCGAGGAACTTATGCACGGCCCAGAAATACCAGAGCGAGGAATCGACGCTGTTGTATTCGGGCTCCCTGGATTTTTCCGGGAACCTGTTCGGGATCATTCCCTCGTCGCAGAACTTCGCGAATGTCAGCAGGATCTCCCTCGCCTCGTCGTACCTTCCGAGAGTAAGCGTTAGCCCCGGCAGCGATATCAGCGCGTCCCTTCCCCAGTCCCAGAACCAGTGGTATCCCGCGGCCACGGTCGAAAGCCCGTCGGCCCTCTTTATGAAGAACGAGTCGGCGCTGTCCGCGAGCCGGACCGCTACGCTGTCCTGCAGGCCTACCGCCTCGGCTATCTCGTTATGGCGCAGGACCTCGCTCGATTCGAGCACCTCGACGGAGCGCATCTTGCGGCCTTCGGTCGAGGCGACTATATACGCCTTGTCGCCCTCTCTCACGAGGAAACCGAGTTCCCCCGGGCTGTAGAGGTCCTCGCGGTATTCGAGCCCCCTCTCCTTCTCGCGGTTATACTCGAAGGACTTGTACCAGTAACCGGAATGCTCGAAACGGTCCGCGTTATTCGCGAGATATATCATCGGGGACTCGTTATAGGGTTTCATCCTGATGTAGCCCTCGAGGCAATCGACGCCCTTGTTGAAGCTTGAATTCTCGATCGAGAGCCAGTGGTAGTCGCGCGCGGCGATGAGGGGCCTTACCAGCAGTTCGAGGTAGCCGGGGGACTTCAGTATCTTGTAAGTGATGACGGTCGTGTTCTCGCCGCGGACCATGAAGACCGCCTTCTCGACCGTCACGTCGCCGGCCCTGTAAGTGAATACCGGGAACGGGTCGAGGCGGAATTCGTCGAGGTACCTGTGCCCCTCGGGATGCACTATCCCCGGGTACTTGTTGCACGACAGGTTATAGCGGCTGCCGTCCTTTAAGACAAGCGTCTCCTCCAGCTTCGAGAGCATGACCATGCGCGAGAGAGAGGGTTTCGCCGAAGCGACGAGCAGCCCGTGGTACCTGCGGGTATTCGTCCCGATTATCGTCGAAGACGCGTACCCGCCGAGGCCGTTCGTCTCGATCCACTCCTTCGAGACGGCGGCCTGGAAATCTCCGCAGACATCCTTGCCGAAACGGATGGCATCTTCCGTCTTCTGCGGTGTCTCCTTCAACGCGTCTTTTACGACAGCCATATCATTCCAATCCGCCCTTCGTCTTCCCGCCCTCCTCATCGAGCCTCTTGAAGAACTCTTCGGGGTGCAGGTTCTCTATCTCTTTTTCGAAGGCCTTGACCTCGTCGGCGGTTATCGGCTTGTTTATGACGGGACAGGCCTCGAGGACCTTCTCCTCGATGAAGATCGGTGAGCTCGTCCTGACCGCGAGCGCCATCGCGTCGGAGGGGCGCGAATCTATCTCCAGCGCCTTGTCGTCCTGCCTGACGGTTATCTTCGCGTAATACGCGTTATCGCGCAGGTCCGATATCACGATCTTCTCTATTGAACCCCCGAGCGACCTGACGAGGCTGACCGCGAGGTCATGGGTAAGTGGCCGCACGAACTTCTGCCCTTCGAGGGCCATCGCGATCGCGGCCCCCTCGCTTATGCCGACCCATATAGGCAGCAGCCTCGAGCCATCCGCCTCCTCTAGCGTCACAACATACTGCGCGAGCGGCGGTATGAAGATGATCGAATATATCTTCGCTGCTTTCATACCACTCCTTCGGTTAGGGACGGTTCTTAAGCCAATCGGGGAACTGTCCCCCAGGGGACGTCCCCTTTGCCATCCCAATAAATTTATGAAAGAATATTCCACCTTCCAGCGTCTACTACACAAAGGAGTAATAAAATGCCCAGAGTCGCTAGAATCATTTTAGACAACTCTTGTTATCATATTATAGCAAGAGGAAACCAAAAACAAGATGTTTTCTTCGATGTGCATGATCATGAAAAATACTTGCAATTGCTTAAGAAGTATAAAAACAAATACCGTTTTAAACTCTATGGTTACTGCCTTATGAGCAACCACATCCACATGATCATAGACCCTAAAGAACCTTCTGAACTGTCAAAGACAGCACATGGTATCAGCCTGTCATATTCCATATGGTTTAATGCAAAATATGGCAAAGTCGGCCATCTTTGGCAAGACCGCTTCAAGAGCATGGTTATCCAGAAAGATGAATATCTTATCGGCTGCATTAACTACATAGAGGCCAATCCTGTCAGGGCAAAAATAGTCAATAATCCCCTGCATTACCCGTGGAGTAGTTATAAAGAGAGAATTGTTGGCACTGAAAATGGGCTTCTGGATTTACCGAATTTCCTATAAGGCGGCCCTTCAGGGAGGCCCTGCGGGGACACTTCCCCGATTGGCTCAAGAACCGTCCCTATAGCATCTATAGCATCTCAAGGACAAAGCACTTCAGGTAGTTCGATTCGGGAAAGTTCAACAGTATCGGATGGTCGCGGGGCTGTATGCGCTTTTCCACGAGCTTCGCCCGCCTGCGCGATTCCCAGAGGGACTCGTCGATGATATCCATGAACTGGCCTTCCGACAGGTTGTACGAGCACGAGCATGTAATAAGGTGCCCGCCCTTCTTCAGCAGTTTCATCGCCCTGAAATTTATATCTATATAACCGCGCGCGGCGGCCTGCAGGTCCTTCTTTGATTTAGCGTACGCGGGAGGGTCGAGGATTATAAGGTCGAACTGCCTGCCCTCGGCCTGGTAAGCCCTGAGCGTTTCGGGCACTTTCCCTTCCTTTGCCGCGATATTCCCGATACCGTTGAGGGCCGCGTTCTCCTTCAACTTCCCGAGGGCCTGTCCCGACGAGTCGACCGCCGTGACATCAGCGGCGCCGAGCGCCGCGTGGAGCGAGAAGAGCCCCTGGTACGAGAAACAATCGAGGACGGACCCCCTCGAATATTTTTCGACTGCTATGTGGTTCTCCCTCTGGTCGAGGTATGCGCCCGTCTTCTGCCCGTTCATTATATCCACGGTATATCTTATCTTCCCCTCGCGGACCTCGATGCCCGCGGCGGGCGTTTCCCCGCAGAGCGCCCCTTTCGATTCTTCCATTCCTTCGAGCTTGCGTGTCGCGGAGTCATTGCGCTCTATTATCGACTTCGGCTTCAGCAGTTCTACGAGCGCATCCGTTATTTCGCGCTTGATCCTGTCCATACCGAGACAGAGCGTCTGTATCGACAGGTGGCCCGCGTAGCTGTCGACTATGAGCGACGGCAGGCCGTCGGCTTCGGAGTGAACCAGCCGGTAGGCATCCGCGTCCGTTATGCCGCTTCTGGCCTCAATGCTTTCAGAGATCCTCTTACGCCAGAACTCGGCGTCGACGGGGATATCCTCGTCCGTAATAAGGCGCAGCGCGATCTTCGACTTCCCGTTGAAGAATGCCTTGCCGAGGAATTTACCGCGGTTATCCTCGACAGCCACTATGCCTCCCGAAATCGACGGGTCGCATCTCTCGATGTCGTCGATGTAGACCCACGGGTGCCCGGTCCTGTTCCAGGCTGTCCCCTTCTTGGTAAGCTTGACTGAGGCGTTATCCATATGCCGATTCTAACAGCGCATCGGGGATATGTCAATGCCGGCGGGTTATGCTATAATAACGGCGTTATGGATAAAAAAGGAAAGATACGGCAGAGCCTGAAGAATTCGTTCATAGACGGCGTGTTCTGTTCGGCGTTCATAGGGTTCACGGAACAGTACATAACACCGTTCGCGGTCGCCTTAAACGCCACGACCGGCCAGATAGGCATGCTGACCGCCTTCCCTAACCTCATCGCGTCGCTTATACAGTTGAAATCCGCCGATGTGACCGAGCGCCTGAAAAGCCGCATAAAGATAATAACGATCTTTGTCTTCTTCCACGCGCTGATGTTCCTGCCGATCGCGCTGATACCGCTGGTATTCAGGGATAACAAGGTCTTCTGGCTCATCATATTCGTCACGTTGGCCGCGTCGTTCAACGCGTTTCCCGGCCCGGCGTGGACGAGCCTCATGTCGGACCATATACCCCGGCGCAGCAGGGGCAGATATTTCGGATGGCGCAACAGGCTGCTCGGTGTAATAACGATAACCTGCGCGTTCCTTGCCGGTTTCATACTCAACATCTTCGGCAAGGACAGGCTGACCGGTTTCATGGTGATACTCGGCCTCGCGTTCGCGGCAAGGTTCACGTCGTGGTACTTCCTGAAGAAGATGTACGAGCCGCCGATAAAAGTGACCGGGGAGCACTACTTCTCTTTCTGGGATTTCGTAAGGCGGGTCAGGGAATCGAATTTCGCGAAGTTCGTCTTCTATGTCGCGAGCATAAGTTTCGCGGTCAACCTATCCGGCCCGTTCTTCGCGGTCTATATGCTCAGGGACCTGAACCTAAGTTACGCGACCTATACCGTGATCGCGATAAGCCCCACGATAGCGACCCTGCTGACAATGGGCATCTGGGGCAGGCACGCGGACGTCGTCGGGAACATGAAGATAATACGGCTTACGTCGTTCTTCATTCCGATCGTCCCGTTGCTGTGGCTCTTCGGCCATAACGTCGCGTACCTTATCATAATTCAGGTCTTCGCGGGGTTTGTCTGGGCAGGATACAACCTCTCGGTCTTCAATTTCGTCTACGATGCGGTCATGCCCGAGAAGCGGACAAGGTGTGTCGCGTACCTTAACGTGATAAACGGCACATCAATATGCGCGGGCGCACTCCTTGGAGGCGTCCTCGCGGTAAACCTCCCGCCGTTATTCGGATACAGGCTGCTGGCGCTCTTCGCGCTCTCGGGCCTGCTTCGCGCGATATTCTCGATGTCGATCCTGCCGCGCATAAAGGAAGTCAGGAGGGTCGAGAGGATAAAAAGTTTAGACCTGTTCTTCAGCGTGACGCGTATCCGCCCGATAGAAGTCGAGGGCGAGAAGGATATCTAGAAGGGGTCGTCGATCTCCAGCAGGAACTCCCACACCGCGCGGGCTCTCTGGTACTGTTCCGGCTTGGACGGCCTCGGCGTATGCCCTCCGTTGTGCCACGCCTCGGGAGTATTGAACCAGTAGGCGCTCTTCTCGTGCCCGTAGACCATGTAATAACACCCGTAAGCTGTCTTTAAGGCCTCTTCCTTAAGGCCGAGGCGGTACATCGTCGCCGCGAGGAAGTATGTCGAGCCGGGCCAGACCTCTTTGGCCATGTTAATGTCAATATCGGTGCCGTCGGCGTTCTTGCTGTTCATCGCGCCGCAGTCGCCGACGCCGTCGCCGTTATAGTCCTCCAGAGGCACGACGCACATCTCGTAGACCTTCTTCAGGTACTTGACCATCCTGTCGCGCGGCAGGATATCGTCGAGCCCCATCACCTCGCAGAACCTCTGGCCGTTCAGGCCGTCGGCCATTATCGCGTCCGAGTGCTTCCCGGCGGTATCTATGCGGTAATACTGCTTCTGCTCCGACCAGAGCTGCTTGTCAAGGTTCGCCTTCGCCTTGTCGAGGATCGCGATGACTTCCTTTATTATATCGTCGTTCTCGACATACGCGAGTTTCTCCATCGCCTCGAGCGCGCCTACCCAAAGCCCTCCGCAGAGAAGGCTCGTGCCGTAGAGCCCCCATGCGTCGTAAGTATTGTCGGAGCCGTTATTGTTCGGAAGGCAGTCCCCGTCGGTATCCTGCGACTTCATGTACCCGTAGGTCATCTTTACCGCCGGCCAGCAGTAATCGAGGAACGCGCGGTCATCGTGCGTATAGTAATACCGCGCTACCTGCTGTATGAACTTAGCGTGCAGGTCCTTCCAGTGCAGCTTGTTAGTGCCGTATGTGTCGAACTTGAAGAACGGGTCTTCGGTCGGCACGCCGAAGTCGTGCGGCGTCTGGTGCAGGGAGTCGAAATGCACTATGCCGTCGGCGACGCACCTGAGGATGTCCCTTTCGATCTCCGGCCAGAACTTAAGCGTGAGTATCTGGCAGTAATGGCGGACGTCGAACGTCTCGCAGAAAGGATAACCTATCGATTCCATCACGAAGAACTTATGGTCGTCCTCGTGCAGGCCCATATATTCCCGGCCATGGCCGGACTTCAGGCCCGACTCGTAGAAGGTCCCGCCGAACTGCGTATAATACAATTCATTGAACGCCGCGGTCTTCAGCCACTCCGGGTATTTATCGCTGTTTATCACCGGCGACATCCAATCGTCGACCTGCTTCTCCCACACGGCATAATGCTCAAGCGCTTCTCTCGCTATCGCAAAGGACTGCGCCGAGTCGCGCCCGAAATACTCCGTATACTTCCTCCACCACTCCGTGCCGGTCTTGTGCGGGTCGCCGAATTTTACCACCGGGAAATCCCACGATATAACTATGGGCACCGTCATAGATTCTCCGGGCCCCAGGGACATCTCCACCGCGATCATAGCGGCTGAATCCGGCTCCTCCTTGTCCCAGTCCGTCCCGATAATTATCCTTGTGTCATCGGAGCTCTTCGCGGCTATGCACCACTCCGAACCCTCTGTCTCGGGCACGTTTTCAGGATGGTCCGCCTTCATCACGATGCCTATTATCCCGCCTTCCTGCCTTTTGGTGTTCTTGAAGCCCTTGCGGGGCAAAGTGCCGCTGAAAGGAGGATGCTGCCATGTCAGCACGACCGTCGCTTCGGCCTTATGCTTTGTCGGGTTGGATACCCTGAACTGCCATACCGCAACGGGATAAGAGGTCTCTTTATAATTATGCGGGATTATCGGGGAGAAGAATTTCTGCGACACATCGAGGTCGAAACAACTATACGTGACCCAGCCCTTCGGCTGCAGCGCGTGGTATTGCGCGTCGCCCTTCTTCAACTTCTCCCATTTCGTCTTTAGCGCGGGATCCGTCGATAAGGTGCGTATCCTCTCCTCCTTATCGCCCACCTTCTCGCGGAAATGGAACGCGGATGAGCCGAGCCACAACTGGTCGTAAGAGCCGGCCTTCAGCGACCACGGCCCGAACGAGCCCGAGATGCTGTACATGAACGAGCCGGCGCCGAAACCTCCGAGCGCGACGCCCCTGTTGGGGCAGCTGCTGGCAGTCCCTTCAGGAATATCGCCGAGCGCCCTCTTCCAGGCGCAGGCGGGTATACCGAAATAGTCCCTTCGAGCCGCCGTTGCCATCTATTCGAGCGCTTCTTCCTTGATGACTTTTATCTCGACCGGGCCTTTATATATGCCGCCGACCCTGCCGGAATCATAGACCCTGACCGCTATGAAGTTCTCCGATTTGAAGTTTACCGTCTTCAGGGGGATAACGTACTCTCTCTGTTTTTCCCAGACGGACTGGTGTTTCGGCGGGAAGAGGCCGCTCTGCCCGACGAGGTTCTTATTGAAGAAGGTCATATCGCAATCGTCAATGCCACCGAACCTCAGCAGTATCCTGGCACCCTTCTCACTCCAGAGGGCCTTCTTCTCTTTCGGTATCTTGAAGCCGTACCAGTACCAGGCATAGCCGTCATAATTATCGAAACCCTGGGCTTCCCACCCGCCGGGCACATTTACCTGCTTCCATTCCTTGTCGACCGACTTAAGCTTCGACCATTTGAAGTCATCGCCGGTCCTCAGGTACCACTTGCCCGAAAGATTCACCGTGTCTATGACCTTCTTGGGCTTCGTGAAATTACAAAGCTTCATCGCCGCCTTGATGTTAGCGTTCTCCATGAACGTCTTCCATACCTTGCCGGTCCTGTAGTTCTCTATCATAAGGACGATAGGGCCCTGGTCTATTCCGATATACCTTCCCGAGACCCAGTTCCTGTCCCAGTTAAAAGCGTCGACAAAACCGTACTTGCCCCATATCTTGTCCTTGTAATTCGAATACATGAACTTCGCGGCCTTTATCGACAGGTCCGGCGTAAATACTATCGATGATATCGCGGCGGTCGGCGAGACCGTGCCGTCGTTCTCTCCGTTAGGCGCGCCGTACGCCTTGTAGCCGTCGGGCCCGTCGCACGCGGTCAATCCCCAGCAGTCCGGGCCGTACGTCTTGCTGCGCGTCATGTTATCGATGCACCACTGCCTGTTAGCCAGGGTCGCCTGGACGGAATTCTCCTGGTAATCCATGAACCTGTCTTCCTTGCCCTTGAAGTCGACATAGCAATGCGAATACTGGTGCGTGAAGAGCGCCGGAGGCCCGCTGAACCTGTATTCCTTATATGTGTTCATCCCGCGGCTGAACGCGTTCCACGAGTCCGGCGACATCGGATGCGTCGTAGACCCTATGCCCATAAAATAGAGCACAAGGTGCTCCGACGTATAACCCGACCACCTGTAAGGGAGGAACCCCTTATCCGGGAACCAGCCCATGCTCGGCGTCGTGCCGTTGTCCATCATCCATGCCCAATCGACCCTGTCGTAAAGCTCTTTCGCGAGCTTTTCTATCTCGGTGCCCTTGAAATACTCTCCCGCATACAGAACGCCCGCCATGAGCAGGGCCGTATCTATCGATGAAAGCTCGCAATCGCCCCAGCGGTCGCCGCTCCTCATGTCGAGGAAATGGTAGTAGAAGCCGTGGACGCATTCGGCCTTGTCCCTGAAGAACTTCAGCGTCGTTATTATCCTCTCCTCTACCTTGTCCTTCGGCAGCCAGCCGCGGTCTACTGCGACGCATAACGCCGGGAGGCCGAAACCTACCGACGCGATGCTCGCCATCGGCGCGGCGTCGGCCATGAAGGCCGAGCAATTATCCTTTATAAGCCCGTTCTCGGGATTCGCCTCATCCCAGAAGAACATGCATGCTGAATGCTCGATGAGGTCGAGGAACTGCTCGTCCGTCATCGTCGAAAGCTCCGGCGCGGGCCATTTGATCACCGGCTGGCGCTCCACACCCGTCCTCTCGCCGCTGAGGGCAAGCCCGTCGAGGTATATCGTGCCCGTGAACGGCTGGCCGTAGTCGTTGCGGAACGTGACCGAGAAGTTATCCATGCTGAACCAGTTCTTTATCGATTTGAAATCCGACAGCGGGATCGTGACCTTCTGCCACTGCGTAGTCACGCCTCCGGGTATCAAGTCCTTTATGTCTATCTTGTCCTCGAAATGGGAGCTGTCCTTTATGCCTACCTTGAAGGCCTCGCCGCCCTTCTCGCCTTTCACCCAGAAGCTGACCTCCCCGTACTTGCTGAGGTCCTTGCCTATCAGGCCGAACCAGAAACCGGATTCCTGCCTGGCCCCGCTCACGTTATATTTTACCTGGACCGACTTCACGCCTTCCGTGCGCGCGCCGTCGGATATATAGCTGTGCTTTGCGGTACCCTTATTCTCCCATGTCCCCTGCATCGCGTTCGGTACCATTAGGTTAGCCACTGCCGCCGCCTCCTGCGCGAAACTGAAATTGCCCGTCAGAACCAGAACAAACGAACACACAAGCCCCACGATCGTCCCATTGCTCGCCATCCGCTCCTCCTATTTTCTCCCCCAAACGTAAGACATCGTTAAAAGCATTCCGAAAATGAAATGTACTGCCACCGTCAGCGCATTCGCGGGAAGAAGTTCCTTCACCTTATCGTAATGCGCCCCTGCCGTCTTTATCGCCATGGCGGCCAACGGAAATGTCGCCGCGGTAATAAGGGCCGCTTTCGGCAGGATCCCTGAGAGCGCGCCTGCCGCGGTTGACAGGTATGCGGCCAACATCAACAGCGCGTAATACCCGGCCGCTTTCTTCCTCCCGATGGACACCACGGTGTTGTTCTTGCCGGATATGCTGTCCGCCTCAAAATCAGGAAATTCGTTTATATACAGGACCAACGCTATGAGTATCGCCACGGGGACAGAAGCCCAGAACGGCTCCCAGGCCAGGCGGCGCGCCTGCACGTAATACGAGCCCAGCACCATCAGCGGGCCGAAACCTATCCCGGTGGCCGCCTCTGCGAACCTCGTATACCCTATCTTGAACGGCCCTGCGGTGTAAAAGAACGCCAGGAATATGCCTATAGCGCCTATAGCTATAAGGATATATCCTTTTATGAGAAATACAAGGTAAAATCCTATCGCCGCCGTTGCGAAAAAACACAGCAGCCCCGCCGCCAGGACTTCCCGGGGCTTCAGCAGCCCGCGAGTCAGCACCCCGCTTCCTCCGCTGAACGGCGTAGGGGTCTTATTGACTACGTCGTCGCCGCTTTTGAAATCATAATAATCATTCGTCAGGTTGAGCCCGGCCTGCGAAAGGACCGCGCCTGCCATGGCCAGCCAGAACAGGCCCCAGTCGATGATCCCCGTCCCGTCCCACGCGACCGCGGCGCCGAGCGCCACCGGCACGACCGCCGCCGTGAAGAACTGCGGCCTCGGGGCCGCCAGCCATACCAGTATCTTATTCATATTAGAGGTATCATTTTACGGCCGTATAAATGCCCGCCGCGCCGAAACCGGCCGGTTCGTAGCGGCATTCCCTGAAACCCGCCTTCAGGAACTTCTCCCTGACTTCTTTGGCCGTGTAAAATCCCGATATCGATTCCCCGAGGTACCTGAACGGGGATGTCCTGCCGTATATGATGAACCCTATCACGGGCAGCGCGCATTTAAGGTATATCCGGTGCAATATCCTCCTGGCACGGCCTTCCGGCCGCGTGAGGTCCAGCGCTACCATTACCGCGCCGCTTTTCAACACCCTGCATGATTCCGCGAAAACTTTATCGAGGCCCTCCCGCATATTACGGAGCGCGAAACCGCACGTTATTGCGTCGAACGTCGCGTTGGCATACGGCATATCGGATGCGTCCGCGACGGTCCAGTTTATCCGTCCGTCGAGGCCCTTCGCTCGCGCCTTCGCTTTGCCTATCTCGACCATCTCGGCGCAGAAATCCAGCGCTTCTATCCGGCTGTACCTGTCCATGAGGGCGACCTCGATGGCAAGGTCACCCGTGCCGGCGCAAAGGTCGAGCACATACGAGCCGGGATTCACGGCGCCCATCGCCAGGCCGGCTGCCTTCTTCCTCCATGACCTGTCCATCCCGATGCTCGCGAGAGCATTGAACAGGTCATACCGCCCCGCAAGGAACGAGAAGATGCCGCGGATATCGGCGGGAACGGGGGCGTCCATATCAGGCGGGTTCGGAACCCCGCTCCTCACAAACGGCGAAGACATAAAGCAGGTCGGATAACCTGTTCAGGTAGGCCGTTATGCACGGCTCTACCTTTATCCTGGCCCCGAGCTCGACGACGGAACATTCCGCGCGGCGCGCGACCGTCCTGGCTACGTGCAGGACCGCGGAGCTCTCGTTCACCCCGGGCACGATGAATCCCGAAGGCATCCCGATCCTGCCCTCGACCGCGTCCCCGAACTGTTCGAGCATCCTGACATCGCAATCCTTTATAGAGAAGCTCTTCCCCTCCGCGCCGCCGGACGATATCGAGCCGATTATCCTGAAAAGGTCCCTCTGGATAAGGCCTATCTTCTTCCTTATGGCGGGGTCCTTCACTTTTACTTTCGCCAGCCCGAGGAAAGATGCGAGCTCGTCGAGGGCTCCCTGGGCTTTTATCCTGGGGTCGCACTTGGAGACCGGCCTTCCGCCGCATAACCTCGTCTTCCCTTTATCTCCGCCCTTCGTGGTTATCTTCATTATTTTACGCGGTATTTCGCGGTCACGGTAGTCCTTATCCCCCCGCGCGCGTTGAAATCGCCCGTCACGACGCACCATTTGGGCTTGCAAGCGGAGACGACATCCTTGAGTATCTTGTTGATGACATTCTCGTAGAATATGCCCATGTTGCGGTAGCCGATGATATAGTATTTCAGCGACTTCAGCTCTATACACGACCTGCCGGGCATATACCTTATCGTTATCGTGCCGAAATCCGGGAGCCCCGTCTTCGGGCAGACCGATGTATATTCGGGTATCTCAATGTTTATCTCGTAACCTTTATGCAGGTTCGGGAAGACCTCCAACTTATATTTGTTCTTCATTTGTCCGCCTGGATCCTTTCTAACCCGCGAGGAAAAAACCCGATACTTTAAAATATATAAGGAGCGTGATCACGTCGCATGTGGCAAGCACTATAGGGCCCGAAGAGAGCGCGGGATCGAACCCGAGCGCGCGGAATATGAACGGCAGGAAGGAGCCGACGGCGCCCGACAGCATTATGGACGCGGACATAGACATGGCAAGGGCCGCGCCCAGCTTCGGGCTCTCCTGCCACATCGTCGCTATCCCGCCGACAAATACGCCGCAGGCAAGCCCGACGATTATGCCGACGAGTATCTCTTTCTGGAGCAGCCATCTGACGTCCTTGAACGTAGCCCTTCCGAGCGCCATATTCCTTACGACTATTGTCGCCGATTGCGTCCCGGTGCTCTCCGAGAGACCGAGGACTATCGGTATGAATAGCGCCAGCGCGATGACCGATTTGAGCTCGTACTGGAACCATCCCGTTATGAAAGCGCATGCCAACCCGCTGAAAATGCTGACCGCGAGCCACGGGAGCCTCAGGCGGACTATGCGCGGTATAGACCGGCTCGTTATCTCGTCGACGCCGGTACCGACTATCTTCGCGATATCGTCTTCGGCCTCGAGTTCCGCGATATCGACCATCTCATCTGCCGTTATTATGCCGACTAGCATCTGGTCGTTGTTGACGACCGGTATCGCGAGGAACCTGTGCCTTATGAAATATTTTACCGCCTCTTCCTGGTCCATCTCCGCGTGGACTTTTACGACATTCTTGAGCATTATGTCGTTTACGCGGACGCCGGGGGCATGGCTCAGGAGGTCCCTCATCTGGACCACTCCGACAAGGTGCCCGTTATCGTCGACAACGTATATATAGGAGGGCTTCGAGACCTTTTCGAGGGACGCGGTCCGGAAATGTTTTATCGTCTCTTCGATCGTGAAATGCTCGGGGACGGCCAGAAACTCGTTCTTCATTATCGCGCCGACCGTCTCGCCCTTAACCCTTTTCCTGTTCATACACCACCTTGTTATTGGGTAGCATTATAAAACAAAAAGCCCCCCGATTCAATCATCAAAGGGCTTTTTATGAAGTTAAGATCTACGCCTTGGATAAGGCGGGGCCTACTGCCCCTTTACTCCCGCCTGGTAACCCGCCTGGTAACCGGCTTCATAGCCTTTTGTATATCCCCTCTCGAAACCGCTCGAGTCGCCGGACGACGAGGCAGGCGCCTGCTCCGGAGCGCTCTTCTCGCTCGGCAGGATGGCATCAGCTATTACATTCGCGGCTATTCCGGTGCCTGCGCCGATAAGCGCGCCTTTGCCGGCCTTGCCGTGGGACGCGCCCGCGGCTACCGCGCCCGTCGCGGCTCCGACGAGGCCGTTCCTGATCAGGCCGCTCGAATCGGCCGCCAGTACGGGAGTTGACACCGTGAACGTAAGGGCAATCAACAGCATCGATACGATTAATATACGCATATTACCCTCCTTCTTGGTTAAATTATATCATATTAAAGAACGTTGTCCATACCAAATTAACCGAGCATCTCCGTGAGCGAGCGGTAATTCTGCGCGGGATCCCCTTTGCCGAAGATGCCGCTTCCGACGCAGGCCATGTCCACCCCGGCATCGCGTATCATCAGGATATTATCGGATTTGAGCCCGCCGTCCATGGCAACCACCGGCCTGTCCTTCCTTCCTTTAAGCGAGCGCGCCTTGTCGCACACGCCGGGGATGAACTTGCTCCCGTAATAGCCGGGGTTGACCGAGAGGAAGAGCAGCACGTCTATGTCCTTGAAATACGGCTCGGCCTTCGATACGGGCGTCTCCGGGTTTATAGCTATGCCGGCCTGCATGCCGTGCGCGCGTATGCTTTTTATCACTTCGGCGGGGTCGTCCTTTGATTCAAAATGGAAGACGATCCTTCCCGCGCCGGCTTCCTTGAAAGGCACTATATAATTCGACGGGTCCTCGACCATGATGTGTATCTCGAGCTCAAGCCCGGTCTTTATCTTCGCGAGGTCCGCGGCCGAAACGCTCCTTGAGGGCACGAATTTGCCGTCCATTATGTCCACCTGGACGAGCCCGCAGAAACCCTCCGCCTGGCGTATCATCCTCTCCAGGTCGGCTGGCTTGTCGGTCAGCAGGGCCGGCACTATCCTCATCTGTTCTCTCCTTTTTTAATGTACTCGAGCAGGAATTCCGAAAGGTTCTTCGACGCTTTTCTCGAAGCGTCCCTGAAACGCAGCAGCCTAGGCACGGAGAGGAACCCGAGAAGCGAGCGCGGAAGTTCTTCCAACAGCGTGTCGCTCACCGCCTTTACCGCGAGGTACCTGATCCCCGCCTTCGCGGCCGCTGCGGCCACGCCCGAGGATTCCATATCGACGACTATGGCGCCTTCCTTATGGAATGCCGCCGTCTTCTCCTCGCAGGTGAAGAGCGGTTTCGGCGAGCAGAACAATTTACGGTCCTTCAGGTCCGAGACAATCATGTCGCCTATCTTAAGCTCGTCGACGAGCGCTCCGCAGAAACCGGCCGATATTACGAGGTCCGGCTTATACTCCTCGATCACGCGCTCCGCCATCTTTTCGGACCTTTCGGCGCCCATGCCGCTGCGGGCGATCACAATACCCTCCTCCTCTGAATATACCACAGGCGACAGGGACCCGAAAAAACCTATGTTAAGCCTCTTCGCGAACGGCCGCAATTCCCAGTAAAGCGCGAATATGACGGCTGCCTTAACGCTCATTTCCTGTTTATGCTCCTGAGCCTCTTCTTGACTTCCTCTATAAGTATATCCGGCGTCGAGGCGCCCCCGATTATCCCGACAGACCTGATCCCCTTTAACTTCTTCGGGTCGAGGTCTTTCGCGCGTTCTATCTGCATCGTATTATCGTTATACTTCATGCACAGTTTCTTGAGTTTTATCGTGTTTGAGCTGTGGTGGCTGCCTACGACTATCATGAGCCCCGCCTTTTGGGCGAGCTTAACGGCATCCTCCTGCCTCTTCCTGATGTCCGCGCATATCGTATTTATTATCTTTATCTCGTGTGCGACTTTCATGACCTCAGCCACGACCTCCCTGCAGAGCTCTATCGAGTGCGTCGTCTGGAATATGAGGCCGACCTTGTTCTTGAGCTTTGCCGGGTCCACTTCTTTATGGTTTGACACCACGAGCGCCTCGTTCTTGAGGTGGCCCAATATGCCCTTGATCTCGGCATGCGCTTTGTCGCCGACGATCATGACCTGGTAGCCCTCTTCCTCGAGCTTCTTCGCGGAGACCTGCGCCTGCCTGACGATCGGGCACGTGGCATCCACTATCTCCACCTTCTTCTCGTCGACTTTTGCCCTTTCCTCGGGGGATATGCCGTGCGCCCTTATTATCAGCGTGCCGCCCTTGACCTCATCTATGCTCTTTATCTCGGTCAGGCCCTTCTCCGACAGTTTCCTCGTTATCGTGTCGTTATGCACCAGCTCGCCGTTTATGTAAGCCGGCACTTTCCTTGAAAGCGCCTCCTCGGTAAGTTTTACGGCGCGGTTCACTCCGAAACAGCACCCTATCTTCTTCGGGGTCAATATTTTCATCTGTTGCCTCCGGTCTTGGCGTTAGAAATATACCCGTGCGAACGGAACCATTCGACCGCCTTCCGTAAGGCGGCCTCGATATCGCCCTGCGGCAGGCCGAGCTCCCTTACCGCTTTGGATGAGTCGAAGGCGAACGGCCTTGCGGCCAGCCTCAGGCCTTCCCAAGGCACCGGCGGTTCCCTGTGAGTGATCTTCTGCGACACCATGCCGCATACGAACCCGATCGGCAAAAGCGGCGCCGCCGGCAGTTTTATCTTCGGGGCCGCTATACCCGTTATCTTCTCGAGCATAGCGAACAATTCATCGAGCGTGAGGTTATGCGCTCCGAGTATATAGCGCTCCCCTATCCTGCCCGTCTTCTCCGCGGCGAGGTGGCCCGCCGCGGCGTCATCCGCGTCTATATAATTCAGCACCGTCGCTATATAAGCCGGCAGTCTTCCGTTAAGGTAGTCGATTATCATCTTGCCCGGCGGCGTGGGCTTGTAATCGCCGCTTCCGACCGGCGTAGTGGGGCTGACTATCGTGACGGGCAGCCCGTTCCTTGAATAGTTCAGCGCCTCACCGAACGCGAGGAACTTCGACCGCGTATAATGGCCCGGCATCTCTGCGAGCGTCATCCGGACGCTAGTATCCTCGTTGCCGGGATCGCTCTTTGTGCCGCCCTTCATTATCGCCGCGGTGTTGGTATATACGACTTTTTCCACGCCTTCTTCGAGGCAGGCCTGGAAGACGTTCCTCGATCCCTTCCAATTGATATCATAGACCGCTTTCACGTCGGGATACCACAGGTGCGCGTAGGCCGCTATATGGTATACGGCCCTCGCCCCTTCCACGGCCTTCCTTACAGAACCGTAGTCGCGTATATCGCCGTAGGCCATCTCGACCTCATACCTGGCCCCACCCTCCTCGAGGTTGATAAGGTTCGTCTCCCTGCGGACAAAACACCTCACCCTTTCGCCCTGCCCGAGCAGCTGGCGGACGACCCTCGAGCCTATGAACCCGTTAGCCCCTGTGACCAATATCATTTGGGTGTCTTCCAGTATACGGCGAGCCCGAAACCCGCCCACGCGATCTCGCGTATCCTTTTGACTATGCTGAGCGCTACGCCGACCTCTCCGCCTATTCCGAGCGCGGCGAGAACCGCGTATCCCGCGCCTTCCTGCACTCCGAGAGCCGCCGGCACGAAGAAGAACGCGGAGTTCGCCGCCTTGAAGAAGACCTCTATCACGAGCGCCCTGGCCCAGTCCACCTGCACGCCGAGGAAATGCAGAATAATGTATACCTCAATAAGCCCGGCAAACCATCCGGCAAGATGGAACAGGAACGAGAGGAAGAACCTGCGCCTCTGTTTAGCGTAAAATTCGCTGATCACCCTGTCGATCTCTTCGAGGCTCGTCCTCTTCCCTTCGAAGGGCTCGTTAAACCTGAATTTGCGCGCCATCTTGAGCCCGAGCATGAATAAGCCCTTCTTCTGCAGGAACAGGAAAAGGACCAGCAGGCCGAAGACCCCCGCGAAGGTCCAGAGTATCCCGGTCGCCACTATACCGCTGAACCTGAATATCTTCAACGCGACCAGTATGCCCGCCAGCAGGAAGACGACCTTGCTCAGGAACAGCGATGTCTTCGCTATCACTACGCTCGCGAGCCCGTCTACCATATCGACGCCGTCGCGCTTGCGCAAAACCAGCGCCTTCACCGGCTCGCCGCCGATATACGCGGTCGGCGTGGTGTAATTTATCGCCTCACCCGCCTGCCTCGCGAGGAAGAAACGCCAGAGCGCCGGCAGTTTTACTTCCTTGCGGAAGGCCCACCACCATCCCATCGTATCGAAGTAATATACTATGAGGTATGCGGCTATAACTACGGCTATCTTCCAGTTAAGCGAGACGAGCTGCGCGAGGATAAGGTCAGGGCCCGACCTGAAGATTATCCATACAAAGAGCGCGGCCGCGAGGGCCAGTATCGTTTTCTTCAGTATCTTCATCTATTCACGGCCGGTCAGGTATTTGAAATTGACCGCGAGCAGTATGACGCAGAACAGGTTCGCGCCGACCGCGGCAAGCCACAACAGCATCTCCATCCTGCCTATGACGGCGAATATTATCAAGACGAGCGAGAAATCCCCGACCGACAGCACATCGATGACCTTGTCCCAGAC
This sequence comes from uncultured Planctomycetia bacterium, assembly GCA_964650515.1. Classification (GTDB taxonomy): domain Bacteria; phylum Omnitrophota; class Gorgyraeia; order Pluralincolimonadales; family Pluralincolimonadaceae; genus UBA6215. The sequence continues at coordinate 94,064 of CAZYUB010000004.1, read as the reverse complement.
GCTCAACTGCTTCTCGGCGCCGCCCGGCGCTTTCGGCATGCCGTGTACCGCGAGGCCGTAATTCTTCGTCTTCTGGAGGATGACGACGAAGAACGACAGGAATATCCCTATCATCGCGGCTATCCCCGCGAAAAATATCACAGGGTTCTCGTTCTGCCTGTATACGCCGAGCATTATCCCGCCGAACGCGATGACATGGATTATGTAATCTACCATCGTATCGAGCCAGCTTCCGAACTTCGACGACAGGCCTTTCGCCCTCGCGACCTCGCCGTCGCAGTTATCGAGCACATAGAACAGCTCGAAGAAGAGCGCGCCGATTATGAAGCTCATCTTGCTGCCGATGCAGAAGAACAAAAAAGCGATGAGCCCGGACGCCCCGCTCATGAGGGTGATCGAGTTCGGGTGCAGGCCCGACTTCACGAATAAGCCCGAAAGCGGTTCGCTTAAGACCCTGTTGATGCTCTTCATCATAAACCTCCCGAGATGGCCTGAGCTTTCTCTACGTCTTCAGGAAAATCTATCTCCGTCCATTTCAGTCCCGTCACATCCTCCGAGCCCGCGCTTACGCGCGTGCAGAAATCATCGAGCGCCATCTCGTAATCGCATAAGCGGTTCAGGCATATCCTCTTTTCGAGGGATTTTATGAGCTCCCTTGAATGCGCCGATGATATCTTGCAGAAACCGACCCCTTCCCCGACGCTGTCGTGCTCCCTGGTTATCTTTCTCGCTATCTGGACCACCCTGCCCCCGAGGGAGGCGACTTTCATCTCCTCTCCGGTGTCTTTAAAGTCCTTGTCGACAAGGAAACAGTTTGCGTTGCCCGAATCGGCCACTTTCGCGAGCACCTTCTCCTCGAATATGACATCCGCGTCCATAAGCAGGACATCATCATCGGCGAACTCGTTCCTTGCCGCATACAGCGAAAGGATGCTCCCGAGCTTGTAATCCGGGTTATTTATGTATTTACATCCGGCCGTCCTGTAGTCCTTCCCGACCAGGTCCATTATCATATGCTTCAGGTGGCCGACCACGATCGTCACATCCGTTATGCCGAGGTCCACGAGCGAGTCGAGCATGCGCTCGAGCACGGTCCTGCCGCCGATCTCTATCAGCGACTTCGGCATCTTATCCGTTAAAGGTTTCAGGCGGTTGCCTATCCCAGCGGCGAGTATCACGGCTTTCATTTCCTGAATATACCCCTTACCGCCGCTATGAGCTTGCGTGAATCGCGCCCCGATATCTGGCCCATGTTCGCTATCCTGAATATCGTCTTCCTGAGCTTGGATTGGCCGGCGTATATGACGAATCCCCTGGCCTTGAATTCCCTGTGGAGCTTCTCATAGGTATAGCCGGCGGGCAGGCGCAGCGCCGTTATCGTATTAGAACGGTAGGCGGGGCCCACAAGGCACTCAAGCCCCGCGGCCTCGAACGCTTTCCTGAGGCGGCCCGCAAGCTTTCGGTATCTGTCTATACGGTTGCCTACGCCTTCCTTTATGAGCTCATCGAGCGCGCTATTGAGCGCGAGGAAGGCCTGCACCGCGGGAGTGAAGAGCGGAACGCCCGCCTTCTGTCCTTTCAGGTTCGCCGGAATGTCGAAATAAAGCGACCTCGGCGCGACCCTCCCGAGCGCCGGCAGCGCCGACTTCCTCAGCAGCACAAACGAAACGCCGGGTATGCTCTCTATGCATTTATTTGCGGTCCCTACGCAGATATCGACTCCGCATTTCTTAAAGTCGAGGTCTTCTCCGCCGATGGCGCTGATGGAATCCAAAAGATACAGCTTTTTATATTTTTTGCAAAGTTTTCCGGCTTCGTTGACCGGGTTCAATATCCCTGTGGACGTCTCGTGGTGGACCATCGCGACGACCGCGATCGACCTGTCGCCGCGGAGCTTCTTCTCGACGGCCTCCAGGTCAGGCGTCCGTGTTATATCCGACTTGACGTTTACGGCGCTTATCCCGTGGCGCCCCGCGATAACGGCTATCCTCTCGCCGTATATCCCGTTATTAATGACGAGGATCTTCTTGCCGCTGGGGACGGAGGACGCGACGGCCGCCTCAAGCGCGGCCGTGCCCGAGCCCGTTATAAAGACGGCCTCATAGGACGATGCCGCTGAAAACGCGCGGAGCAGCTTTTTTGCGCAGCCGGCCATCAGCGAGGAGAATTCGGGCTCACGGTGGCAGATGTCCGGCGCGAGCAGCGCCTTCCTTACCTTTTCCTTGATATTTACCGGCCCCGGGTTCAGCAGTACGTATCTCTTCATGCTTTTTTGAACCTCTCCGCTATCTGAGTCGGCGCTATATCGACGCGCGGGGCTTTCCCCGCAGGGTCGCGGCCGACCTTTATCAGCAGGAAAACCGGGCCCTTTTTGGCGAGGCATTCCCTGAATGCCGCCTGTATATCATCCGTCCCGCCCGCCTTTATGACGTTCTTTATCCCGCATCCGCGCGCGGCCTCGGCAAGGTCTGTTGAGGACGATATCGTCGGCTGGCCGCCCGTGGAATCGTAACATTCATTATCGAGCACGATATGGATCAGGTTCCCGGGTGAAATCCTGGCTATCATCGCGAGTATCCCGAGGTTCATCAGCAGGTTGCCGTCGCCGTCGAGCACCACTACCTTTTTGCGCGGGTCCGCGACTGCAAGCCCGAGGCCTATCGATGACGCCTGGCCCATCGAGCCGAGCATGTAAAAATTCCGCGGCCTGTCCTTCGCGTTGAAGGAATCGCGCGAGATGAAACCGTTCGCGCAGACCACATATTCGTCTTTTACCGCGGAGAGCAGCCCGGCGATCGCGTCGCGCATTATCATGAGACGGCCCCTTCTTTTATGAATATGGCGCAGGGCTTGCCGCCCTTGACGAGCGCATCGGCTTCCGCCAGCGCGGCGCCGATATCGGGCCCGCCGCAGACCCTCGAGCTTATGCCTACGGCTTCCATGAGCTCAACGCAATGCCTGCCCATTACTATATGCTCGGGCGCATCCTTGCCCTCGAACCCGCGGAAGCTGATTATAAGGAGCACCGGGATATCATATATGAGGTTCAGGCTGGTAAGGACGTTCAGCGAATACCCGATGCCGGAGTTCTGCATCAGCACGCATGGTTTCTTCCCGCCGAGATACGCGCCGGCAGCGAGGCCCAACGCGGTATCTTCCCTTACCGAAGGGATATAGCCGTCCCCGAGTTCCCTGATTATGCCGCCGAGGAGCGAACACGGGACCCCGGTAAAGAAGTCATATCCGAGATTCTCCAGGCCTTCCTTTAGTTCCTGAGCTTTCATGGCGTGCCCCTTGCCCTAGGTGAACTGCCATCCTATGAGCTTCATTATATCCCTGAACGACTTGCCCTCGAGCACGCTGGCGGGCTCGAACCCGCAATGCACCGCGCATTCCGCGCAGCGCGGGTTACTGCTCTTCGGGCCGTATTTTTTCCAGTCGGTCTTCTCTATCATCTCTTTATACGTCGCGAAATGCCTGTCGGCAAGCTGGTAGCACGGCGAGCGCCACCCGAACGGGTTGCAGGTCGGCGTCGACCACGGCGCGCAATCGATCTTGCGCTTGCCCTGCACGAACTCTATATATAGCGGGGAGCCGAGGAAATTATATTTCCTGAATTCGGGCTCGAGCTTCCTGAAATACTCCGCGAGCTCGCTCTTCTTGAAGAAGAACGCGTCCCCGACATGCACGTAGCCGTAAGCGGGGGATATCAGGAAACCGTCCACCTTCAATTCATGCAGCGTCTTGAACAACTGCCTTAATTCGTTGATGTCCGTCTGTTTGTAAATCGTCGTGTTCGTGCAGACGAAGAAACCTTTCTTCTTCGCGGCCTTTATCGCCTCTATGACCTTATTATAGGCGCCCTTAAGACCCGTTATCGCGTCATGGGTCTTCTCGAGGCCGTCGATGTGGAAATTCACCATAAGGTTCTCGCTGGGTTTCAGGCGCGGCATCTTGTCCCTGAACAGCAGGCCGTTAGTGCAAAGGTATATGTATTTGCCTTTCTTTGTCAGCCTGTCGATCAGTTCCTCGATATGGGGATAGACGAGCGGCTCGCCCCCGCAGATCGAGACGATCTGCGCGCCGCATTCGTCGACGGCCTTCATGCATTCGTCGACGCTCATCATCCTGTTCAGGCCTTCCTTATACTCCCTTATCCTGCCGCAGCCCTCGCACGCGAGGTTGCACATGAATGTCGGCTCGAGCATCAATACCAGCGCGAAGCGCCGGTTGCCCTTTATTTTGTTCGATACTATATGCTTTGTGATCTTCGCGGTAAGTCCCGGCTTGAACCTCATTTTATGTTATACCTTTAATTTTCCGCGAGCTGCGGCGTATTCCGAGAGAGCGATAAGCGGGAAGACCGCGGAATATAGCTCGTAGCGGAGATAGCATACTCTCGGGAACCCGGTTCCCGTGAAATCCGTCTCCTCCCAGTTGCCCGTCACATCCTGGTGCGTGACGAGGTATTCTATGCCGCGTTCCACGGCATTTCCCTCAAAATCACCCGACGCAAAGAGCGTAAGAAGCGCCCACGCCGTCTGCGACGCGCACGACTGGCCCTTTCCCTTGCTGAAAGGATCTTCGTAGGTCAACGGCGACTCGCCCCATCCGCCGTCGTCGTTCTGCACGCTGCGGACCCATTTCGCGGCCTCATCCAGCTCTTTCCTGCACGACCCGGCGGCTGCAAAGGAAAGCCCGCGGCATGCGAGGAACGTGCCGTACAGGTAGTTGACCCCCCACCGGCCGTACCATGTGCCGTCGGGGATCCTGTCTTTCTTAAGGAACCTTATCGCTTTCTTCAACGGCGCTTTCTTCGGGTCGAACTTCAACCTCCCCAGCAATTCGCATGTGCGCCCCGTTATGTCGGAGCACGTGGGATCGAGCATCGCGTTATGGTCCGAGAACGGCACCTTGTTCAGGAACTTCTTGTTGTTATCCTTGTCGTAGGAGCTGAATCCTCCGTCGGAGGACTGCATCTTCAGCATCCAATCGAGGCCGCGGCTGAATTCCTGTTTCTTCCTGCCCTCTTCATCTCCCATATCGACCTGCATGAGGCCGAGAAGGACCTGCGCGGAGTCGTCTATATCGGGATAGAACTCGTTCCTGAACTCAAAATACCATCCGCCGGGCTGCGCGTCTTTCGCTTTCTTCTTCCAGTCGCCGACATCGTTCACCTGTTTCGACAATAACCAGCGCGCCGCTCTCCTCATCGCCTCGTCGTCCTTCGGGAAACCCGATATCCCGAGCGCGTAAACTGCCAGGGCGGTATCCCATACCGGGGATACGCACGGCTGCATCTCCAGCTTGTGGCCGTGGTCGACAAGGAGCTTCATTACCTCATCGATGTTCGCTTTCATCAGCGGATGGTCGTTCTTGTACCCGAGGCAGGACAGCGCCATTACCGAATTGACCATTGCCGGATATATCGCGCAGAGGCCGTCGCTCTTGTCGAGCCTCTCGACCATCCATCGCTCGGCCTTCTTTACCGCGACGCGCCTGAACGGCCGCAGGTATAATTTATACGCTATCTTCATGATGCCGTCGGCGAGAAGGAAGAAGTTCTTCCAGCTGATGCCCTTGTCGGGCTTTATGCCGCAGTCCGTCATCCTCCTGCCTGCCTTATAAAGCTCGTCCGCGGTAAAACCCTCCTGCATCTTACGGACCGGCTTGAACGACCATATTATCGATAGCGGCACGACGATAGTCCTCGTCCACGCGCTGAAATCATAAATATTCACAGGGAACCAGTCGGGCAACAGCATGAGCTCCGGCGGAATGGCCGGGACGGCGTCCCAGCTGCCGAGGCCGAACATCGAGAGGTAGAACTTCGTGAAACTGTTGGCCTTCTCTATACCTCCGAGGCTCAGAATTATCTGGCGGTCCCTCGCCATTACGCTGTTGCGGTCCTCGAATCCTTTCAATTTCAGGGCGATATAGCATTTTATCGTGGAATTCAATTCCGGCGGGCCGCCCGGGTATATCGACCATCCTCCGTCCTCGAGCCTGCGCTCGAGCATAAAAGCCACGAGCTTGTCCTCAAGGGCATCGTCCCTTATCCCGAGAAATCGCAGGATCATGAGGGTATCGGCTTCCAGGCCGAGGTCCATGTGGAATACGGAATGGAAATACCCTTCCGCGGCCTGCCTGCCGAGGATATATTCCCTGGACCTGCTTATCGTATCTAACAATCTTTCGCTCATATTATTTAGTGAGGCAGTACCTGACGATCCTTTCCAACTCGCCCATATCTATGGAGGTGTTCTTGCAAGGGCCTTCCGGGCGCTTATTGGCAAGGCCGAAGACCGGCATCTTCGGGGCCGTATCCTGTATCCCCGAGATGAGGTCCCTTTCGCACGCGATCCCGATGACGGCATCCGGGCGGTTATCCTTTATGGCCTTCCGCGCCTCATCGCCGCCGAAAGCGGTATATGCGGTGAACTCGTACCTTTCCCCGAGTTCCTTGATCTTGTTCCTTATTTCCGCCGAGAGGCATCTCGGCAGCAGTATCAATATCTTCTTGACGGACCTTCCGGTCCCCGTCGCATACATGAGGTCGTTGTGGAACTTTATGAACGAGCTCCCTATCCTGTCCCTTGTTATGCCGAACAACGACGCTATCCTGACGGCTCCGGGCAAAAGCACCCTCAGCGATAGCCTGCTGGCAACAAAAGAGGGCGTCAGCTTTGCCTTGAACGCCGCCGACAGGGCCTGCGAGGCATACCACACCGCCAGCGCGCACCCGAGCGCGACGAATACCGCCCCGGCAGCCGGCACGAACCCCGGCCCGAAGCTCTCAAACCTCGGGAAAGCAAGGTACCAGAACAGCCAGATGCCAAGCAATAACAGGGATAAAACAAGGAGAGAAAACACCAGAAAAAGGGATTTCGGGGCTTCGGATGAGCCCTCGGCTCCTGTGCCGGGCTTCCAATCTGCCCATTCGTCCCCTAATAACCTGTCCTCGATCCTCTTTCCCTTGCCGGTCTCTTTCATAGGCTGATGATTATAGCACGAATAAAGGGCAGGCGCAATACGGCAATCAGGCGGATTTGCGTATTACGAGGCTCGGTTCCAGGTGGCGCAGGCGCGGTTTCTTGTGCGGGGAATTGATGGAATCCAGCAGGTCGTTGCCGGCGGTATAGGCGATCTCCATTACCGGCTGCGCGACGGTAGTTATGGGCGGGTCGAAGAAATCGCAAATGGGTATATTGTCGAATCCTATCACGGCGACGTCCTCGGGCACCTTCTTTCCCGCCACCTTAAGGGCCCTGATGACGCCTATGGCCATCCTGTCGTTCGCTGAAAATATGCCATCGGGCGGGTTATCGAGCGCCATCAGCTTCTTCGTCGCTTCCTGGGCATCCTCATACCTGAAGTAGCCGCGCTCGACATACTCCTGCCTGAACGGCATGCCGGCATCCTCAAGCGCCTTCTTGTACCCTTCGAACCTTTCCGCGGAATCGAACCAGTTCTCGTGGCCGTGTATGAAAGCGATCCTTTTCTTCCCTGTATCTATCAGGTGCTTCGTCGCTATGTATCCGCCGCGCTTGTTGTCGCAACCGAAGGAATCCACCGCGTCCGAATAGGCGAAGAGCAGCGCGACCGGGACATGGTTCTTCCTGAGCTCTTCTATCTTTTCCGTATCGTCCTTGGATATCGCGACTATCATGAGCCCGCCGACGAGCTTGCTCTTATACATCTGAAGGCACTGGTCGCTGTCGAACTTGTTCTGCGTGAACATCATCAGCTGGTAATTATTCTCGTTCGCGAACTTGGCCGCGCCTTTTATCGTGTCTATAGCGAAGAAGTCGGCGTGCAGGAAGGCGTTCTTGGGGAAAATAAGCCCGATGACGTTTATCTTCTTGGACGCCAGGCTCGCGGCATGGACATTCGGGAAATATTTGTCCTTCTCCAGGTAATCGAGTATGCGGCGGCGCGTCTCGCTCGCGACGTTCACGTCGTTCTTCAGTGCGCGCGAGATGGTCCTGCGCGATACCTTAAGTTTTTCCGCCAGTTCTTCGAGTGTCTTTGCGCTCATTCGTCCCCTTTGCCTGATATTATTATATTAGCAGGCAACTTGTTAAATGTAAACTCTTTCCCTGTCCCCGGGTCCCTGAACAGGAACCCTTCCGGAGGCCTCGCCTTCCCCCGGACCTCAAGCTTCAGCCCTTTCGAGCAAGGCCTCAGCGTATAGCTTATATCTCCGAAGTATGTCGGCATCCTCTCCGCCTTTATCGCCTTGCCGGAGTCGGCCCATTCCTTCGGTATGCCGGCGCCGAGAACGAGCTTGCCGCCGTCCTCGTATACGAACATATTCCTTACGGCGCATATATATTCCGCGCCTATCCACGTATGGGGCATATCCCCGAGGTACTGCGGATGGCGGTATCCGCTGAACACGACCTCCGCCCAGTGGTTCCATGCGCGCGGGCGTTTTACGGTCTGGAAATATTCCAGCATCTCGAAGGCCTTCTCCCTTTCGCCCATCATTATCAGCGCGGATATCGAGCGTATCTCGTAAGGGGTGAATCCGCCTTTCCAATCGTCCTTGTACCTGGGCCTCAGCGAATCCTTAAGGTACCTTTCGAACGTGTTATTCAGCTGGGGCTGCGGCATGTACCTGCCCTCGCCGCAGGGGTAGATGCCCTGCGCCGTCGACGTCGCGTCGAAATCGCCTTTGTCCGCGCAGCCCGGTATGAAATCTATCTTATGCACCTTCATCACAAGGCTTATCGAGTCGTATACCGACTTCCTGAACGATGCCTTCTCGGCGTCTATCCATTTGGCCGCGTCCTCCTTGCCGAGTATTTTCGCGATGGAACCCGCGTCCTCCCATCCTTTCAGCGCCCAGAAATCGTCCCAGTAGCTGTGCATAGCCGGGAAATACCCTTCGTGGCTGTTCGACTCCGGCAGGATGCCGCAGAACACTCTCTTCGAGTCGGGGCCCTTGCAGTACTGGTCGGTGAGCCTCTGCTTCCTGAGCTCCACCAGGAACTTAAGCGCCTTCTCTATATTAGGCCACTTCTGCTCGAGGAACTCCCTGTCTCCGGTAAAGCAATAATAGTCGTATATCGCGAATATGAACTCGCCCTGGCTGTCATATTCCTTCCAGTCCTTGGCCCAGCCCGGCATGCCGCCCTCTTCCAGCATGAAAGGCACCATCCCGTTCGGGTACTGCCTCTTCGCTATCCAGTCCAGGAATTCCTTTACGTCGTTGTTATAGCCCATCCTCAGCATTGCGGCCGATATCAGCGCGCCGTCGCGCATCCAGGCCTTCTTGTAATTGCGCGAGCCGGGCTGAAGTTTCAGCAGGTCCTTGTTTATCAGGATATAACCGAGGTTCGCCTTCATCGCGTCCACGATCTCCCGGTCCGGCACGTCTATCTGCACGGCATCGAGCTTCGCCTCCCAGTATTTCTTCTGGTCTTTAAGGAGTTTCGCGAAATGGCCTGCGGCATTGCCCGGTTTCTTCGGCAGGCCCTGCACGCTGTCGCAGCCATGCAACGGTATAGCGAAATAGTAATCCGCCTTCCTGCCCGGCTTCAGGTCGAAAGCGAACTCAAGCGCGCCCGAAGCGAACTTGTCGGGGTCATTAACGGACCTCTCCGCCGGGACCTTGCCGGATTCTATGATGTTCACGATATCGTCCTGCTTATACCTTACCGCGCCGAAGGCGTCGGGCTTCGACATCGATATGACGGCCGGCAGGCCGTTGACCTTTACGGCGGGCATATCCGCGTCCTCGCAGGAAATGCTCCTTATCTCGGAGAGCCCCCCGTATTGCCACGGCGGGTTCACCTGGAAAGGCCTTACCGTAAGGAAGAATTTCCCGGCGACTTCCTCCTTCGCGGTGTTCTCTATCGTATACCACGCGTATGACGCGGATTTTCCGCGTTCACCCGAGGCGAACAGCCGCTGCGTGAATATTATCCCGTCCCGCTCCCACTCGACCGACGGAATGGGCAGGTACCCTTTCTCCATCGACTGGGTGACCTTGGAGTTGCCCGAAGTAATAAAGCCCCCCGTGCCGGTATAAAGATATGGCATCAGGGAGAAACTCTGCCAATAGGGCTCTATCGTGCCGTCCTCGCACAACAGGCTCTCCTTGTCGTCCCCGTCTATCCCGGCGACCGTCCAGTATGCCTGCTGTTTAGAAAGCCATTTCGGGTAATAGCCCGCGGGCGACTCTTCCGCCAGCAGCTCATAATGCCTCTGCGGCGTCGCGGACTCGTCGGGGCCTTTGAGCGAGATATCCTTTATCGAATAACCGCAACCGGTATTGCTCTCCCTGCATGATATCTTTATATGCCGGGCCCTCGTTGCGTCGAGATATATCAGGTCCTTGCTCCCGTTGCCTTTTTCTGTGGAATAGGCCTTCCTCCAGGAGTTCCCGTCGTCCGAAGTGAATATATCGTATGATTTCGCGTAATTCAGCCCCCAGTTCAGCTGCACGCCGCCTATATCCTTCGGCTTCCTTAGGTCTACCGATATCCACGCGTCCGAGCATGAATCGTTGAGCCATTCGGTCGAGCGGTCCCCGTCAAAAGCGTTGAAGGGGTCGCTGCCCTGCTGGGTCGAGGAACCGGTAACGGCCGGCTCTTCATCCGCGCCCTTCACGGACAGTTCGAGTATCGAATAACCCCAGAAAGTGCCGCGCTCCTTCATGAATATCCTTATATATCTTGCGGGGGCCTTCCTGAAATATATCTCATCGGTGCCGCCGTCGCTCTCGGAGGCCGTGAAGACCGTCCTCCAGGCGGATTTATCGTCGGACAACTGCACCTCATAGGATTTCCCGAAGGCGGCCTCCCATCTTATAGAAATGCCCGCGACGTCCTTCTTTTCACCGAGGTCTATAAGAAGCCATTGCGGGTCGGAAAAAACGCTGCTCCACCTGCTCTGGTAATTGCCGTCCATGGCGTTAGCAGGCCCGTAAAGGTTGCTCTCGCTTGACGACGCGGTAACCTGCAGGGCATCTGCCTGCGCGAAATTGACCGTAAATGCGGCAATGATGAAAAGGCGGGATAATAAGGCTATCGCTGACCTGAAATTCTTTTCCATAACCTGTGGCCTCCGGGATATTTGCGTTTATTATATGACTTTTTGCCCATGAGCGCAATAACTTTGCGCCCTTTCAGGGTCCCGGATAGCCCTGCTTACAGGATTGGCCCCGCATCTATCTTATTTTTGGGGGATGAGACTTTTGCGGAGCCAATCCTGCAAACTGTCAAACTATTTACTTCTTCCTTCTTGAAACACCAAACAAACCAACTAAACCCGAGCCGAGTAAAAGCAGGCTTGCCGGTTCCGGAACGGCAGCGATATCGATCGATGCGTCGTCCCAGTAGAACTCACCGCTGGCGCCGCCAGAGGTCTTCTCAACGAGAAGGTTGACGAGGACCGTCTCCGTGCCTACCGGTGTCGTCACCGTGGTCGTGAGGTTCGTCCAGTCGAACGTTCCGGTCGGGGCCGCTACAGACGTCTTGTTGATCTGTACGCCGCCCATGTCCTTGAACTCAAGCTGGAGCTTGGGGTTCGCGTAATTACGGGCTGTGGCCTTGAGCCACGTAGAAGCCGTAATCTGCTGCCCGCCTCCGATGCTTACTTCCTGGCCCCATCCCGCCCACAAGTTCCTGGGCGTTGTGGTATTGGCCGTCATGGTGATCCTGCCGCTCTGCGCGCCGGAATACTTCTCCGCTGTCGACGTCTTCATCACTACGTCCGTCGCGGTCGGGAATTCACGAAGACCCCACCAACCGTCGGGATCAGCGTTATCACCCATCGGTGTCTCGAAGCTGGAATTCACCAGCATGTTGGCGTGCGCTGCTGAAGACAATGAAAGTACTAACCCAACTACTAACCCGAGGAAGAAAATTTTCTTCACTTGTTCACCTCCTTCCGTCATTGATTTTGCTTATCTCCCCGAAACCTCGAATGTCCTTTTACTGCCTCTGCCCTCGTGGGCATCTTTTATCAAAAAAAATATGCCACGGTTGTATTAACAAGGATGTCTTTGAGCTTTCTAAAGTTTATCACTGATTACTGCTTTTGTCAAGACTACAAATTTGCTATTTTTGTGGACTATATTGCCCCCGCGGGCACTTATAGTACCCGCGGGGTCTTAATGACCTATTTCACGAATGCGATATCATCGATGTAAACGGTGCCCTGTTTCTTTGCGGCACAGGTCATATCGTCAAATACGATAACGAACTCGGACAGCGAGCTCTTGTCCGTCAGCCCGCCGAAAGAGCTCAGCGGTATGGAGACCTCCTGCCAGTCCTTCGTTATATTCGACACTACGTACTTCCCTACCTCTCCCTTGTCGTTCTTTATCTCAAGCTTCATCTTCGGGGAGAAGCCGGCGACCTCGTCGCCCTTTATCCAGAACGTGACCTTATCATACTGGGTCCCGTCAGTGCTGTTGAGCTTCATCCATACGCCGTTATAAGCGGGGTTGGGGGAATCCACATCATAATCCACCTGGAGGGCGAAACCTTTGTCACCGTGCTTGGTGTCCGGGTTGAAATTGATCTTGCATCCCTGCGTAGTGTCATTCGGGTCCTTGTCCCACGCGCCGAAATCTCCGCCGACGTTGTTCGGCTTGTCTCCGGTATCAAAATCAGCTATCACCAGCGTCGCGGCATATGAAGACCCGGATACGGCCAGGGCGACGATCAGTACCGCAAAATATCCCTTTATCTTATTCATCTGGTTTTCTTGACCCTCCTGGGTTTCTTAAACTGGATGGCCCCTTTTTCTTAAGGGGCCATCCGTTATCTATTTACCTTACTGGTTACTTCCTCTTTCTCAGGCCGAGCAGGCCTACGAGGCCCGAGCCGAGTAAAAGCAGGCTTGCCGGTTCCGGAACGGCAGCGATATCGATCGATGCGTCGTCCCAGTAGAACTCACCGCTGGCGCCGCCAGAGGTCTTCTCAACGAGAAGGTTGACGAGGACCGTCTCCGTGCCTACCGGTGTCGTCACCGTGGTCGTGAGGTTCGTCCAGTCGAACGTTCCGGTCGGGGCCGCTACAGACGTCTTGTTGATCTGTACGCCGCCCATGTCCTTGAACTCAAGCTGGAGCTTGGGGTTCGCGTAATTACGGGCTGTGGCCTTGAGCCACGTAGAAGCCGTAATCTGCTGCCCGCCTCCGATGCTTACTTCCTGGCCCCATCCCGCCCACAAGTTCCTGGGCGTTGTGGTATTGGCCGTCATGGTGATCCTGCCGCTCTGCGCGCCGGAATACTTCTCCGCTGTCGACGTCTTCATCACTACGTCCGTCGCGGTCGGGAATTCACGAAGACCCCACCAACCGTCGGGATCAGCGTTATCACCCATCGGTGTCTCGAAGCTGGAATTCACCAGCATGTTGGCGTGCGCTGCTGAAGACAATGAAAGTACTAACCCAACTACTAACCCGAGGAAGAAAATTTTCTTCACTCTCCCACCCCCTTTCATGTTTTTGACAACCTATTGCCCCCGAGGGCATTACAGGAAATTTACCATGTGAATAGGTCGTTGTCAAGAATACTAAATTGCTATTTTTAGGGAATTAATTGCCCGCGTGAGCAGGCGCGGATAAAAAAACTCATCATTCGGTAAACGCGATATCGTCGACGTAGATCCTTCCTTCTTTCTTGTCGGCATTGACCTTATCGTCAAAGCGTATGACGAATTCCGTCATTGAGGAATAGCTCTTCAACTCGCTAAACGCGCTTAACGGGATAACGAACCTCTTCCATTCCCCCGTTATGCCGGAAAGGGTATATGTGGACTGCTCCTTCGCGGAGTTCTTAAGCTCTATCTTTATCGATTTCGAGAAGCCCTTCTCGGTGTCGCCCCTTATCCACAAGCTGAGTTTATTGTAGGCGGAGACGTCCTTATTCTGCAGCGTCATCCAATAGCCGTCAAATGCCTCATTAGGCGAATCGACGTCATAATCGAGTGCGAGCACCCGGCCTTTCCCACCGCGGCCGGAACCCTCGCCGGTAAAGCTCATGCTGCATCCCTGCGACTTGTCGTTCGGGTCTTTGTTCCAGCACCCCATATCGCCGCCTACGTTGTTCGGCTTGTCCCCGGAATCGTAATCCGCGGCAAGCAGCTGCGCGCCCGAAGGCCCGAGCCCGGAGCCGGACGCGGCGAGGGACGGGACGGAAGAGGACGGGGTGTTCTTAGGGCCCGTCTTGCCGAGGGCGTAGTCCTTCAGGGCTATGTTCTTGTCGATCTCTTCGGCCGACACGTCGTCCGCGAAGAACTTCCCGTTGCCGTTCGTGTCATTGAAGAATTGGATGACGAAATTGCAGTTATCCGCGTCCTGCGGGGCTATAGCCGAAATTGACGCAAGCGTCCATTTCAGGCACGGCAGGTTCTGCCCGAACTTCTGCCCGAAATCCCTGCTTATCTCTACCTGCACGTCCTTATTGTCCTTGTCCTTCGTCGTCTTCCTCCACTCTATGCTCAACTGGCCGAAGGCCTGGCCGGATATCGGCTCCTCACGGGAGTTCATCACATAGCAGCGGAATATGTATTTGTTCCCCGGTTTGACCTTCTTATAAGTATAGAAGACGCCCGTGGACTCCCCCTGTTTGGGGCATAAGAAATATACCGACTGCTGCCCCCTCCTCCTCTCGGTAGTGGACAGCCCGTTAAAGGCGTTGTTCCAGCTCCCCCAATCGCGCGGGTCCTGGTCCTTGAACCCGGGGCGGTTCTCAAAACTGTTGTTCGCGAGCAGGTTCTTGCCGACCATTACCGAATATGCGTAATCGGCTGGCAGGAGCATCATTGCGGCGAGGCATATTAGCAATACTGATCTAAGCATGATAGCGCGCCTTTCTCCCCAACATCCCCGTTATTTTTCCTCTACCATTACGTCATCCGCGAAGAAACTGCCCGAGCCGTCCTTGCGGAAGAACTGTATCACGAAATTGCAGGCATCCGCGCCTGCCGGAGCGATCGCGCTCATCTCGACTTTCTTCCAGTCGGCATCCGATATGTCAGGCCCCCATGTCACGCCCCATGTGCGCTCTGTCTCTTTCTCGTTCTTGAGCCATTCTATGCTCAACTGGCCGTAAGCGCCGCCGGTTATCGGGTCCGTAGTGGAGTTCTTGACGTAACAGGAGAAATCGTATATCTTGCCCGGGACCACGTTGCGGTAACGGTATAATACGCCGCTATGCGTCTCGTTGTTCGCTTCGGCGCCGATCTGCACCGCCTGTTCGCCGGTCCTGCTCGCCGATGCCGTAAGCCCGTTATAATCGGAGTTCCATGACCACCAGCCCGCGGGATTCTCGCCGTCGAAGCCCTTGAGTTCCTCGAAGCTCGCGTTCGGTACAATATTGCCCTCGCCGTACGCCGTCCCGCATAATATTAGCATGATAGCGGCCGCCCCAAACAAATACCTCATCTCGACCTCCTCTTTATTTTCTTCTCTTTTTCTTTTGCGAGCATCTCCAGGAAGACCTTGACCACCTTCGGGTCAAAATGCGTTCCTGACTCGTCCTTTATTATCTTCAGCGCCTCCCTCCTCGGATACGCCTTGCGGTAGGGCCTGTTCGAGACGAGCGCCTGGTATACGTCTACGACCGCGACTATCCTCGCGCCGACGGGTATCTCATCCCCCTTTAATTTCGACCCGTAACCGTAGCCGTCATACCTCTCGTGGTGGTGCAATATTATCGGCACGACGTTCTTCAGGAAATGGACGGGCCTGATTATATCGGCGCCTATCTGCGGGTGCTTCTTTATTATATCATATTCCTTCTTCGTCAGCTTGCCGCGCTTTAGAAGTATCTTTTCGCTTATACCGAGCTTCCCGATGTCGTGGAGCATCGCGCCGTGCCTGATGTCCTCAATGTCCTCATCGGAGAGACCCATCTTCCTGCCGACCTCAGTGCTGTACTTGACCATATCCTCGGAATGCTCTTCGGTATAAGCGTTCTTGGCTCCCACGGTATGGGCCAGCGCGTACACCGCCTCAATGGTATTCTGCCTGTTGCGCCTGAGCAGGTCCACGAACTTCTTTGTTATCGCGCTGACGCGCTCCTTCGACTCGCGGTCGGGCATTACCTCTTTTATTTTCTTCTTCCGGAGCTGCGCGGCTGTCGTTATCGTATTGCCGCCCTGGTCCTTCGCGAGGCGCACGCATCTCTCCACCGCCGTAAGCAGGTTATCGACGGTGGCTATATTGTCTTCCGGATAGGCGGAGACTCCTATACTGACCCTGAGCTTTACCCTGTTCGAGCCGAACCGGTGCTTCTTGATGACCTTCTGTATCCTCTCGGCGAAAGCATACGCGCCGCGGCCGTCCGTATCCGGAAGGATCACTGCGAAATCCTCCCCCTCGAACCTCGTGACTACATCTATGCCCCGGCAGGTATGCTGCAGCAGAATAGCGAACTCCTGCAGGACGACATCGCCGTATTCGTGGCCGAAGGTATCGTTGACCGACTTGAAATAATCGATATCTATCATGAGGACGGAGAGCGGGGTCGAGCGCCTCTTCGCGAGCTCGAGCTCTGAATGTATCCTCCTCTGGAAATACCTGTAATTATAAAGCTGCGTATGCGGGTCTATCAGCGCGAGCGCCTCGGCCTCTTTCTTCTCACGCTCTATCTTCCTGAGCTCCGACATGTCCCTGAAGACACCCTGGACGACCGCCTTGCCCCCCAGCTCGAGGAAAGACGCATTTATATATACGGGTATCTTCTCGCCCGCGGAATTTATTATCTCGCCCTCTACCGACGGCAGCTTCTCGCTGCGGTTCTCTATGGCTTCCCTGACGATATTGCCGAATTTTTCCCTGTAGATATCCGCGTCTTCCGGGGGATGGAGCTTAAGCTGGTGCGACCCGACCAGGTCCTGCCTGGGCGTGCCCATCAGCTTCTCCGCCTGCCTGTTCACGTCTACCAGTTTGCCCGTCTTGATATCCGCTATCATGATGGCATCATTAGCCGCCTCAAAGAGCTTCCTGTACTTCTCTTCGGACTCTTTTATCCTTTCCTCCAGCTCTCTCCTGTTGGTGATGTCCCTCGCAATCCCTGTCGTTCCGACGCAATTGCCCTTTTCGTCGTATACGGGCGTCTTTATAGTCTCGATCCATCTTATCTTTTTTTCTATATCGGCTACGGTCTCCTCAACGACTTTCCTTTTGCCCGAAACCATGGTCTCCTTGTCGTCCGCGCGGTATTTTTCCGCCAACTCCTTAGGCCACACATCCAGGTCGGTCTTTCCCGCGATATCGGAAGGCCTCATCCCGCAGGCCCTGCCGAACGGCTCATTGACGGCGATGAACCTGCTGTCCTTGTCCTTAAGCCACGCCATATCGGGGATGTTGTTCAGGATCGCCTCCTGCCGGCGCCTGATATCCCCCATGAGGCTGTCGTTCTTCCTGATGCGTGTTATATCCAGGACTATCGTTATGATCTTTACCGTCCGGCCCCTCTCGAGGATAGGTATCTTCTGGGTCTCGGATATTATCTCCCTCCCGCCGACGGTGACCGATTCCTCCGTCGTAAGGGGCCTGCCCGAGCGGAATACGCGGTTATACTCTTCCCTCGCCTTTGCCGGCAGGAAAGGGAACGCCGCGTAGACATCGAGGCCGACGAGATCCGGCTTCAGCCCGAGGCTCCTGCCCCAGGACTTGAAGGTATCGTTTATGAATATGATCTTCATATTCCCGTCTATGACATGTATCGGGTAATTGAGGGAATTGATCGTGGTATGGTAAAGGTCCTCGGCGTCCCGCAGCTGTTTCTCCGCACGCATCTTATCGGTGACGTCCTCGACGACCTCTATAGCGGCCACTACATTGCCTTTATCGTCCTCTACCGGGGACGAGACGATGCGGTAGTTTATGGTCTTCCCGCCGTAGGGCGTCTCGGTGACGGCCTCGTGCACCTTGCCGTCGTTAAGCGTCTTCATAGTCGGGCAGTACGGGCATACTGAATTCCTGGGGGGGAAGTTGAAGGATTTATGGCATATCGGCCGGGATTTCGGGTCGACCCCGGGAAACCACCTCTTCATGACCTTGTTCAGGGCGATTATTTCCATCTTCGGGTTGATGACGGAGACGCCCACGCCGAAATCATCAAGAAGCTTGAAGCAGGCCTTGTTGTTCTTTATCCAGTCGTCGTTCTTCGCGAACAGGTTAACGAACATATTCCCCCTTGCTTTAAGCGTGTTTCTTCCGGAGCCCCTTAAGCATATCCTGCGCTTTTTTGAAAGTTATGCCGTCGTGCACGATCGCCCTGACGGCCTTTATCATCGCGACCGGGTCTTCGGATTGCCAAATGTTGCGCCCCATGTCCACGCCGGCCGCGCCGCGCTTTATCGCGTCGCAGGCGATCCCGAGCGCGTCGAATTCGGTCTTGAGCTTCGGCCCTCCCGCAATGACCACCGGGACCGGGCAGCTCCTGACGACCTTCTCGAAATCATCGCAGTAATACGTCTTGACGAAACTCGCGCCCATCTCAGCCGCAAGCCGGCAGCATAGAGAGAGGTAACGCGCGTCCCTTTTTTCCAGCTCTTTGCCGACGGCGGTCACGGCAAGGACGGGCATCCCGTACTCCATGCCTTCGTCGACGAGTTTCGCGAAATTGACGATGGTCTGGTGCTCGTGCTTCGAGCCGATATATATCGAGAACGCGACCGCCGAGACGTTCAGCCGGACCGCGTCCTTCATCGAGACCGTTATCTCCTCGTTCGAAAGGTCTTCGCCTATTATGCTGTTACCGCCCGAAGCTCTCAGGACTATCGGTATCTCGCTCGACGCGTCGACGCAGTTGCGCAGAACGCCTCGCGTAGGCATCAGCGCGTCCGTGTAAGGCAGCAGCGGCTTTATCGTCTTTGCGGGGTCCTCGAGCTTGGATACCGGCCCGAGGAAATATCCGTGGTCGACGGCAAGCATCACTGTGCGGCCGTCATTCTTTATTATGCGGCTAAGGCGGTTCTTAATGCCCCAATCCATGCTGTATCTCCTTATTTGGCGGGTGTTTCTAATTATACCCTATCTTCGGCCGATTTCAAGAACCCTGTTCTTCTCTATGAGGTACTGGAGCATCTCCAGCTCATTCCTGTCGAACCATATGCTGTCGCACGCCGGGCAGCGGTCTATCTCAACTGGAAGCCCGTACGAGAAGAATCCGCGGTACATCTTCTTCCCGCACGAAGGGCAGTCGAGCGGGTCGGTTATCCTGTAGTGGTTCGGGCGCGGCGAGAGCCACATGACCTTCTGCAGCGAGTCGGCGATATCCTTCACCTCCTGCGAGAACGAGTAATTCTCCCTCGCAAGGACCCTCGACACTACGTTCCTCTTGGCGTATATCCCTCCGCAAAAACCGCAGTCGAGCACAGGCGCGCCTTCGTAGAGCATCTCGGTGAGGGATTGTTTGCAGCGGGGGCAGTCGCCCCCGGCGGTCGACCTGACCGGCCCCTTGCCGGCCCTGTCTTTGATCGCCTGCGTAACGGCAGCATCCTCGGCGGCGTGCTTGATGACCCCTTCCCTGACGTTCGATATCCAGGAGGACGGGTCTATCCCTAACGAGAGCAGGTCGGCCATGGTGAACGGACCCTGCCACGAATTATCCTTGTACAATATCCAGTCCTTGACCGGGGATTCGAATATGTCATCCGGTGCGACCTTTCCCGTATCGGCCGGCACTTTGGGAAGCGGCCTTATAGACTTTTTCAGCCCCGCGAGGTCCGCGTGGGCCATGTCCAGCAATACCGCGAGCCGCTGCCTGACCGGAGGATGCGTCGAGAAGAGGTCGGGAAAGAGCCCGTCGGCCTCGTCGAATGCCTTCAGGTCCGTGTTTATAATGAACAACGGCGCCAGCGACTCCGGCACCGCCCCCACACCGCGCCATCCCCTCGATATTATATAAAGGGATTCGGCGAGCGCTATCGGGTTGCGTGTTAACCTAACCGCGACGGCGTCCGCCCGGTATTCCCTCTGCCTCGATACGAACATGTTCAAAAGCAGGTTGACCTGCTTGACTACGGCAAGTATTACAGACACGACGATGAGGTAAGCGGCGAACCGTGAGCCGATATTTATCCCGTGGTCGTCCCTGTCCGAGGAGTCCCTTAACGTCAAACGGTTGACCACATCGAGCAGGGCGGCATAAACGCCGAATAGAGAGCATATGACCGTAGTAGAGAAGCTGTCCCCGGACGCTATATGCGCGGCCTCGTGGCCCACTACCGCCTCGAGTTGGCTCCTGTTCAGGCGCGAGAGCAACCCTTCCGTGATGCCTATCACGGCGGCGCCTTTGCCGTCGGATATCGCGAACGCATTCATGCCGGAGACCGGCACGACGTAGCAATCTATGTGCATTCCCCCGGTGGCGATAGAGACCTCATCGACGACGTTCCTGAACACCCTGTGGTAGGAGTCCCTTTTGTCCGGGCTGTGGGCGTCGAGCATAGTGAGGATGCCCGTGATCATGTCCCTCGTTGAAAAATACCAGTGCGTATAGGCGATCAGGAACGACACCGCGAAGACGAGCAGCGCTTCCGCGGGCGTGAAGAGCGGCGCGCGGCCCGTAAGGCCCGAAGCGAGCGGTTCGGAAAAGAACGCCTTTGTCACGAGCCAAAGTATCTCGGCGATGATGAAATAAAAGGCGAGCAGGAAGACGAAGACCGACTTAATGACCCACGTCTTCTGTTTTTCTATCTCTACGAATGAATAGGACATCCGCTTCCTACGCGAAGGACACTTTCGGCGGCTCTTTCTCCGCGAGGTCTTTCAGTTCGAAGAATTCCGCGACGGCGAACCCGAACATCGAGGCGACGGTATTCGTCGGGAACATCTTGACCGTTGTGTTATACCTTGTCACTTCGTCGTTGTAATACTGCCTGGCGAAGGCGATCTTGTTCTCGGTAGAGGTAAGCTCTTCCTGCAGGGCCAGCATGTTCTGGTTGGCCTTCAATTCCGGGTATTTTTCTGATACGGCAAAGAGCGAACGCAAGGCGCCGGTCAGCAGGTTCTCCGCGCCTTCCTTGTCCTTGACCGAGGTCGCCTGTGTCGCCTGCGTGCGCGCCTTTATGACGCTCTCGAGCGTCTCCTTCTCGAACTTCATGTAACCCTTTGCGGTCTCGACGAGGTTCGGTATAAGGTCGTGCCTCCTCTTGAGCTGGACGTCTATCTGGGCCCACCCGTTCGTGACCCTGAGCTTAAGCTGCACGAGGCCGTTATAGGCCCCGATGAGCCAGAGCACCACTGCGATCACTACGATAAGCAGTACAAAAACAGCTGCCATGGCATGCCTCCTTTTAATTAGGCCCTCAGGCCGAATTACCCCCAGCGCATTGATTCGCGAAGCGAATCAGCTGTGGGGGTTGATTATTACCTTTATGGAATCCCCGGCCCCGGCGACGAGCCCGAAACCTTCCTGTGCCCCCGCGAGGCCGAACCTGTGGGTTATCATGTCCTTTACGCCGACCCTGCCCGAGCCGATCAGGCGCATCGCCTCGAGATGTTCCGCGGGAGTGGCGGCATAGGAACTCGTAAGCGTGGCCTCGGTCCTCCAGAATATGTCGTTTATGGGCTTGCTTATCGCGAGGCCTTTTTCGGCGGCCGCGAAGAAAAGCACGGTGCCGCCCCGTTCGACGGAGTCCAGGCCCTGCTGCACGGCAGGCGCCGCGCCGGCGCATATTATCACGACATCCGCCAGAAGACCCTTATTCATATCTTTTAATTTCTGCGGCGAATAATCCGCTGCGTTGAATACGCGGTCCGCGCCGAAGCGTTGCGCGGCATCGAGTCGGTATTTTGACAGGTCGGTCGCGGCTATTAAGCCCGCGCCGGATGCCCTCGCATATTTAATATGCAGCAGGCCCGATATCCCGCTTCCTATGACAAGGACCGTATCGCCCTTCTTTACTCCCGCGGTCCTCTGCCCCCTTAGCACGCACGCGAGCGGCTCGACAAAAGTCGCTTCCTCGAACGTGACGTTATCCGGCACGGGGTAGACGCCGCCCTTCTCGATATTTACCGCCGGGACGCGGACAAACTCCGCGAAGCCCCCGGGAAAGAAATTCGTCTTGCGCAGCGTTTCGCAGGCGGTCTCACGGCCTTTCAGGCAATAGCGGCATGAGCCGCACGGGACGTGGTGCGATACCGCGACGCGGTCGTTAGGCCTCAGGCCTTTGACTCCTGCGCCTGTCTTCTCGACGGTGCCCGCTATCTCGTGGCCGAGCACGAGCGGCACCCTGTCCTTGCGGTACCACTCCATGACGTCGCTTCCGCAGATCCCGCTCGCGATGACGCGCACGAGCATCTCTCCGCCGCTTATCTCCGGCACAGGCATCTCTTCGGTACGCACGTCGTTATTTGCGTAATACATGGCTACGCGCATTTGCCTGGCCCTCATCACCTCAATGTTTATGCTTGCAGCCCGCCGGGCAGCTTGGCGCCGCCTTTTCGCAGGGCTTCGCTCCGGTCTTCTTCTTGTAATCTGTCTCGTAGAAACCGGAACCCTTGAATATTATCCCCGAACCGCCGCCGATAAGGCGCCTTACGGGGCCTTTGCATTTTGGGCATTTCGTAAGGTGCTTGTCGGTCATCGACTGGAAAACCTCGAATACATGCTTGCATTTCTGGCATTCGTAATCGTAATGGGGCATAGCGCGTATTCCCTTTTCTATTTTCCTAAAGGCAGGAACCTGCCGTAAAGGTATCCTTCGGTGAAATCTATTATGTTCTCCATCATCCTGACGGTCTCGGCCGGATGGCGCCCTACCGCCGTCTCGCCGGAGAGCATCACGTAGTCCGTGCCGTCCATTATCGCGTTCGCCACGTCGGTGACCTCGGCGCGGGTGGGGCGCAGGCTCTCGGTCATGCTCTCGAGCATCTGCGTGGCCGTTATGACGAATTTGCCGTCGCGGTTGCACCTCTTAATTATTATCTTCTGTATTATCGGTATCTGCTGTATCGGCATCGAGACACCCATGTCACCCCTGGCTATCATGATGCCGTCGGAGGCCGCTATTATCTCGTCGATGTTGCGTATGCCGTCGCGGTTCTCGATCTTCGCGATGACCTTGCAGCACGGGAGGCGCGGCTTCACGAGCTTCGCGATCTTCAGTATATCCTCCTCGTTCCTGACGAACGACTGCGCGATGAAGTCGACCTTGTTCTTTATCCCGAACGCGATATCCTTCCTGTCCTTCGCGGTAATGCCGGAGAACTTCAGCTTCGCGCCGGGCATGTTGACGCCTTTCCTCTCCTTTATCACGCCGCCCGCCCAGACCGACGTCTCTATGCGGTCCCTGCATATCCTCCTGACCTTCAGGGCGATATTGCCGTCGTCGATATAAATGAACTCGGCGCCCCTTATGTCGCACAGCGACCCGCGGTAATCGAAAGGTATGACACTGCCGCCTCCGACGGCGCGGCTGTTGGTCAGTATGACCTTCTGGCGTTTTTTCACCTCTACGGGCTTTCCGCCGGCGAGCTTTCCTATCCTTATCCTGTATCCCTCGAGGTCCTGCAGGATCCTTATCGGCTCCCTGCGCCCCTTATTGATCTTCCTTATGATATCTATCTTCGCTTCCTGGTCTTTATGCGAGGAATGCGAAAAATTCAGGCGCGCTACGTCCATCCCTGCCTCGCCCATCTTCCTTATGGCCGGCAGCGAAGCGCTCGCGGGACCGAGCGTGCATATGATCCGTGTCTTGCTCATAGCCAGCAAAGGCGGTCCTCCGCCAGATAATCTTTTTCCATCGCGTAAGCCAGCGCCCTGCATCCGTTGCAGCGGCCTATCTGGCAGTTGCGGCACTTCCCTTTTAATTTTGATTTGTCGGCGATATCGCGCAGCACGGCGTTGTCCTTCACGATATACGCGAGGTCCCTGCGGAGAAGGTTGCCCAGGACCAGGTCGAACCTGCGGCAGGGCAAGAGATCGCCGTTAGGCATTATCGCGAACGCGTCCTCGCCGAGGTTGCATTCCGCCGTCAAGAGGTTCGCGCCGCCCCCCTCGAATTTGACCCAGAAGGCCTTGCACGGCAGCGCCTCGCTCTCGGAAAGGTCGACCTCCATATATTCGCATATCTCCTTTACGGCCTTCTTCCAGTCCTCTTTCTTCATGACCTCGGATTTCAGCTCCCCGCTCTGCCCGAGCGGGATGAACCTCTCGAGCATCAGCCCGTTTACCCGCAGGTCCCTGCAGAGCTGGAAGAGCGCCGGCAATTCATAGGAGTTCGAGCGCATAAGCGTCAGCATTACGATCACGTCCAAACGCGTCTTCTCCTGGATAAGGTTTATCTTCTCGAGCGTGGCCCTGAAAGCCCCGGGCTTCCTTATCGCGTCGTTCGTCTTCTCCGTCGCGCCGTCGAGGGATACCTTGACCGCCTTGAGCTTTTTTATGCCGCTTAGCGATTCCAGCGCTTTTTCATCTATCAGGCTCGCATTAGTGATTACCGCGAGCTCTCCGGTCTCCTTCTGCCCGTCCAGGAAACGCAGCAGGTCGAAGAGGTCCTTCCTCAGGAACGGCTCGCCGCCGGTTATGTTAAAGTTTATCTTCCTGCCCTTTGAGTACGGGGCTATATTCTCGTATACCTTTATGAGCTCCGGCAGGGCGAGCTCGGAGTCGCGGGTGAAAATATCCCGGTAGCAGTGCCTGCACCTGAAATTGCACGCGTCGGTTATGTGCCACTGGAAAAACAGCCCCTCTGATGCCGCCGTCTTCATATCACTCCCCGATGACCTTCACGAGCACCCTCTTTTTTCTCTGCCCGTCGAATTCGCCGTAAAATATCTGCTCCCACGGGCCGAAGTCCATCTTTCCCTTAGTGATCGCCACGACGACCTCGCGGCCCATTATAGCCCTCTTCAGGTGAGCGTCGCCGTTGTCCTCGCCGGTCATATTATGCCTGTATCTATCCTTGCCGTAAGGCGCCAGTTTCTCGACCCAGTCGAGGATATCCTTATGTAGGCCGGATTCATCGTCGTTGATGAAGACGCTCGCCGTTATATGCATCGCGTTGACGAGGCAGAGCCCTTCCTTTATCCCGCTCTTCTCGACGGCCTTCCCGACGTGCGGCGTGATATTTATGATATCGTAACGTTTCTCCGTATTGAAAACCAGGTATTCCGTGTAGGATCTCATAGTAGGGTAATTATAACAGGAATTGCCCCGGGTGACAATAAGTGATATGATACCGGCGGAGGTGCGATATGGCGAAAATAACGGGTTTTCTTGCTTTGGCCGCCTTTTTGGCCGTTGTCGCGGCGCCGGCTTTGGCGCAGACGGACTATCTGCCGAGGAACGTGCGGATCGACGTCGAGTTCAAGGAATACGGGGAGAGCGGCAAAGGCATAGGCGCGGCAAAATGGCGCACCGGCAGGAGCAGCTCCTACACAAAACAATTCATCGTGGTATCCGACGGCCTCTCGGCGAGCATATTCGTGGGCGAAGAGGTCCCATACGTAGAATACTACGTGAATTTCCTCTATGACAACGCTTATATCTCTTCGAATGTAACCATAAAAGAGGTCGGCACCAAGCTCAAGGTTGAGCCGCGCATCATAGGCAACGGTTCCGTAGAGATAACGCTGACGCCCCAGATAAGCTTCCTCGCGGACAGGAAGCGCGGCGTTATAGATATACAAAAATTAAGCACGACGGTCATCGCCTATGACGGCCAGCCCCTTGTCATCGGCGGGCTCGAAAAGGACAGGGATTTCGACAGGCATTTCTTCACGACCTCGTCCAGCCGCAGCCTCGAGATCGTCCTCACCCCTCATATACAATAGGGACGGTTCCCCGATTGGCTCAAGAACCGTCCCTACCTAATTTTATTTGCAGTACTTCTCCAGGTCCTTTAGGAGCGCCTGGCCCGCGGCGGTCGGTGTCGCGGCGTGTTCCTTCAATATCTCTTTCGCCGTCAATTCCTTCTTATATAACGCCTTGTTGCCTTCCTTATTCTGCGATATAGCGTTGCCCTCTACTTTCACTCCGGCAAACGCTCCGCGCGACCTCGAATACGAGAATATCCCGCCCTTCAGCTGGAGGTCGGTCGCCGCCTGCGTGTCCCTTCCGACAGGCCCCGCCGCCACAGAAGCGTCGGCTCCGAGCGTGAACTTGCTCGCGAGGAAGCCGTCAACGCCTCGATCGTTCATGATCACAAGTATAAGGTCCGATGCCTGCCCGCCTATCTGCAAACCGAAACTGCCCCCTCCTATATTAAACACGGCCGGGGCGCTCCAGTTGCACTTGTCGTCCTTATAGAGCACGACGCCCTGCCCGTATTTGGCGCCGAATATGAACCCTCCGCCCACGGTCGACGGGAATATCGCTATCGCCTTGCATTTCTTGAACATATCCGACGGGATCGACGTATCCGGCATCGAATTGACCTCATCGAGCACCTTCTGGGCCTCCGTCACGAGATCTTCCCACTTGTCGGCATATGCTTTCGGGGACACCGCCAGCATCGACGCAGCGAACATGCCCGCCATTGCCAATACAAATACTCTCTTCATCGCCAGCCTCCTTTCATTTATTCTCTTCGAGGAACTTCCTCATGTCATCCGGCATCGGCGACGTGAACGACATCGCCTCTCCGGTACCCGGATGAAAAAACTCTATCTTCTGCGAATGGAGCGCCGCGCGCCTGAACTTGAGTTTGAAATCCTTCGCGAAAGCGAACTTCCTCTCGCCTACCAACGGATGGCCTATCGCCTTGAAATGTATCCTGATCTGGTTCGTGCGCCCGGTCAGCGGCTCGACATCTACGACCGCGAAATCCCCGCGCTGCTCGGCGACACTGTATCTCGTGACGGCCCTCTTGCCTTCTATCGGGCGGTCTATCGTCCCCGACCTGCCCGCGAGCAGGCCGTTCACAAACGCGATATACGACTTCTTCACGCGGCGCTGTTTGAACTCCTCCATCATCGCCTGCTGGGTGCCCTTGCCCTTCGCATATAGTATCAAGCCGGATGTATCCCTGTCAATGCGGTGGCACGGCTGCACGCGAAAGGATGCGTCATGGTTCAGCAGGTCGGTGAGCGTCTTACGGGTATCGCCCGGCGCGGGGACAACGAGCATCCCCGCCGGCTTTTCGACGACCATGATACGTTCGTCCTCGTATACTACATTTATCCGGCTCATCGCAGATGATTATACCGCTCGAACAGCCGGATTGACAACGCAAAACTTCTGTGTTAACTTATTACGAGCATGGAGATAAACACTACCAGGACGATAAATGAGCTTGTCTCCGCTATAGCCTACGTGCTCGACGTGATGAGCGAAGGCACCAACCTCTACCACTCGTGGCGCGTCGGCATCTTCTCGTCCGAGTTCGCGAAGACGATAGATCCCGGCGAAAGAAAGGATATCTTCTACGCCTCCCTCCTGCATGACATCGGATACCTCGCGCTTCCTGAGCATATAACGCATTACCTCTTCACGCACGAGGACCCGCGCCAGAACCCGATAATACTCTCGCATACCATAATCGGCGCCGAATTGACCAGCCAGATACCGAACCTTTCCACGATAGCGAAACTGATCCTGAACCACCATGAATGGTATAACGGCAAGGGATACCCGCTCGGCAGGCAGCGCAACGAGATCCCGCTCGGCGCGCAGGTCATACAGATAGCCGACCAGCTCGACCTGCTCCTGAGGGACGAGTCGGTCCAGGGCATCGCGGACGTCGAGAAGGCGATGATATCCTGGAGGAACGAGCGCGCTTCGGGAGAACTCGTCGATACCGTGCTCGATATCATGAAGAAAAGCAGGATCCTCGACGAGGTGATGGAAAAAGACAAGGTCGCGGACGTCTTCAAGAGGGTAAGGTCCGAGACCGGGCAGATAGATATCCCCGCGAGCGTCGACGCCGTCGGCATCGCCTGCGAGGTCTTCTCGCAGCTTATAGACACGAAACATCCCTCGATGATAGGCCATTCAAAGAGGGTGTCGGTCTACTCGATGCTGATAGCCCTCGCGATGAACCTCTCGCACGACGACATAACCAAGACGAAATGGTCCGCGCTGCTGCATGACGTAGGCAAGCTCGGCATATCGAGGAGCCTCATAAACAAGCCGGGCAAGCTCACGCCGGAGGAGTTCGACACCGTAAAACTGCACGCGGTATACACGCGCGACCTTCTCGAGACGATAACCGATTTCAAGGATGTCGCGCTGATAGCCAGCTCAGACCATGAACGGTTCGACGGCAGGGGCTATCCCGTCGGCCTGAAGGGCGACCAGATACCCGTAGGCACGAAGATAATATCTATCGCGGACGCCTTCGACGCGATGACTTCTACCAGGACATACCGCAGGGCGATGTCGAAGGAGACCGCCTGCGAGGAGATCGAGAAATGCGCCGGCAGCCAGTTCGACCCGGTCGTCGTAAAGGAAGCCGTCCCGGTCCTCAGGAACCTCTCCGGATCGCTCATGTAGGCCGCAGGCCGCTGACCCTCGCGGGATAGACCGTCCATTCGCCGAACCTGCCGTTTATCTCGTCCACGGACTTTATCAGTTTCCGTCTCTTTATATCCGTCTCCAGCAGGCAGCTGCCGCAGGCAGGCGTAAGCGCCGAGGCGCAGACGCCGAGCGCGCGCAGGCGGAACCCCTTCAGCCCGCGCGGTACGTGGCCGTTTGCGGCCGTAATGCCGATCACCGCCATGGCGCGCAGGAACATCTCCGCCCCGTCGGACGTCGGGACACCGAACATCTTCTGTTTCGCTACGAAACCCATATCCGGCTGCCTCAGGAAGACATGCAGGCGCCTTCCCTCAAGCCCGAGCGAACGCAGCCGCGACGCGACCATCTCGCACAATAACCTTATCCATGCCTCTATAAGCTCAGGGTTATGCGCGTTATAAGGGAGCGTATATGAATGGCCGACAGATTTGGGAGGCGCCTCCTCGGCCTGCCATGAGGGAATGAATAATCCGTCCTCGCCGCGGGACACGCCGTAGAGCCACAGCCCGAGCTTCCCGAACTTATCGCGGTAGAAATCCATCCCGAACCTGGCCATATCGGAATAAACGAATATCCCGAAGCCGTTGAGCCGTTCCCTCGTGCTCCTGCCTATCCCCGTTATCTTACCTACCGGCATCTCCTTCAGCGTCTCCGCTATATCATCCTTGTCGAGCACCACTAGCCCGTCGGGCTTTTTCAGTTTTGACGCGATCTTCGCGAACAGCCTGCTCGACGATATCCCGACGGAAGCTGTCACGCCGAACTCCGAGCGTATCCTCTCTTTTATCGCGCGCGCTGCTTCTTTGGCGGGGCCGAGGAATTTTTCCGTCCCGGTCATGTCGAGCCAGAACTCATCCACGGACGCCTGCTCGACGCGCGGGCTGTAGGGCTTGAGCATGTCGAATATCGCGTGGGACGTGAAGATGTATTTGGCGGTGTCGGCGGCGACGAACTCGGCCTGCGGGCATATCCTGAACGCCTCGGCCACGCTCATCGCGGAATCTATGCCCATGCGCTTCGCCTCGTATGAGGCCGCGCATACTACGGTCCTCTGCTTGTTCGCTTTGCCGCCGACTATCACGGGCTTTCCGCGCAGGCGCGGGTCGGACGCCTGCTCTATCGAAGCGAAGAACGCGTCCATGTCTATATGCATTATCACCCTATTCAACCCTCGATATCCTCCAGACGAGGCCCTTGTCCCCGAAATATATCTTATATACGTCGACGCCGTCGGCCACGTTGAAATAATAGAACTGCTCCGCGCCGACGCGCTCCTTCCAGCGGAACGTTATCTCTTTTACCTGGTGGACCGTCCCGGCATAAAAGAACCTGCGCGGAGTTACCGAGCCGTTACTGAATGATGCCTCGACCTGTATCTTCTCGTCGGGATTATCGTCGCGGGGGAGCTTCCTGTCCCAGCGGGCGTTAGGATTGAACACTGCGGTATATTCCTGTTAATTTCCCTAATATAGATACGCCGTCGGATACCCCGAAATGCAGCGGCTTGAACGCGGGGTTCTCCGGCTTGAGCGTTATGCGACTTTTTTCTTTGCGGAATCTTTTTAAGGTCGCTTCACCGTCTATGAGCGCTGCGACTATATCGCCGTCCTCAGCGTAATGCTGCTCTTTTATTATCGCGATATCCCCGTCGTTGATGCCGGCCCCGGACATGCTCTCGCCTTTTACCCGTAGCGCGAATACTTTAGCGGACCCGGCCAGCGACCTGTCGACGCATATCCTGCCTTCGAGGTTCTCTTCCGCCAAGAGCGGCTTCCCCGCGGCTATCCGCCCTATTACCGGCACATCTATCGCATCGCGGGCTTCGAGGCCGGCTATCTCTATGGAGCGCGACTTCCTCGAGCGTTTTATATACCCCTTCGCCTCTATAGCATGCAGGTGGTCCTGGACCGTCCCTATCGCCTTTAGGCGGAAATGCCCCTTTATCTCCTCGAGCGTCGGCGTGACGCCCGCGCGGAGCTTCCTGTCCCTTATGAAATCCAGTATGCTCGCCTGTCTTAAGGTCAGCTCTTCCATACTTGGTTATTTACCATAATTATTTATGGTAGTCAAGATTAAAATAGGGACACTTCTATCTTTGGCTTAAGAACCATCCCTGATTGGTTTTGTATCTTCGGCGACGCGGGCGGAGAGGGTCTTATCCTGCTTCCTGTTGAGGCACACGAAATTCACGCAATGGCTGAAGTTAAGCGGGGTCCCGGAATGTTTGCGCATTATCATGTTCCTCTTCCTGCCGATGTAATGCAGGACGTCCGCGGTATTGCGCGCGAGCGGGATGTCCTTCTCCTGGAGCCACTTCTTCGCTTTCGTAAAGGCCGGGGACTGGCCCCATCCCTTGACCTTCAGTATCTTGAAACCGTTAGCCCAGAGGAATTCCCTGAAATTCTTTATGCCGAACAGCCCGGGATAGATATACGGGTGGCAGACCTTCGGGCCGGGAATGCTCGCGATGAACATGCCGCCTTCCTTAAGGACCCTCTTCATCTCGCTCACGCAATGCTGCGGGTTTTCGAGGTGCTCGAGCGTCTCGAGGCAAAGCACGATATCGAAACTGTCGTCCTTGAGCGGGAACTTCTCGGAGCTGATATCGACGACCGCGCACTCTACGCCCTTCGCGCGGCAGGCCTCCTGCCCGCTCTGCGAAGCATCTATGCCGTATACGCTGTTGCCCTTCTCCTTGAGCATGCGCAGCAGCGAGCCCTCGCCGCAGCCGACATCGAGCACCGCCTTGCCGCCGATGCCTTCCAGCAGGGAGTCGTTTACCCAGCGGAACCTCTCGTCGCCGCCTATCGCGCTGTCGAGGCCCTTGTAATACCCGCCATATGACTTCTTTGCGTCGTCCATATCCTATGAGAATAGGTCTATGCCTATCTCCTTGAGCATCTTCGCGAGTTTCGCGAGTGGTAGGCCGATCACGTTATTGAAGCAGCCCTCTATCCTGTTTATGAATATGCTGCCGAGCCCCTGTATGTCGAAACTGCCCGCCTTGTCCAGCGGCGAGACCTTCCTAAAATAGTTCCTTATCTGCCTGTCGCTGAGGCGGTACATGTATATCTTCGTCTTCTCGTAATCCGCGAGGACCTTTTTGTTGTCTATATCGACGACCGCCATGCCCGTATATACCCATTGCGGCCTCCGCGAGATCAGCTTCAGCGTCCTGAACGCGTCGGCGAGGTCCTTCGGCTTCCCTATTATCTTCCTGCCGGAGAGGACCACCGTATCCGCCGCTATGACGACCCCCGAACGGTACCTCTTCGCCACGTCCTCGGCCTTCCTCAGCGCGTTTGCCATCACGAGCGAGGCGCAGCTCCCCTTGAGTTCCATGTCCTCTTTCGCGTCCGAACCCGCGGTGACGAAATCCAGCCCTATCTGGTTCAGCAGCCTTTGCCTTTGCTTTGATTGCGAAGCGAGGATTATCTTACGCATTGGAGCCCGCCAGGTAACCCGTCGAGAACGCCTGCTGCAGGTTATACCCGCCGCTCGGCGCCGACGCGTCGATCATCTCGCCGGCGAAATACAATCCCGGCACTATCCGCGAGGCCATCGTCCTCGGGTCTATGTCCTTTACCGGTATGCCCCCGCAGGTCACCATCGCCTCTTCTAGGGGCAGCGGCTCGGTGACCGTAAGCACGAAAGATTTCATCAGCCCGGCTATCCCGCGCCTCTCGGCCGCGGTAAGCTGGTTTATCCTCTTTGACGCATCGAGTTTCAGCAGGCCCGCGAATACCGGGACCATCTTGACCGGCAGCATCTCCTTCAGCATCGTCCTGATGCTTATGCTGCCGTGCTCGCCGATATCGCGGAGTATCCTGTTGTCTATCTGCCCTTCGGTGAGGCCGGGCTTCAGGTCTATGGATATATAAACGGGTTTCTTGCTGTCGAGCATCGCTACCACCTGCGCGCTCATATCGAGGACGAGCGGCCCGGAGACCCCGAAGTGCGTAAACAGCAGCTCGCCCACATCGGACGCCAGCTTTTTCCCGTCGCATTCGAACGTTATCTTTATGTTCTTCAGCGTCAGCCCCTGCATGTCTGCGGCTAACTTCTCCCTAGTCTTCAGCGGGACGAGCCCCGGCTTCAGCGGGTTGAACGTATGGCCGAGCAGTTTAGCGAAATGGAACCCGTCGCCGGTCGAGCCGGTCGCCTTGTAGGACGCTCCGCCCGTCGCGAGTATCACCTTCTTGGCCATCACCTCGCCGCCGCCGGCGATCCTGATAGTGAACATCCCCGCGTCATGCCTTATCTCCATCGCGCGCGCTTCGAGCATGACGGGGACATTGTTCCCGGCAAGGGATTTCTCGAGGGCCTTCACGACGGACATCGACCTGTCGTCCGACGGGAATACCCTGCCCTGGCGCTCGACCTTCACGCCGAGGCCGTTCTTCCTGAAGAATTCCATGAGGTCCTCGTTGAAGAACGCGTAGAACGCCGACCTGAGGAACTGCCCGTTCCTGCCGAACTTCCCCATGAACGAGTCCATATCGCAGGAATTCGTAAGGTTGCACCTGCCCTTGCCCGTTATGAGTATCTTGCGGCCGAGGGACCTGTTCCTTTCGATAAGCACGACGTCCTTGCCGAGCTCCGCCGCGCGGATCGCGGCCATTATGCCAGCGGGGCCGCCGCCGACAACGGCTATCTCATGGAAATCAGGCGCCGGTCTTTTTGTGCTCATCTTTATTACCTTTCGAGAATATCATTATATCTTCTATGATCAGAAGGAATGACAGCAGGAACAGTATCGAGCAGGTGGCGACAAGCGGCTCGGGAAGGAACCTGTGCTCCGCGATATGCTTGGCTACCCACGGCTTCAACACCATGAACAAGGACGTCAGCGCGACGAATGTCATGAATATGGCCGGGAGCAGTGTCACCGCGTAATTCCTCCTCCTCCTGAAGAGCCAGACGCTTAGGCCCAACAGCACCATGGCGGCCAGCAGCTGGTTGCTCGAGCCGAATACCGTCCAGAAGAGCGACCATGCCGGGATGACATTCCCCTGCGCGTCGGTCATCTTGCTCGTCACGAACAACGCCGGCAGCAGCAGCGTCGCGAACGCGGAGACGAACAGGCTTACCTTGCCGCGTATATTGGTAAGCTCCTGGAAGATGTAGCGTCCGAGCCTCGTGGCCACATCGAGCGTATCGTAAACGAAAGTGGCGAACGCCAGCAGCGCGAAGGTCAGAGCAAATTCCCTGTCTATGCCGAGGCTGTTCAGGAACGTGGCAACGCCGTTCGCGTATATCTGGTCGGGGCTGCCCAGGCCCTGCGCCTGCGTCTTTGTCAGCAGCAGCAGCGTACCGAGGGCGGTTATCGCGACAAAACTCTCCAAAAGCATCCCGCCGTAGCCTATTACCCTCGCGTCCGTCTCCTTTGCCACCTGTTTCGACGTGGTCCCCGACGAGACGAGCGCGTGGAAACCCGAGCATGCGCCGCACGCGACCGTCGTAAAAAGCAGCGGGAACAACGGCAGGCCGCCCGGATTGACCCATCCCGTAAAGGCGGGATAGTTTATCACGAGCTTCTGCGTGAAATGCCCGACGATTATGCCGATAAGGCTGGCACCCGCCGTCAGCGTAAGGAAGAACCCTCCTAGATACCCGCGCGGCTGTAAAAGCAGCCACACGGGTATTACCGCCGCGATAAAACAATACCCGAGCAGCAGCACATCCCAGGTCGTGCGCAGGTCCATGCCGAAGAGAGGCGGCATATGCAGCGGGAATTTCGGCCCGAGCCATATGCAGACGAGCACGAGCGGCATGAATATGAACGTCGAGATCGCGAGCGGCGGTTTAAAGACCCTGAGTATTATCCCCATCACCAGGGCGAGCAGCAGATACATCATGGACGATGACGCTACCCCCGCGCCCCTTGCCGGGTCGGCGAACGTCCCGGCAGTTATGTCGGTAAAAGCCGTTATTATATAAATGATGGATATCCAGAGGAATACCAGGAATATTATGAACGCCTTCTTGCTCTTGTATTCTTTAATGACCTCGGCTATCGAGCGCCCGTGGTGGCGCAGCGAGGCGACGAGGGTGAACAGGTCGTGGACGCCGCCTATGAATATGCCTCCGATGATTATCCATATTACCGTCGGGACCCACCCGAACCACATGCCGGCCAGTACCGGGCCGACGATCGGGCCCGCGGCCGCTATCGCCGAAAAATGCTGGCCGAGAAGGTAAAATTTATTGGTCGGGACATAGTCGACATCATCTTTAAGGACGACGGCCGGCGTCTTCGTATCGGGATTCAACTGGAGCAGCTTGCTGAGAAACCTGCCGTATATGGCGTAGCCGAGGAAGAGAAGCACCGACGAAGAGATGATCAAGATTATTAAGCTCACCTGAAATTACCTTTCCGTATTAATTCGTGACCGCCTGCCAGCTCATTATCCCGAGGGTGCACAGGGACGAGACTATAAGGCCGGCTCCGAGTATGCCGAGTATTATTCCCGTTATCGCATACCTGAACTTTATCTTCAAAAGCGACGCCGCTATCGCTCCGGTCCATGCGCCGGTCATCGGCAGCGGTATAGCGACGAATACCGCGAGCCCGAGCATCTCGTATTTCTGTATCGTGTCCGCCTTCTTGCGGGTCCGCGTGAACAGCCAGTCGAAGAACCGCGCGAATATCTTGAACCTCCCGAGCCGGCTCGAGACGGGCTCGAGCAGGAGAAGCACGGGAATGACCGGGATGAAATTCCCGATGACCGATAACAGGAAGGCCTTCTGAACCGTCATCCCGAAGGAGAGCGCAAGCGGTATCGCCCCCCTCAATTCCGAGACCGGCAGCGCCGCCGTTATCAGCACTATATAGTCTTTCGGGAGGCCCTTAAGCCACATCACGATCTGGTCCGTCATCTGAGCGGAGGGGGCGTAAGGTCGACTATCTCTGAGACCTTCATCGCTATCAGGTATTTCGGCTTCGGAAGCTGGGCTTCGGGATGGCTTTCATGCCCGTGCTCGCCCTTCAGGTTCTTGATGAGCCGATGCGTTATCCTTGCCGTTATCTTATCTTCCCATGACTTGATTATATGGGATTTCAGCAGGCCCTCGGTCAACAGCTTCGCGGTGCCTTTGAGGCAGTACCCCTTGAAGCGGTGCTCATCCACGACGCTTACGCTGATCGCGGGGTTCTTCTCGAGGTTTTCATGCGTCTGCCCCTTGTAAAGGTCGAGCAGGTAAACGGTATCGTCTTCTATGTTGACGATCCCCTTGCAGGAATTATGCGGCAGGCCGTCCTTTCCTATCGTCGAGACGACCGTGAAATGTTGCGCGTGAAGGAATTTCGCTATATCGTCGGGTATCTTTCCCATGCTATCCTCTCAATATGTCCTGCAGCGCCTTGAGCGCCGCCTCGTAATCAGGCGGGTTCGTCAGTTCGCCCACCACCTGAATATACCTCACAATGTCCTCTTTGTCGACTATGATGATAGACCTGGCAAGCAGGCGCAGCTCTTTTATGAGCAGGCCATAGTTCAGGCCGAAGGATGCGTCCCTGTGGTCGGATACGACTGTGACATTATTTATATCGTTCTCCTGGCAGAACCTCTTCTGCGCGAACGGCAGGTCCATGCTTATGCCTATGACCGCGACGTCCGAAGAGAAGCCCGCGGACCTCTTGTTGAACTCCTTTACCTGCAGGTCGCAAACCGGCGTATCGAGCGACGGGAATGACGTCAGTATCTTCACCTTGCCCCTGAAATCCGCGAGCCCCGTCTCGGAGAGGTCCTGCTTCAGCGCCTTGAACCCGGGCGCGGGGCCGCCTTTTTCGATGCCGCCGCCCGAAAGCGTCAACGGGCTCCCTTTGAATGTCACTTTGTTATCCATCTTCGCCTCATTTCGTTATTTTGACGTATACGCTGCGCGCGAGTTCCTTGTCTATCGCGAACTGCGTATGGCCCAGTTTGAACACATAAGACGGGAACCTCTGCACGAGGACTACATGCATCCCGGGGATCACGCCGATGCTTAACAATTTCTGCATCTGGCCCTTTCCCTTCGCCTGGAGGTAGGCGATCTGGCCCTTCCCGCCGGGCTGCAGGTCCGACAACGGCACGACGGGCTTCTTATCTTCTTTTTCCTGCTTTACCATATGATGCTCCCTCTATATTATAGGCTCAATCCGGATATGCTCAACAAAATACTGACGATCCAGCCGACACTGAACGAGAAGAACAGGATGAACGCCGACATCGCTATGCCGACCTTCATACCGCGTTCCTTTATGTTCATCAGCAACTGCGCAATACACGGCAGGAAGAGCGTCAACGTCACGCACGCCACTACCAGCTGGTTGCCGTTTAAAAGCCCTTCCATCTTCAGGTCGTAAAGGCCGGCGGCGCCGTAATCGCGGCGGAAGAAACCGAACAGGAACGCTACCGCCGCTTCCGAAGGCAATCCTATCCACCTGACCGGGTGCTCCAGTATACTGACGAGGAAACCGAATATGCCGGTTATCTGCCCTATCCATATCATCACGCTCGCGAGCATGAAGAGCGGAAGGACCTCAAGGAAATACCATTTCATCCTGCTGGCAGTCTTGCGCAGGACGTTCGATACCTGCGGAAACCTCAACGGCGGTATCTCCATGTAAAAACTCGGAAGCTCTCCCGGCATTATTTTAGAGGCGAGGTACCCGACGACAAGGAAGACGCCCACAATGACCGAAAGCCATACGATAAGGCCCAACGGCCTCGATTCGAGCAGGGCGAGTATGACGCCCATCTGCGCCGAGCATGGTATCGCCAGGGCCAGCAGCAGCGTCGCTATGATCCGCTCCCGCTTTGTAGGGAGCGTACGGGTCACCATAGTCGCCATCGTGCTGCATCCGAGCCCCAGCACGAGCGGAATGACCGCCCTTCCCGAGAGGCCTATCTTCTTGAATATCTGGTCTATGAGCATAGCGAGACGCGGAAGGTACCCACTGTCCTCGATCACCGCGAACGCGAGGAAGAAAGTTGCGACTATAGGCAGCACTATCGCGAACGCGTACCTGATACCGAGGGTTACGACACCGTAATCGCCCGCGATAAGGTCCCTGATCATCGCCCATGGCACGTATTTATCGACGATACCGACAACGAAGGGATTCACGTAGTTCCCGAATACCTTGTCCTCAAGGAAATCCACGACAACGCCCGCGCCGAAATTGCCTACGAACTTATAAAGGCCGTAGTACATTACCGCAAGCAGTATCGGCCCGCCGATGAACGGGTTCATCATCGCCCTGCTCACCGCCTCCCTGATGCCGAGCGAACCCTTCTTCTTCACCGTCGTAGCCGCGGAAGAGATCCGGCTCGCTTCCCTCTGCCTGCGTTCGGTTATTATATATGTAAGAGGGTATGAATAATGCGTCTTCAGTTCCGAGGCGATCGCGAGGATCTCTTTCGCGTTATCCTCTGATTCCCTCTTCCTGACCGCTTCCGATACGTCGGGATCCTCCTGCAATACCAGCAAAGCGACGGAGCGCTTCGATATCCTGTAATCCGACAGCAGGAGCCCCTCGATCCTCGAGAGGGACGCCTCGAGCGGGTCGTCGTATCCTATATTCTTAACAAAATCTCTTAACATGCTCCTCTATCTTTCCCCTGAGTATGTCCATTCCGGCGCCTTTGGTCCCTACTGTCTTGACCGCGGGTATCTTAAGCTCCTTTTCCAGATACGCGGTATCTATGTCTATCCCGAGCGCCTCGGCTTCATCGAAGACATTGAGCACAAGGACGAGCGGCAGCCCGGCCTCGAGCAGCTGCAGCGTCATCGAGAGCATCCTCTCGATGTTCTTCGCGTCTATGACATGAAGGATAAGGCACGGGCACTCCTCCATAAGTATCGAGCGGCCCACCTTCTCCTCTTCCGATATCGGCAGCAGAGAATACATTCCCGGCGTATCTATGACCTCGAAATCTTCCGCGCCTATCCTGCACCTGCCCCTCGAGACCTCGACGGTGGTGCCGGGGTAGTTCGAGACGTCCGCGTAGCTTCCCGTGAGGTTATTGAAGATCACGGATTTTCCGACGTTGGGCGAGCCGACTATAGCGATCTTTCTCATATTATCCCGAAAAATGCCTCTTCTTATATTCTTCCATGAGCGCGGACGCCTTCTCCTTGCACTGTCCGCATACGGTACCGAGTTTCGTCCTCTCCTGCAATTCGAGATAGGTGCGCGCGCCCTCAAGCACGGCATGCTCTATCTCGATGTCGGTCACATTCATGCACTGGCAGATAAGGTGCGACTTCTCTTCCTCCACCTTGTCGGTCATGCCGTTGCGTTTGTAATAATCGTCTATCGCCGCGCGCAGGGCCTTGTGGCCGAGGACCGAACAATGGACCTTGTGCTCCGGAAGGCCGCCGAGCTCCTTCGCGATATCTTTCGCCGTGATATGGTAGGCGAAGTCGAGCGTCTTGCCCTTGACCACCTCGGATAATATCGACGTGCTGGCGATAGCGCTCGCGCACCCGTAGGTCTTCCACCTGCAGTCGGCTATGGTGCCGCTTGCCTTGTCCACCTTGATCGCGACTATCATCTCGTCGCCGCATTTTATATTGCCTACAGTGCCTTTGCCGTCCGCATCATATTCCGCCTCGTCGCCGAGCACATTGCGCGGGTTGATGAAATGGTCTTTTACCTTTTCGGAATAGACCCATCCGGGCTTATTTTCCATGAGGCCCCTTTCCGACGGTAGACATCTTCCTGATCTTGTCGATGACAAACGCGAGCTTCCCTACGGTATAATCGATATCTTCCTCGGTATTGTCCCTGCCCATGCTTATCCTTATCGATCCGTGCGCCTGTTCGGCGGGGACTCCCGTAGCTATCAGCACGTGCGACGGGTCGAGCGAGCCCGACGCGCACGCCGAGCCGGTCGATACGGCGATGCCCTCGAGGTCGAGATACAACAATATGGCCTCGCCCTCCGACGCGTCGAACGATACGTTTAGCGTGCCCGGCAGCGAGTCGACCGGATGGCCGTTAAATTCGATATCCTTTATATTTTTTTCTATGCCCGCCTTCAGGCGCGATTTGAGCGAGAGCAATCTATTGCTCTCGCCATCCATCTCTTTCGCGCGCATCTCGATGGCCTTGCCGAAGCCCGCGATGCCCGCGGTATTTTCGGTGCCCGCGCGCCGGCCCCTCTCCTGGTGGCCGCCGCGTATGAACGGGCAGAACGGCGCGCCTGGCGAGACGTAAAGCGCCCCGACGCCTTTCGGCCCGTAGATCTTATGCGCCGAGAGCGAAAGGTAATCGACGCCGAGAGCCCTGACGTCAACGGGGACCTTGCCGACCGCCTGGATCGCGTCCGTGTGGAATAGCGCCCCGTGCTTGTGCGCGATGCTTCCTATCTTTTTTATGTCCTGTATCGTGCCTATCTCGTTATTCGCCATCATTACCGAGACAAGCGCCGTCTTCTCCGACACGAGCTCTTCGTATTTCTCCATATCTATCTTGCCGTATTTGTCGACCGGCAGATATATGACCTCGATGCCCCTTTCTTCGAGGCATCCGGCGGCCTCAAGGATGCACGGGTGCTCTATCTGCGAGGTGACGACCTGGCGCCTTTTTGTATGCGGGGCTTCACAGCGCTTTGCCGTGCAGTAGAGAAGGTTAAGCACGGTATTGTTCGCCTCGGAGCCGCTCCCGACGAAGACGATATCCTCCGGCCCGCTGCCGATGAACGACGATATCTTTTCCCTCGCGTCGTCGACCAGCCGCTTGGCCTGCCTGCCGAAGCTGTGCATGCTCGAAGGGTTGCCGAACACCTCCATCGCCTCAACCATCGCGCTCTTCACTTCCGGGTGCAGCGGAGTGGTCGCGTTATGGTCAAGATATACTTTGCGTTTCATATCCTCACTCCTGGAATAACCACGTGGATAGATAGCGTTCCCCGGTATCGGGAAGGATGACGACTATCGTCTTACCGTTGGATTCGGGCCGTTTCGCGACCTCGAGCGCCGCCCACATGGCCGCGCCGCACGATATGCCCGCGAGAATGCCTTCTTCCTTCGCGAGGCGGCGCGATATCTCGCCGGCATCCTCTGAAGCGACCTGTATTATCTCATCGATCACGCCCGTATTCAAGACCTTCGGCACAAAACCCGCGCCTATCCCCTGTATCTTGTGAGGGCCCGGATTGCCTCCCGAGAGCACGGGGCTGTCCTTCGGCTCAACGGCTATGACCTTAACTTTCGGGTTCCTTTTTTTAAGGACTTCCCCGACGCCGGTCAGCGTCCCGCCGGTGCCGACGCCCGCGATAAAGATATCGACCTTGCCGCCGGTGTCCATCCATATCTCTTCCGCGGTCGTCTTCCTGTGTATCTCCGGATTAGCGGGGTTCGAGAACTGGTCCGGTATATAACTATTCGGCGTCTGCTTCGCGAGATCCTTCGCCTTATCGATGGCGCCCTTCATGCCTTTGGCTCCCTCTGTCAGCACTATCTCCGCGCCGAGTATCCCCAGCAGCTGCCTCCTCTCGACGCTCATCGTCTCCGGCATCGTTAATATCAGGCGGTAGCCCTTCGAGGCGCACACGAACGCGAGAGCGACACCGGTATTTCCGCTCGTCGGCTCGATGATGACGCTCCCCTCGTCGATAAGCCCCTTCTCTTCGGCCGCCTCTATCATCGCTGCGCCTATCCTGTCTTTGACGCTCGAAAGCGGGTTGAACGACTCCATCTTGGCCAGTATCTCGGCGTTCATGCCCCTGGCAAGGCAGTTTATCTTAACCAACGGAGTGTTGCCTATCGCCTCAATTATATCTTCGAATATCCTGCCCATCTTCCTCCTCCTATATGTAATACATACCGGTGGTTTTTTCGCCTTGTTATTCTGCCTCTGCATCAGCTCTTCGAGCGTCACCGAGGACAGTATCTGCCCGACCTTCCTGCCAATCTCTTCCCAAATGTCCCTTGACGCGCACAAGGACGACCTTTTACATGACGAGGGGTTCCCCGCGCACATTGTCGGGAACAGCGGGCCTTCCGCAGCCGTCACGATATCCTTAAGCGTTATTTTCGAGGGTGACTTCGCGAGCGAATACCCGCCGTGCGCGCCTCTTCCCGAAGCCAAGAGCCCCGCAGCCTTAAGCGGCGGCACCAGGTGCCATAGGTACTTCTCCGATATGCACTGGCTCTTCGATATCTGTTTAAGCGTCTCGGCCCCTTTCCCGTAATGCGCCGCGAGCTCGAGCATCAGCCGCACCCCATACCTTCCCCTCGTCGACATCTTCATTTCCGGTCTCCATTCAATTTCTACTATTTCTACCATTTTGGTAGAGTATTGTCAAGAAAAAAATAGGACCCTTTCGTCTTCCTATAAGTATGCTTTCTTTCGGCATTTTTTCGCCACTTTCAGCAGGCCGGATATCTTTCTGGTTATGCCGCAGGGGCCCGCCTCCTTCAATTCGGAGTGGGATGAAGAACCGCCGAGGACCGCGACTACCTTAACGCCCGCGTTGTGCCCTGCGTGCACGTCGACCGTCATATCGCCGACATACAGCGCCGACTTATTGTCTACCTTGAGCTTCCTCAGTATCCTCGGTATCAGGAACGGCTTGGGCTTTATCTGCCTCTTGTTCTTCGCGCACTCAATCACGTCGAAATATTTCAACAGGTCGAGGTGCTTCAACAATATCATGCTGTAATTCGGCGGCCTGTTGCTCGCGATTGCGAGCTTATAGCCGGACTTCTTAAGGCCGGCCAGCAGTCGCCTGGCTCCCGGTATGACTTTCGAGTGTTTCAGCAGGGCCTTCTCGTGGTGCGCCCTGTAGAGTTTCAGCCCCTCCTCGACGTCCTTCCGGCCGACGAATTGCTCGACGAAGTTCCTGTCGCCGTGGCCCACGGCCTTCCTTATGACCGGCATCTTCGCCTTCGGGTAGCCGAGCTTTTGCAGCGCGAAATTCAGGCTCTTCTCTATCGCGCTGTAGGCGTCGACGATCGTCCCGTCTATGTCGAATATCACAAGTTTAAACATCTATCGATAGTAATTTCTGTTTTGACGTATGCCCGCTTATGAGCGCCACGCGGGATCTTGAAATATCGAAATGCGCGGCAAGGGCTTTAATCACCGCCTCGTTCGCCTTGCCGTCCGTTGGCTTGGCCCTGACCCATACCGCGTAGTTCCCGTCGCCTGTCTTCTCGACCTTCTCCCTGCTGGAGCCGGCCTTGACCTTTACCGCTATCTTCAATTATTTTGTCTTCCATACGCGGTTTCCCGCCGGGGCCGCGATCTCTATCGGGGTCCCCGCAGGGGCGTCTTCCTGCAGGCGGACGGCATATATCTTCTGCACATCCTCTACCGAGGTCCCGTTCTTCTTCGCTATCCCCTTATATATCACCATCCTATCGGCATTCTCGGCGCTTACCAGCCCGCCGGGCGCCTGA
This sequence comes from uncultured Planctomycetia bacterium, assembly GCA_964650515.1. Lineage (GTDB taxonomy): Bacteria > Omnitrophota > Gorgyraeia > Pluralincolimonadales > Pluralincolimonadaceae > UBA6215. Next base: position 51,230 of record CAZYUB010000004.1, on the reverse strand, counting down.
CCGGACCTCGCCTCGACAAGCCCCATGCTGTTCTCGCCGATGACGCCTTTCTGCTCCCAGGATACGAGCTCATCCCTCCTGTCCCTGCGCCTTAACGCCGCCTGTTCGACATCCGCCGAAAGGCCCTCCTCCGCGTAAGCGTTCGTGAAAAGCAGGTTCAGCTGCATACCGCCCTTCGGCTTCGGGGCGGCCTTGCCGGACACTATGTCCTCTATGCTGTCGATATCCTTCTCGACATGCTGGTAAACGTCAAGCCGCATGGTTATATCGACCTTTATCGGGTCCTTGGGCGCCTTGACCTGAACCGACGCGCAGCCCATCACCAAAATCACGAGTAAAACCGTTACCGGCACCGCCATCCTGTTCTTCATCTTATCCTCCTTTAAAATCCGTGCAACGCTATCGTCAGGTCCCTCTTCCCCTGCAATCCTTCCATCAACAGGTGCAGCAATATCGCGTCCTTGTCTTTCGATACCGACAGCGTCCCGCTCGTATAGTTATAGAATTTGAAGCTGTCGCGTATCATCTCCACCGGCTGTTTCGACTGCTTTGCCAGCGTATTGATGAACTCCTCGTCCTTTATTATCACCGTGCCGCCGGGGTTTTTGGCCGTGAACTCGCCCTTTATCGCGTCTATCCTGAAGTCCTTCCCGCTCAGCGATATCTCGCCGCCCATCTTACCGCTTATATCGACCTTCTCCCCCGCCCCGAGCATCTTCGCGAGAAGGCCCAGGTTTATCTTCTCGACCTTAACGACGGCGTCGTACGAGATATCCCTTTTAATGGCCGCATTGGCCCGTATCAGGGCCGTCGTGTCGAAATCGGACGTGTGTATCTCGAGGACAAGGTCGTTTATCTCGAGCGACTCGATTATGAACATCGGGCCCGCCTTCGCCTTGGGGAACTGGACGAGCTCCTTGAGCTTTCCCTTCGGGGAGGACACGACTATGCTGCAGCCGTCGACCGACACCTTGGGTATCGTCCTGCCAAACGGGGTCAGCGGAGTGAACCGTATATCCAGCTCCCTGACCCTGTACCTGTTAGTGTCGCCTTTGGCGATCTCAATATCGCTGAAAGATATAAGGTCGACGCTCTTTATCTCGGCATTGCCGACCGCGACACTGTAATCCGGAAAAGCGCCCTTTATCTGTTTTATCGCGAAATCGGTAATAAGCGACCTGCCGATGACGGCAAGCACGGCTATCACGATGATTATTGAGGCGAATATCAGGTATTCTTTCTTCACAGGACTTCCTCGATAAGCGTATAGATATACCAGCTCGCCGAGCCGGTCAGGTACAGGTAAAGCCCGCGGCCCTCGTTATTGAAATATTCCGGTATCATCGGATAGATGCGCGCCCTGTCGCCGGTCGCCATCTTGTATATCGAGTCGAGGACCTCCTTGCCCTCTTTCTTGAAGCCTCTCCTGTAAAGGGCGTTAGCGAGCATCACGACCATGTGGTTGAAGAACGCGCCGTTCTCCTTGTCGCCGTAGGCGAACCCGAACGCGCGCCCGAGTTCCATATAGAGCGACTTGAAATCCGTGCTGAGGCGGAAACCGCCGAGGCGCCTGTCCTTGAGGTGCTTCTTTATCGAAGCCCATATCACGGCGATCTGTTCGTCGGTCGCTCCGCCGCTCATTATCGCGAAGACCTGCGATTGCAGTTTCATCCTTACATGGCCTTTATTCCTACCCTCGACGCGGCGGCCGTTGTTGTCGTAATAGCCGTTGAAGAAACCCGCGGCCGGCATCCATTCCTTTTCGCCGAGCCATGCGAACATGTGGTCGGCTTTCTTGCGGAGGTCTTTCGCGAGATCGTCAATATCGACCTCGACTTTCTGCCCGCTTATGCTCTTCACCGACTCCATGTATTCGTCGAGCCGCTTCTGCTTTTGCCTGTAGTCGCCGTAATCTACCGGCGAGCTCATGCTGTCGAGCAAGGGCAGGAGCTCAACGAGGACCTTTACTTTCTCGTGTTTTTGTTTCATCTTCTCGAGGATCGAGCAGATGTCCCAGAGGTTATGCGCGTACATGAAGCTGAACGTGACGCTCTCTCCCCTGTCGGAAGCCATGTCGAGGCCGTCGTTCCAGTCGGCGTTCTCGAGGCGTATCACGTTATGTTCGCCGACATTGAAGAACTGGACAAGGTTCTGGACAAGAAGGTGCTCTAGGACGCTGCCCTTGTATACCTTGCCGGAGCTGTCGCGCTGGATGAAATCCGCCTGGCTGAATGACTTGTCCGTCTCTTTCGCGCGCTTCAGCTGGTGGTCACGGAAATATTCCGCGTCCCTGAGCATGAAGCCGGTGTCCCCCGTCTTGTTAATATACATGCGCGTGGTAAGGTACGGCCAGATGCCGTGGTCCATCCATACGCGGCTTATCCTGTTGCGGTCGGCGATGAACCTGCCGTCCTTCGTTATTATCGTCGCGTTCGACCCGTCGAGCCGGACGCCCCTGAAACTCCCGAATATGAAATCTTTCGCCTTCTTCGGCTCTGTTAATAATAGCGTCAGCGCATCCTGCCAGATATCGCGCCAGCCGCGGCCGCCTTTGCCGTAATCGAAATGCGGCAGGAACGAGCAGCCGAACAATTTCCGGAGCGTCGGCTGCAGCTTTACCCACAACAGCCAGTTGTTGTAATCGCTGTCCTTAAACCTGAGCGGGGGCTTTGAAAGATAATTGCGCCAGTATTTTTTAGTGGCGACCAGGCTTTTGGCGACCTTCGCGGGGGTATTGAGCTTCCGGAAATATTTCAGCGCGTCGCTCTTCCTCTCCTCGATCCCCATGACCAGGCAATATTCCTGCGAAGCGCCCTTTTTTAATATCCGGCGCGAGAACCTGAATGCGCCGCAGGCCTCTTTCCCGTCGAAATCCGGCGTTTTCCTCGTCGCCGGCACGACGAGCTTGTATATAGCGTCGGGGAATATCATGTCCCCCTCGCCGTAAAACATCCCGAGGGCCGGATACTGGCCGACGGGCGCCTTGCCGCTTCCCTCGTATCCGAGGACAAAATACTGCGTCCTGTTCTCCATGTGGCCCTTCTCGTCGAATATCATCGTGGGCTTCAGGAATATCCCGTGCCTGTCGAGCTCGACGCGGTTGAGCAGGGAGCTCACATGCCTGTGGTCGCGGATGTTCTTCTCGCTGCGTCCGAATAACGGGATGAACGAGGTCGGGGTGATATCGATGTCCTTGCCGCTGTAGTTCGTGACGCGCACCTGCATGACTTCTACCGGCATGTCGAACGGGACGAAATTGAGTATCTCTATCTTCAGGCCCGCCGTCCTCTTCGTCACTTTATGGTAGAGGAATCCCGCCTCGAGCACGTCGTCGTGCGGGTATGACAGCCGTATCACATGGCCGCCTGCTTTCAGGAAAAAATCGCGGCGGCAGAAGAGGTTGTTGCGGATATCCTCTATGCTCGCCGGCGGCGTCAGGAAACGGTCGTTGTCGCGCTTTATGTCCCCGCCGAGGTTCGGGCTTATCGAGCTGAGTATCCGCCCGTCCTTATCCGTCAGCGGGAAATACAAACTAAACCTCTGCGGGTCCTTTACCGTGAACGTCCCGTTGCTATCTATAAACCGATATATAGGAGCCATCCTCCGAGGGGACACCCTCATGCGTTCCCGATCTCCGGAATCTTCTTTATCGCCTCTTTTATCTTCTCTTCCGGATGCTCGTAATCCTCGAGCTTCCCTTCGAGATAAGCGTCATACGCGGAGAGGTCGAAATGGCCGTGGCCGCTGTAATTGAAGACGATGACCTTCTTGTCGTTCTTCTTCGCCTCGTCTATCGCGCAGCGTATCGCGTGCGATGTTTCAGGCGCCGGCAGGAACCCTTCGGTCCTCGCCCACATTATCGCCGCCTCGAAGACGGGATTCTGCGAGAATGCCCTCGACTCTATCACTTTCTTTTTCGCAAGAAGCGATACCTGCGGCGCGACCCCATGGTACCTGAGCCCGCCCGCATGTATTCCCGCGGGGATAAAGCTGTGGCCGAGCGTATACATCTTGACGAGCGGCGTAAGCTTGCCCGTATCGCCAAAATCATAAAGATATTCGCCCTTGGTAAGCGACGGGCAGGCGGTCGGTTCCACCGCGATTATCTTCATATCTTTTCCTTTCAGCTTCTCGGGCACGAACGGGAAAGCGAACCCCGCGAAGTTGCTCCCTCCTCCGACACACGCTATGAGGGTATCGGGCTTCTCGCCTATGAGCTCGAGCTGTTTCTTCGATTCGAGGCCGATGACCGACTGGTGCGTCAGCACGTGGTTCAATACGCTTCCGAGGGAATATTTCGTGTCGTCGTGCGTGGCCGCGTCCTCGACCGCCTCGGATATCGCGATGCCCAAACTGCCCGGCGTCTCGGGGTCTTCCGCGAGCGCCGCGCGGCCGTAATTGGTCTTGTTCGTCGGAGACGGGAAGACCTCCGCGCCCCAGACATGCATCAGGGATTTGCGGTACGGCTTCTGGAAATAGCTCGCCTTGACCATATATACGGTGCACTTTAGCCCGAGTATATTGCACGCGAATGAAAGCGCGGAACCCCACTGCCCCGCCCCGGTCTCCGTCGAGATGCGTTTTACGCCCTCTTTTTTATTATAATATGCCTGCGCGATGGCGGTATTCAGCTTATGGCTTCCGGCGGGCGATACGCTCTCGTCCTTATAATATATCCTGCAATTGGTCTTGAGCGCCTTCTCAAGGCGTACCGCCCTCTTGAGCGGAGTCGGCCTGTATATTTTGTAGACATCGAGGACTTCATCGGGTATATCGATCCAGCGCTGGCTGCTCATCTCCTGCTCTATCAACGACATCGGGAATATGGGCGCCAGGTCTGCGGGACCAAGCGGCTTACCCGTTGCAGGATTCAGCGGGGGCGGAAGCTGCTCCGGAAGGTCGGGCATGATGTTGTACCATGCCTTCGGGATGTCGTTTAACGGCAAAATCACTCTTTCGTTGTCCATTACGGGGCTCCTTATGATTTTACGGGCAAGATTTACGATACGGGGTTATTATACCAAATCCAGCGCCCAAAATAAAGCAGGCAATGCCTCTTTACGGGCGCCGGACGGCTGATCTACTGCTGCGGCTGCTGTTTCGGCAGCTTATCGAGCTCCTGCTGGACCTGTTTAGCTTCTTTATCGACGATACCGAGGATCTTCTTAATGCTTTCCATTATCGAGGGCAGGTGCTTATTGACCGCCTCCGATGAGGCCTCCGCCTCCTTCGCTATATCCTTGAGGCCCTGGTCCGCCTGCGACACTGCCTGTTCCACATCCTTTGAATCGAGGGTTTTCCCGTCCTGCGCGCCTTCATCGCATCCGGCGGAAAGTAAAGCCAACGCGAGCGCCATCATAAGCCCGCAAACGCGCATGCCCATTATTTACCTAACCCGCCGAGCTTGTTCTGAAGGTCGGTCTTGGCCGAATCCATCGCCTTCGCCGCTTCGGCTTTCAGCAACTCAGTCGCCTTCTGCAATATGCTCTTCGCGTCGGCGGAGTCCTTATCGAGGTTCGTAAGTATATACTGCGCGACGTTGACCGCCTGCTGGTAGTTCTTCGAGTTCATGAACGTGTTTGCCTGGCCGACGAGGTACTTAACTTTCTCGCTTACGGTCTGGAGCGCCTGCGAGTTCTTTATCGCGTCGCCGCTTGACGCCGTCGAGGCCGCCTTCTGCCCGCACCCCGACACAAGCAGGGCCGCGCCGATCATTAACGCAAATGCCGCCATCGCTATCCTGTTCATTCCGCATCTCCTCCTGTTTTACGGTAACGTCACGCCTTCTGCGTGAATACGGTTATCTTGTCGCCGGTGATCTTCGCGTTCGGGACGATTACCTTCTTCTCCGGCGTCTCTATGACGGTGCTGAATATCTGAATCTCGGTGACCTTGCCCGACGCGCCTCCGGCTTCTATCGTATCGCCGACATCGAACGGATGCAGAAGGATTATCATTACTCCGCCCGCGAAATTGGCCAACGAGCCCTGCAGGGCCAGGCCGACGGCGAGGCCCGCGGCGCCGATTATCGCGACGAACGAGTTCGTCTCGACCCCGAGCTTGTTGAGCGCGGCCAGTATGACAAATATAAGGATGCCGTAATACAATATGCTCTTCGCGAATGACGCGAGCGACTTGTGTACCCTCGATTTCTCCATCGCGACCTGCGCGATACTAGCGACGACCTTCGCGACCCATTTTCCGACCAGGAAGATAAGCAGAGCTGTTATAAAAGACAATCCGTAGGGTATGATATAAGTTAGCGCTTTTTCCCACATCTGCTGGACGTCCATCCGTACCTCCTGTCTTTTTAGAACAGCAACGGTTTAAGCATCAGCGCGTACACGAGGTAGGCCAGCGCGATCGCGCCGAAGACAAGGCCGATATACCAGAGTTCCTTCCTCTTCAACAGCGCGCTGACCGACGACATCATTATCGATATCTGGAAGAAGACGACCGCTATCGAGAACTTGTTCGCCTTCATGCCGACCTGGCGGTTCAGGGCCCCGGTCGCTTCCGCATCCTTCTTTATCTCCTGTTTCTCCCCCTCATAGCGCGCGATCTCCGACGAGGCCTCCGCCATCTTCTTCTGCAGCAGCGCGATATGTTTCGAGTTCCTCGGCGCAAGCGCGTCGGACTCGAAGGCGCCCAATTGGGTCTCGGCGAGGCTCTGCTTGATGCTCTTCGCCTGGTAATACGCCCATTGGCTGCCTTCTATCGCGGTCAAAAGCTGCGTCTTCGCCCCGCAGGCCGCGCCTCTCGACGCGGCGATAGCGGTCATGACCGCCAGGCACGTCGTGGTTATCGCCACGCCCTTCATCCACTTTTCGGGTAATATATCTGCCATCCGCTCCTCCTTTCCCGCCGGCCTAATTACACTGCGGCGGAAGGTTGTGCTTCATGTAATACTGCTGGTGGTATTCTTCGGCGGGATAAAAGACGCCCGCTTTCGTAATTTGCGTCGCTATCTTCCCCTTCGATTTTCCCGATTTCTCGAGGCGGTCCCTCGATTCCTTCGCAAGTTTCTCCTGTTCCGCGTTCCGGTAGAATATCGCGGACCTGTAATTCGACCCCGTGTCCGCTCCCTGCCTGTTGACCTGGGTCGGGTCGTGTATCTTCCAGAATACATCGAGCAACTGGCTGTACGTTATCACCGACGGGTCGAACAACACCTGCACCGCCTCCGCATGCCCCGTCTTATGGCTGCAGACATCCTGGTATGTGGGATTCTTGAAGTTCCCGCCGGTGTATCCGGCCCTGGTCCATATCACGCCTTTGAGGGTCCTGAAGGATTCCTCGACTCCCCAGAAGCAACCCGCGGCGAATATCGCGAGCTGTGCCGGCTTATAAGGCCCTTTGACGAATTTCAGCGCGACGCCGTTTATGCAATAGCGCTTGCCGGTCGGCATGGGCCCGTCGTCAAAAACATGGCCTAAGTGCGCGCCGCAGCGGACGCAAGCGACCTCTACTCGCTCCATCCCGAAATCAAGGTCCTCGTGAAGCGTAATATTGATGGGGGCTACCGGCGTCCAGAAACTCGGCCAGCCCGTTCCCGACTCAAATTTCGTAGACGCCCCGAAAAGGTCCGTGCCGCAGGAGACGCATTCATACAACCCGTCTTCTTTAGGCGTCTCGCAGACGCCGCCCGACGGCTTCTCCGTGCCCCTCTGCCGGGTAACCTTGTACTGCTCGGGAGTCAGCACATTCTTCCATTCGGCATTAGGCCTATTGACCTTCAGCATCTCTTTGACCGCGCCGGCCTTCGCATAATATATGGGGACCTTCACGGCCGCTTCTTCGGATTTTGCCATGCACCCTCCGCTAATTACCAATAAAATAGCCAAAAAAGGCAAGGTCCCGCCGCAGCGGGAGACAGGTCTATGCACGTAACTCCTCCAGCCACTTATTCAACTTATCCATGAACTCCGCATACGCCGCCTTCTGCCCGTCTGTATACTTCGAACGCAGGGCGGTATCGTATTTCACCCGTTCCTCTATCGTCTCGTTGAGGACTTCGTTTATCGGTGTCACTGCATTTCTCGTATCGCTGACGCCGTCCCAGCCCTCGTTTACCGGGAAACCGGCCTTCTTCAGCGGAAGGTCCCATGTCGCGTCGACAAGAACCCATTTACCTTCGATAAGCGCCTTGACCGCAAGATGGTTGCCCGCAGGCAACTTTTTCGTCAGCGCCCTGAGCTCCGGAGGATATTTTACCGCAGGATCGTCCCAGTAAAAAGCATAATTTGCGTACCTTACCTCGAGTCCGAGCTTCCTGAACTCATCCGCGAGCAGCACATGCTTCGGGTTGCACGAGCCGCGGTTCTCCTTAAGCATCATGCACGGGCCGACCGCCGGGTCGCGCATCGCGGGCACTATAGCGTACGGGATATCCCTTATCCGTTTAAAGACGGCTATTCGCGCTTCCTTGTCATTCATTCTATCGTCTCGAGGCCCTCATCACTCATATTTTACGTGAATCGTAGGCCCAGTGCAAAAGGGCCTGGCGCTGCTTGCGCCTGCAGCCGAGGTCTTTCGGCGGGCAATTCTTCCTTATCGCCATCGCATGGCGCCTTATCGCCTTCCATCTCTTTATCTGGCGTTCGTCCTCGCCGGGGAGGCGGCGGCCCATGTAATACCTGCAATACCACTGGAACCATCCGCGCGGGTCATCGGGGTTTATCCATCCCTTGTCCTGCCAGGCCTTCAAAGGAAGGGACGCGTCGACCTTGAAATAATTCAGCGCGGGATCTTTCTTCTCCGGCGAAAGCTTGGCCTTCGCGAACCAGCTTCTCGGAAATTCTTTCCTGCAATCGGTCATGTATTTCCCGCCGAAGACGCCGAGCCTCAACATCTCTTCAGGCGTCAACTCGGGCTTGAACTCCGGATGGAAATCCTTGCCCATCGGCGCAGACAGGTAATACGCATAGCCCTGCTGCATCTTATCGTTGACCGTCACCCTTTTCAGTATAACGTTACCTCGTATATATCGCAGGTGCCGTCGCCGGAGTTGCCGGGAAAATACAGGTCGATGTTGCGGACTGCCTGCAGGTCCAGTGTCCTGTTGCCGCTCTGGTTGCCGTACACGGTACGCAGCATGAACTGGTCGAACGGATAGTCAAGCACCTCTATCTTGCCAACGCCGCTGTTCGGCTCGGAGGTGAAGCTCTCCCCGTCGGCCCCGCGGACGCCCTTGTATTCGGGTTTTCCCATCTCATCGGCGCCGGATTCGTTGATGAAGACCGAGAACGGCAGCCCTTCGGTGGCGGACAACCTTATCTTTATCCCTTTATACCCCTGCAGGTCGAACGAGCCGTCGGCATTCTTCATCTTCGCGTCGCAGGCAACACTGAACCCGCAGCCCCACCCGCTGCCGGTATCGACGGCGCATCTGAGGAATTCCGCTTCCCCGCCCTCCGCCTTCTCCTTCGTGAACCTTATCTTCGCCGAGGACGATGCATCCGCCCAGACGCCGAGCTTGCGCAGGTCGAGGCCGGCGACATCGCAGAACTGCCCGGCTTCCTTCCTCTCGCCCTTGTTATTGACCGGCGCGTACCCGTCCGTCTTCACGGCCTTCTCCGGATACGGCAGGGCCGTCTTCTTATGTATCGTGTCCGCCTTCGGGTTGAGCTTCTTCATCGCGGCGGTCAGCAGCTCGTATTCCTTGTCGTAGATATCGACGATGCCGTAATTGCTGTTCTCCCCGTCGAAACTGCGCCCCTGCGGCGACTGGTCGAAGTACTGGAACCAGTGGTAGCCGATCATGTAAGGGAACTCCATCATCTGCGTGACATACTTGTCGAAACCCTCGGCCCTGTCGGCCTGCGTCTTGACGGTAACGTCGGCGCCCTTATTGTTCTTCACGCCGCTGCGGTTCTCCATCGCGCGATACGAGAACTCCGTTATCATCAGCGGTTTCTGCCCGATAAAATAGAAATTGTCGATATGCTGCCTGTCGACCTTCATGTTCTTGCAGTAGTAATTCAGCGAGATGACGTCGCAGTATTTCCCGCATGCAGCGATGACGCCTTCCGGCGCGCTTCCCGCGAACCGCACGCCGAGTATCAGGTGGTTCGGGTCGTACTTCCTTATGCGCGAGGTTATTACCGAGAAATACTCCTCGGCGACCACGCCCGCGAACAGCTCGCGCGCCTCTTTCGCCTGCGCGCCGCGCACCTTCATGAACTCCTCGACCGTAAGGCCGTATTTTTCTTTCAGGAACTCCGCGAGCCTGGCATAGCCGGGCGCGCTCTCCGGCAGGCGTGAATATTCGTCGAGCAGCAATGGCGCGTGGCCCGTGTGCCAGCCGACATCGCCGTACCACGGAAGTTCGTTATCGATGAAATACCCGAGCAGGTACTTCGCGTCCCTGAAACGTTTGCACTTGCTCGCCGTGGCCGCGTCGGCGTTCTCCACGAACATCGGGTCGAAGACGTCGACGAGACGGTGGTCGGTCGTGGAAGGTATGTTCAGGATCGTCGTGAACGGCATGTCGTAATAGAACGTCGCCGCGTCGGACCAGCAGCCGACGGTATTGAATTTCCATTTCTTAAGGCGTTTGACCGCGCTCTTCGCCCAGTCCTGGTTGTCCTTGTAATTCTTCGAGACATCGTAATACTGCGAATTCTGCAGGACCGCGCCGTCGTTGCTGAGCACGACGTTCACGCCCTTCGATATAAACGGTTTGCCGGACGCGTCGGCAAACCAGTACTTCCCGTCCTTCTGCTCCACCGAGAAGAACGACTTGCCCTTCATTATCGCCTGCCTCTTCGCGAGCTTCTTGTACGGACCGCCCGTCTTGAACTCTATCTCCCATATCGAGAATCCCCAGGCCGTGGCCCTGTCGTAGCAGTCGATCCTCACATATTTGTATTCGGAGGGTTTCTGGAAATTTATCTTCATCTCTTCGCCTTCGACGCCGTCCTCGACCATCGCGAGGGTGGCCCACAGGTCCCCGTCGTTCGAGCCCATTACGGTGTAGCGGAACGCGGCGGCCGTCTCCCATCTTATTCCGACTCCGTAGAGCATGACCGGCGCCTCGAACTCTACCTGCACCCACTGCTTGTCCTTCCATTCGGACTCCCAGCGCGTGAGCGGCTTGCCGTCGGCGGCTTTCTCCGCGCGGTTGTTGTTATAATCGGAGGATGCGGTTATGCTCTTGATGACCGGCGCAGGCGCTTCGTCCTTGCAATAGGAAGGCGCCGCTAACATTAAAAGGGCTGCTGCGAGGGACAGTATTATGCTGACGGGCTTATTCATGGATCTCCTTTCGGTGCGGTTATTCATCGGGGTCAGAAACCTCCGCTTTCATCTTATCGGGGTCATATGGTTTTAAGAATTTTGCGTCGTAGGAGCCCAGCCACGCCTTCTCCGAGCCGTCGGGCAATATAACGGGCATCCTGTCGTGTATCTTTTTGACCAGCGAATTGGCTTCAGTGGTTATTATAGCACAACTGACAAGCCGCTGCCCCTCTTTTTCCCAGAGGTCCCATACCCCCGCGAACGAAAATATCCTTCCGTCCTTCATTGATATTTTATACGGGACCTTGCGGCCCTTGCCGCCGGCAGGCGCCTGCCACTCATAGAACCCGTCGGCGGGGATGATGCACCGGCGCGAGCGCGCGGAATCGCGGAAAAACGGCTTTTCGGCGAGCGTCTCAGCCCTCGCGTTAATCATCGCGTGGACGTCATAGCCGTCCTTGGCCCAATGCGGGATGAACCCCCACCTCGCGAGCGAGAGCGTATCGGGCGTATCGTTGAGGATGACGGGGATATCTTCCTGCGGCGAGATGCTGCGGCGCGGCGCGAGCTTGAACGTTATCTTCGTCAGCGAATATTTCTTCTTTATCGTGCCGTCGTCGGCTTTATAGAGGGTGAACCTTCCGCACATCCCGAGGCAACTCCTAAAATAACAGGTTCGCGATGATCCCGTATATTATTACCTGCGGCACGGCAATTACCGGCAGCCAGAGGGCTGTCCTCCTGCCAATATTCGCCCAGATGAGGCCTATCTCGGTATAATCCGTGGCGACGCCCGCCTGCAGGAATACAAAACTGTTGCCAAACGCGCCCGTCTGCTTGTATATCTCGAACGCCATCGGCGATGACCCCTCCGAGCAGACCTCTATTATCGTAGCCAGCGCCAGCGTAACGACAAGCCCCACCGTGCCCGGGCCCATATATTTATGGAAGACCTCCGGCGGGATGTACGCGCCGGCCAAACTCGCGATCCCCATGCCTATCAATATCCACCAAAGCACCATGTCGCCGAGCGACACCGCGCCGGACCAGACCCCCTTTATGTCCGCCTTCACGCCATCCGCCGAAAGCTTGTAAGCTTTAACGCGTTTAGTTATATCGGACCTTATCGAGAAATCCTTGTCCACCTTCGCGATGTTCTTGTTCGTCTCGATAAGCCCCTTCTTTTCCAGGGCCTGGAATATAAAGCCGGTCGTCAGGGCTATCAGTATGGAGCAGGCGATGATATAAAAGGCCTTCATCCCGAAGAACCCGACAAGCATGACGGTTATCGCGGCGTTAGCCCAGGGGCTCGCCAGCAGGAACGCGACAACCGCGGGGTTCGAGGCGCCTTTTTTATGCAGTTGTATCGACAGCGCCAATATCCCGTGCGAACACGCGCTCATCAGGAACCCGAGGAATACGGCGTTTATTATAGAACTTTTCCCGGGCCGCGCGAGTATGCTCGATATATACTCCCTGGGCACGAAACGGTCTATTACGCCTCCGAGAAAGAGTCCGAGCAGGACCGCCCACCATATTATCCCGAGATAATCCAGGAACGCCCTCCTGAAAAGCGTAAGCGGCGGGAATACAAAAGATAAAGCGATAAGCGCGGCGATGACGGACGCGACCACGAACGTCTTATTTTTATAAAACGGGGCTTTGACGGCGGCGCAGGAAGCGCAGACGGCCGCGCCCGGCGCGATGCCTTTTTCTTCCGCAAATTTATTCAGGCAATGTTCGCTGCAGAAATAGAACATCTCCGCACCGGCTTCGAGCTTCAGCGCGGTCGCCGTGTCCACTGTCATCCCGCAGATAGGGTCTTTCGCTTTATTTGGCATGCTGTTGGAACCTAAAGTTTAGCCCTTATAAACACAAGATACGACACGGGATCGCTGTCGTAGGCATCTTTGATGGCGCCGGGGACGAAATCGACGCCGACCTCCCCTCCCACGCCGAACTTCACGTCCTTGACCTCGACAAAATCAAATACGTAGCCCGTGCTGACTTTATATACGCGGTACGCGCGGCCGGCGAGCGGGTCGTCATGCTCGAAGAGCTCGTCTTTCTTTACGCTCTCGAACCGGCCGAAGACGGTATGTTTCTTTTTGAAATTCACGGCGCTTTCGAGCAGGTACGCGTCGGTGCCCTTGCCCGGGTCCTTAACGTTACGGCCCCACGCGAAGGTCGTCTGCCAATTGCCGTCTTCCAGCGGCTTGTTATACATCGCCGAGACGGTGTAACGGTCTACGTTCACCCACGGCTCGAGCTGTTCGGGGCTGTAGAGGTGCCCGTAGCTCGCCTGGAACGACCAGTCCGGCGCCGGATTATACGAGAGCCGGAATGAATACGAATCGAAACCCGGTGTCTCCATGTCCCAGCGGTCTTCGTCGGGCTCGCGCCCGCGGAACGACGAGGCCTCAATCTTCATCTTGTCCCAGACGTAACCGAGTGTCACGACGCCGTATGTTATGTGGGTAGAGTCGAGCCAGTGGTGGCCGAGCGGCGCCTCGGGATTATCCGCGCCCGAGAACCTGTGCATGAACGTCGGCGGGCCGAGCGCCGGCTCTCCCGGCAGGCCGAAATATATATAGCCCGATTTATCGTCGGAGAATTCGCGCGTATACGCCGCGGAGAGTTCCATGAAAAGGTCGTGCGGATGCTGGCGGTCGATAAGCGGATGGATTCCGTCGTAGGTCTCGCCCGTCTGCAGCAGCAGCGGGTAGCCCTTCCTGCCCATCGCCGGGTCGAGCGAGAGCATCCCGCGCAGGGCGATCTTATTTGCGCCGGAGACCTTATCCGCGCCGGCCATGAACATGCTCGTGCTGAATAATTTGTCCCTGCCCCTCGGGCCGCCCTGGCTCGTATAGATGCCGTTCGCGAAACCGTGGAACATAAGCGACCAGTCCTTATATGAGGTGTGGATGCCTTCCATCGGGGACGACGCCGGCTGCCAGCTCGTGCCGGATGATTCCTCGGACGACATCGGCATATCGTGATGGTGCATCTCCTGCGCGGCGGCAGGAGCGCATATAATCAAAAAAAGGGATATTGCGGCTATTATTCGCACTGAGCAGCCCCCGTTAAAGGTACGGGCATTCCCCGCCGTTCTTGAGCACGAGGCAGTCGCGGCGGCAGGCCTCCATCTTCACGAAGACCTCGCTGTCCGGCACGGCGGACGTTATATCGTCTTCCACCTTTTTTACTATCTTGTTCGCCTCGACGAACGACAACTGCGCCGGCAGGATTATCTTGAGGTTTATGAATTTTTTGTGGCCCGCGACGCGCGTGCGTATGTCGCTGAAGTCGCAGAAGAGGCCGGCGTTCTGCGCCAAGCTCACGACGACATCCATCTTGCCGGGCTCCTCTATCGAGGCATCGAGCAGGTTCGAGAAGGCCCCTTTCGCGATGCCGAACGAGGGCACCGCTATCGCGATGCTGACGATCATCGTTACGACGGGGTCGAGATATATCGCGACCCTATCATTGCCGCGGGAGACCAGGAACATCGACAGCACGAACGCCCCGGCTATCGCGAGGGAGATAAAACCCTCGAGCATGTAATGGATGCCTTCGGCGCGCACGGCGGGCGAGCCGCTCTTCCTTCCCATCTTCAGGATATAATACGACCCGCCGAAATTCAGCGTGAAGCTCAGGATGCTCGACGCGAGGCCGAGGACGGGGTTGTTCACATGCTCCGGGTGCACGAGCGACTTCGCCGACTGGGCGATCATCGCGAGCGCTATGCCGATGAGCACTATCCCCTCTATCGCCTCGCAGACGTGCTCTATCTTGCCGTAGCCGTAATTATGCATTATATCGGCGGGCCGGTGCGCGAGCTTCAGCGAATAATACAATATGACCGATACGCTCAGCCCCACCACCGTTATCGCGAAGTCGGTGGCGATCGCGAGCGAATGGACGATAAAGAACGCCGTGCCCTTAAAAGTGAAGAGAACGACGTTGCACCACAGGCTCACGAGAGCCGCGCGCATCACGTACTCCTGCCTGTTTGTATGCTTACCTTTAGTCATGGTCTCCTGCCGGTCGCGAGTCGACAATAGGCGCAAGGCATTTCAATCTTTTGGGCATCCGGTATCAATCCCGATGAAAACCGATCTTGCGTTTTGGCTTCTCTTCAGGCGGCGTTATTAATTCATCTATCATGTGATGGATGGCTGAAATATGTCGCCCGTGCTCGCTTAATATTTTACCATGCTCTTTCACTTCCCGTGCAAGTTCTTTATTTTCCGCAAATATTTCCCTTATCCTTACAAAAGCACGCATTATAGCCATATTTATCTGAATAGCCCTTTCACTTTTCAATACACTAGACAACATGGCTACTCCCAGCTCGGTAAATGCGTAGGGCAAATACTTTATATGCTTCCCGCGTTTCAAGGTCACAATCTGTGACCTTGGGTTTTCGAGTTCTTGGGTATTTAAGGTCACAATCTGTGACCTTAAAGAAACGGCCTCTTCCCATGTCAGCTGGAACATAAAATCTGCCGGAAACCTTTTTATGTTACGCTTTACTGCCTGCATCAGTACCTTAGTTTCAACTCCATAAAGCTTTGCCAAGTGCACACTAAACATCACCTTTTTGTCCCTTACTAAAAAGATCTTCTGCCGCACAACATCCTACTTAACCAGTTTGCCCATAAAAATTCCCTCCTTTAACGTAATAGACGCTAAAAGAGGGAATTTTCTTTCAACTATTTTATGGAGTGTCCCCCCGCTGTGGCGGGACTTTGCAAAGTGACACGTCCCCTAGTCCTTAAAGCTGCTCCTGCTGTAATCGAACCTGCGGCTTGTGTCGACGCACAGGATAAGTTCGCCGTTCGCGCGCTTGACACGGCGGAACATGCGCAGGTTGCCGCCCGAAGGCACCGTGAAGGTGTCTATTTGGCCGGCGGCAAGCTTATCCCACTTCTTCTGCTCGCCGGCGCGCGGAACGTACTTCTGCAGGTACGCCTCGGATATCTTCTTGTCGTCCTTATCCTGCCAGTGGCTCCACGCGGTAAGCTCGTAATAGACCTTCACGCCGAGCACGTCCTGAGGGAATATCACGGAGAGGTGGCCGCCCGTGTTCATCGTCGCGGTGAGCGCGTCCCTTATCGCGGACAGGTCGGATATCTTGCCGTCGCTTTTTACGATGCCGATGGCGTCGTCGATCAGTTTTGTGTCGACTATCGACTCTATCTTCGCGGCCGTATCGGCGGCCTTTATCCTGTACGTATGGAACTCGACGAGCCAGAGCGAGCCGACTATAGCGACTATCAGCGCGCCCGAGACGGCGAGTATCTTCATCGTCGCCTGTTTGTCCTCCGGCGCCTCTTCTGCGCCGGCATATTTATTGACCTGCGCCTTCGATATGATGTTGAGGTTCGCGGTGACGTTCAGCAGCGTCAGCGCCACGAGTATGATGACCGCGCAGAACCCGCTGCTGAAGAACGCCGACGCAAGCTGGTCGGTTATGCCTGACCACTGGAAGACCATGCTCGTGATGAACACTACCGCCCAGAGTATCTCGAACCACACTATGACCTGTATGATCTTCAGCGTCAGGTCGCGGATCTTCTGTTCTTTAAGCATTTGGGGCTCCTTTATTTATTGCGAGCAGATCTCTTCGAGGGGTTTTTTGATCTTGTTAAAAACGGGCAATTTTAATTTTTGCGCGAGCTTCCTGAGCGTGACAGTACACGGGCTAATAAGCTCCACTCCGATGATTTCGTTGCGGGAGTTAAAATCGGCAAAAACCTCCGGAAGGATCTCCTTGGTGTGGTGGCATGCGCCTTCTTTTAATTTTACGTATGCAGCTTTAGCTTGGGTGTCTATATTTATTATCATTTTCAGGCCTCCTTCTTCAGCATCGCGCATGTAACGACTATAATCTTATCTCCTCGTGTTTCAATTATAACATCGAGGGTAGCGCCGTTCAAGCTCTTCATAACCCTTTTTCGATGTTTATGTTTCGTCGGACAGGTAATACCAGGATTCTTTATTGTTTCTATCACATCGTCTTTTCTGATGTTTCGTTCAACGATACGCTCTTGCGCATGAGATGAAAGTACAATTCTCATAAAAACTCCCTCCTTTAGCTATATAGACGCCAAAGGAGGGAATTTTCTTTCAATTATTTAGGTTGCCCTCGCGGGGGCAACCATCTTATTCCGTTATCGCAAAATCCGCATGCACGACCGCGAAGACCTTCTTCTCGAGTGATGAGGTATCGTTACTGCCCCAGTCCGAGACCTCGGTCGAATTGACCGGCGTTATCTGGAAGACGCCCATGTCCGCGGAGCGAATCCTGCCGACCCTGTTGCCCGAGGCCGACGCGATCTGTTCGGCCCGCTTTTTGGCGTCCGCCGATGCCGCGCCAAGCATCTCGAGCTTCAGCTCGGCCAGCTTGGTGTAAAAATACTGCGGCGGGTGTGAAACGAACCTGATATCCTGCTCGATGAGCGCCGTCGATTCGCGCGACACGGCGGTTATCTTGGCGACGTCGGTCGAGCGCGCCTCTATCCCCTGGCTCAAGCTGTAGGCCTCTATCTCGTTGGTGGCGATGCCCTTCTCGTTCTTCTTGTAGATGACCGCCGTCTCCACCTGCGAAACGATCATCTCGCCCTCGGTTATCCCTTTGGACGCGAGGTAGGCCCTGACCTTGGCCGTGTCCTCTTTTAACCTGGCGAACGCGGCCTTCATCTGCGGGTCCCGCGCCGAGAACTCGGCCGTCCAGACCGCGTAATCCGACGTTATCCTCTTCTCGGCCGAGCCGGTGACGTTTATCACCTCTGCCGAGGCCTTCTTGAACTTCACCATCCCGTTGGTCAATATCACCGCTGAGCCTACCGATGCTGCCAAAAAACATACCCCGAAAATGACATACTTACCCATCCGCTTATCTCCCCTCACTAAAATTCGCCCGCTTCAAGTTTCAGGCGAATTTTACCCCGCAGGGCCCGATGTTTAAATCTCGAAGAGATTTAAACTGTTTCTCGGGGTGACCCCTCTGGGGTAAATTGGTAATTTATCTCAACCGCTTGCCCGGCATCATTGTTTGATCTTCATCACCTCCTCCATGCTATGTCGGTGCAAACAAAATCACGCTTTAAGATTTTAAATTCCGCAGGTATCGTTTAATTTGATCATGATTGCCAGATAGTACAAACTCAACCAGGTCCCCGCTAAACCTGAATAATATCCGAGCATCCAATCCTTTTCTTATCTCCCAATAATCACCTTTCAAGCGCTTAAGCCCGACACCCTTATGTAACATTCTTTCCCGGCCTAAAATATCAATTACTTGAAAGGCAGCTTTAATTATCTCTCCCCTGTCTTCCAGATTCAAGTTCTTTATGGAGTCTTCAAACGATGGCTTGAACTCATATCTCATAAACTCTTGATATGCTTCTTGGCTTCTTCGGCAGATGCGAATACTTTGCCTTTTGCGCCGGCCAGTTGCTCGATCTTGCGCCATTCCTCGGCCGTGAAAGCTGACGGCTCGACGCTTATCTTACATTGGGAAAGGATTATTCCCGCCTTATCGACGCAAAACGCCACGCAATTGCCCTTGTCGAGCTTAAGCAGTTTTCTTACTGCGGCCGGCAAGGTAACCTGCCCCTTTGATGTGATCTTTGACATTCCGACTACGGTCATGTTATCCTCCATTTCCTTACTTTCTTACTTCCTTACCTAAACATAGTTTAACCGATCCCGGGCCGGATGTCAAGATGCCTTTAACAGCCATGAAGCGCCTCCTTTCACTATAATAGACGCTAAAAGGAGGAATTTCCTTTCATAATTATTTTTGGCGGGAAACACCCCTGAATCTTAACTCAAATCTTTAAGTATCTCGCTTGCCTCTTTGGCATCTTCCACTTTTATGGTATCGCCCTCTTTGACGCCCTTAAGTGCGGAAAGATTCCCCGCGATCCTGCCGACTATATTGACCTCCGAGGCGGGGACCGGCTTGGCCCCTGTGCTTTCCGGCGTCTGGCCGAAGAACAGGCACAAGCATGCCCCCGGCGGCCAGTAGGCAATATCGCCGACATTGACGTCCATCGTGGCGTTCTCCGGCTTGCACTTTATCGGGATCCTGAAATATATCTCCTCTCCCCATACTTCCGCTTTCGCGGTGATGGGAAGCTTGGAGGCTATGGCACAGGCTGTAGCGCAGGAATTAAGTTCGGCGGAAAAAGTTTTAGTTGAAGTTTTGATAAAAATTTTCATGATTTATTGTCTATAATAATTTTTGTGGATTTTTACTCAAAACAATATAAACATTTCTAAAAGAACAGTACCTTTTAGGCAATCCGCTTTTTTTACACCAATCATCTAATGCAAATAAATATTGTTTTACACCTTCGTTTTCATAAACTCTGATAAAGTAATACGAAATAACGCTTAAATCCTTAAGACAAATATTACCCATTTCATACAGCGTGGATACATTTTCAAAAAGCATTAACAACTTGTCTAGCTGAACTTCTTCGGAAGAATGAGAACCAAAAACAGGCGCATGAAAGCTCCCGTATTCAATATCATAATACATTTTTAGCAAATCGTTTGAATCCATAAATTGTTTACAAAAATCCATGATAAATTCTGCTCGTTTATGCTTATTGCTTTTAAGTATTTGATAAAACGTCAGAAACAAACCTATCGCAGCTGCGATAAAGCCAGCCATTGCAATTAAATCTCCTACAGTTATCTCGTTTTTAATAAGCATGTTGTACCTCACATTTTTGTTTTTAAATCTCTCTGGTCTTTTCTTCGGAAACAGAAATTCTTTCTACATCAAAATGTATGGTGAGGTTTATGGCGGCTCTCTTTCCTTCTCTCGTGCTTCTTTTATATCTATTTAATTTCCTCAGGCATTCTTCAATAGCAAGATTTAGCTTTAAAGCTTCCCCAAAGCCAACTATAATATTTAACTTTTTTGTACTTGGAATTATTTTATCCGGGCTTAAACGTGAAAATTCACAACTGCCAAAACTAAACTCTTTTTCAATCCCCATGGTACCTCCTTCTACTTTTATTTCTCCTCATTCTTGACCCAATAATCCGCCAACACTTCGGCCTGCTTCATAACGGTATCGATCGCTTTCTGCTGCTTGTCAGGCGGATAACCATATTTATTCAGTGTGCGGCGGACGATGACCATGAGACGCGCGCGAGCGCTTTCTTTCAGGGCCCAGTCGATACTAGCGTTTTTGCGCACCTTATCGGCTATTTCTCGTGCGATGACTTTGAGTGTTTCATCACCTAATACCTTTACAGCGCTATCGTTCACCTCCAACGCCGTATAAAAAGCGAATTCCTCGTTGGATAACTTCAATTTCTCCGATAACCCGTCAACTTCGCGAATTTGACGGGCAATATTTATCAATTCTTCGATTATCTCTGCCGTAGTCAATAAATTGTTCTGATATTTTCTTATAGATGCTTCCAGCAGATCCAACAGTTTTTTGCCTTCGGTAATATTGTATTTCAGTCGCACTTTAATCTCATCATTAAGAATCTTCTTCAGAAGTTCAGCGCCTAGATTCTTATTCTTCATCTCCTTGACTTCCAGCATAAATTCTTCGGAAAGTAAGGAAATATCGGGCTTCTTAATCCCTGCCGCATCGAAAATATCTACTACCTCGGTCGATTCGACCGCCTGATTCACGATCTGACGTATAGCGCTTTCGTAGCTTTTCTCTCCACGTTCTCCGTCACCTTCGAATTTAAGCAGTCGCGCCCGGACCGATTGAAAAAAAGCGATTTCATTCGTCAGTTTCATCGCTTCTTCGTTCGGTACAGCCAAGGCGAACAGCTTGGAAAGCGCAGTCGCTTCCTTCACAAAACGTTCTTTCGTCTGCTCTTTAGAAAGAATGAATTCCTCTGCTTGTAGAATAATCGACAAGCGTTCCGCTGTTCCCACCTTGAAAAACCGCATATAATCGAATCCGTGGAATATCTGGCGCACCACCTCTATTTTTTCGACCAGCATAGCCACTGCTTTTTCTTGTGTCTGGGCTGGATCGCCTTTTCCTCCCGAACTCGCATAAAATGCAAGTGCTTCTTTAAGAGCGTTGCCGATACCGATATAATCGACGACAAGCCCACCCGGCTTGTCCATGAACACGCGGTTCACACGCGCAATGGCCTGCATAAGAGTATGGCCCTTCATTAGTTTATCGATATAAAGTGTATGCAAGCACGGAACATCGAATCCCGTCAACCACATATCCCGAACGATAACCAGTTTCAAAGGATCCCGCGGCTCTTTCATCCTTTCTGCAAGCACCTGGCGGTCTTGCTTGTTCGTGCGATGACAAGCAGGAATAACAAGGCTGTCCGGATCTTCGGGATCGAATTCCATCTTATCGGAAGATGACGAAGTCATAACGACCTTCAGCGCACCTTCCTTCAGATCATCGCTATGCCATTCCGGCCGCAAGGCGATAATCGCGTCGTACAAAGCCACTGCAATCCTGCGACTCATGGTAACGATCATGGCTTTGCCATCGAATACTTCCGCACGCTTCTTATAATGCTCGACGATATCCCTTGCCAAATTCTTCAACCGTTGAGGATGTCCGACAATGGCTTCGAGCTTGGTCCATTTGGCCTTGGCTTGCTGGACGGCGGTCGCTCCATCGTCCGTCATCTCTTTCTCGAACTCCTCGATCAGTTTTCTACCGTCTGCCGTCAGATTTACCTTTGCCAAGCGACTCTCATAATATATTTTCACCGTCGCTCCGTCTTCCATGGCCTGGGCGACGTCGTAGATATCGATATAATTACCGAACACTGCGGGAGTGTTGATATCTGTACTTTCAACCGGCGTACCGGTAAACCCGATAAATGTCGCACTTGGAAGGGCGTCCCTCAAATATTTCGCAAAACCGTAGGCCAACCGCTTGCCGTCGAACTTCGCCCCAAACCCGTATTGCGACCGATGCGCCTCATCGGCAATGACGATTATATTGCGGCGATCCGATAACAGATCATAAGTGGAGCTTTCATTCTCGGGAAAGAACTTCTGGATTGTGGTAAATACGATTCCGCCCGATGCCACCTTGAGTAAAGATTTTAGATGGTCGCGAGATTCCGCCTGTACCGGCGGCTGGCCGAGTAAACTCTGCGAAGCGGCAAAAGTATCGAAAAGCTGTTGATCAAGATCATTTCGGTCGGTAATAACTACAACGGTGGGATTGTCGAGATTATGGATGAGTTTGCCTGCATAGAAAACCATAGAAAGGCTTTTGCCGGAGCCTTGAGTATGCCAGACTACGCCAGCCTTGCGATTGCCTTTTTCGGATATGGCACATCGCGTGCTCTCAACCGCCTTGTTGACCGCATGATATTGATGATATGCGGCAATCTTCTTGACTGTTTCTATCTGCGTCAAACCGGTCTTAGGATCGATCTTCTTGTCCTTCTCGAAAACGATGAAATTCCGTATCAAATCCAGAAGCGTCGCCTTATTCAGCATTCCTTTAATCAGCACCTCAAGCTGGCTAACATGGCTTGAGGACTCTTGCTTGCCATCGATAGTCTTCCATGCCTGGAACCGGCTAAACGAAGAAGCTATTGTGCCAACCTTCGCCTCCAGACCATCGGAAATCACACAAATAACGTTATAGAAGAATAAAGACGGGATAACCACTTTATAAGTCTGGATTTGATCATACGCCTTGCGAATCGTAGCATTGGCATCAGCCGGATTCTTGAGCTCAATTACCACTAATGGCATTCCGTTTACATATAAAATTATATCCGGCCTCTTATGCTGATTATTCTCTTGGACAGTAAACTGATTAATTGCGCAAAATACGTTGTTTTCCGGATTCTGGAAATCGATCAGCCATATCCTCTCCCCCCGCTCCTGCCCATCTTTGTGCGTAGTAACCGGCACACCTTCGGAAAGCATGGTATGGAAAGTTTCGTTTGCAGTGATTAGCTGAGGAGAAAATACGGAAAGAACCATTTTAAATGCTTCCTTGCGTGCGGATTCGGAGATAGCGGGGTTTAACCGCTCGATGGCTTGTTCTAAAGCATGCTTCAATATGACATCTTCATAGCTCTCGCGCTTTTCAAATAAACCATAAGGCACTGCGGGTTCCGCAACCATCTCTGCCCCTGCTTCATCTGGAGCTACTGCAGGGCCCGGAATATACGAGAACCCAAGCCTTTTTAGCTCATCGAGAGAATAATTTTCGATTTCGGATTCGGTGAAGTTATTCATTTTTATGGTCAAAATTAATTTCATCTACTCCAGGTAAAGCCAAACCGGTAATTATCAGTTCTTTTTCTATTCTCTTTGCATGTGAATTGATTGAATATGGCATATCAATATGCACAATATTTTTGGACTTTTCATATAATTCTCTAACCTGTGGAACATTATCATAACTAAGAATCCATGGACAATTTAATTTTTCTAATTCTTTGGCCAATTCTTCGTGTTGCTTACAATTAAAATATGTTCTGTATAAACTCTCAGCTTTAAAATAAAAAGGGGGGTCTAAATATATAAAAGATTTATTATATTCTTTATTATTTCTTTTCCATTCATCTGCATACTTAATTACCTCCTTCCACTCACCATCACGAACAATGACTTTGTCTTTTAAAGAGGAAATGTAAACAATTCTTTTTACGATATCTTTTCTATTAAAACGACAATCGATTTTGTAGTCTGATTTCTGTCTCCTCCCTCCGATTGGGCCAGCAGAATTAGCTAAGACACCGGAAAAACTAGTTCTATTAAGAAAAATACATGTTTTCGCTAATTCAATGTCATTATAATTTCCTGCATCTTTGGCAATATTTTTATATTTATCGAAATTCTTAACACTTATTTCTACTCGTTGAACAAAGCGAATGATATGTTCCGGATTGGAAAATATCACTTTCCAAAAACTAGAAATTAATTTGTCCTTATCAGAAATAAGGACTTTTTTTACTAAGTTATTGACAATAAAGAATAGGGAAATGCTACCGCCTCCAACAAATGGCTCTATCAAAAGATCTGGATTAAGTTTATTATGGTGAAGTATTTCTCGAATATAAAGAGATAATTTACGCTTTGATCCTGGATACCTTAGTGGGCTCAGATTTCTTGTTATTAATTTATTATTTAGATGACCGCCCTCTTGCCCCATTTTCATTTTAAGGCGTTTCCAGTAAGAATTTTTTCGATTGTAGGCCGAATGATAGATGCAAAATGTTCTAGGTTTGTAACACTGGGATTAGCCCAACGGCCATGAATAATAATATCTAATAAATCCTTGTCACCTTTCCATTTTTTTAGCATATCACTTACTTTATTAACATTAAACATTTTATCGTGGTTATTTATACAAAATTTAATCACGAAATCAAGACCCGGCTCTAGACCTTTACATCCCTTATGCGCTGTATGGAACTCTTTTAGTAGTTGCTTTCTTAGTTTATATTTATCAATGCAGTAATTTAGAGTTCTTTCAACTAGAGCCCTTACAAGAAAAGTAGCCGCCAAACGATATTTTTTGTAATTTATATCGGATATTTCACTTACTACTAACAATAATTGATTATCTTTTAAGGAACAGCTGAGATTCTCAAAGAACTTCCCAGGTTTTGCTGAAGGTTGTGCTGGAGTCAGTTGAGTCGTTGAATCTGTAGTTACAATAGCTGCGTTTTGCTTCGTTTTCTCGGTTTCAGTATGATTTTCTTTATTGCTTTCTAAATCATGCCCTTCTAATTTATCTTTCAAGACTGCATTAATATCTTTATCCTGCGAACAAATCTTTTCGAACAACTCCCCTGGAGTCGTTCGAGTATTTGCGCTAGGCTTACCAATATTTTTGTCGGGAATCAAAAATTCACGAGCAATAAAAGCTATTATCTTGTTAAATTGTTCTTCGCCAATTCCGATTTCTAATTCACCTGTTTCCTTGTGTTTTAATGCTAATATTTTCTTGACCCCTTTTAACTCAAAAAAACGTGTGAAGGGATTAATCGAAAGGGTCGGATCATTAAATATGTCCTGTTCGGTCTTCCCCCAGATAGGAAGATTTTTTGCATATTGGAAAATATGGTATTCTTTTAATGTTTTTATAATATTCGGCCTAGTCATTCCAAACTCAGACATTAATTCCTCAATAGAACGACCTGCTTCAACAAGACGCGTAATCCTTCTTTGTTTTGCAAGAGGAGTCCATTGTGATACTCCAGGTTCAGTATGTCTCTTGGTTATAGTAGTTTCTGCTGCTAATCTATTGGGGGCAACGTCAGCCTTCAAGTATTCTAGTTCTTTTTTTATTAACTCATCATTACAAATAGGAAATATTGTCTTAAACTCCTGAGGGATTAGCCCTGGGTTTAATAATAATTGGCACGCACAAGTTCTCCGATTGCCTTCCAATACTATAGATTTACTATTTTCGTTAACAATAATTACTCTTTCTCCGTGTAAAAGTCCTTTGGTACTAATAATACTATTGGCAAGCTCAACAACATCCTCTGTTTTTAGTAAAAGTTTTCTAATTTCTTCTTGTGAGGATTTCTCATTAGCATCTATTCGAGAATTCTGATAATCTAGCAAAATATCTAATGTTATTACATCATCCGAAGCCCAAGATTTTTCTTCCATTTATTGCCTCCTGTTAGATCAATTTAAATCAACTATCATTTCTCCTGACATCAATCTTGGCAGCAATGCATCTCTTATTTTTTCAACTATAATAACTTGAGATTTGTTATTTTGAATTTTTTGCCATATCTCATCCATCAATATCGCAATTTCATTGATGCGCCTTTTACCAGGAATTTCTATTCTTAGAGATTTTAAGTTTTCTTGATTGATTTTTGGCTGCACTGCACCCGTTATAATTTGAGAGATAGTCATTTTTCTTAAGATAATATATAACAAAAAATTGCTAAACGGATTTTTAGCTTTTATAACATGCGTATGATTATTTACCCAAAATTTTCCAGTTGCTAACTGTAGAATGGGAAAACCTTCTTCAGTTTGAACCGTTCCATCTTCACCTAATAATAAATATTCGCCTTCAAAAATATATTGATTTACATAATCCATTATTTTAGCAGCCCCATAATAAGGATACAGAGCGCCTTTTTTCATTTTATTTCTGTGCATACTTGAAAGAGGAATACGCTTACTGTCATATAAGTCAATTATATCTCCAAGATTTACTGTGGACGGATTTACATCTTCTTCGAGTGCCTTCAGCCAAACTGTCTCAGCTATGGATTCGAGGGTTTGGTTCTGGCGATGTAAAAGGTCGATTTTGTCGTCAAGACTGGAAAGGATTACGGCAATGGCACGCTGTTCTGGCAAAGATGGAAGAATTATATCTTGATCATATGCCGTATTCCTATTTAGGCCAGGCACGGCACTATCTTCGTTTAACTCATTTAATCTAAGTGTCTGCAACAAATAAAAAAGAAATTTAAGATCGTACTTCGACTTATTTGGTTCAATATAATATGCCGTATCAATACAAAAAAACGGTTCGCTAGCATAATAGACAGTACCGATCGTACCTTTTCTGCCAATAATAATTCCTTCAGACTTTACTAGTGGCGTATCATGCCAACCTGTTACACCTGCAGAACTATATACTGGTACATTACCAAAAGTTCTTTTATGTTCGGGCAAGCCTTTTCCGTAATTAATCTGGACGAAATCACCTAATTTACATTCCTTCCACTCACTCACTTCTTTATCTCCAATTTCGCAAGATTCTGACGAATAAGCTCATTCAGGTGCGCCTCTTCTTTCATCTGCTCTTCCAGCTCAGTTTTAAGCTTGGAGAAACGTTCGGCAAAGTCGAAATCATCCTCTTCTTCCGGCAAGCCGATGTAGCGGCCCGGCGTGAGCACATAATCTTTCTGCCTGATTTCGTCGAGAGTGACGGATTTGCAGAAGCCGGGGACGTCTTCATATTTATCGTTTTTGTTGCGCCAATGATGGTAGGTATCTGCAATCTTGGCGATATCTTCATCCGTAAAATCGCGGGTGCGGCGGTTGATCAAATAACCCATATTGCGGGCATCGACGAACAATACTTTATCCAGCCTACCCTCTTTTTTACGCGATAAGAACCAAAGACAAGCGGGAATTTGGGTATTCAGGAAAAGCTTTGCCGGAAGATTGACTATACAATCGAGCAACCCGGCCTCGATGATGGTTTTGCGGATTTCGCCTTCGTTGTTGGTCTTGGAAGTCAGAGAACCTTTGGCCAGGACAAACCCGGCCATTCCGCCTGACGGCGAGATATGATAGATGAAATGCTGGATCCAGGCATAATTGGCGTTACCGCTGGGCGGAATACCGTATTTCCAGCGGGCGTCATCTTTCAAGAGATCGCCGGACCAGTCGGAATCGTTGAACGGCGGATTGGCGATGATAAAATCGGCCTTCAGGTCCTTGTGCGCATCGTTGAGGAAAGAGCCTTCGTTGTTCCATTTGACGTTGGAGCTGTCGATGCCGCGGATAGCCAGATTCATCTTGGCCAGGCGCCAGGTGGTCTGGTTGGATTCCTGACCGTAGATGGAGATCATGTCGCTCGGATTGAGGCTGACACCTTTGGGTTTCTTCTTGTAGTGGTCCTGATGGGCTTCAATGAACTTCTCGCTCTGCACGAACATGCCGCCCGAACCGCAGCAGGGATCGAATACCCGGCCTTCGAATGGCTGGAGCATCTCGACCAACAGTTTTACAACGCTGCGCGGAGTGTAGAACTGCCCGCCCTTCTTGCCTTCGGCGAGGGCGAATTGGCCGAGGAAATATTCATATACCTGACCGAGGATGTCTTTGCTCTTGGCTTCTTCGGTTCCCAAGGCTATGGTGCCTATAAGATCTATCAAACCGCCGAGACTGGTGCGGTCCAAGTTCTGCCGGGCATACACTTTAGGCAAAACGCCTCTGAGTGAGGTATTCTGTCGCTCGATTGCTTCCATGGCTTCGTCGATATAACCGCCGATGTCGACTTTCTTACCGTTATCGAGCAAAATTTCGGTCTTTTTAGCGTTGTCTGAGATATGCTTCCAGCGCGCTATCGGAGGCACGAAAAATACTTTTTCGGCGGTATACTCGTTGGGATCTTCGGAGTTCGCGCCTTCGTATTCGCCCTTGCCCCGGACGAGCTTTGAATGCAGGACTTCGAAAGCGTCAGAGATATATTTCAGGAAGATAAGCCCCATCACCACATGCTTATATTCCGCGGCGTCCATATTCTTGCGCAGTTTGTCCGCGGATTTCCAGAGGGCGTCTGTGAAGGATTCCTGTTTCTTGGGTTTAGCGTTAGACTGTTTGCTTCTGGGCATTCTGCCTCCCCTCTTCTGAAAAACTATAATAATCGGTACCGCCTATGATGATATGGTCGAGAACCTTAATGCCTAACAAATCCGCGGCGGCGGTTAAATCTTCGGTGAATTTCTTGTCTTGAGCGCTTGGAACAGTATTGCCACTGGGGTGGTTGTGAACGCAAACAATCGACTTGGCGAATTTTTGCAAAGCGGCATGGATAATTTCACGGACAATTGGAAATGCTTTGTCGACTGTTCCGGCGGCTGTATCGGATATATCTATTATACGATTGTTGCTATCGAGATAGACAACTTTAAATACTTCGGTTTTGAGGTCGCGAAGTTGGGGCATGACTATATCTACAATATCCTTGGCGGAGACAATCTTCTGTTTCCCTGTGGATACATCATTTTCACGATAACGTCGCCCGATCTCAAGCGCGGCCTGAATATGGGCAATCTTGGCACCCCCCAAACCCTTGAATTCCTTCCAGTCTCGAGCATCTGTATACGCCATATTGCGAAATGAGCCGAATTTCTTGAGGATATCGCGGGCAAGGTCTATTGCACTGGTCCCGTTTGTGCCGGTTCGAAGAAGAATTGCCAGAAGCTCAGAATTGCTCAAAACCCCCGCCCCCTTCTTGAGTAGCTTTTCGCGCGGCCTGTCGTCCTCCGGCCAGCTCTTAATACCTGTAGAACGATTCTCTTTTTTCAAAACGTTACATCATCCTAATACTTTAGCATTTAATGCATACACGCCATCTTTAACAATCGTTATCAGCCTATTCCCTTCAAGTTTTTTCAGGTCTCTACGAGCGGTTCTCTCGCTAACTTTTCTATAAATTATCTTGAATTTCTCTTGTTCAAATAAATCTTTTAGGGTAAACTCTCCGCTTCGCGTTTCCAATAAAAGACCGATCAAATCATGTTGTCTTTGTGTAATCTTTCTCTTTCTTCTTAAAAATATATAATAATCTCTGAGAGTATATTCCCTGATCCAGGAAAATATTATTAGTTTTATCTCTTCCAGCGAGCTAACTAATCCTTTAAGAAAGAACTCGACAAAAGGTGTAATGTCATTGGCTTCATTACGTTCCGCTAATGAAAATGCTCTGAAGTAATCGTCAATATGCCTGTAATAATAATTGGAAAGCATATGGGGAACATACTTAACTCCTCCGCTCTTTATCAGGACCGCTTCAACAGCTCGAGCAGTTCTACCATTTCCGTTATCAAAAGGATGAATAAGAGCTAAATGATAATGCGCTAAACATGCTCGGATTACGGGATCTTCCTTCATTACATCAGGCGAATTGATCCATTCGATGTAGCTGACCATTAGATTCTTTATATCATCGAATGCTTTAGGCGGAGTATAAACGCCTCCGTGCTCCTCATCACCCACTTTGACTGGACGATTACGATAACCACCTGGGATATTCTCAGGGTTTTCGCAATCTTTCGTGATAATTTTATGTAAATTTTTTATGAAAGCTTCTTCCAGAGTGATCGGTTTGCCGCTGGGGGTTGTTTTCCTGATAATTTCATACGCATCTTTCAAATTACGTATTTGCTTTTCTGCCTTCTCTATCTTTCCTTTTATCTCTTCCTGAGAAAGAGTCTTTTTTACCTCCTCCTCTGTTAGAGGATTACCCTCTATCGCGGCGGTTCCAAAAATCGATTTCCTGATTAAATCTTCTTCGAGCCTAGCCGCAATATCCGGGAGAATGGGTATATCGGCAACTGTTTCGTATAAAATTCTTGCTTCAACCAAAAGACCTTGTAGCTTTCCTCTGTCATAATTGAGGCTGAAGAAAAAAGGCCCGGATTTAAACGTATCTACTTTATGTATCATTATTGTCACCTATTTTGTCACACTTAACTTGTTTGTTTACAATAAGAAGTATATATTATTGTATAATATATGTCAAGCATATTATCAGCTTTATTTTCGTGCTTTTCTGTCTATTTTAAAGCTTCCCCCAAAATTCTTCACATTTCACCGGCGTTGCTCTTGCATCTTTCGCATAAAAATACAACGACCGGTCGGAGGAAACGACGCGGAGGTTGCGGCGCTGGCGCGGCGGGACTTTGTCGATGTGGCGCTTGATCCAGTTGTCGGCGTCCTTCGCCGCGACGATGTGGAGCTTCGGTGTGCTCCGTATCGGGATATCTAGATATTCATTCTTACTGTCAAACACGAGCACGATTTGATCTGCATGCGTTTCCTGAAATCTCTCTAATATGGCAATCAGATGGGATGCTCCTGCAAGAGCATCATCATAATCGATACCTGAATGCTCATGCCTCACCATATTCCACCCATCAATAATTATCGGCATGCTTCGCTATCTCCAGCAAATATCGTCAAAATCGCATCCGCCGCATTTTTTCATGTCAGGATCACGGGCGGGTAATTTGTCAAATTCGAGCTTCCTGATGCGGGCGCGGACGTCCTTGATGAGCGATTCGAGCTCGGAGACCATATCCTCGGTCAACTCCACCCTCTTTTTGACGAACTCGCCCTCTTCGAGGTCGTGCTTGGCGACCGTCTCTTTGGCCGGGTCGAGGAAGACGAGCACGCCCTCCTTTACCTTGCGGCCCTGCGACTCTTTCTTGTCCTTGTCGAAGAGCAATTTGTATGAGATGAGCTGGCGCAGGTAATCCTCGAACTCGTCGCTGGCAAGCGGGATCGCCTCTTTGAGGGATTTATTTATACCTTTGACATGGCGGTCCGGCTCGCCCGTCTTATAATCTAAGACTCGTACACTCCCATCCAGTGCCTCGGTCTTATCATACTTGCCCGTGAATTTCAAATCGTCATCGAGCATGACCACCAGCCGCCTCTCGAGGCCGAGCGGTTTGACCGGCGCGCGCGACTCTTCCTTATACCACTTCTTGAAAGTCTCGACCTGGCGCAGGCAGGCGGTCTTTATCGCGGTTTCAGGGGCTTCGTGGTCGAGCTCGCGGGCAAACGAGGCCTTGAAGGACGCGAAATCCGGGAACTTGCCGGTCTTCATGAATTTATCATACACGTCCTCGAGCGCCTTGTGGGTGCAGTTACCGAAGACGAGCGACTGCTTCTTTGCCGACGGCAGGAGCAGGACGTCATCATAAAGATATTTGCGCGGGCAGTTGATGTAATTGTTTAGCGCGGTCGGGTTCAGCGAAAGGTCCTGGACAAGGTCCGACAGGACCTTGGACGTGCCGATGAACGGGTCTTGAGCTTCAGCGAGCTGAAGCGAAACTTTGAGCAGGGCTTCCTCTTTGCGGCTCTCCCCTTTTACCTCAACGCCTGAAAGGTAAGAGCTCGGGACCGTGCTCTCGGTCGGGCTTGCCGTATAGATAAGATTCGCCTTCGCGCGCGTCGAGGCGACGTAGAAGAGCCGCGTCTCGTCGTAATAATCGAGCTGTTTCAAGATCTCCTTGTCGGTCGGGATCTCCTTCGACTTGTAGACCTCGGGCGGAAGCGGGATGGTGACCCCTTGCGGCTTCTTCGGCCAGCGCTTCTTGTCGAGGCAGAACGGGATGAAGACCGTGTTGAACTCCAGGCCTTTCGAGCCGTGGGCCGTGTAGATCCTGACTCCCTCCTGTGTGGCGGTCACGAGCTCGCCCTGCAGGGAAATGCCGTGGGCCTTGCGCGTCTCGAGCTCGTCGATGAATTCCTTTAGCGTGATGCCCGGCCGCGCGATGTCGGACTCCTTGACCATGTTCACGAACGACGTCAGCGCCCGCAGGTCGCGAATGCGCAAAAGATCGTTATCATTATATTTTTCGAGGATGAACTTCATTACCCCGGCATCCTTGATGAATTGCATAAGCATTGCGTGCACGGGCTTGCTTTCGGCTTCGTAAAGAAGCGTAGCAAGAGGGGACGTGTCACTTTGGGACACTCCGCCCTCTTTTCCGGCTTTGCGACCTGTCCCCTTTTGACACGTCCCTAATCCACACGTCCCCATGTATTCGCTGAACATCGAAATCGTCGGGGCTTCGCCCTTCTTGCGCTGGTCATGCTTCTTCGCGCGGACGGCGGCAATGAAGCGCAGGACGTCGTTCATCGGGATGCGCATGTAATCGGCGGTCAAAATTCGGTAAAGATAGGCGTCCTTCTGCTCGACCTCCATATCCGGCGTGTGCGCGAAATACAACACGTCGAGCATCTGGCGGACGCGCTTTTCTCCGGCGATGTCCTCCTTGCCGTCGGTCGCGTACGGAATGCCGGCGCGCAGGAAAGTGTCGACGATCTTGAGGATGTCGTCGCGCTGGCGCACGAGGACCGCGATCTCGTCATATGTCAGCGACTTGTCGGCCTTCATCAGCTCCTTTATGCGGCGCGTGATGAAGAGCAGTTCTTCGGTCTCGGTCGTGAATTCGTTGTATTCTATGGTCTTTTGCTTGAAATCCTGCTCCGGGGCGAGCGTTTTGGCCTCGTAGCGCTCTTTTTTGGGCAGGTTATTTATTATGCGGTCGGAAAGCGAGATTATCTCTTTTGTTGAGCGATAATTCTTCTCCAGAGGGATTACTTTCAGATCGGGGAATCTCTTCTTAAACTCCCTGAAATTCGCGACAGAGGCACCCTGGAAGCGGAAAATTGACTGATCGTCATCCCCGACGCAGCATAAATTAGGCGACCTGTCCCTTTTTGACACGTCCCCAAGCGACACGTCCCCTATTTGGAAGAGCAAATCCATCTGGGCACCGTTGGTGTCCTGGAACTCATCAACCATGATGTAGGTGTACTGTGAGCGAAGCGCGCGCGCAAGCTCGGGCTCATTTTTGATCGCCTCGGTCGCGAAAAGTATCATGTCGTCGTAATCGTAGCGGCCGCGGTCATCGAAAAGTGCCTTATTTTTGCCCGCTTTGTACTCTTCATACAGCTTATACACGGTGGCCAGGGCTCTGAGACGCTCTATGTGCTTTTCTTCGATGTAGGCGCCGTCTGGCTCGGTTTTTTCGATTATCTCGGCGAACCGGGCGGGCGAGACGCCTTCGCGCTTGAGCTCGGTTATCCGCTGGCTTATCTCGCGCTCGAACGCGTACGGCGCGCGGAACGGCCGGATCTTGTCGATGCCGTCGGTGTTGTCCAAAATGTATTCGAGGAGTTTTATCTGCTCGATATCTGTTATCTGGACGCGTTCCTGTATGTATTCGGCGGCTTCATCGCTCTCGAGAACGACGTTATTCGCGAAGCTGTGGAATGTCGCGGTCTCGATATTATAAGCGTCGGCTCCGAGTAATTTCACGAGCCGCTCTTTCATCGCCTTAGCGGCCGCGTTTGTATATGTCAAAATAAGGATATTCTCGGGGCGGGCCTTCTTCGACTTGATTATATTCGCCGCGCGCACGGACAAGAGCTCGGTCTTTCCCGTTCCCGGCCCTGCCAGCACCAATACGGGCCCTTCAAGCGTCTCCGCGGCTAACTTTTGTTTTTCATTTAAATTTAAAGGCATAAGGCGTTGCCGTCCTATTTTCACCCACCCTAGGGGGTGGTTATCCACATTTACTTCAATCCCCCGGAGGGAACACCGTTGTCACTGCCAGCCCGATGATTACGGTCAAAGCTAACTGTATCAGCAGGACAAGGCAGGCCTTTCCCGTTCCGATCGGGCGCTGCTCGGGGCTCTTAATCATGATCCCATATATTGTCGCCACAGAAAAGAATCCTATAAAAGACGCGAAGATGCCGATCATATTCTTGCTAAAAGGCAGTGCCAGGATCCCGATGACCATTAAGCACATAAATCCGAGGAACACGGCCTTAACAGCCGTCCAGAAAGGCGGCCAGAATCTCGCGACTATCTTCGTGCCGACCTGCACAAACAATGCTTCTATAATAAAATCGACTACAAACACCACCAAAAACAGGAGGATATTCAACACGGCAACTCCTATCCTATCTTAAAACCAATCTCCGGGTTCCCGTGCAGCGTATTGTGCACCGGGCAATTCTTGATGAAGCGCGCGAGCCCTTCCGTCTTCTGCTCGTCGAGCTGGGCGCCCTTTAAATCCACCGAGACGTTGATCTTGCGGAAGCCCACCGGCGGCTCCTTGATGAGGTCCGCCTCGACGCTGACGCTGAATTCCCCTATCGGCAGTTTAAGGTTGTCGGCATAACGGCGCAGGTAAACGCCGATGCACGAGCCGAGCGCCGCTAAAAGCGTCGGCAGCGGCCCCAGGTTGTCCTTTTCGGCGATATCGATGGTCATCTTCCCCTCGCCTGAAGTCACGCTGAAGGTGTTGCCGGCCATGCACGAAACGTCGACCTTGTACATCTTGCCTCCTATCTGAAAAACAGTATGCCGATTATCACCGGGATGATCATGAACGCCAGGACGCTGGCTATCGCCCTGACGATGCTTATGTCGTGTATTTTCTTGAGGCCAGTAATGACCAGGATTATCCAGATTATGTTGCTCAATGTCCCGCCGATGAACGGGATGACAAAAAATATGTACGCGGCCGAGCTGTATGCCGTAACGAGGAACGTCTTCTTGATGCTTCCCGAGCTTCCCGCCACGATAAGGCACCCGTGGAGCAGGCCGGTGATGAAAAACACCGCGACGGCGGAAGCTATCATCGCGCCGATCATCGTCGCGAGCGACAGGCCCGGCGGCATCGTTGTCGCGAAATACCCCGAGGACGCCAGGAACGTGTCCGCGGCGACGGCCGTTATCACCGAAACGAACGTCAGCAGTAAGCTGAACGCGTATGCCTGCCAGTATTCCGGTTTCCTGCCGCTGAGGCCGCCGAAAAACTCCGACGGTTTCAGGATGACTTTGCCGCAGGTTTTGATGATCCACAGGAAAATATTGGAACTGTCTGCCACTGCGCCTCCAAAAAGGGGGACACTTCTCCGATTGCCTCAAGAACCGTCCCTATTATTATTTTTTCAGCAGGTACTTGCGGTTCTTGATCGTGATGAAGTTGGACCAGAGCTTGTCGCCGTCGGATTGCTGCGAGATCACTTCCTTGACCGCGTTCGCCTGCGAGACGAGCTCGTCGGCGTGGTAGACGATCGTCGCCTCGAGCGTCTTCGGCAATATCGGCGACTGCTGGTCGTACTCGCCGTGGTGGCCGAGGATTATATGCTTGAGCGCCAGGGCCTTATCCTGCGGGAATCCCTTGATGCCCGCGATCTTGCGAGATAATATCTCGAAGCCGAGCGTCAGGTGGCCTATCAGGCCGCCGTCGAGCGTGTATTCAAAAGTGTTGATGTCGAGCTCGACCGTCTTGCCGATGTCGTGCGTAAAAGCGCCGATGATGACAGCGTCGCGGTCGGCCTCAGGATAGAGCCCGCATACCTCGCGGCAGATGTGCATCACCTCGTAGGTGTGTTCCATGAGCCCGCCGATGTAGGCGTTGTGCCAGTTCTGCGCGCCGGGCGACTTGCGAAACTTCGCCATCAGCTCTTCGTCGTCGAGGAATTCCTTCGCGAGTGTGGCAAGCCACTTGTCCCGGATTCCGTCGAGCATCTCCTTTATGCTCTTGAATATCTTGTCGGGGTCCTCGACGGAGCGGACGAGCTCCTCGAATTTGTATTCCTTCTGGTCGGCGAGGCGGATCCCGTCCACGCGTATCTGCAGGCCGTTATAGGAATCGACGCGGCCATTGACGAATACCGCCTGCCCCGTCGCGACCATCTCGTCGGCCTGCTCGCCGCCCTCCCACATCTTCGCTTCCATGCGGCCGGTCTTGTCGGATAGCGTCATCTTGAGGTACGGCTTGCCCGCCTGCGTGCGCGCGAGCTCTTTCTTCTTGAGGAAAAATACCGACTCTATGCCGTCATTTACCTTCAGGTCTTTTATGAATTTTTTCATTGCTCTCCAGGGCTGTGGATAACCACCCCATAGGGTGGGTTAAAATAGGACGGCAACGCCTTACTTTTTCTTTCCCTTGGCTTTTTCGATCTTCTTTTCTACTGACGCGGCTTTTGTGACCTTGATATTATCGACGATGTTTGAGCCGGCCTTCGTCTTCACTTCGACCGTGTCGCCTACTTTGATGGAATTGTACATATCGGGCTTTACTATGAGGACCTTGTCGATGAGCGTCTTCTCGTCCTTTACGACTATCTCGTTCTGCGGGATATTCACGGATATAATGAGGCCTTTCATGACATTTACGGAGGCCTGCTCTGTCTTCTTTGCGGCGTCTTTACCTGTTGTTATCGTAGTCGTTTTTTCTTCCTTCTTGTCCCACCATGCCGCCTGGCAGGTCGCGGCGAAGCACATTATAACTGCCAGCGTGATCAGCTTTTTCATGCCCTACCTCCTTCCGTATACGAACATTATACTACCCATCCGCTTGTTTTTAAAGGATTTAGCAAGGGCCGCCCTCGCATGCTCCCAGTGCTTTATCGGCAGGTATGGGATATAAAATACGAGCGAATACTCGAATGATGACGCGCCCGCGGATTTCAGGTGCCCGAGCAGCTCGTTTTTAACTAGCGGCGCCTCGACGCTCCTCTCTCCGCGCGCAAAATGGAATACCTTCCCGAGAAGGCCGAGTATCTTCAGGCGCGGGAACAGCTCGACCGGCTCGGAGATGTAATAAAATCCGCCTTTCTTCGTGAGGCGGTGCATCTCTTTTATCACCGGGCCTTTATCCGCAAGATGGTGGATGACACCCTGGCACGTTACAAAGTCGAACATCCCGTCGGGAAACCCGGTATTCTCAGCGTCGCCGATGATGAATTCTATCCTGTCGTGCAGGCCTTTGCGCGCCGCTTTTTGCCGCGCGATATCTATCATCTCGGGCGAATGGTCTATCGCCTTGACCTTGAAGCCCCTCTCGGCCAGCGGTATCGCAACACTTCCTGTGCCGCATCCGATATCAAGCGCCGTGAACCCGCTGCCGGACGGCAAACTCTTCCGGACCTCGTCGATATACGGGAAAAGGAATGCCGAATGGTATACGCGGGCTTTCTTGTCTACGCGCTCGTCGTATTCGCGGGCCGTCTTCCTGTGGAACTCTTTGTCGTACTGTTTGTGGTCAGGTTTAGTCATTGCATTTATTGCGGCGCAGGGACGCGTTTATCATGAGGATAACCAGCACGGGCGCCGCGACAAGGCCGAGATGGTGCGTCAGCTCCGAATGCCCGCCGCTACCCATGAGCGCCTTCGCGTTTATACTGAAAGTCGAATATATCAGGTTAAGCAGGAGGCCCATCGCTATCGCGCAGACCGATATCGCGGCGAGGTATATAACTACCGACCTCTTGCCGAGGAACTTTCCTATCGCGAGTATGCCGGCGGTGTTCGTCGCCGGGCCGGCGAGCAGGAAGACGAGCGCGGCGCCCGGCGCCATCCCCTTCGCTATAAGCGCGGACGCTATCGGCGTCGACGCCGACGCGCAGATATAAAGCGGGATCCCGATGACGAGCATTATGAGCATCGCCGAAAGGCCACGGCCGAGGTAGTTCTCTATGAAAGACGCCGGGATGAAAAAAGATATGACGCCGCCGATACCGATACCGAGCGCGAGCCACAACGCTATATCGCCGAGCAGGTCGATGAACGCGTATTCCATGCCGTCGATGAAGCGCCTGCCGTAGTGTGGCTTGTGTGTATGGACTTCCGCTTCACAATGCGGGCATTTTTCTTCTTTGGGAAGTTCCGGAGCCTTCTCTTTATGGCCGAATATATTTTCCATTACGCCGGCGACGACGGCCGTGATGAACGCGGCCACCGGCCTAAAGACCGCCATGATGGGGTCGAGCAGGGCGAACGACAGCATTATAGAGTCGATGCCCGTCTCAGGCGTAGATATCATGAACGCGAGTGTCGCGCCCTTCGAGGCGCCGTTCTTGCGCAGGGACATCGCCGTCGGCAGGACGCCGCACGAACAGAGCGGCAGCGGCACGCCGAATAGCGCTGCCATAAAAACCGACTTAAATCCCGGCTTGCCGAGATGCTTCGCTATCCTGTCCTTATCGACAAAGGTCTGTATGACGCCGGCCATGAACGTGCCGAAGAGTATATACGGCGCGGCCTCGTTGAACGTGTGCCAGATCTCCTTGATCAGCCCTGTAATTATGTCCATTTTGTTGTATTTTACTATAAACGTACTATAATATCCATAATATCCATGGGGACGTGTCACTTAGGGACGTGTCAGAAGGGGACACTCCACATACTTATGAGAAAATTCCTTGTACAGATATCGGGGCTCTACCTGCTGGTCTTAGGCGCGTTCCACCTCGCGCGCTTCTGGCCCCGCTACCATTTCATACTCAACTGCCCCGACGCGCACCACCGGATGTTCTACTCTATCAATTTCACCGTAATAACGCTCTTCGCGGTATTGTCGACAATAATGGGTTTCGGGCTGTTGTCGTTCAAGAACTGGGCGAGGAACATGGTGCTCGCGATCTCCGTGATCGCGCTGCTGTTCGGGGTGTCGATCTTTATAATGATCCGCTTTCTCCACCACATGCTTCCGGCGGGCGTCGGCCCGATGGCCGTTGATGACATACGGGGATTATACTACTGGCTGGAAGTGCTGGTATGCCTGATATTCGTGCCGTCCTTTTTCCTCTACCTCTTCACCCGCCGGTCGATCATCAAGCTCTTCGCTCGTAAATAGTTTATTCCTCCCCCATCCTTCGGCTCAGGTAGCCGCCGGTGAGGCCGTCTATCGTTGCGGTAAGCTCTTCAATGCGGAATTCCCTTTCGAGGTATGAGGCGCTTTCCTTGTCCTGGATCTTACCGAGTTGTTTCTGGATCTTCTTTCTTTCGAAGTAGGCGGTGTTGAGGTCGTTGAGGACGTCGTTACGCAGCTGGACCATGAGCTTGGAACGCGAGTCGATGGAGGTCTGGGCGCTGTTGTAGACGAGGTCGCCTAAGTCCCACTTTGCGGTGAAGTCCCAGCTGCTGCTTGTGTCGTCGGGGCCTATGTAGTAATTCGTCCTGCCGGATGCCGTGGCGGATGTTATGGTGGCATCTACGTCGTTGCCGTATCCGACGCTTATCTCGGGAAGCAGGGCTTTCATTGCGGCTTGCTTACGCCAGGTAGAGATCTTCTCGGGGCTTACCTCGGCGTACTTTATGGCGGCCTTCTGGAGCTCCTGGATGGTGGGTTCCTCGCCTGCCGCCGCCTTGATCGGAAGCAAAAGCACGATACCTATAATTAATGCGGGTGCGACATGTCTCATGTGTTTATCTCCTTTCTAAGGTAGTAGACGTAAGTTATGAGGAAATTCTTTCAATTATTTTTCCCACTCATCGAGCCATTCCTGATAACTAGGGTTGACGGGACCCAACTCTTTTACCTCCCCTGCCTCGAGGTCGCGGGAGCCAGAGGGGTTGAGGTAGTAAGTAAAAAGACCCGGAAATGTAATCTTCCCGTATTTTCCGTCGGGTGTACGGAAATAATAATAGGGCGATGAGGCTATTTTGTTATCAATTTTATCCTTTTCTGGATTAACAGTCTGTACATAGCCGGATTCCGGAGCCTGCGTCATCCAATTAAAGCCTCCGAAAAGTCTATCGGGCTTACTTTCATATTTCGGATACCCCCGAAATAAAACAAAACCGCCCGGTTCTTTCATGGTATAAACGCTGTTTCCTTTCTCATCAAGCGACATTGTCATCCAGACAGTCTCTTCTTCGGCAACCGGAAAATACCATAACTTCTTGAAAGACCATCCGCATTCCCTGCCGCCAGATTTTTTATCATTTTTGTCGGGTATCTCGGCACCTCCGACATATTCAAGCCTTGATGAAACCCCTTTAGGGATCATATGTAATATGATATCTTTTGCTATTATCTCATTCTCATATTTTGTAGGATATCCGTCTACTTCTTCAATAATTCTAACACTATCCGGCACTTGCATGTTATCTTCATGGTATCCTTCCCTTTCGACACTAACTGATATTCTGTTAGATGCTCCCTTCCACTGAAAATAACCTCCCGATACTTTTTGTTGATAATCGGCTTCTTTCTCTTGTATATCATAAGTGTTCAAGTCCATATGCCAAATTACTGAATAAATGTTTAGTGTCACTTCTTCTGTAAATAGTTTTCCGTCCTTATCGACTATCTTGCCGGAGATATCAACTGGAAATAGCACTTCTTCCTGCAGAATTTCCTGCGCGTCTGATGAAACGGCAATAAATATAATAAATATTATCGACACCATCGTTAATAGTCTCATCGAATTCTCCTTATTTTTTATCTTTTATCTTTTTCTGATAAATAAGATAATAATAAAAGTCCTGCACATCGTAATAGTATTCATCCATCATGCTACCATGTTTGCGGATCCAATATGGACGGCTCCTTTTATTTTTTTCTGAATCATCATCGGGCGGATAGAACGGTTCATTCTTATATTTATTATGATTTATATATTTAGAATAAGCATCGTTTAACCCCAACGCATCAATTGGCCTGCCGGCTGTAACAGTATTATAGTTGACAAGATTATATCTGTCATCTAGGGGAGTGGGCAATTTAGATAAAAAATGATTGGCTCTAAAAGAGCCTCCCAATATTTCATCAGCCGTCGAATATGTATTATACACTCTGCCTCTTATGGAATCGATACTTCTGCCGTACATATTATCGAAGAAATCTCGGCGTATCCCAAGTATATCATACCTAGGCGTGTATCTGTATCCCGAGAAGGCCTCTCCCGGAATAGCGGCCTCTCCTAATATCAAATTATCTATTTTTGTCTGTGTCTGGACCGCAAGTGACCTTAGTGCATAACAAAGGACGTTATTGCCTAAAGAATGTGCGGAGATGTTGATCTTTGCGTCAGGATATTTCATTCGTGTATCCTTTATTAAATCGGCTACTTTCTGAGCCGCCCGGAAAGAGTTTTCCCAGTTGGCGTTAAAAGCCATTACCGTTCCCTCATCTCCATGCCAGGTAATCCCTATAAATGGGCCTCGGAATCCTGTCCTATACATTCTCTTATATACAGTATCTATTACAACGAAGGAATCCGTCCGGGAATCGATCTTTTGCCCATTATCCCTGATACTGGTGTTATACCCGTGGGTCCAGATAAATATGGTGTCATCTTCGGTAGAATAGATATTACCGGTTATTTCCAGATTCTTTCTAACATTTGCTAACATGTACATCTCTCGTACATCTTTTAAAGTAACATACGCCTCATCCAGAAGTATCTCGTCCTTGACTTTTCCGCTCCTTTCGTCGATGATGGCAGCTACAAGATTCAATTTTAGCTGGCCGGCTTCTATGCCTTCGAAGATGGCGTGAAAACTGCCGCTATCATCAAAATATACGGACTTCAATTCCTGCATATTCTTATCTCCTGTCGTCAGATTGATAAGACAGGTCTGTTTATATTGCTCTATTGAACTATTAAGATCCTTTAAATAAGTTAGGTATTTATATTTCTCTAAATCCGTAACTCTCTTATATATCTTAATCCTTCCTGAGCCTTCCGCCTTAAGGAAGAATTTCACACCCTTAAGAGAATTGGACCATTCTTGTATATTGGGAATGGCTATATTTATCGGCATAAAGTCCTCGAGGTCTCTAATGCCGTTGATATTATCGTCAGCACTATCATTACCGTTGCTATTTACTGCTTTGCTATCATCAGAATGAACTTTTGTCAATTCGTCGTAATCGTCATCATCATTCACCCAAAACACGCACCCTGGCGCATTCTGTTCTACAGCGTTGTCATCGCCGCCTAAATAGCCGTCGTTATTGGAGTCAACGAGGATGTCGCCCTTAAAACCATCGTCAATTTCACAACTAAACAGTTTCGCAAGAAGACCGAAGCTTTGCGGAACCGGATTTTTGCTGTAGTTGGTTGCTGTTACCTCCATCCGGAAATCCCTATCGGGAATCTCATTTTCCAATGTCACATAGGTTACCTTGCCGTACGGCATGTCGTCGGTCTTCTTAAGGAGAGGATTTAACCTGCAACCGTTTACCAAATAGTTGGCGGGGTTAAAGGACTCAACAGCCTCGTGCTCATTAAGGGCCATATAATCCGTCTCTATAAACTGGCAGTTCTTTAGTA
Organism: uncultured Planctomycetia bacterium; assembly: GCA_964650515.1. GTDB lineage: Bacteria > Omnitrophota > Gorgyraeia > Pluralincolimonadales > Pluralincolimonadaceae > UBA6215. The sequence continues at coordinate 8,671 of CAZYUB010000004.1, read as the reverse complement.
AAATAGTATACGTCTTGACAGACGACGGAGGGCTGTGGAGCGTTACTATGGTATCGCTCCACTCCCTGCTGCCATCTGTTGAATTCCATATACCTATATTTATCAGAGACATATAACTTAGCCAAGGAGCGTCCCGAACCGAATAGAACGGCGGTGATTGACCATAGACATATCCTATTTTATAATCACCATAATACGGGTAATGGGGAAACTCGGGATAAAATATCCTTGAGTTGGACTTCATATCTCCCCAGCCACCAAAAGGCGCTTCATAATACAGGTCCGGATTAAACATCTCCGATTTAGGGACGGCGTATTCCGTCTCAGTAGCGCTTCCGCCTGCGCCTACAATGGGCACAAAAAGCTTCCCCTCGGTCTCGGACTTAACGAATAGCTGATAATAGTAGTACACCAGCCTGTCTTCGTATGGCTTGCCTTCTGCCGGGGTTACCTTAACCTTAAGTATGTTTTCCCCGGAATGCGTCTTGGGGTCTACCCTCATAAGTATATATTTTGGCGAATCAGCGTTGACGTTATATTCCCTGGCCTTTCCGGGGCAGATGAGTGTCGGGCCTTCGAAGGTGCCCGTCGCCTGGTTAAGCTCGCACAGCTGGCCGTTGACGGTGATCGAGGTTATGCCGGCATCTTTGTTGAACCTGCCGCCGGTCTTTAGTTCTTTTTCTGTTATTATTTGGCCGGAGTAAGGGGAGCTGAAGACTACGTCCAGGTTCTTGTTGCTTGCCGGAGGTTTCGGTTTTTCGGTTCGTCTTTCAATCCGCGTAGACAGTTTCTTCCTGGGAGGCGCCGTATAGCCCTCCGCCGCGCCTACATCAACAACAGGCCCATTGGCAATCCTGCCGCCGCCCGCCATCGGCCCTCTCGGCTCAGAATATACCGAATATGATACCAACCTTCTCCTGCCATTCACGTCAGTCAGTGATATAAGGAAGGTGTTCAGGCCTTCCTTCATCTGGATATCGCTGAACTCAAAGCCGTTCTCGTCATCTATCCTGGCCTCCGTGCCTTTTATGCTCACCGAAGAGATCCTGAAATCACCCATCAATTTGCCTTTTAGGACAAAATGGTCATCGCGGACTATTGAGAACTGCGCGGGGGAAATAGATTTGAAGCCGACGGGGAGGGTTAGGTCGATATCAATGCCCCCGTGGGCGTTTGAAGGAATAAAAAAAGGCGATACGATCGCCAGAAATACATACAGTGCTAAATGTTTGATCTTAATAATCCCCATAAGGTTGCACTCTTTACTAATTTATTATTTTACACCAAAAATACCTATATATCAATACCGGGGGACACTTCTCCTCTTGGCTCAAGAACCGTCCCTACACGCTCGCTACATGCTCCCCTTAAGCGAGCGGTCCTCGAGGGATTCGATCTCTTTCTTGAGCATATCGGGAAGCCCGAGGATCTCTACGTCCATGAATCCGCGGATGATGACCGACTGCGCCTCTTCGACGGACATCCCGCGCGCGCTGAGGTATTCTATCTCTTCCTTGCTTATCTTGCCGATCGCGGCCTCGTGGGACATGTCGACGTCGCGGTAATTGCTGTCGAGCTCGGGTATCGCTTCGACGGTGCCTTCGCGCGAAATTATGAGCCCGCGGCATTCGAGGTGGGCCTTGACGTTCTCGGCTTCGGCTTTCAGCTGGCCGCGCGATATCATCTTTCCGCCCAAGCTGACCGCACGCGCTATCATCTCGCCCTGCGTGTTGTCGGCCTTGAAGATTATGCGGGAGCCGATGTCCTGCAATGTGTTCGGGTGCGACAGCACGAGCGTATTGAAGCTCGCCCTAGCCCTCTCGCCCTGCAGGACGGCCGTCGGGTACATCGTTATCTCTTTTACGGGTTTCATGCAGACGTAATTCGAGATGTATGTCGCGCCTTCGTCGACGAGCGCGATTCCCATCGGCTTTACGGTCACATCCTCTTTCCACGTGTGTATCATCGTGAAATTCAGGTAGGCGTCCTTCTTGATGAAGAATTCGGAGATGCCGAGGTGGAAGCCCTCATCCGCGGCCTTCGACGCGGAGCAGCCCGTTATCAGGTATACTTTCGCGCCTTCTTCTATGATGACGATATTATGGACCTTCTGCTTGAAGCCCTGTTTCTTTAGCAGCAGGCACGCCTGTATCGGCAGCTCGACGGTCTTGCCCTTCCTGACGCGGATGAAATATCCGCCGTAGGTGTCCGTCGGGAATTCGCGGCCCAGCGACTTGAACGCCTTGCCGTAATATTCGCGGGCTTCGGGATCTTTTTCGAGCGCCTCGTTCGTGCTCATTATCTCGATGCCTTCAAACAGGCTGCGGCGGAACTGCACCTGTGAGTCCTGCTGGAGGAAGCTCGCTGAGCGCGTCTTCTCGGAAAGGTCCATCCCCGAGGATGATACCCTCTCTGCGTCGGCGCCTTCTACCTTATTCTTCAGTTCGTCTGCGGGCATTCGCACACCTTGCAATGTTCATAACCCTTCGTCCGGATATTCCTGAACATCTCCTTCGGGTCCCCGGCGCACCAGAACTTGCCGTCTATCATCACGCATCCCCGCGCCGCCTTCACGTAATCGAGAATGTATCCCGTGTGCGTGATTATCAGCGCGGACTTGCCCTCCTGCTTCAGGTAATGGTCGAGCGCCTTGCCCATTATCGAGATATTCTCAAGGTCGACGCCGGATTCCGGCTCGTCTAGGAGCAGCATATCGGGGTTCTGGAGTATCAGCTGGAAAAGTTCGGAGCGTTTCATCTCACCGCCGGAGAAGCCGACGTTTATGTCGCGGTTCAGGTGATCTTTGAGGGATAATTTATCGGCGAGCTCGTCGATCTTTTGCTCGTCCTTGGAGAGGAAACGCGCTATCTGCTGGAGTTTCACGCCGCGTATCGCCGGGGGATGCTGGAACATTATGCCGAGGCCCTGCTTTGCCCTCTCCTCCGTCGGCAACGCGAGGATCGGCTTGCCTTTAAGGGAGATCTTCCCCCCGGCCACGGAATAACCGCCGAAGCCGGCGATCGTCTTGATAAGCGTCGATTTGCCGCTGCCGTTCGGGCCGAAAAGGATAACGACCTCCCCCTTCTTTATGGAGAGGTCGATCCCCTTGAGTATCGGCTTGTCGCCTATATTGACCGACAGGTTCTTTATTTCAAGCATCATACTTTAATGATTCCTATCCTGTGGATAACCACCCCATAGGGTGGGTGAAAATAGGACGGCTATGCCTTTCGCTTTAATATTTGTAGGTCAGCTCCCAGCGGAGGAAGAGGGCGTCATCCGCGCTCTTCACGTAAAAATCTCCGGGGATGAAATACTCCGCCAGGAAATATGTGTTGATGTTCTTCGTGATCTGGTAATCGAGCCGGGCCTGCGGGAGATGGCCCCTGTTCTTGCCCGTGCCCGAGAACAACGTCCGCGTCGCCGCGACCTGGTTGTTCGCCCTGAGGTAATTATACCATAACGAGAGCTTCAGTTTGTCTACGGGTTTTACCGAGACGGAGGCCCTGTACATCTGGAGGTTCGTCCAGTAGCTCGCTTCGGTCTCGCTCGAGAGGTACGAGGCGAACAGCACGGAATGCCACGTGTCCCTCGAGAAGAGCGGGTCCCAGGTCTCGTTCGTCGAGGTGCTTCTGTTGTTGCCCGAGAGGTATATGGCGCCCGCGCTCAACTGCGGCGACCACGTGACATCTTTAAAATCCTTGTCGACGAAAGCGTACCCGCCGAGGCCGGTCCTGTCGTTCTTGCCGTAATCGCCGAACTGGCCCGCTATCTGCCCGCGCAGCGCGAGCGACGGGTCGAGGTTATATTTGAGGAACGTGCCTATCGTGCTGAGCTTCGTCTCCTCGCGCGTCATCCTCGCCGACGCCAGCGGAGATCCGTCCTCGTGCTTATAAACGTAATAGTTCTCCCAATGCAGGTTCTTTATGGAATCCGTCTTATGGTATAGCGAGAACGCGTATTCGTTGCTCGAGTTCAGCGCCTGCCTCGGCTCGAGCTCGTTTATGACCGGAAGGTAGACGTCCGTCTTTGTGTCGCGTATCGCGATGAGGTCGAGAGAGTTCTTGTCGTTGACCTTCCAGGAGAGCTTGCCGGCGTTGAAATAGAACGTCCTCGTGCCGTCGAGCGGGGTGCCGTTCTTGAATATGAACCCTTCGCCGTAACCCTCGAGGTCCTGGCGGCCGACGCGCAGGTCGACCGGGGCTTCGAATATATTTTTCCAGTCGAAGTATAAATTGTCGAAGACGGTCTCATTGATGTCGTAATGGTAGCCCTTCTTCCTTGCGGACTTCCCCGCGGAGGCCGAGGCGCCTGCCCAATAAAAATACGCCCTGTTCTCGTTAGTGAGCCGCGCGTAGATATCGAGGTCTTCGTTGAAATCGTACTGCAATGACGGGGACGTCTTGAAGCGGAAATAGCTCCTGTTGTCCTTCACGGAGCTGTTAAGGTCTGAGATATTCTTCATGTACTCGTATCTTATGCGTTCGTAGATCCCGAGCTTGACCTTTGAAGGCACGAGTTCAGTCGCATAAGAGTTTACCGCCGACGACAGCATGGCAACTGCCGCAAATCCCAATAAATACTTTCGCATATCGCTTCCTCCTTTTATCGTTCAGCATCTGAACGATAATCAATTCTATGCGTTATGCGCCGCCATGTCAACAAATATTTTACCAGCCGCCACCACCGCCTCCTCCTCCACCGCCGCCTCCACCGCCGCCTCCTCCGCCGAAACCGGAGCTTGAGCCGGGCGCTGTTGAAGACGAAGAGATGGTACCGGAAAGTGAGCCGCCCATCGCGGCCGCGAAACCCGCCGCGCCTGCCCTGCTGAATGAGGTGCCTGAATACCAGGCCGGGGAATAGCCGCTTCCCTCGACGCTTGACTTTGACAACATATCGTTGAACTTCTCCGCCCACGCGTTCTCGACGTCGAGCGCGATCGCGTACGGCAGGTACCTTTCGAAGAGCTGCGGCGTCTCATTCGGCGCGCCCATCGCGCGTATCTCGTCCTTCTCCGCGGTCGATAGGTACATCCTGAATCCTTCGATCGCATCCATTATCGCCCTTCCGGCGAGCGTCCGCGCCCTGAGGAGGTGGTAGAAGACGACGTTGATGACTACGATCTCAAGAAGTATCAACGGCATCATCAGCGAGGAGACGCCGGTGAATATCACGAGCCCGAATATCTCGAAAAATACGAACGGCACCGAGAAGAGCGTAAGGAATATCGCCTCGCCCAAATACGCCAGCCTGCCTCCTCGGGTCAGGAACGCCTTCCATTTGCTCCCGGCGCCCATCAAAAGCGCTATGACGCCGACTGTCCATCCGGAGAGCCACACGCTCATAAAAACAAGGACGGCCATGTTCTCCGCCCTCAATTGCGGCGATGTTGCGAACGCCGATACGAACAGTACCGCGAATGAGAGTATCGCTCCCGGCACGAAATACTGCGTGTTAGTGAAGAAATATACCTTTTCATAAGCCGTCTTAAGCGCGTCCTTGAGTTTGTCGAGTGCAGTCTTTATCCTCGTATGGTTATCCTGCTCGAACTTTATGTAATCGGTATGCTCGAGAAGCCATTCAACGGACTTCAATTCGTCTTTACTGAGGACGGATGTGTCTTTCGAGGCGCGCTTTATCGCGAACTTGCCCTTCTTCTCCTCGATTATTGTTATGCATCCTTTTACCGCGGCGCTTACGAGCGCGGCCGTGAACGCCTTGTTGTCATACGCCATCCTCGAGATATACCTGCACGCCGCAGGGGAGACGCCCTTCGGCGGGACAAAGAGCGGAACGATAACGCCCTTCTCGGGGTCCCTGCCGACCTTCGCCCACACGGCTATATAATAGAAGACGAGCAGAAGTATAAGCGCCTCCCCGAATATCATCCTGCCGTTGTCGGGCATCCGGAATTCCATGACATTGCTTTTTATTCCGCCCTCCTCGCGGGAAGGCGTCTCTGCGTCAGCGGGCCTTGAGCCGGTATCGGCCGCGGGCTGAGCTACGAAACCTTTCGGCCAGCCGACTACTATCGTAAGCTCTTCATACGGGCGCAGCGGCTCCGTCGTGATGAAATACGGGCGGCCGTGCGTAAGCATCGCGCTTAAATTGCGCGCCTTCGAGCCCTGGGCCCCGGTAAAGCCGTCCATCTTGATCTCGCTTTCGGGAATACCCTCCGGCAGGACTACTGTCGCGGACGCCGTATCTATCGGAAAAACCCAGCCGTTGCCGGTGACGTTCCAGTAGAGCTCGTCGTGGTCTTCGAAGAACCCGAGCTGCCTGTCGGTCTCGTAGGTTATCTCGTATGTGTGCTCGCCATGCGGGATGAATACGTCGCTCTTTCCGATATAGACGCGAATGCCGTTTGGCTGACTCTGAGTATGATACGCTTCAGCCATACCGTCCCTCTTCACGCCCTTGAGGTTGAAACCGACCGTATATCCGCCCTTATATCTTGTTGGGAAATCGCGGTATATGCCGCGCTTGATCTGCGCGCCTTCGGCGATGACCTTTATCGTCTCGGTCACGGACATCGTCGAGTCCTTGCGGACCTCTATGCGGCTGTCGTAGGAAAGTATCCGTTCGGAGGCAACGGAAACTGAGGAGAGGGAAACAAGAACGGCTGCAATGACGATTCTGAGGGTGTCTCCCCTGGAGGGGACGCTTCGCAGCCCTCGGAGGATGGCTCCCATCATAGCTTTATCTCAGGGGTCTTGCGCTCGGTGGCGTATTCGATCTCGAAGAAATCGGCTTTGCCGAACCCGAAGCCGTTGGCGATTAGGTTGCTCGGGAAGGACTGCGCGAGGATACTGTAATCCCTCACGGCGCCGTTGTAATACCTGCGCGACATCTGCAACTGGTCCTCTATCTCGACGAGGTTGTTGTGCAGGTCGAGGAAGCTCTTGTTCGCCTTGAGGTCCGGATACGCCTCGGCGACCGCGAATATCGATTTGAGCGCCTGCGATATCGCGTTCTCTGAGTCGGCCTTGGCTTTTATGCTTTCTGTGGCGGATGCCTTGGCCCGCAGGGCGGTAACATTCTCGAGGGTCGACTTTTCGAACTGCTTGTACCCCTTCACCGCCTCGACGAGGTTCGGTACCAGGTCGGCGCGGCGCTTGAGCTGGACGTCTATGCCGCTCCAGGCCTCCGCCATGAGGTTCTTATACTTCACGAACATGTTATAAGTTATGACGGACCAGGCCACGAGGCCGGCTACCAGCAGCAGACCGATCAACGGCATCATCTGTATACCTCCTTAGGCCTTCTTCACGCCCTTATTGCAGACCACTTTTATATTATTGCTCTTCAGGACCTTTATCGCGTCATCGGGGTTCTCAAAACGGAACGCGACCAGCGCGTTATCCGACGACCTGTCCACGAACCCGTACATGTATTCGACATTTATTCCGGCGTCATTTAACACCCTGAGCACTTCCGCGAGCCCGCCCGGCCTGTCGACTATGTCCACCGCGACTATATCCGCTACATTGGCCGTGTACCCGGCCATCTTAAGGATGTCGAACGCGTCGTCGGGCCTGTCGACGATGATGCGCAATATCCCGAAACCCTCGCTCTCGGCTATCGTGATCGCCCTGATGTTTATCCCGCCATCGCCGAGAAGCGAGCATACGGCAAAAAGGCGCCCCGGCCTGTTCTCCACGAATATCGATAACTGCGTCAAGGTCAGCTTCATCTGCTCCTCCTAGCCGGTCATTTTGTCAGGGGTTTGCCGTCACAAGGCGGCTCGATCTTGTCCGTATCTATCCCGAGCCTGTCGAGTATCGTAGGGGTTATCTCGGTCTGGACGCCCGGCCTGACGCCGCGCGGGTCGTTCGTCGTTATGAATACGTAAGGGGCGAAACTGTGGCCGTGCGAACCTTCGTCAAAACCGTGGTCGGCTGTCACGTATATGATCGTCTTCTCGTATATCCCTAATTCCTTGAGCTTGGAGATGACATCGCCCGTCAGTTTATCGCAAAGTATGAGCGCGTCGTTGTATTCCACGGAATTCTCGCCGCAGCTGTGGCCGCATGTGTCCGGAGAGGCGAACTGCAGGAACATGAAGAACGGCCTGTCCCTGTATTTTTCCAGGATCGCAACGGCTTCGGACGCGACTTTCCTGTCGTCGAGGATACCGTTCCTGAACACATCGGCGGCCTGTCCGGCGTTGTAATACGGTTTCTCCGGAGTCGAAGAATTAAGCCTGTGGCCTTTTGCGACAAGCGCGATCGTCACGAAATTCTCCGCGCCGAAGTGGTTCTCGAGGCGCTCGAAGACGGTATAACCCTTCGGGATAACACCGACATTAGAGTTGGTGAGGACTCGGTTCGTCTCGGACTTGTAGCCGGTAAGTATCCGCGCGAAGCCCGGCTCTGTCTCTGTCTGTCCCTGGACCGTTATCTCTTCCATCCCACCCTCGGACGCGAGCATTTTCAAGTTCGGAAGCTCGTTCCTGCCGAGGCATTCTTTTACGTGTTCGTGCTGTGCGCCGTCCCAGCCTATAAGTATGATATTCGACGGCCTCTCCGCCGGCTGTACGGCGCATCCCGCCGCCGCCATCCACAGAAAAACAACAACCGTGCACAATAGGCACAAGCACAATAGGGACGTGTCACTTGGGGGCCGGGGGCGGGTGGGGAGGGGGCCCGACAGAGACGGGCCCCTGACAGTA
>CAZYUB010000003.1:0-144724 GCA_964650515.1 uncultured Planctomycetia bacterium | reverse complement strand
GATGGACGGCCGCAGGGTAAAACCGGAACAGCAGGTCGCCTATATCGAGGGCGATATCGGCGCGATACTCAGCGCCGAAAGGACTGCCCTTAACCTGATGAGCCGCCTTTCCGGCATAGCGACGCTGGCCTCAAAATTCGTCGAGTCGGTCAAGCCCTACAAGGCAAAGATAATGGATACGCGAAAGACGACGCCGGGGCTGCGCGTCCTGGAAAAATACGCTGTCGCGGCCGGGGGCGGGACGAACCACCGCATCGGCCTCTACGACCAGATGCTTATAAAGGACAACCACCTCGCGGCGCTCGGCTACGATTGGGGCAAGGTCGCCTCCGCAGTATCGTCGGCAAGGAAGAGGAGGATCAGGACAGAGATAGAGGTCCAGTATATCGCGCAGTTCAGGAAGGCGCTCGAGATCTGCCCGGATGTCATAATGCTCGACAACATGGGCATCAGGAGCGTCAAGGAAGCGGTCGCGCTCCGCGATAACGGCCACTTCGAGCTCCTGCTCGAGGTATCGGGCGGAGTTAACCTCAGGAATGCCAGGAAGTATGCCGCGGCAGGAGTGGATATGATATCGATAGGTGCGTTGACACATTCGGCTCCGGCGCTTGATTTTTCGCTGGAGGTAATAACCTAAATACCATGAACCAGGTTTTACAGCTTGTCATAGGCGGCGCCCTCGGTACCTTATCCAGGTATTCGATGTCGGTCTTTGTCTATAAGGTATTCGGCGCGGATTTCCCTTACGGGACGCTTGCCGTGAACCTTACCGGCTGTTTTCTTGTCGGCTTCCTCGCGTCCATAACGGAAGACAGGTTTGTCCTCGGTTCAAATATCCGCGTCTTCCTCATGATAGGTTTCTGCGGCGCGTTTACCACGTTCTCGACGTTCATTCTCGAGACATCCAATCTTATAAAGGACGGCGAGGCCTTAAGGGCCTTATTGAACGTCCTTTTGAGCGTTATCGTCGGATTCATAATCTTCAGGCTCGGCGTGCTTGCCGGCGACCTGATCTAGGAAAGGGAAGGTCTGATGAAATTGCCTACGGACGGGAAATTGCTCAGGGTATTCATAGGGGAAGCCGATAAATGGAACGGAAAACCGCTGTATGAAGAGATAGTCCTGCTCGCGAGGAAGAACGGCATGGCGGGGGCCACCGTGATCAAGGGATCCATGGGATTCGGCTGCAAGAGCCGCATGCATACCACAAAACTTCTTGAGCTCTCCACGGACCTTCCCATCATAATAGAGATAGTTGACAGCGAAGAGAAGATCAACGGTTTCCTGCCTTCACTTGACGGGATGGTCAAGGAGGGGCTTGTCACGGTCGAAAAGGCCAACGTAATAATGTACAGGGCGGAGAAGAAATAAAGAACATTTCGCGTCATATTATACCGTTCGCGGTTGTTTTCGTTGCCTGCGTGGTATTGGCTACGGCGAGTGCCGCAGGCGCGCAGGTATCCGTGACCGCGTCCTCGTCGGAAGGCCGGGAGACGAGCGCCTCGAACGCCTTCGACAATAATATGCAAACGCGCTGGTCCAGCGCGTTCTCGGACCCGCAATGGATCCGGATAGACCTCGGAAAGCCAGAGATGATGGTCGGCCTCGTATTGAACTGGGAGGCGGCCTACGGAAAGAATTACGAGGTCTCCGTTTCGGATGACGGCAGGGCCTGGAGGCGCGTCTACTCCGAGACCGATGGCGACGGCCTGATAGATGACGTATACTTCGGAAGGACAAAAGCCCGTTATATTAAAATAGATCTCATGGAGCGCGGGACCGGATGGGGGTATTCATTATGGGATGTCCGGCTTAAAGGCCTCGACGAAGAGATACCTGTCGTGACTTCCCGCGAGGGCGGCAGGACCGAAATAAAGATAGAGCTCAGGAAGCCCCGGAAACTCGGGGCGGTATTCATAACATGGGGGGAGAGTTACCCGGGTTCCTACAGCGTTAAGGCCTCAGTGGACGGAAAGGCCTGGAAGACGGTCGCCGTGAAGGGGGATTGCAGTGGCGGCCGCGATAAGATATATGCTAATATATTCGACAAACGCTACATCGTGATTGTATGCAACGACAATAAAGGCAAGGAAAGCGTAATGAAAAAGATCGAACTCAAGGACTGGGAAGATATCGCCAAGCACAAGGCGCTCGATAAGGCGCGCGGGCTTGCCGGATGGGAATCGAACCGCGACAAGACGTTCATCGGGAAGGACGGCTCGTTTGCTGTATACCCTTACCCGTTCAGGATGAGCTTCTGGGTATACGACAAGGCCGGGGACAGGCTCTTCACGCCCGAGACGATGGAGACGAAATGGCGCCTCATTGACGGGGGATACCCGGTCACCATCGTCAGCTGGAAGGACGGGGATATAGAGGCCGAGGCGACCATATTCTGCTGGTTCGACGAGAAGATCGGCAAGGTGCTGACATACGCCAGGGAATGCGTCAGGAACACGGGAAACACAGGCAAGCAGGTAGCGATATACGCTGTGATAACGCCGAACCCCCTCTACCACAAGTGGAAGGTAGAAGGCATAAACAGCATAGAATACGATAACGACCATACCGTTTCCATCAACGGCGCGCCGCGGATATTCCTTGACGAGAGGGCGGACGGCCCGCTTGGGAGGGACCAGAAGGACACGCTCTCGTTCGAGAGGGAAATACCCGCCGGCGAGTCCGAGACGATCGATTTCATGGTACCCTCAAGCGAAGGAAAAGATATCAGCTTCAACGAGATCAAGGATTTAAGTTTCGACGAAGCGCTTGACCTGACCGTAGGTTACTGGAAAGGCCGCAAATCGCTGGAACTCAATATCCCCGACAAGCGGTACAGCGATTGTTTTTACTCTTCGCTTTTTTATATCCTTATAATGAACGACCAGCACAAACTATTTCCGGGCCCGTACGAGTACACGTCGTTCTTTTCGCATGACGCGGTCGACATGGACAACGCCCTGGACAAAGCCGGCCTTACCGAGACTGCCCGCGACTCAACCGATTTTTTCAATTACGCGGAAGGCGGCGGATACGTGGATGAGCTCGGTGGCGGGATCTTCGCGCTTTATGAGCATTACCGCCTGAGCAGGGACAGGGATTATCTCGAGGCCGTCTACCCGAGGATAAGAGCGCTTTCCGAGCTTGCCAGGAAGCTGCGCGGGCCGCAGCTCGCGCTGCCGAAGGAGGACCCGGCATACGGCCTCATCTGCAAGGGCGTGAGCCAGGACAACTTCAAGATACCGGCATACCTTTACGTCGATAACTGGTGGACCATACTCGGGCTGAAGGCCGCCGCGGACGCCGCGCAGGTCCTCGGGAAAACGGAAGACGCGAAATGGCTGCAGGCCGAATACCTTGACCTGCATGCCGCGACGATAGCGAGCATAGAGAAGGTGATGAAGAAGGAGAACCTGCCGTATATGCCCGCCTTCGCGGATTACTGGCCGAAGGAGATGCGCATCGTAGACCAGGAACACAGGATACTCGGCGAGGCCCAGATGGCATGGGCGCACAGGCCTGCGTTGTTCCCCGGGCAGAACATGGGCATCGCGATACCGGCCAAGCTTTTCGAGGATTCCTACAGGCAGTACTGGGCGAAAGCGGGAAAGTTCTCGAATTACGACGGCGGATGGTTCGTGGAATACGAGAAGGTCTTCTGGGGATACAACTTCAAGCTCGCGCATCCGCTTATATACCTCGGCATGGAAGACGTCGCGCTTAAGAACATAGAGTGGGGCATAGAACACCAGTCATGCCCCGGAGGATGGATGGAAGCGATGCCGAGCAAGATAAACGACAAGGGTTTCCGCGAGATATCAGAGGGCATAGTAGGGGATGTCCCGCACGGCTGGTCAGCCGCGCATTATATGCTGCTGCTCAGGGATATGCTGCTGCGCGAGGACGGCGACAAGCTGCTCCTGCTCTCATGCATACCTGAAGGATGGCTCGATGACGGAAAGGTCATCGAGGTGAAGGACGCGCCGACGTATTTCGGGAAGGTCGGCTTCAAGGTCCAGAGTTTCCGCAGTAAAGGATTCCTGAAACTTTCGGTAGACGCGGATACACCGCCGCCCGAAGGATATGTCATTACCATAGGCAGGAAGAAGGTCACGGTGCCGGCCGGCACAAAGGCGTTAGACATAGTATTCTGATATGCCGAAATTCAAGCTCGTCTCATCGTTCAAGCCCGAAGGCGACCAGCCCCGGGCCATAAAGGCGCTTACCGAAGGCCTGCGTACCGGGAAGGATTTCCAGACGCTCTTAGGCGTTACCGGCTCCGGCAAGACCTTCACGATGGCGAATGTCATAGAGGATATCGGCAAGCCGACGCTCGTCATTTCCCATAACAAGACCCTCGCGGCACAGCTTTACAGCGAATTCAGGGAGTTCTTCCCCGGGAACGCCGTTGAATATTTCGTTAGTTATTACGACTATTACCAGCCCGAGGCCTACATACCACAGACCGATACCTACATAGAGAAGGACTCTTCGGTGAACGACTGGCTCGACCGGCTGCGCCTGTCGGCGACTTCGTCGCTCATGTCGCGCAGAGATGTCATAATAGTCGCGAGCGTCTCCTGCATCTATAACCTCGGTTCCCCCGAGGACTACTCCAATATGATGGTCACGATAGAAAAAGGGCAGAAGCTCGACCGCGACGAGGTCATGCGCAGGCTCATAGGCATCCAGTATGAGCGCAATGACATAGAGTTCGTGCGCGGAAAGATACGCGTCCGCGGTGACACGGTCGACGTATTCCCCGCGTATTCCGAGAAGGCGATAAGGTTCTCGGTCTTCGGCGATGAGGTCGAGAAGATAACCGAGTTCGACCCCGTCTCGCAGAAAACGGTATCCGAGCTCGACCGTGCCGCGATATACCCGGCAAAACATTTCCTTACGTCCCCGCCGATGATAGAGGAAGCCGTGAAAGTGATAAGGCAGGAGCTTGACGAGCGGCTTGAATTCCTGAGGTCAAAGGGAAAACTGCTCGAAGCACAGCGTCTCGAACAGCGCACAAGGTACGACATGGAGATGCTTCAGGAGATCGGCTACTGCCACGGCGTCGAGAACTATTCGCGCCACCTCGGCGGCAGGCCCGCGGGCGCAAGGCCGTATTGCCTTATCGACTATTTCCCTAAAGGGGATTTCCTCTTGATAGTCGACGAATCCCATGTGACGATGCCGCAGATAAGGGGGATGTATGAGGGCGACCGCGCGCGCAAGACGACGCTCGTGGATTTCGGTTTTCGCCTCCCGTCGTGCCTCGATAACAGGCCGCTGCGCTTCGACGAATTCGAGGCACTGATGAAACAGGCGATATTCGCGTCCGCGACGCCGTCGGAATACGAGATACGAAGATCCGGGGCAAGGGTCATCGAGCAGGTCATAAGGCCCACGGGCCTCATAGACCCCGAGATAACCATAAAACCGACGGATAAGCAGGTTGACGACATAATAGGGCAGGTCCGTGAGCGCGCGAAGAAGAAGGAGCGGGTCCTCGTCACGACGTTGACCAAGCGCATGGCCGAGGACCTTTCCGCTTACCTCGAAGAGCTCGACCTGCGCGTGAAATATATCCATTCGGATATCGACGCGATAGAGAGGGTCAGGATATTAAAGGAACTGCGCCGCGGGGAGTTCGATTGCCTCGTCGGGGTCAACCTCCTCAGGGAAGGGCTCGACCTGCCCGAGGTCTCGCTTGTCGCCGTCCTCGACGCTGACAAGGAGGGGTTCCTGCGTTCCGAGACATCGCTGATACAGCTTGCGGGCCGCGCCGCGCGGCACATTAACGGACAGGTCATAATGTACGCTGACAACATAACCGGCTCGCTCAAACGCGCGATAGACGAAACAAAGCGTAGACGGGAACTGCAATTGGAGTATAATAGGGAGAATAATATCACCCCGAGATCCATACAAAAAGCTATCCGCGAAGGCATCGAGATGCTGCAGGATGCCGAAGAGGTGGAGATGGAGGCCGCCGGCGTCAAGGCCGGAGGTTACGAGATAGAAAAGGTAATAGAAGAGCTTGAATACGAGATGGGCGTCGCGGCGCGCAACCTGCAGTTCGAAAAGGCCGCTATGATACGCGACAGGATCGCGGCCCTTAAAAAGGAACTTAAGATTGAATAAAGCCATTCTTTATGTATTAATTCTCGTATCGATCGGCGGTTGCTCGGCGCCGGAGAAGTGCGTCCCTCTATATAATACGTCGACGGCCGAAGAGGAGAAGGCCCTCGATGACCTCGAGCACCGGGCATTCAATTACATGTGGAACGAGGTATACCCGGAGACCGGCATCGCGGTCGACCATACACAAAACCGCATCGGCAAGGTGGCCGCTACGGGTTTCGAGCTTGCCGCCATCACTATCGGGGTAAAAAGGGGATGGATAACATACGAGCAGGGCTACGACCGGACATGGAAGATACTTAATGTATTTTACGACGACCCGAATGACCCCAACGACCCGTATGTGGACGGGCATTTTGGGCTTTACTGGCACTTTGTCAACGGCCGCACGGGCAGGCTGGAGCCAATAGATTGCGTAGCGATGTGCGACTCCGCGGATTTTATAGGAGGCGCCGTGGTCGCGGGCGAATTCTTCAAGGGAACGCCGGTAGAGGAACTCGCTAAAAAGATATACGACAACGTCGAATGGGATAAGTTTGTCAAGTACAAGCCGGACGGCACGCCGGGCCTGCTGTCATTCGGATGGGTCCCTCCGCACGTATCGAAAGGCGACTATTACGAGATAGACGGACTGCTGCCTTACGACATGAGCGGTTTCGCGGACAATTCTCTGCTTATATATGTCCTCGGGCTAGGTTCCGACACGCACCCGATACCCCAGCAGACATGGGAGACCTACGTAGACACTTACATGCTCGACGAATACGAGGGCTACGAGGCCGTCATGACCGGATCGGGCGCGCTCTTCTCGCGACAGGTGCCTCATTCTTTCATCCGCTTCAGCAGGAAACGCGACCGCAAGATCGACTATTTCCTCGAGATAGTGAACAAGATACTCGCCGACAGGGCTTTCAACGTGAAGGTCAACGGTTATCCTCCCGAATTATGGGGCCTTACCGATTGCTTCGGGAAGGACTCCTATTCCCACGGGGCGCCTCCGGGACAGGTCCAGAACGACGGCACCGTCGGCTCCACAGCGTTCGTAGGCGGCCTGCCGTTCGTGCCGGAGGTATCGTTCGCTTCGATGGAATACGTAAGGAAGAAGTTCGGCGACAGGGCATACGGCAAATACGGTTTCACGAGCTCCGTGAACCTGAAGAACAATTACGTGAGCCCGCTGTACGTGGGCATCGAGGTGGGCCCGATGATAATGCTCATCGAGAATTACAGGAGCGGGCTGATATGGGACCTCTTCTCAAGATCGGACGTCATGAAGAATTTTGTGCGGCGCGCCGGGATGTCGGGCGTCGTAGATGACTTCGAACTGCCGCCCGAGGCGCCGCCTTATGCCGTCTGGAATATAACGGGAGGGGCCGGCAGGATAGGATGGGGGGATAATCCGCAGAACGGGCACAAATATCTAAAGGTAACATCCGACGGGGGGCCGGTAACCCTGGACGCAAAACTTACGGAAAATGACCTCACGGAATTTAACTACTGCAAATATCTCTCATTGTGGACGCGCGGGATGGGCGTGGCCGGCTGCGCGGTTTCTTACGGCGGGAAGAAGATATACCTTAAACGCCTCGCCGGGCTCGACGGCTTCGGATGGAAACACCATTATTTCTCCTTGCCTGATGATATAAGGTCCGGCAAGGCCTGCGGCATCTCGATAAAATGCGAGGTCACCGGAAAGGACGCCGCGATAGATAATATCTCCTTTGAAGCGAAGATGGACAAATACCCGCCGGAGCAGATAACGGGCCTGCGGGCAACTACCGGCAGTATAGGCGGAGGCGTAGACCTGTCGTGGGCAGTCCCCAACGATAAAGATAATGACGGGATATCGCGGTATATCCTCAAGATATCGGGCGATCGGGCCATGGATAAAGCAAAGACCAAGGTACTGTTGCCGGTATTCCAATTTCCCGGGAACGAAAAACGCACCATACTTGTAGACGGCCCGGGGCCTGTTTACATCTCAATAGCCGCAATAGACGCATACGGCCATATCGGGCCGTTCTCGGAACCGATAAAGGCAGAACCGAATCCCGCCGTCATCGACCGCGTGGCGTTCAAATGCGGAAAAGACCCCGTCTCATCGGTAGAGCTTTCGAATTCCAAGATAAGCGCAAGTGCCGTCGAGGACAAAGAAGCGGGGGAATGCCTGCGTGTGGAATACGCCAAGACCCATGCCTGGGACTATATCGCATTCCCGCTCGATCCCGCCATGGTAGCGGCGCACAGGTATATCATAGTTACGGTAAAAGGAAAAGTTGATATCCTCGGGAAACTCTGGTGCAGGGACGATTTCCAGTTCGACATGGAAAGGAAGGAATCGGGCAGCGATACGGAATGGGCCGCGATGAAGTTCGACACATATAAGGTATCGCAGATAATCACAAGCCGTGACGACGTGAAGAAGCTGATTTTATTCCACGCGCCGGGCAAATGGGACGGCAAAGGGGAATATTTGATTGACCGCATAGAGTATTCCAACTAAACTACTGGACATGGACGATAAGATACTTAATATGTTCCGTTCCTCCTACGGGGAGTTCATCTCCGGAGAGGAGATAAGCGAGAAACTCGGCATTTCGCGCGCCGCGGTTTGGAAACATATAGAACAGCTGCGCAAAGAGGGCTATGAGATAACCGGCGAGCCGCATGTCGGCTACCGGCTGACCGGCACGCCCGACAAACTCATTCCTGAGGAGATATCCCATAAACTCGGGACGAAAGCCATCGGCCGAAAGATATACTCCTACGAGTCGACCGACTCGACAAATGACGTCGCCCACCGGCTCGCGCAATCGGGCTCGCCCGAAGGCACGGTCGTATTCAGCGAAAGCCAGTCGAAAGGCCGCGGAAGGATGGGGCGGCACTGGGTATCGCCGAAGGGAAAAGGCATCTATTTTTCTTTCATCCTGAGGCCGGATGTATCCCCGGCCGAGGCGCCGAAGATAACCCTTATGTCCGCAGTCGCGGTGGCACTCGCGATAAGGAAAATAACGCACCTCGGCGCGCTTATCAAATGGCCCAATGACATCCTGATAAATGACCGCAAAGCGGTGGGGATACTTACCGAGATGAGCGCGGAAGTAAACACGGTCCGCTATATAGTCCTGGGGATAGGGATAAACGTGAATACCTCGAGGAGCGACCTGCCGAAAGAGGCGACTTCTCTTAAGGCCGAAGCGGGAGAGGAAGTCCCGCGTGTGGAACTCGCGCAGGAAGTCCTCAGGGAGCTCGACAGGCAGTACCGCATCTTTAACGATAAGGGCTTCAAGAAGATAATTGACGAATGGAAGGGGCTTTCGCACACATTAGGCGAAGAGGTCAAGATCGCCTGCCACGGCAGGAAGATAGAGGGCACCGCCGCCGACCTCGATTCCAGCGGCGCGCTTGTCGTCCGACTCGATAACGGTTTCACGGAGCACGTCACCGCCGGTGATGTGCTGATGGTGAGGTAAAATGCAGGCCATGATATCAGACGCTAAAGGGCTTCGTGATTTTTATAACGACGTCTACGCAAAGGGCGATATCCGCGACAACGAGAATCTCTATAAGTGGATAGTCGGGCTTTGCAGGCCGCAGGGTGGAAAGAAGCTCCTTGATATCGCCTGCGGCATCGGTCTCGTCCTCAAGGCCGGGCAGAAGGCGGGGCTTAAGACCTTCGGCCTCGACATCTCCGATGAAGCGATAAAACGCGCGAAAACGGTATCGCCGGAATCCGAATTAGTCGTCGGCGACGGCGAGAACCTCCCGTGGCCGGACGGCTCCTTTAATTATGTGACTTCACTCGGCAGTTTGGAGCATTACCTCGACCCGGAGAAGGGTGTCAGGGAGATAGCAAGGGTCATGTTAAGTGACGGGACCGCTGTCATAATGCTGCCGAACAGCTACGCTTACGGCGAGATAATAAAAGCGCTCTTCACGGGAAAGAGCTCCGACGAATGGCAGGCGGTAGAGCGCCATGCGACAGTGAACCAGTGGAAAGAGATGCTCGAGAAGAACGGCCTGAAGGTCGCCAGGATAAAAGGATACAATAAATATCCCGAGTTCTTCAAGCCGGGAACGCGCAAGGTAAAGTCACTGAGGAAGTTCTTTATCACCTGTTTCTTCAGGTACCTTACGCCGTTCAACCTCGCGCAGCAGTTCGTATACATATGCAGGAAGGGATAAGGATGCTTTTAACCGCGGATATCGGCAACACGAGCACCGCTTTCGGGATATTTAAAGGCAAAAAGCTCATCAGGTCATGGAAGGTCTCGACCGGCCATGTCGTATCCGGCAAGCCGATAAATCTGCCGGATGGTATCGGGAGAGCGATAATGTCCAGCGTCGTCCCCAAGGCAACACCTATGGTCAGCAGGGCAATATCCCGAAGGTACGGGACCAAACCTCTCATCCTCGGGAAGAATATCAAGGCGCCGATAAAAAATCTATACAAGAAACCGAAACAGGTAGGGCAGGACCGTCTCGTTGACGCTGTCGCCGTAAAGGAGCTTTACGGTTATCCCGCGATAGTCGTCGATTTCGGGACCGCGATAACGTTTGACGTCGTATCCAGGAAGGGCGATTACCTCGGCGGACTGATATTTCCCGGGATAGAGACATCCCTCAACGCGCTTTCGGAAAAGGCCGCATTACTTCCTAAGATAACTGTCGTGCCGCCGAAAGGATTGATCGGGCGCGACACCGCCGACAGCATGAGAAGCGGCGTCTTCCACGGCATCGGGGCACTATGCGACGGCGTCATATCCCGCCTAAAAAAGAAGCTCGGCCCAATGACCGTAATAGCGACAGGCGGCCATGCCAAACTCATCTCCGGATTTTCAAGGTCGATAAAATATATCGATCCCCATCTGACGCTTCATGGCCTCCGAATAATAGCGGAAAACTAAAAATTTCCTTGACAAAAACCGTGTAAAACGTATAATATAAGACAAAATTAGCACTCGGTATACTGGAGTGCTAATTCTTACGTAAAAGGAGGTATAAAATGTCGGTTCAACCGTTAGGCGACAGGATACTTGTCAAACCCGTTGACAGCGAGGTTAAGACGAAGGGCGGCATAATCCTGCCGGATACGGCCAAGGAGAAGCCATCCAAGGGCAAGGTTGTGGCAGTCGGGAAAGGAAAACTCCTGGATGACGGCAAGGTCAAGGAGCTTGAAGTAAAGGTCGGGGATACGGTCCTCTACGGGCGCTATGGAGGCACCGAAATCAAATATAAGGACGAGGATATGCTTATCCTCAGGGAATCGGAGATTTTGGCGATAGTCAAATAACAAGGGAGGGAACGAAAAGTGGCAAAGCAATTACTGTATAACGAGGAAGCAAGGCGCAAGATATTGTCGGGCGTCGAGCAGCTCTCGAAAGCTGTAAAAGTAACGCTCGGCCCCAAGGGCCGCAATGTGGTCCTGGACAAGAAATTCGGTTCGCCTACGATAACAAAAGACGGCGTAACGGTCGCCAAAGAGATAGAGCTCTCCGACCCGTTCGAGAACATGGGCGCAGAGATGGTGAAAGAAGTCGCCAGCAAGACATCTGATAACGCCGGCGACGGCACCACGACAGCCACGCTGCTTACCGAAGCGATATACAGGGAAGGCCTGAAGAACGTTACCGCGGGCGCGAACCCGATGGCGCTGAAGCGCGGCATAGATAAAGCCGTCGAAGAGGTCTTCGAGCAGTTGAAGAAGATATCCAAGCCGATAGGCAAGGACAAGAAAGAGATATCGCAGGTCGCCACGATAGCGGCCAATAACGACAAGGCCATAGGCGACCAGATAGCGGAAGCCATGGACAAGGTCGGCAAGGACGGCGTAATAACCGTCGAGGAAGCCAAGTCGACCGAGACGACGCTTAAGGTGGTCGAGGGCATGCAGTTCGACCAGGGCTACCTCTCACCGTACTTCGTTACGGATGCCGAGAGGATGGAAGCATCGCTCGAGGATCCCTACATACTTATTCACGAGAAGAAGATATCCAATATAAAGGATATGCTCCCGCTTCTCGAGAAGATCGCCAAGAACGGCAGGCCCCTGCTTATCATAGCCGAGGAAGTCGACGGCGAGGCGCTCGCTACGCTGGTCATCAATAAGATCCGCGGGACGTTCGCCTGCTGCGCGGTAAAAGCCCCGGGCTACGGCGACAGGAGAAAGGCGATGCTCGAAGATATCGCCGTGCTGACTGGCGGTATCGCAATAACCGAGGACCTCGGAAGGAAGCTCGAGAACATAGACCTCAACGAGCTCGGTCGCGCTAAGAGGGTTACGGTCGACAAGGAGAACACGACGATAGTCGAAGGCGCCGGAAAAGGCTCCGATATCAAGGGCAGGATCGAGCAGATCAAGTCCCAGATATCGAAGTCGGATTCCGATTACGATAAAGAGAAGCTCCAGGAGAGGTTAGCGAAACTTTCGGGCGGTGTCGCCGTCATCAATGTCGGCGCGGCGACCGAATCCGAGATGAAGGAGAAGAAAGCACGCGTCGAGGACGCGCTCCACGCTACGAGGGCTGCCGTCGAAGAAGGCATAGTCCCCGGCGGCGGTGTCGCGCTGCTCAGGTGCGTATCGGCGCTCGAGAAGATGAAACTCTCCGGCGACGAGCAGATAGGCGTCGATATAGTCAAGAGGGCTCTTGAGGAACCGTTAAGGCAGATCGCCTTCAACGCCGGCCTCGAGGGTTCGGTAGTCGTCGAGAACGTAAAGAAGGAAAAGACGAACATAGGTTACGATGTGCTCCAGGCCGATTACGTCGACATGATAGATTCCGGCGTCATCGACCCGACGAAGGTCACAAGGACCGCGCTCCAGAATGCCTCATCGATAGCCGGGCTCCTGCTGACGACCGAGTGCCTCGTCACCGACATACCCGAAAAAGAAAAGACACCTCCGATGCCCCCGCATGGCGGCTACGGCGAGGGGATGTACTAAAAGGAGGATGATAAATGAACCTTAAGCCATTAGGCGACAAAGTGATCGTGGAGGTATTGAGCGCCGAGGAGAAGACGAAAGGCGGCATCATACTCCCGGACACCGCGAAGGAGAAACCGCAGGAAGCGAAGGTCATAGCCGTCGGGTCGGGCAAGGTGCTCGATAACGGCAAGACGGTCGCTCCAGATGTGAAGGCCGGAGACATCGTCATTTTCGGGAAATATTCCGGAAGTGAGGTAAAAGTTGACGGCAAGGAGTACCTGATCATCGATGCGGACGATATCCTAGCGATAGTCAAATAATCATCCAAAATCACCCCCTTGGCGCCAACGCCAAGGGGGTTTTTTATTGACTTTTCGGGCCGATTTTTGTATCATAATTGTCTAAATTCAAGGAGGCTCCGGAAACATGGGTGAATATATAGGTATCGGAAGGAAGGCCCGCCGTTGCTACGGTTTTGACGAGATCGCGCTTGCCCCAGGAAGAGTCACGATAAACCCCGCAGAAGTTGATACCAGCTGGAAAATAGACGGAAAAAAATTCAATGTGCCCATACTTGCCGCCGCTATGGACGGCGTCGTTGATGTCAAGTTCGCTATAGCGATGGGCAAGGTCGGGGGCGTTGCGGTGCTCAACCTAGAGGGCGTCCAGACCAGGTATGAGGACCCGGACGAGGTACTCGAGCAGCTCGTAAGGGCCGACCCCGAGAAAGCCACCGAGATAATCCAGTCGATATACACGAAACCCATACAGGAAAAACTCGTAGAGAAGAGGATCCGCCAGATAAAGGATGCCGACGTACCCGCGGTAGTCAGCGCGATACCGCAGCGCGCGGAGAGGTTCGGAAGGATTGCGCAGGACGCAGGCGCCGATATCTTCGTCATACAATCCACGGTCAGCACCGTGAAGCATCTTTCGAAGGAATACAAGGCCCTCGACATAAAGAAGTTCTGCAAGTCGGTAAAGATACCCGTAATCGTGGGGAACTGCGTCGGCTATGATGTCGCTATGGACCTCATGAACAGCGGCGCGTCCGCGATACTCGTAGGCATAGGGCCGGGCGCCGCATGCACGACAAGGGGCGTACTCGGCATCGGCGTGCCGCAGGTGACAGCGACGGTCGACTGCGCAGCAGCGCGCGACGCGTTCTTCAAGAAGACAAAGAAATATATCCCGATAATAACGGACGGAGGGATGAGGGCCGGCGGCGACATCTGCAAGGCGTTCGCCTGCGGCTCGGACGCCGTCATGGTTGGCTCGGCATTCGCTAGGGCGGTGGAAGCGCCCGGCCGCGGTTACCACTGGGGGATGGCAACACCCCATGCGAACCTCCCGCGCGGGACGAGGATACATGTAGGCACGACCGGGACGCTCGAAGAGATCCTCTTCGGGCCCGCCAGGTTCGACGACGGCTCGCAGAACCTCATGGGCGCGCTGCAGACATCCATGGGTTCGGTCGGCGCAAAAGATATCAAAGAATTCCAGAAGACAGAGATCATAATAGCTCCGTCCATCAGGACCGAGGGAAAGATATTCCAGCAGGTCCAAAGAGTGGGAATGGGCAAATAAAATAATGTTGCAGCAAGAAGTTGTGCTTGTCCTGGACTTCGGCTCGCAGTATAACCAGCTGATAGCTCGCCGTGTTAGGGAGAACAGGGTGTTCTCAAAGATCGTCCCTCACAATATCACGGCGGCTGAGATACGCGGGTTAGCGCCTAAAGGCATCATACTCTCGGGCGGGCCGGCCTCGATCTACGGAAGCAAATCGCCAAAACCAAAGAAAGAGATCTTCGAGCTCGGTATACCTGTGCTCGGAATATGCTACGGCATGCAGGCCATGTCGCATATGCTCGGCGGCAAGGTGACAAAGGCGAATAAGCGCGAATACGGCCACGCCGAACTTTTGATAGACGATCCGTCCGGCCTCTTTTCCGATATAGAAGACAAGTCCATCTGCTGGATGAGCCACGGCGATTACGTATCACAGCTGCCCCCCGGTTTCAAGAAGATAGCCCACACGTCAAACACCGAATTCGCATCCATCGCCGATACCGAGCGCGGGCTATACGGGGTCCAGTTCCATCCGGAGGTCGCCCACACTCCGAAAGGCGGCAAGATGATATCGAATTTCCTTTTCAAGATATGCCGCTGCGAAGGCAAATGGACCGCGCAATCTTTTATCGAAGACACGGTCCGTTCCATAAGGGACACGGTAGGCAAAGAGAAGGTCGTATGCGGCCTTTCCGGCGGGGTCGACTCTTCCGTGGCGGCCGTACTGCTCCACAAGGCGATAGGCAAACAGCTCATCTGCATATTCATAAACAACGGCGTGCTGAGGAAAGGCGAAGCGGAACGCGTGATCAAGACGTTCAAGAAGCACTTCCACATGAACCTCAGGTACGTAAACGCGGAAGCGAGGTTCCTCAGGAAGCTCAAGGGCGTCGTCGACCCGGAGAAGAAGCGGAAAATAATAGGGCATGAGTTCATTCGCGTCTTCGAAGAGGAAGCAAAAAAGCTCGGAAAGATAGCGTTCCTTGCGCAGGGGACGCTCTATCCTGATGTCATAGAATCGAAGTCGGCGTTCGGCGGGCCGTCCGCGACAATAAAATCACACCATAACGTAGGCGGATTGCCCCTGAAGATGAAGCTCAAGCTGGTCGAGCCGCTGCGCGAGCTTTTCAAGGACGAGGTCAGGATAGTGGGCAAAGCGATGGGCCTCTCCGACGAGATAACCCTGCGCCAGCCTTTCCCGGGGCCCGGGCTCGCGATAAGGGTCATCGGCGACATAACCAAGGAACGCCTCGATATATTAAGGGAGTCAGACGTTGCGGTCATTGAGGAGATCAAGAAGGCCGGGTTTTACAGGGAGGTCTGGCAATCGTTCGCGGTCCTGCTGCCGATAAAGACCGTCGGGGTCATGGGCGACGAAAGGACCTACGAGAACGTCATAGCGCTGCGCGCGGTCACGAGCGCGGACGGCATGACGGCCGACTGGGCGAAACTTCCGTACGACCTTCTCGGCAGGATCTCAAACAGGATAATCAACGAGGTCAGGGGCGTCAACAGGGTGGTATACGACATCAGCTCCAAGCCTCCTTCCACCATAGAATGGGAATAAAATGCAGCATTCGCATTTTGTCCACCTGCATGTCCATACGCAATTCAGCCTTCTTGACGGCGCCTGCAAGATACCGGAACTCATAGCGCTCGCAAAAGAATACAGGATGCCCGCCGTAGCGCTTACCGACCACGGCAACATGTTCGGCGCGATCGAGTTCTATATCGAGGCGATGAAGAACGGCATAAAGCCGATCATCGGATGCGAGATATACGTAGCCCCGGGCTCCCGCCTGGATAAATCCGCCTCTGTCAGCGAGGAATCCGCGTACCATCTTATCCTATTGTCAAAAGACGAGGAAGGATACCGCAACCTCATGAAACTCGTCTCCGCCGGATACCTTGAAGGATTTTACTATAAGCCGCGCGTCGACAAGGAGCTCCTCGCCAGGTATTCAAAAGGCCTGATCGCCCAGTCGGCGTGCCTTCAGGGTGAGATACCTTACCTCATCGTCAAAGGCAAATACGAGGAGGCGAAGGTAGTCGCGGGCCAGTATAAGGACATATTCGGGCCGGGCAACTTTTATCTTGAGCTCCAGAAAAACCTTATACCGGAGCAGGAAACTGCGAATGCCGGCCTGCTGAAGATCTCAAAAGAGCTCGACATCCCGCTTGTTGCCACCGGCGACGTGCATTACCTGCGCAAGAGGTCCTCGCGCGCCCATGAAGGCCTGCTCTGCATACAGACCCAGACGACCTTAAGCGATCCGGACCATATGAGGTTCTCGACCGACGAGTTCTATTTCAAGTCGTCGGAGGAGTTCAAAGAGCTCTTCTCGGACGTACCTCAGGCGATATCCAACACGATAGAGATAGCGGAGAAATGCAACCTCGAGCTCGATTTTAACAAGACGCACCTGCCGCAATTCACGCCTCCCGAAGGCAGGTCCCGCGAGGAGTACCTCAAGGACCTCGTCGAGGAGGGGCTGAAGAAACGTTACGCGCAGGTCGACAAGGCCGTACGCGACAGGGTGGACCACGAGCTGAACATAATCAGGAAGACCGGGTTCACGAGCTATTTCCTCATCGCGTGGGACTTCATCAATTACGCGAAATCCAAAGGCATACCGGTCGGCCCGGGAAGGGGTTCCGCCGCCGGAAGCGTTGTCAGCTACTCGCTCGGGATCACCGACCTCGACCCGATAAAGTACGACCTTATATTCGAGCGGTTCCTTAATCCCGACCGCGTGAGCCTGCCGGATATCGACATAGATTTCTGTTATGAAAGAAGGGGCGAGGTCATTGATTACGTGACCCAGAAATATTCGAAGGAGAACGTCGCCCAGGTCATCACGTTCGGCACGATGAAAGCGCGCGCGGTCATAAGGGATGTCGGGCGCGTTATGGGCATTAGCTACGGCGACGTCGACCGCATCGCCAAGCTCGTGCCCGAAGAGCTCGGTATCACCCTCGAAAAGGCGTTGAAGGTCGAGCCCGAGCTGCGCAATATGTACAAGAGCGACCCGCAGATGAGGCAGTTAATAGACATCTCGACCGAACTCGAGGGCTTGAACCGGCACGCGTCGACGCATGCCGCGGGTGTCGTAATATCCGACCTTCCGCTTACCGACTACGTCCCGCTCTTCAAGACAAGCGAGGGCCAGCTTTCTACCGGCTACGAAATGAAGTCGCTCGAAAAGATAGGCCTGCTGAAGATGGATTTCCTCGGCCTCAGGACGCTGACGGTCATAGACGAGACCGTCAAGATCATAAAGAGGACGAAGGGCCTCGCGCTCGATATAAACAATATACCGCTTGACGACAAGAAGACCTACGACTTGCTGTCCAACTCGGAATCCCTGGGGATATTCCAGCTTGAAAGCTCGGGCATGCGCGACATCCTGCGCAAACTGAAACCTACGACTTTCGAAGATATCATAGCCATACTCGCGCTTTACCGTCCGGGCCCGATAGGCAGCGGCATGGTCGAGGATTTCATTAAGAGGAAACACGGCGAGATACCCATCAAGTACGACCATAAGATGCTCGAGCCGATACTGAAGGAGACCTACGGGACCATAATCTACCAGGAACAGGTCATGCGCATCGCGTCATCGCTCGCGGGATTCACGATGTCGCAAGCAGATTCGCTCAGGCGCGCGATGGGAAAGAAGATCCCCGAGGAGATGGAGCAGGCCCGCTCGAACTTCCTGAACGGCGCGTCCAAGAATGGTATAGACAAACGCACCGCCGAGAAGATCTTTAACCTCATAGAATATTTCGCCGGGTACGGCTTCAACAAGTCGCATTCGACCGCATACGCGCTGATCTCATACAGGACAGCTTACCTGAAAGCGAATTATCCCGTTGAGTTCATGAGCGCGTTGATGACGTCGGAACGCGATAATATAGACAAGGTCGCGTTCTACATAGAAGAATCGCAGAGGATGTCGATCAAGATACTTCCGCCGAGCATCAACGAAAGCTTCTCGAAGTTCACGGTCGTGGGCGATTCGATAAGGTTCGGCCTCAGCGCGGTCAAGAATGTCGGCCAGGGCGCGATAGATTCGATAGTCAACGCGAGGGGCGCGTCCGGCAAGTTCAAGAACCTTTATGATTTCTGCGAACGCGTAGACCTCAGGCTCGCGAACAGGAAGGTGCTCGAGAGCCTCATCAAGTGCGGCGCGTTCGACGAATTCGCCCTGCACAGGTCACAGCTCACCGTGATGCTCGATGACTGCCTTGAGTGCGGCGCGAACTCGCACAGGGAACGCGCGAGCGGACAGTCGACTTTCTTCGAGGAGTTCGGCGCGCATTCGAAGACGCATGCCACGCGCAGGCACGAGACCCCCAAGGTGCCGGAGTGGCCGGAGGGCCAGCTGCTCGCTTATGAAAAGGAGATGCTCGGTTTTTATGTGACCGGCCATCCGCTGGCCAGGTACGAAAAACTCATACGCTCTTATTCCACCTGTTCCGTAAAGGACCTCGGCAAGAGAAGGTCGGATGAGGAGATCAACCTCGGCGGCATCATCTCGAAGCTGAAATTCACTATCACGAAGGCCAAAAGCGAGAAGATGGCGATAATGAGCATAGAGGACCTTACCGGCGAGGTGGAGGTCCTTGTATTCCCCAAAGCTTTCGTTAATACCGAAAGATACATAAAGAAAGACGCCATAGTATGCGTGAAAGGCAAGATCAACCTGAGGGAGGACAGGCCGAAGATAATGGCCAACGACATAATCCCCCTCGACGAGATACAGAAGAAATATACGCAGGCAATAATCATCAGCTTGGACGCGGGGATAGGGGAGGATTCGATGAACAGGCTCAAATCGGTCCTCGAGTCCCATCCTGGGACTGCGCCTGTCTACCTGCATTTCAAGATGGCCGACGGGAAGAGGTTCGAGATATCGGTCGAGGAGAAACTAAAAGTCGAGCCCTCCGACAGCCTCACGACGGATATAGAGAAGCTTCTGGGCGACGGCGTGGTCACATTCAAGACTTGACAAAGTGCCGTATTACTAACTATAATAGTAATAACAATTTACGGATACTAAGCTATAATTCCAAGGAGGCCGTTTATGACAAAGAAAGAGATCGTCCTGCAGATAGCCAACGAGACCGGGCTGAAGCAGGTGGACGTCAAGTTGATCGTGCAGCGCACGCTCGATATGATCGTCGAGGCGCTCGCGAACAATGAGACGGTGGAACTGAGGAATTTCGGTATCTTCAAGGTAAAATCAAGGCGCGGCCGCACCGGAAGGAATCCGCGTACCGGCGTCACAGTCCCCGTCCCGCCGAAGAAGGTGGCGGTATTCAAGCCGGGGCTTATCATGAAACAGAAAGTAAGATAGCCGGCCGCAATCCGCCGAATATCCCATTATGAGAGAGCAAGTTAAAGCATTGCGGGGGACGAAAGACCTCCTGCCTACGGAAGCAAAATTATGGACGACCCTTGAGGCAAAAGCCAGGGCCGTCTTAAATGCTTTTTGCTATAAGGAAATACGCACGCCCGTTATCGAGGAATCTTCGCTTTTCGTCCGTTCGCTGGGCGCCGGCACGGATATAGTCGAGAAACAGATGTTCACGTTTCTCGACCGCGGTGAACGGTCCATCACCCTTCGTCCGGAGGCGACCGCCTCGGTCGTCAGGGCTTACCTCGAGAACAACCTCGTCAACGAATACGGATTCATCAAATTGTTCTATATCGGCCAGATGTTCCGGGCGGAAAGGCCCCAGGCTGGCAGGATGAGGCAATTCCACCAGATAGGTGTCGAGGCGCTCGGCTCTTACAGCCCTCAGCTTGACGCCGAAGTAATAGCGCTGAACTCCGCGCTGCTGGAATCGCTCGGGGTGCACGGATCCATTATCAAGATAAACTCCCTTGGCTGCCCGAAAGACAAGACAGCCCTCGCCGACGGGTTGCGTAAAACACTTTCCGGGGGCCAGGACAGGCTCTGTGAGGACTGCAGGGTCCGCTATGAAAAGAATATCCTCCGCATCCTTGACTGCAAGAACGAGTCGTGCAGGAAGCTGGTCAGGATGATATTCAAGGGGACGCCGGAATACCTCTGCCCGGACTGCAAGTCGCATTTTGACGGCGTTAAGAGTTCGCTGGACGGCCTTAAGATCAACTACACGGTCGACCCTTACCTCGTAAGAGGGCTCGACTATTATACAAAGACGACCTTCGAGGTGACGCATAAGAAACTCGGCGCGCAGGACGCTATAGGCGCCGGAGGCAGGTATGATAACCTTGTCGAGGAGCTCGGGGGCCCCGCGAAGGGAGCCTGCGGTTTCGCTATCGGCGTGGAGAGGACCGCCATGGCCATGGACGATGCCCCGGAGATACCGGAGGGCATATGCCTGTATTTCGCAACGATGGGTGAGGAGGAATACCGCGTCGCATTCAACCTCGCGAACGAGTTGAGGGTTAGGGGCGGGATCTCGTGCGAGCTCGATTACGAGGGAAGGTCGCTCAAGGCCCAGATGCGCTCGGCCGACAGGCTCGGCGCCAAGTATGTGGCGATAATCGGCGAGGAAGAGCTCAAGAACCGCACGCTTACATTACGGAACATGGCGACGAAAGAGCAGAAGGTGCTACCGGAGCGCGAATTCATAACGGAAATAGAAAGGATCTTCGTAAAGTAGATGAAAAGGACTCATACTTGCGGCGAATTGACAACCGGGGATATCGGGAAGAAAGTTACCCTCGCGGGATGGGTGCACAGAAGACGCGACCACGGAGGGCTCATATTCATCGACCTGCGCGACAGGTACGGGCTGACGCAGATAGTATTCAACCCGTCCGCCTCTA
Organism: uncultured Planctomycetia bacterium; assembly: GCA_964650515.1. Lineage (GTDB taxonomy): Bacteria > Omnitrophota > Gorgyraeia > Pluralincolimonadales > Pluralincolimonadaceae > UBA6215. Next base: position 123,272 of record CAZYUB010000003.1, on the reverse strand, counting down.
AGGAGCTTCATGATACCGCCGAGGGCCTGCGCAACGAATTTGTAATAGTGGTCGACGGGGAGGTCTCCCCGAGGCCGAAGGGTACCGATAACCCGAAGATAAAGACCGGCGGGATAGAGATCATAGTGTCAAAACTGACTATACTTAATACCGCCCAGACGCCGCCATTCGAGATAGAGGACGACAGCCAGATATCCGAGGAACTCAGGTATACTTACAGGTTCGTCGACTTACGGCGCAAATGCTCGCGCGACAAGCTCGTTACGAGGCACAGGGTATGCCAGATAACCCGCAGCTTCCTCGATAAGGAAGGGTTCATCGAGTTCGATACGCCGATCCTGACGAAGTCGACGCCCGAAGGGGCGAGGGATTACCTTGTCCCAAGCCGCGTGAACCCCGGAAAGTTCTTCGCGCTGCCGCAATCGCCACAGCTCTTCAAACAGATACTGATGGTCGCCGGCATGGACAGGTACTTCCAGATAGCGAAATGCTTCCGTGATGAGGACCTCAGGGCGGACAGGCAGCCGGAATTCACCCAGATTGATATCGAGATGTCTTTCGTTGACGTCGACGACGTCCTCGACCTGACCGAGCGCCTTATCAGGGAGATATTTTCGGGAGCCATCGGCGTAGACCTCAAAATACCTTTTACGAGGATCAGGCACAGCGAGGCGATAGACAGGTTCGGCATCGACAAGCCCGATACGCGGTTCGGTATGGAGCTCGAGGACCTCACCGAGGCGCTCAAGGGAAGCCAGTTCCAGACGTTCGAGAAGGTCATCGCTTCCGGCGGGATCATCAAAGCCCTGAACCTTAAGGGCAAGGCCGATATCTCAAGGAGCGAGATCGACGGCCTGACCGAATTCGCCGTGAAGGAAGGCGCAAAAGGGCTCGCGTATTTCAAGGTAACCGATAACGGGCTCGAATCGCCTATAGCAAAGTTCTTCGGGGAAGCCCATCAAAAAGCGCTCATACAGAAGATGCAGGCGTCAAAGGGCGACATGATCCTTGCGGTCGCCGACAGGAAGGGCACCGTCAACGAAACGCTCGCGCACCTGAGGCTTCATCTCGCCGAAAAGTACGGGCTTATAGACAAGGGCAAATTCAATTTCCTCTGGGTCGTCGAATTCCCGTGGTTCAAATATAACGAGGAAGAAAAACGCTGGGAAGCGGAGCACCATCCTTTTACCGCGCCTTATGACGAGGACATAGGCCTCATAGAAAAAGACCCGTCAAAGGTCAGGGCAAAAGCATACGACCTTGTATTGAACGGAGTGGAGATAAGCTCCGGTTCCATAAGGATCCACGACCGCGAGACGCAGTCGAAGATATTCAAGGCGATAGGGCTGGGCGACGCGGAGATCCAGGCGAGGTTCGGCTTCCTGCTCGAGGCGTTCTCTTACGGCGCGCCGCCGCACGGCGGCATAGCGCCCGGGCTCGACAGGCTTGTTGCCATGATGACGGGGACAGACAGCATAAGGGATGTGATAGCGTTCCCGAAGACGCAGAAGGCCGTATGTTTCATGACCGGCGCGCCATCGGACGTATCGGAAAAACAATTAAAGGAGTTAGGTATAGCCCTTACCGGGCCTACCCTGAAAAAATAGGAGGGGGAGCATGAAGAAGTTTGTTGTGTCATTCGCGTTGGCTGCAGCCTCGGCTGCGATGGTCATATCCCTGGCGGGATGCTCTGTAAACACAAAGATGGTCACGAGGGAAAGGGTAGACCAGGACCTCAGCAGTTCATCCGGCAACCGCGGCTACTTGATGGGAACGGCTCCCGCTGCGGGCGACAGGAAGACCACGAGGGAATATATAGAGGTCCAGGTTGAGGTCCCGTCCATAGAGAAGGAGAACAGGGTGCCGAAGAGATCTGCGGAAACATCTGCTCCCGCCACGAATTACGAGACAACTTCCACGGCCGGAACGGTCGTAGAAGATATAGACGTCATCGCGGAAGAGGAGTTCGTCGACTACAAGGTCCAGAAGAACGACACGCTTCAGAAGATATCGATGAAATTCTTCGGGACAACGAAGAAATGGAAGAAGATATTCAACGCCAATACGGACATCCTGAGATCTCCGGATAAGCTTAAACCGGGAATGACGATAAGGATACCGAAGGAAGGCGCTACCGACATAACGATAAACGAATACATCAAATAGCGGGGTCATGGACAAGAACTTCAAGCTTTTAAGCGACGAGGAAGCGCGGGTACTGTTCGGAAGGCATGACGAGAACCTTAAGGCCATCGAACGGGAATTCGACGTTAAGGTCACCGCCCGCGGAGAGAACCTTACGATAGGCGGCGACGCGAGAAATGTCGAAAAGGCGTCCAGGCTGTTCGAGCAGCTGCTGGATATCATAAGGATGGGCCGCGCCGTCCACCAGCATGAGATCCTCTACGCCATAAAAGCGCTTCACGGCAGCCCCGATATCGACCTGCACTCTATCTATCTCGATAAGATAGACATAATGTCCAAGAAGCTGTTCGTTACCCCGAAGACCGCAGGCCAGAAGGCCTACGTAGACGCGATAAGGCAGTTCGATATCGTATTCGGGATAGGCCCGGCGGGAACGGGAAAGACGTACCTCGCGATGGCAATGGCGATAAACGCCCTGAAGCTCGGGCATGTCAGCCGGATAGTGCTGACGAGGCCTGCCGTTGAGGCGGGAGAGAGCCTCGGGTTCCTTCCGGGAGACCTCGAGGAGAAGGTGTCGCCCTATTTGAGGCCTTTGTACGACGCGCTCTACGAGATGATGGACCTCGACAAGGTCGAGAGGTTCCTCAGCAGGGGTGTAATAGAAGTAGCGCCGCTCGCGTTCATGAGGGGAAGGACCCTGAACGATTCGTTCATAATCCTCGATGAGGCCCAGAACGCAACGGCAGAACAGATGAAGATGTTCCTTACGAGGCTCGGTTTCGATTCCAAGACCGTGATAACCGGCGACCTTACGCAGAGCGACCTGCCGGGAGGCAGGGCTGTCGGGCTCATACAATCCCAGGAGGTCCTCAAGGATATCGAGGGCATCAAGTTCACCTATTTCACCGGTGACGACGTCGTAAGGCACGAACTGGTCCAGGAGATAATAAGGGCGTACGAAAGGTACAGCGGAAAATAACATGCTATACAAAGAGATGCTCAAAAAACCGAAACACCTTCCGGTGGACATATCTTTAAGGTCTATCATCGCCGCCGGCGCGTGCATCGCCCTTGTATCGGTCATATACATAGGCAAGACGCCGTACGGCGGGCAACCGCAGGCCGGAAAGGTCGCCGACAGGGACATCTACGCCCCGATGGACTTCTCCTTCAATGCCGGCGTGGATGAGGAAAAGACGTCCGATATGAAGAACAAGGCGGCTATGTCCGTCAAGGATGTCTATGACATTGACCCATCGGTCAAAGATAACGCCGCTCAGGACATAAAGGCCCTTTTCTCCGCGGCAAATGAATTAAGGACGGCGGAGAATATAAGCGCCGATGAAAAGCTATCACGCGCAAGGCCCGCCAATAAGTTCGGGCTTTCGGACGGCGACCTCAAGGTCCTGCTGCAGTCCCAGGATACCGCCAAGTCCGAGCCGGTATTATTGAAACAGGCCGACGGTATGCTGTCGCAGGCGATAATATCCCCCGAAGAGAAGGAGAGCCTGAAGAAGCAGGGCAAGGGCTTCATAAAGGTAAGGGATATCGCCGGAAAAACGGAGGCGGACGCGGATGTCAAATCGCTGAAGACGCCGCAGGATATAACAGCCCCGCAGTTCAACGACACCGAGATAGCCGACAATAAACTAAGGGCCGTCCTGAAGACGATCGCTTCCGGCATCGTCTCCGCGAACCTCAAGCCGAACCTCGTAGAAACATCTACGCGCAGGGAAAAGGCGATATCTTCCATACCGCCGCAGGAAAAGATGATAGAAGTGCTCCAGGGCGAGCTGATAGTGAAGAGGGGCGAGAAGGTCACGCCTTTCCATATAGCGAAGTTCGAGACGATAAGGGCAATGTCCGTATCCGAGAAGAAATTCGCGCTCTCGATACTCGGCATATGCCTCGTGGTCATAGTGCTCGTGATGATACCGGGGATGTATTTCAAGTATTATGAACCCGCGATATGGTCAAATAACAGGCACCTCGCGCTTATCGCGCTGATAGTCGTCGTGATAACCGCCATAGGAAAGGCGATATCGCTTTCCGAGGCGCCGCCATACCTCGTGCCGGTCTCGATAGCCCCGATACTCGTCGGGCTGCTGCTCGGGGTCAGGCCCGCGATACTCGTGGCGCTTGTTTCATGCTTCCTTGCGGGGCTCGTGGTCGGGGAGCGTTTCGACTCTTCGCTGATATTCCTTTCCGGAAGCGTTATCGGAATATATACGGTCAGGTCCGTCCGCAACAGGTCCGAGCTCTTCAAGGCGGGCGTAGTTGTCGGGGTCGTGAACGCTTTCTGCGCAATAGGCCTCGGCATACTGAACAACCTCGAGAGCGACGTTATATTCAAGGATGCCGCGATGTACCTGATGAACGGCCTTGCCGTAGGCATAATTATAGTCGGCACGCTCCACCTGTTCGAGTCGATGTTCCGCATAACCACAAACATATCCCTGCTCGAACTCGCCGATCCGAACAAGCCGCTGTTGAAGGAACTTATTCTGAAGGCGCCGGGGACCTATCACCACAGCCTGATCGTCGGCAACCTCGCAGAGTCCGCCTGCGACGCGATAGGCGCGAACGGCCTGCTCGCGAGGGTCGGCTCGTATTACCATGATATCGGAAAGGTGGAAAAATCCGAGTATTTCGCGGAGAACCAGATGGTCTCGGAGAGCCAGCACGATAAGCTCGCGCCGACGATGTCGAGCCTCATAATCATAAACCACGTTAAGGACGGCCTCGATAAGGCGAAGAAGGCCGGGTTGAACAGCTCTTTGATGGATTTCATCGAACAGCACCATGGGACCGGGCTCATATATTATTTTTACCAGCGCGCGCTCGAATCGGTCGAGGACCTCGCTAAGCTTGAGGAGGAGGGGTTCAGGTATCCCGGCCCGAAACCCCAGACGAAAGAGACCGCGATAGTGCATCTCGCGGATTCGGTCGAGGCGGCGTCGCGCACATTACAGAACCCGACGCCTTCCAACCTCGAGGAACTCGTCAGGAGGATCATTAACAACAAATTTATCGACGGGCAGTTAGACGAGTGCGACCTTACCCTCAAGGACCTCAATACTATCGCGGCGACATTCACAAAGGTCCTGACCGGCGTCTACCATACGAGGGTCCAGTACCCTAATGGCAAGGACAAGAACGACGCGTAAGCCGCGCGGGCGCGCCGTGTCGGTCTTCACCGAGGATACGGCCATCCCGTTCACGAGGCGCTCGGCCGAGTCATGCGCGTCAAAAGCGCTTTCAGCGCTCGGCTGGAAAGGCGGCGTGATAAATATCCTGTTCACGGACGATGCCGGGATAAGGCGGCTCAACTCCAGGTTCAAGGGAAGAAAAGGCGCGACGGATGTCCTAGCGTTCGATACCGGCGACATTGCGGTATCCGTAGACACGGCAAGGAAGAACGCGCGCCGTTACGGCAATACGTTGCCGGGTGAACTGAAGCTGTGCGTGGTCCACGGCATACTGCATCTCTGCGGTTATGACGACACGTCGGCTCCGGAGAGGAAGGCCATGAGGGCCATGGAAAAAAGGATATTGGGCAGGTTATGAAAAAACGCGGGCTGACGGACTCGTTCAACTACGCGATCGAGGGGCTCAAGCATACGCTGAAGACCCAGAGGAACATGCGCATCCATTTCTTCATCGGGGCTGCAGTCCTGTTCCTCGGGATCGTGCTGAACCTGACCACCGTCGAATTCATCCTGCTGTTGAGCGCCGTCACGATGGTAATAGTCGCCGAGATGTTCAATACGGCCCTCGAGATAACGGTAGACATATTCACGAAGGAATTCCACCATATGGCCAAGATGGCCAAGGATATCGCGGCCGGCTGCGTATTTGTGGCTTCGATCTACGCGATAATAGTAGGATACCTCGTCTTCTTCAAGAGCTTGAGGATACTGAACCTGTCGGACGCGATGCTGAGGATAAGGCAGTCGCCGTGGCACGTCACGTTTATCGCGCTGGCGATCCTGCTGTCGTTGGTCGTTATCCTGAAACTTATCCTTCGCAAGGGGACGCCTTTCAGGGGAGGATGGCCCAGCGGGCACTCGGCTTTCGCTTTCTCCGTGTTCACGATAACTTCATTCCTCGCCGATAACATCATAATCGTATCTCTAGTCTTCCTCATGGCCGTGCTTCTTGCCGTATCGAGGGTGAGGAAGGGGATACACACGACGTGGGAAGCCATAGCAGGCTCGATGCTCGGCATACTCGTGACGACCTGCGTATTCCAGCTTTTATACAGGAGCTGAAATGTTAAAATCGATGAGAAAGAATTTTTTGGCGGGAGTCGTGGTAATAATCCCGGCGCTCGTGACGTACTGGCTTATCGTATTCGTCCTGACGCCGTTCGACGCGCTTTTCATAAGGCGCATAATGACGAAGCTCGAGCCGTACTATATCGGGATCGTCAGCGCCTATATAGTCAAGGTTGGGCTCTACGCCGCGGTCATCGCGTTGATAATATTCATAGGTTTCGGGACCAGGGTGCTTGTCCTGAAGAAGCTCTTCTCGTACTTCGAGAGGAAATTCTTCCAGGTACCGATGCTCGGCAAGGTCTACTCGGCGACAAAAGAGATCAGCCAGGCCTTCCTGGGCCAATCGAAGGGGATCTTCAATAGGGTAGTGCTCGTCGACTTCCCGCGCAGAGGCGTCTACGCGATAGGGTTCGTTACTTCCGAGGGAAAGGGCGAAGTGCAGGACAAGACGGTTGAGAGGGTCATCAATGTATTCGTACCGACTACGCCGAACCCGACCTCAGGGTTCCTGCTCCTCGTGCCGGAGAAAGAACTGATAAGTTTGGATATGAGCATCGACGAGGGCCTTAAGCTGGTAATATCGGGCGGCATCGTGCCCCTGCCGGACAGGGTAAATATAAAGAAGACGGATGGCGATACAGACGACTGAGGCCCTGGTCCTCAACAGGCGAGACCTCAGGGAGACGAGCATCATCGCGACCTTCTACTCGAAGGACTTCGGGAAGATAAAGGGCGTCCTGAAGGGGATCCGCGGCGACCGCTCGAAATACGGAAGCCAGGCCGAGCCGTTCGGGCTCAATAAGATAGTGTTCTATGAAAAATCAAAGAGCGACTTCCAGAATATCACGCAATGCGACCTTCTGGACGGTTTTTTCGGCATTCGCAAGGACCTTTTCGCGATCGCCTACGCCTCTTACCTCGCGGAACTTGTCGACGAGCTTACCGAGCCCGCCGAAAGGAACGAGGAGATATTCGGGCTGCTGCTCGGCTGCCTCGGGATGCTAGCGAAGGGAATGGAACCCGTGAAGATCGTCCGCATCTTCGAGATAAGGTTCCTGGCGCTTCTCGGGTTCGGGCCGTCCGCGCAGGGAGCGTCGGTCGGCCACGTAAAAGTGTCGATGGGCACCGCGCAGACATTCAACCGGCTTAAGAGCGCGGACTGGGATTCGCTGTTAAAGTTCAGGATATCGAAGCCGGTATCGGACGAGCTCGGCCCGCTGGTAGACAGGATGGTAGCGTCGCACCTCGAGAGGCCGCTCAAAACAAAAAAATTCATAAGGGAACTGCAAAGGTTAAAGAGATGAAGAAAAAGACGATGACTTTCCAGGAACTCATAATGGGCCTTGAGAGGTTCTGGGCCGGCAAGGGATGCCTTATCGCGCAGCCATACGATACCGAAGTGGGTGCGGGAACGTTCCATCCGCTGACTTTCCTGCGGAGTTTGGACAAAGAGCCGTGGAATACGGCCTTCGTCCAGCCGTCTAGGCGCCCGACTGACGGAAGGTACGCCGACAACCCGCTTAGGGCGCAGCATTATTACCAGTACCAGGTCATACTCAAACCGGCGCCGGCGGACGTCCAGGCGTTGTATCTCGAGAGCTTGGAGAGCTTAGGAATAGACCTGAAGAAACATGATTTCAGGTTCGTCGAAGACGACTGGGAATCACCGACTCTCGGCGCGTCCGGGCTCGGATGGGAGGTCTGGCTCGACAGCCTCGAAGTCACTCAGTTCACGTATTTCCAGCAGGTCGGCGGCATCGAGCTGGACGTCATACCCTGCGAGATAACATACGGGCTCGAGAGGATCGCGATGTTCATCCAGGGCCAATACGACTTCTATAAGCTCAAATGGGACGATACGCACACTTACGGCGATATACACAGGAAAGACGAGATGGAGTGCTCGAGGTACAACTTCGAGGTAAGCGACCCGAAGATGTACATGGAGCTGTTCAATACCTATGAAAGGGAATCGAAGAGGTTGCTCGCGGAGAAGCTGCTGACGCCAGCGTACGAGTTCATGCTGAAGACATCGCACGCGTTCAACATGATGGACGCGCGCGGAGCGGTAAGCACGACAGAGCGCCCGACATATATCGCGAGGGTAAGGAACCTTGCAAAGTCCTGCGCGACGCTATACCTGGAGAATACGGACGAAAAATGAAAAAAAAGAACGTAATGCAGACCGGCCTGCTTCTTGAGATAGGATGCGAAGAACTCCCTGCGGGCTATATACCGCCGGCTATCGAACAGCTCCGCACATCCCTTGAGGCCGGCCTTAAGGACGCGCGCATCGGTTTCGGCAGGATAGTTTCATACGCCACGCCCGTAAGGCTGATCGTGCTTGCGGAAGGCATCTCCGCACGCCAGGAATCCCAAAGGGAGAAGATCGTCGGGCCCTCAAAGGCGGCGGCATTCGACAAGGACGGCAAGCCTACCCAGGCATGCCTCGGGTTCCTGAAATCCAAAGATGCGCGCATAGAGAATATTAAAATAGAGGATACGCCGAAGGGCGAGTACCTTTTCATAGAGCGCGCAATGGAATCGCTGCCCGCAAAGAAGGTGCTGGCTGAAATACTCCCTAAACTCATAGTATCGCTTAGGTTCCCTAAGGTAATGAAGTGGGAATCCGGCGGTGTCAGGTTCGCCAGGCCCGTAAGGTCTATCGTGGCGCTGCTCGGTGACGAGGTCGTGCCGTTCAGGTTCGGCTCCCTGCAGTCGTCGAACCTGTCGCGCCTGCCCAGGTATGAGAGCGCCGGGATGGCGACGGTAAAAATCAATTCCGTAAATGATTATTTCGTTAAATTGAAAAAATACGGCATAGAGGCCGACGGCGATAAAAGAAAGGCCTCGATAGCCGCTATGCTTAAGAACGCTGCCAAGGCGGAGGGGGCCTCGGAGGACTTTAACTCTGCCTTGCTTGAGACGGTATCGTACCTGTCCGAGTCGCCTTCTGGATTCACGGGAAAGTTCTCCGGGGATTATCTCGACCTTCCGGTTGAGGTGCTTGAGAGTTCCATGGCGAAGAACCAGAAGATATTCCTGCTTAAGGATAACAGGGGCAAGGCTCTTCCTGTTTTTGCCGGCGTCCCGAACGGTAAGCGCAAGGATATCTCAGGTATACGCGGGACATTCGAGGCGATCCTCAACGCCAAGCTGAAGGACAGCATGTTCTTCCTTAAAGAAGACCTTAAGACGAAACTCGAGGACAGGATAGACCTGCTGAAAGGCGTGGTATTCCAGGCGAAGCTCGGGACGATGCATGACCGCGTCGGAAGGATACGCGAGTTGTCGCGTTTTATCGCGGACGCGCTGAAAATCCCGGATGATGAAAAGAAGAAGATAGAGATGGCGGCGCTGCTGTGCAAGGCCGACCTCGTCACCCTGATGGTTAAGGAGTTCCCGGACCTGCAGGGTATCGTCGGAAGGGAATACGCGAAAAGGACCGGCGAGGACAAGGACGTCGCGAAAGCGATATACGAGCATTACCTGCCGAAAGGGCCGAACGACCCGCTCCCATCGGGGAATATCTCATGCATCCTAGCCATAGCCGACAAGGTTGACGCGATTGCGGGGTTCTACTCTATAGGCATGGTCCCGACCGGAAGCGAGGACCCTTACGGGATACGCAGGGCGTCCCTCGGATTGCTTAAGATACTGTCCGAGAAGAAATACCCGCTGTCGCTTGATGCGCTTTTGGACAAGGCGGCAGGCCTTTACGGCGATACGGTTGCATTCGACAGGAAGACGGTAAAGACGCAGATACTGTCGTTCATGAAGGAGCGGCTGAAGAATATTTTACTGGACAAAAAATATAAAGATGATATCATAGATTCTGTTTTGTCGCCGGGGATCGGGAGCTTTGACCGGCTCGGTAAGAAACTCGAAGACCTTTCCTCTATATCCCAAGCCAAGTATTTCCTGGAGGCCGCGAAAGTCGCTGAGCGGATCTCCAACATACTTAAGGGCGCCAGGGACTTCAGGCGTGAAGACGCCAAAGTCAGGCCGGAGCTGTTCAAGGAACAGCTCGAGAACGAACTATGGGATATCTACGGGAAGCAGAAAGAGAAGATAGAGGGCAGGATAGAGGCGGGGGATTATGCCGGCGCTACAAAGTTGTACGCCGAGGCGTTCTCCGGGCCGATACACCTGTTCTTCGAGAAGGTCACGGTGAATGCAGATGACCAGGCCCTGAGGATGAACAGGCTTTCGCTTCTCAGGGCGATACAGGCCGTATATTCAGACAGGGCGGCAGATCTTTCAAAAATAAAACTTCAATAAAACAAACTAACAACGAAAGGAGCAATTCGTGAAGAACAGGAAGTATGTTTATTCCTTCGGCGGAGGAAAGGCCGACGGAAATGAAAGCATGAAAAACCTGCTGGGCGGCAAAGGCGCCAACCTGGCTGAGATGGCTGGGCATAAGGACCTGAAACTTCCCGTACCGCCCGGATTCACTTTATCCACCGAGGTCTGCACATACTATTACGCGAACAAGAAAAAATACCCTGCGGTACTGGACGGCCAGGTAAAGAAGGCCCTCGCGCAGGTAGAAAAACTAATGGGCAGGAAATTCGGCGACCCGTCGAACCCGCTCCTGGTCTCGGTCCGTTCGGGCGCGCGCAAGTCGATGCCCGGAATGATGGAGACGGTCCTGAACGTAGGGACCACTGAGAAGACGATACCGGGCCTCATCAAGCAGAGCGGCGGCAACACGCGTTTCGTCTATGACGCGTATCGCCGGCTCATAATGATGTATTCCGACGTAGTCATGGAAAAGGCCGCGGGGATAGAGCCCGCAGACGATATGGGCATACGCAAGCAGCTCGAGCGTATCATGGACAAGCTTAAGAAAGAGAAGGGCTATACGAGCGACACCGATATGACCGCGGACGACCTGAAGGTCCTCTGCAGCCAGTTCAAGTCGAAGATAAAGGAAGTATTGAAGAGCGAGTTCCCGGACGACCCGATGCAGCAGCTCTGGGGCGGCATCGGCGCCGTATTCGCTTCGTGGAACGGCAAGAGGGCCATCAGCTACCGCCGCATAGAAGGCATCCCGGACGAATGGGGAACGGCCGTTAACGTGCAGACGATGGTTTTCGGCAATATGGGCGAGGACTCCGCCACCGGCGTCGCTTTCACGCGCAACCCCGGCAACGGTGAGAACGGTTTCTACGGGGAGTTCCTGATCAATGCGCAGGGCGAGGACGTCGTAGCCGGCATCCGCACCCCGGCGCCGATCAACACCTATTCGAAATCCGAGCATAACAAATCGCTCAAGACGCTCGAAGAGGTCATGCCGAAGATATACAGGGACCTTGTAGATATACGCAGGCGCCTCGAGAAGCATTACCATGACATGCAGGACATAGAGTTCACTATAGAAAAGGGCACGCTATTCATGCTGCAGTGCCGTTCCGGAAAACGCAACGGGCCTGCCGCCGTACGCATGGCGGTAGACATGCTGAAGGAAAAACTTATCTCGAAGGAGACGGCCGTAACGCGCGTTACGCCTTCACAGCTCGATGAACTTCTCCATCCGGTCATCGACCCTAAGGTCGAGGCCGCGCATAAGCCGATGGCAAAAGGCCTTCCGGCAGGGCCGGGCGGCGCCTGCGGACAGGTGGTATTCTCCGCCAACGATGCCGTCGAATGGAAGAAGCAGGGCAAGAAGGTCATACTTGTCCGCGAAGAGACAAATCCCGAGGATGTCGAGGGTATGAGGGCGGCCGAGGCGATATTGACGGCCAGGGGCGGCATGACCTCCCACGCGGCGCTCGTCGCTCGCGGCTGGGGCAAGTGCTGCATCGTCGGCTGCGGCGGGCTCCATGTAGATTACGAGAAGAAAGAGGTCAGGTCGGAAGGCAAGACGCTTAAGGAAGGCGATTGGCTGACACTTAACGGCACGAAGGGAAACGTCTATGAAGGCAAATTGCCGATGATGGACGCTTCCGAAGAGAACCAGCTTCTCGATTCGTTCCTGAAGGTATGCGATTCGATCAAAAAACTCGGCGTCAGGACTAACGCGGACACGCCCGAGGACGCGAGAAGGGCGCGCCTGTTCGGCGCGGAGGGCATAGGCCTCTTCAGGACCGAGCACATGTTCTACGGTAAGGGTTCCGACGAACCGCTGTTCATGCTCAGGAAGATGATCGTCTCCAAGACGCTTGATGAGAGGAAGAAAGCGATAAACGATCTCTTCCCGTTCGTAAAGAAGGACATCAAGGGAACTATAGAGGCGATGGACGGCTATCCGGTCGTCATAAGATTGCTCGACCCGCCGCTGCATGAGTTCGTGCCGCGCGAGCAGGATAAGCTCGAGCAGCTCGCCAAGGACCTCAACATATCCATGGGAGAGCTTTCAAAGCGCGCGGAAGGGTTACACGAATCAAACCCGATGATGGGCCACCGCGGCGTACGCCTCGGAGTGACATATCCGGAAGTAAGCGAGATGCAGATACGCGCCATACTCGAATCGGCGGCCGAGTTGGTCAAGGAAGGCAAGAAGCCCTATCCTGAGATCATGATCCCGGTCGTCTGCGACGTCAAAGAGCTCGAGGACCAGATGGTAATAGCCAAGAGGGTATATGCCGAGGTGATCGAGAAATATAACCTAAAATCACTGAAGCATATGTTCGGCACGATGATAGAGATCCCGAGGGCAGCGATAGTCGCGGACAAGCTCGCGAAGGTCGCGCAGTTCTTCTCGTTCGGCACGAACGATATGACCCAGATGGGATTCGGCTTCTCCCGCGATGATATCGGCGGGTTCCTGCCGGATTACCTGAAGAAGGGCATCCTTGCGGACGACCCGTTCCAGACGATAGACCAGCAGGGGATCGGCGAGATCATCAAGATAGGAATCGAACGCGGCAGGAAAGGCCGTAAGGGCCTGGAAGTAGGCATCTGCGGAGAGCACGGCGGAGACCCTCGCTCAGTGGAATTCTGCCACAGGGTCGGGATGGATTACGTCAGCTGCTCGCCGTTCAGGGTCCCGATAGCCAGGCTTGCGGCGGCACAGGCAGTGCTTACAAATAAAAAATAACAACGAGGGAAAATGGAGCCGATCAAAGCGTATCTGAAGGAGATAGAGAAGATACCGCTTTTGACCGCCGAAGAAGAGATCGAGTTGGCCAAGGCGGCCAAAAAAGGCGATGTCAAGGCGGAGAAGAGGATGATACAATCAAACCTCCGTCTTGTGGTCAGTATAGCGAAGAAATACAGCTACTTCGGCGTGCCTTTGCTCGACCTCATCGAGGAAGGCAACCTCGGCTTAATGAAAGCCGTCAAGAAATTCAACCCGAAGAAAGGGTTCAGGTTCTCGACGTACTCGGCATGGTGGATAAAGCAATTCATATTGCGCGCGGTCGCGAACCAGGGCAAGACAGTGAGGATCCCCGTCTATATGATGGAGCTCGCGGCGAAATGGAAGAAGGTCAACGAGAAGCTGTCGCAGAAACTCGGCAAGAAACCCACGACCGGCGAGATAGCAAAATCGATGAAGATATCGGTCAAGAAAGCGCAGGAGCTTGACCGTGTGATGACCCAGACGACCTCGCTCGAGGCACCGGTGGGCGAGGACGATAGCGGCACGATGATGGACCTCATTGAGGACACTAAGTCGGTCTCCCCGACTGAAGAGCTTTCGAACTACCTGCGCCAGGAAAAAGTAACCGACCTGCTCGGAAAGATGAGCAAGAGGGAGCAGGAGATCCTTAACATGAGGTTCGGCCTTAAGGACGACACGGCACACACGCTTGAAGAGGTGGCTGAAAAGTTCAAGATAACGAGGGAGAGGGTCCGCCAGATAGAAGAGGCGGCTCTCAGGAAGCTCAGGAAGAACATGACCTCACAGGAGATGCAATGATGGGTACCGAACGCCAGGTAGTCGAGGGGCTCAAGAAGTCGATAAGGGATATACCCGATTTCCCTAAAAAGGGTATAATATTCAAAGATATAACCACGCTCCTTAAAGACGGCAAGAGGGTCCACGAAGCGATAGACGGCATAGCCGAAAGGTATGCCGGGAAGAAGATAGACAAGGTCATATGCGTGGAGGCCAGGGGATTCGTCTTCGGCAGCGCGGTAGCTTATAAGCTGGGCGCCGGGGTCGTCCCTGTAAGGAAGAAGGGGAAACTCCCGCACGAGACCCACAGGATAGAATATGACCTCGAATACGGCAAGGATTGCCTCGAGATCCACAAGGACGCCATAGGGCCGGACGATAACGTCCTGATAATCGACGACCTGCTCGCGACCGGCGGCACGATGAAAGCGGTATGCGACCTTGTCGGCAAGCTCGGCGGCAAAGTCGTGGAGGTCGCGTTCCTGATAGAATTGACTTTCCTGAAAGGCCGCGAACGCCTTAAGGGGCAGAACGTTTTCTCTTTGATAGAATTCTAAATATAAGGATTGGGCCTGTAGCTCATCTGGATAGAGCAGCGGTTTCCTAAACCGCGTGCGGGAGGTTCGAGTCCTCTCAGGCCCACCATGATATCATGATAGACCTGCATACACACACTTTATTGAGCGACGGGGCGCTCCTACCCGCGGAACTTGTCAGGAGGGCGTATGTTGCCGGATACACCGGCATCGGCCTCACCGACCATGTCGACGTATCGAACATAGATTTCGTCGTGCCGAGGATAGTCAAGGCGGCGAAGTCGCTGACTTCCGGGAAAATAAAGGTCGTCCCGGGAGTAGAGCTTACGCACGTCCCGCCCAAGGATATTGCTGGCCTCGTCAAATACGCGAGATACAACGGGATAAAACTTATCGTCGTGCACGGCGAGACGATCGCTGAACCGGTGATACCCGGCACGAACGCGGCCGCGCTCGAATGCGGGATCGACATACTTGCCCATCCGGGGCTTATAACGCTTAAGGACGCCAGGACAGCCGCCAGGCGCTCGGCCTGCCTTGAGATAACCGTAAAGAAGGGGCACTCGCTTACTAACGGACACGTTGCGAAGATCGCGCTTCAGGCTGGCGCAAAACTTGTCCTTAACACCGATTCCCACGAGCCGGGCGACCTGATAACCGGGCAAAAAGCACTTTCGGCTCTGCTCGGATGCGGACTTGACAAGCACAGGGCGGCGGCAGTATTGCGCAATTCCGCAGCTTTGCTCCGTAAATTCTAATATTTTTGTTGACAAAACAGTGAAAGCTGTGATATATTTGCGACAATGATGTTAACCGAGAGGAGGTGACACAATAGTCATGTTCAAGAATAACGTGTGGAAGATGGTTTTGGTTCTCTTCGTTATATCATTGGTCATCGGAATGGCTGTTCCCAGCTACGCCGCTAACGCGGGCACCAAGCTCCGCAGAGGTTTGGCGAATTTCGCGACTGGTTGGGTCGAAATACCGATCGAGATGGATAAGTCCATCAAGGAGAGCAACCCGGTATTCGGAGTCATCGTCGGTGCCGTCAAGGGTACCGTAAAGGGCGTATTCAGAACGGCTTCTGGTCTTTTTGACACAGTAACGTTCCCGATACCTCCGTACGAGAAGACCTGGTTGAACCCGGAATTCATCGGTCAGCCGACCAATTAGTTTCGAGAATACAAAGTTCTGTACAGGACATCACATAAATTAAGGGGTGGAAGAGATTCCGCCCCTTTTTTTGTCCGGCTATTTTGTAAGCGTAAACTTTTGCCCTTGACAACCCCATGGCCTTATGGTATTGTTCTTAACGAAAATGCTTGATGGTAGGTAAATATATTTCTCGTAAGGGGAAGTTATGGCCGTCACCATAAAGGATATCGCAAAAGAGCTGGGGGTATCCCCGGCAGCCGTCTCCAAGGCGCTGAACAACCGCCCGGGGATCGGCCTTCCGCTGAAGTTAAGGATAGAGAAGGCCGCGCGCCGGCTCAACTACGCGCCATACCTCAAGGCCCGCCAGACCGGTATGTACGAGCGCTCGATGAAATATATAGCGGTTATTTACGCGCGGGCGGGCGAACACCTCGTAAGCAGCATAGAAGCCGGGATAAAGGACGCCCTGAAAGACACCGGGTACTATGAGCTCCTTTATACTGTAGACACTTATAACGACCTTTATGACAACCAGCGCAAAGAGGTCTTCATAGACAAGGTAATACATGACAACGGAGTTGTGGGGCTGATCTCCGCTTTCCTGGACCTCTCCGACTCTACCATAGCAAGGCTCCAGAAGAGCAATATCCCGGTTGTCCTGCTCAATAATTATTCCGATTACGGGCAGTGCGTCCTCATAGACAACGTCGAATCGAGTTTCGAGGCGACGAAGAGGCTGCTCGAGCTCGGGCGCAGGAAGATAGGCCTTATCATGCCCGAGGAGTCGTCGGAATTCATATGGCAGGACAGGCTTGAGGGCTATAAAAAGGCCCTGAAGGAAAAGAAGGTCCCCTACGATCCCTACCTTATCGTATACGAACATACATTTTCGCTTAAGGACTCTGGCCTCGCGACAAAAGCACTGATAGACAGGATGCCCGATACCGACGCGATAATATATGGCAGCGACCTGCAGGCATACGGCGGCCTCAAGATGCTAAAGGAGATGGGCAAGAAAGTGCCGGATGAAGTCGCAGTGCTCGGTTTCGATGATATGCCGTTCAGCAGGATATCAGACCCTCCGCTTGCGTCCGTCAGGCAGCCGATGAAGAAGATGGGGGAGATGGGCGCGAAACTGCTGCTTGAAGCCGTTACCAAGAAAAAGTTTCCAAATAAGGTCATTACGCTGAAATCCGAGATAGTCCTGAGGAAATCCTGCCAGAAGGACATACCGGAAGAAAAATGGCTCTCATGAAATTATTACTTGACAGGTCAACTTACATAATGTATATTTCTTAATATAAGAAAGCGCTTACATTTTAATCTTTAAAAATGGCCAAAAATGACATGAAGACAAGAAAAGGCAAATTCCCGAGCATAGACGACGTTGCAAGGGAAGCTGACGTATCAATAGCTACGGTATCGAGGGTCATCAATAACTTCGGCAGCGTGAAGGAAAGGAACAAGCTGCGGGTCCTGGATGCCATAGATAAACTGAATTTCAAGCCGAATATCAGCGCAAGCCGGCTTGCGAGCAACAAGGTGAACTCGGTAGGCCTCGTCATGCCGGTCTATGACGACATGTTCGGCTCTTTCTTCTTTACGGAACTGATGAAGGGGATAAGGGACGTCGTCTTCCCTGCGCGCCGCGACCTGATACTCCTGTACAATATCAACGAACCGGAGGATGACTTCTACAGGCGCATACTGAACAAGACCTACATAGGCGGCCTCATCCTGGAACTCGGCGCGCTTGAAATAAACCCGGTGCTCTGGAAGAGCGATATACCGTACGTAGTGGTGAACGCCACATACACCGAGCAACGCATCAACTACATATCCGTTTCCAACAGGGCCGGCGCGTATGATGCGGTCAAATACCTTATAGGGCTCGGCCACAGGAAGATAGCCACAATACACGGCGCTTTGAATATACAATCCGGGAACGAACGCCTCGAGGGGTATAAACAGGCCTTAAGCGACGCGGGAATACCCGTGCAGCACGAGTTCATAATGGACGGGAACTTCTACAGGAAGGCCGCATACGAGAAGATGTCGCAGCTTCTGGGATCTGATAAGGCC
The DNA here is from genome assembly GCA_964650515.1 of uncultured Planctomycetia bacterium. GTDB lineage: Bacteria > Omnitrophota > Gorgyraeia > Pluralincolimonadales > Pluralincolimonadaceae > UBA6215. The sequence goes on along the minus strand of CAZYUB010000003.1, from coordinate 105,231 downwards.
CCGACCGCCGTATTCGTAGCGAGCGACGAAATGGCGCTCGGCGCCATAAAGGCGATAAAAGACAAGGGCCTCGATGTCCCGGGTGACATATCCCTCATAGGGTTCGATGACAACCCGATGTGTTCGGAGCTTTCGCCAAAGCTTACCACGGTCAGGCAGCCGATAACGGAAATGGGACGGCTCGCAGCGGAGACGGTGATAGGGCTCATAGACAAGGAAGTGAAGCCGGGGTACAAGAAGACCCTGGCTACCGAACTCATAATAAGGGATTCCTGCAGGAAGATGCTATGAACAGGCGCCACAAAATGAAGAAGGCGATATATACCGCGGCGGCGGCATCCTTGTTTTTGTTCCCGTATGCGCAGGCGCGCGCGGTCGATATTACCATCGACCAGTACCCGAAGACCGTTGCGGCGGGACAGGCAGCCAATCTCAGGATATCCTGGAGCGGCCACACGTTAAATGACGAATATATAATGAGGGTCCAACTGCAGGATTCGGAAGCCGTCCCGCCGATATTCGTATTCAACGATTACGGGATAGACAAGAGCGAGGGGACGGCCGAGATCGCGCTTAAGATACCCCTTAACGTTACGGCAAGCAAAAGCGCCAAATTCGTCGCGGCATTCATCTCGAAGACAAAAATATGGGATGATATCCTTTATACGGCCGACACCGGAAGCGCCGTAGAGATCGTCTCCGATTTCAAGTTCGCGCTGCATGAATACCCGACGCTTGTTAGCCGCGGCGAGATCGTCAAGGTAAAAGTCGGGTGGAAAGGCATTAAGGCCGACAAGAGGTATAAGCTCATTGTCCAGCTCGAGAACTGGCAGGTCAAGCCCGGGTTCGCTTATGTCTCCAGGATAGATGATTTCGGCCCTGAGGGCGAGGCCGAGTTAACCATAAAGGTGCCGGAGTCGGCTCCGGAAGCGAAGGCATGCCGTTTCGTGGCGGCCTTCATCTCGAAGGAAAAGAACTGGCAGGACGCTTACGCGATAACCGCAACGCCGGGCGAAGTGGATATAGTAAAGCATAAACCGTTATAGAAAATGAAAGGAGGCCTTAAATGGCTAAACTGTTATCAGTGATATTGTGCGCTGTCTGTGTGATGGCAGGATTTGCCCAATTTGCCTGCGCAGCCGATGTCAACGTGCTCGAATTCCCGAAGATGGTGGCGCCCGGCGAGGACGCCAATGTCAAGGTAAGCTGGAACGACATCCCTACGGATAAGGATTACGTTATAAGGGTGCAGCTGGAGGACTGGGACGCGAAACCGCCCGTATGCTCATTCAAGGATTTCCCGGTGAGTTCACCGAGCGGTGAGATGGTGGCCATCCTGCCGGTGGCAAGCAATACCGGCGGGTCTGCATCGGCCAAGTTCGTCGTAGCCGCGCTCTCGAAGTCGAAGGCGTGGGATGACTGCATCGCCTCTAACGGCACGGATAAGGTAGTCACCGTGAACTCGGCCTTCAAGTTCGATATAACAGAATCCCCCGTAACGGTGAACAAGGGCTCGACGGCAAAAGTTAAGCTCTCGTGGAAAGACGTGAAGGTATCGACGTCGAATTACAAGCTCGTTGTCCAGATAGAGAATTGGGAAGCGAAACCGGGGTTTGCGTATGTCACGACGATAACGGACTTCAAGCCCGCCGAAGAGAGGGTTGTGGAGATAAAGATACCGGCTGACGCCCCTTCCGCCAAGGATTGCAGGTTCGTAGCAGCGTTCATATCGGCCTCGACCGACTGGAAGGACGTCCATGCCGTCGTGGCTACACCCAAGGATGTGGAGGTAAAATAACACGTTACGGAATCTCGGGTCCGGGATAATAGCAGTATCCGTCGCGTGCGCAGGGTTTGCCTTTGCGCAAGTCGCTCCTGAGCCTTCAAAGGCCCAGGAGCAGCGCGTGATAAGGTTCGAGATACCTCTGCCTGTGAAAGCGGCAGGCGTTGAGGCCTCCTCGACCCAGCCCCCGGACAGGGATAAGGCGGAAGATTTTTTTGCGGTCAACGCGATCGACGGGAAAGCAAACACGAGATGGAGCAGCATATTCGAGGAACCCCAGTGGCTCATTTTAGACCTCGGTGAAGAGTTCGATATAGACAAGCTGATCATCTCATGGGAGTCGGCGTTCGCTTCGTCATATAAGATCGGCGTATCGTCCGACAGGTCGACATGGAAAGAGGTCTTTTCCACAACGGCGGGAAGAGGCGGTACCGAGACCGTCACGTTCCCGATATCAAGGGCAAGGTATATAAAGATCGATCTTTTAAGCAAGAACGGTGACTGGGGTTTTTCTGTATGGGAGATATCGGTCTACGGAAAGAGAAAGCTGGTGCTATTCTGATATGAAAAAGACACTGTTTATACTGGTCGCATTTATGATGACCGCAGCATTAACGTTGAACGCGCAGCAGGAGAAGGGCTGGCCGCAAAACAGCTATTTTAAGATCGGGCATAAGAACGGCCGCGCTATCTTCATAGATCCCAAGGGCAGGCCTTTCTACTCCAGGGCAATGGTATACGCGTACGGCCCGGAGGACGGCCCGATGAAAGGGAAGGTAACGGCGGAATACGCCATACAGGAGCTTGAAGCCATGAAGAAGCACGGCTTCAATACGCTCGACCTCTACGGGGACGCATACCTGCAGGATATCATGAAATGGTGCGACGAGAACGAATTCGGCCTTTATTTCCGCACATCATATACGAACAAGGAATTCCCGGATTTCATGGACCCCGAGTTCAGGGACCAGGCTAAGCATTTCTACGATACTTTCCTTGCCAACATAAAGGGCCATCCGTGCGTGCTAGCGGTCGACATGGACCAGCGCTGGCTCTTCGACCTCGACTGGAGCGGCAGGAAGAGGTACGGCGTCCCCAAGCTGGGGCCGGAATCCGTGAAATGCCTGCCGGCCTGGCTCGAGAAGAAATACGGGAACGTCTCCGTGCTCAACCAGCTGTGGAGAAAGGCATATGTGTCTTTCGCGGACGTGCTTAACGACAAAGAGATCGTTTCCGGGAGAAAGATAGCGGACCTCGACAGGAAACCGTGGCGCGTCGACATCGTAGAATACACCTCATGGGTCGTAAACGATTTCCTGAAGGACCTAACATCCTATATGCGCATCATAGACCCGGACCACATGATAACCTACACGACGGAACTTCCGGAGGTCGCGCCGTTCCCGGTCTCGACAAAAGAGAACAGCGGCATGGACTTCATATCGCCGGTGCATTACAACCTCGACCTCGATTACGACAGGGACTGGATAGCGAACGCTAAAATAATATTCCAGACGAAATTCCACAGCGACATGGGAAAGCTGCCGGTATTCATAAATGAGAGCGGGTTCCGCACCTCCTGGCTCCAGGCAACGCCGGAGAACATGGGATACGCCTCCGCGCGGCTCGGTGATGAACAGCAGGTCGCCGAGCTTTACATAAGGCAGGCGGCATTGACAGCCTCTTACCCGTGGATGGTCGGCTGGGGCTGGTTCAAGTGGTACGATAAACTTTTCGAGGGTGATTTCGGGTATATAAGGGATGACAGGAGCCTCAAGCCCATATCCGATGTCGGTCAATACGCGACCGGGGCGATCGCGGTGAACATGAAAAAAGAGAAGGACCCGAAGGCATGGATATATTACCCGGAATACGCGCTCGCGTCGCCGTTGACTTCCTTCGCGCAGGGCAAGACGCTGATGCTCCTGCTCGAGAACGACTTCCTCGGTGAATACGAGAAAGCGGCCAGGGAAATAATACCGGAGCTGGCCAAACCGGGCGTAAAGATATCGAGGTCAAAACTTGTCAACGGCCTGCCGGACCTGTTCAACCAGAAATGGTACCCGTTCGCCTTCACGCCATCGATACCGGACGACCAGAACGTCATACTGCTGGCAGGCGGCTCCCTTGAGCAGTTATCGATGGTCGACCGCATAGCGCTCGCCGGGAAGAGGACGATAACCTTCGGGCCGGTCGGCCTTACGGACGAGAGATACAATAAGACCGACCCGTGGTACCTTGATATAGTCGGCATAACTAAGGAGGTCTTCACGGAAAGGCCGGTCTGCGTGAGGATAGATATCGCATGCAACGATGACGCGAAAGATATGCCTTTCGACACACAGGAGCTCCCCGAAGGCAATAAGGTCTTCAAATGCAAAGGCGGGGATACCGCGTTCCTGTTCCCGCATAAGGACGGCAAGACGGTAAAGAACATCCGGTGCGAAGGGCAATCATTCCGGGTCCCTGAAGGCGTATATACAAACGCTAATTTCCTTATCGCCTCAAGCGGCGGCGATATAGCGGCAAAGGTCTCTTTCGTCTACAGCGACGGCAGCAGCGACGAGCAGTACTTCGCCCCGTCAATAGCGGACTGGAGGAGCGAGCCGCATTTCGCGCACGCGGCCGTCAGGACTGTAAGCGGTAATTATATGTCCCATATCGCCGTGCCCGTAAGCCCGTCGAAACGCCTTACGTCCATAAAACTCCCGGACTCTCCGCTCGTGCATATTTTTGCGGTGACCCTTACGGAAGGCGGGACGGCAACGGATGTCCCCGTCGAGGTTAAGAAGGGAAATATCACCTCGTCCGGCATATGCTACTGGGCCCTCTCGGTCCCGAAAGACCCGGGCGCGCAGTACAAGGTCCTCGCGACTTTCAACAACGGCAATCCCGCTATAGTGCAGAGCAAGGACGGAAAGCACATAGCGTATCTTTATGACCCGTTGACCTGGAGCAGCAAATCGAATGAGATCAGCGCGGACGTCAGGAACCAGGCCGCCATATTGAAATCCCTGTTGGTTAAATAAAGGTGGATGCCATGAAAAGGAATGTCCTGATACTATTGCTCGCCGCGTCGGCGGCCGTCTGCCATGCCGCGCACGCCGCTTACGACCCGGCCTATATAAGGAACTGGTATATATGCGGGCCGTTCGCCGGATCAAAATTAGATACCGTATCCATACAGGACGAGTCTGCCTTAGCGCCAAAGGCGGGAGAGTCCTCCTCCGGGAAAACATGGAAAGAATACAATTCCGTGGAGAACTCGATCGATTTCGAGGATGAGACGGCTTTCGGGCAGAACGAGCTGTCCGTTGCATACGCGTACGCCTCGGTAGATTCACCGGCCGATATGCCGGCGCGCCTGCAGGTGCACAGCGACGACGGCGTGAAGATATGGCTTAATGGGGTCAATGTCCTTACAAACGACGTCGCGAGGGGGATGGCGATAGAAGACCGGATAACCGTTATGCTTAGGAAGGGAAAGAACAGGCTGCTGGTCAAGATAAGCGACTTATTTGCGGGATGGATGTTCTCTGTCAGGATAACGGACCTGAAAGGTAAGCCCATAGAGGGCCTCGAATACGACCCGAAGCCGCTGCCTCTTGAGAAACTCCCGGTAACCAGGATATGGGCTTCCTCTGTCCAGGGAGGCGACTTAGCCCAGTTCAGCCCGAAATTCGCCGTTGACGCGGAAAAGACAACGCGCTGGAGCAGCGAGCATTTCGACCCGCAGAGCCTGATACTCGATTTCGGCGGCGAAAGGGAGATAAAGAGGGTGGACATACTCTGGGAGAACGCTTATTCCAGGTCATATAAGCTGGATGTCTCTGCCGACAGGTCTTCATGGAAAGAGATCTTCGGCACCGCCAACGGGAACGGCGGAAAAGATATAATCGCGCTTCCGGGACCGCAGAAAGGCAGGTACCTGAGGTTGACCTTGCTGGAAAAGGGCACGGAATGGGGCAACTCGCTCTGGGATATCTCCGTATACGGTTTTGTGCCGGAAGGGAGCGCCGTGTCCGAAACGCCGGTTGAAACCGAGGTCGTAATGGTCAAGCCGATGGAAGCGGCGGGAGCGGTGGCATCCACCGCGCAGAAACCGAACCCTGATAAAGGCGAGGATTTCTTCGCGAAGAACGCCGCCGACGGCAGCCATAAGACAAGATGGAGCAGCGCGTTCACGGACCCGCAATGGGTATATGTAGACCTCGGGCGCAGCAGGAGGATAGATTCGATAACGCTTGTATGGGAGACCGCGTTCGCGAAAAGCTATTCCATAGACGTCTCGGTCGATGCTGTCAATTGGAATACGATATACACGGAAAATTCATCGAAAGGCGGGCAGGAGAAGATTACGCTTGAGAAGCCGCAGGACGCGAGGTATGTAAGGGTCTTCTGTAAGGAACGCGCACGCAAAGAATGGGGCTATTCCCTCTGGGAGATCGAGATCTTCGGGGAATAGAAGGGAGGTTAGTATGAAAAGGAGCGCAATAACAGCGGTCGTGTTATTCCTGTTGTCGGCGTTTATCTGCCAGGCGCCAATGGCCGACACCATCATAATGAACGACGGCAGGAAGATCGAGGGCGTGGTGGCCTCGGAGGGCGCCGATTATTACGACGTAAAGATCAAGATCGGCACTATGAGGGTCAAGAAGGACACCGTAAAAGAGGTGAAGAAGCTGTCGGAAGAGGAGAATTTCATAAACCTCGGCAACCAGTTCCTCGCGACGAACAACATAGACGCTGCTATAGAGCAGTACAATAAGGCCCTGCAGGCAAACCCGTCCTCGCAAGCGGCGGCCGATGCGATAGCGAAAGCCGGTCAGCTCAGGGGCGAGATAGACGCGAAGAAGAAAGCCGAGGCAGACAGGCGAGAAAAGGAAGCCATTGAGAGGCAGGGCAGGATCGGCAAGGGCTTCGGGATGGACCTCAAGTCCTCCGGAGGCGAGATGTCCGTCAAGGACGTCATCACAGGAAGCAGCGCGCAGGCCATCGGGATAAAGGCGGGCGACCGCATAATACAGATCAACGATATGAAGACAAGAGGCAAAACGGTCGATGAGGTCGCCGACTACCTGTTCGGCCTCGAAAACGCCTCTTCGGTCTTCCTTGTGGAGAGGGAATGCGAACTGGCGAGGAAGAAGATCGACTACCAGAAGCATTCTTTCGTCGGTGTCGGCATCTTCCTCGATACCTCGGGCAAGGACCTGATCATAAACAGCGTAATAGTGGGTGAGCCGGCCGATATCGCCGGGCTTAAGTCGAAGGATAAGGTGGTTTCGATAGAAGGCAAATCTACGGCCGGGATGACCGTGGATGACGCGGCAGCGCTGATAAGCGGCGCGGAAGCGTCGAAGGTGAAGATCGTGGTCCAACGTTCCATAGAACTCGAAAGGAAATGACGGCGGAGATGTCGACTTACAGGAAATACGGTGATTTCAGCGCTGACGGCACGGAATTCGTGGTAAAGGACCCGAACACCCCGAGGCCTTGGATCAATTACCTTTCCAACGGAAGGTATTGCCTGATACTTTCGCAGGGCGGGGGCGGCTTCAGCTGGTACCTCGATCCCGGCGTCCACAGGCTTACGCGCTGGTATCCGGCCGCATACCTTACCGACAGGCCCGGAAGGTTCCTGTACATAAAAGACACCGCCAGCAGTAAATACTGGTCGGCGGGTTTCCAGCCGGTAAAGAAATACGACTCATACGAATGCAGGCACGGACCCGGATACACGAAGATAGATTCGTCATACGCCGGCATACGGACGGAGATGACGTTCTTCGTCCCGCAGGACAAGGACGCCGAGGTATGGCTCGTCAGGATAACGAACAGGAGCGGCAAGGCCAGGAATCTGAAGCTCTTCCCGTTCGCGGAATGGCTTATCGGCGATTGGGGCGCAGAACTGCACTGCAGGAACCTTACCGTCCTGATGAACGAAGGAAGATACGACAAGCGGCTCAATGCGGTCATCGCGACAAAATTCCCGTGGGGGAACGTCCCGTGCCCGTATCTCGGTTTCATGGGCACAGGCCTGCCTGTAGATAATTTCGAGATAGATTACGAGAACTTCATAGGCAGGTACAGGGATTACGAAAATCCAATGGCCGTCGAGAAAACCGGATGCACCGGCACGGAAGTCAGGGGCAGCAACATGATAGCCGCCTTCGAGAGTGCAATGACGCTGCGCGCAGGCGAATCCAGGGAGTTTTCCGTTGTCCTCGGCATTGCCGAAAACAAGCACAAGATAGGGAAGATGCTCGGTGCGCTCAGAAATATCGGTACGGCGAAGAAGGAATTCGAAAAGACGAAGGAATATTGGAACCGCGCAATCCTCGATAACGTGACGGTCACGACGCCGGACAGGGACTTCGACCGTTCGGTGAACGTCTGGATAAAATACCAGGTATACATGAACAACCACTGGGGCAGGAGCGCGACCTACCAGCACGAGGGATGGGGGGAGTTCGGATACAGGAACACGGCGCAGGATGCATGGGCCATGGTGTCGATGAATGCCCCTTACGCGAGGCAGAGGATGATAAAACTGGCCGAACACCAGCGCAGGAACGGCCAGCCGCTTCCGGGATGGTCGCTCGTCAAGGGCACGAACGCCGGCAGGCCGCCGTCGGATTTCCCGATATGGCTGCCCATGCTTCTCATAAAATACGTCAAAGAGACCGGCGACATGGCGATATTAAGGAAGAAGGTGAAGTTCTATGACGGCGGAAGCGCGACATTATACGATCACGCTAAACGCGCTACGCAGTTCCTGATGGATATAGGAAAAAGCAGGCGCGGATTGCCGCTCATGGGCACGCAGGACTGGAACGACGCGTTCGACAGGACCGGCATAGGCGGCAAAGGAGAGAGCGTCTGGCTCGGTATGGGTTTGTGCGTGGCGCTGAATAACATGAAAGAACTCGCCTTGCACATAAAAGACAAAAAGACCGCCGCCGAATGCGAAAAACGGTACGAAAAAATGAAGGCGATCATAAATAAATACGCGTGGGACGGCAAATGGTATTGCTACGCCTTCAACGATTACGGCGAGCCCATCGGCTCGAGGAAGAACAAGGAGGACAGGTGCCAGCTGAACGCGCAGAGCTGGGCCATCCTCGCGGGGCTGCCGGACAAGCGCCAGTTGGCAAGCATACTTAAAACGGTCGAGGGATACCTCGCGACCCCGTACGGCCCTGTGCTGTTCAAGCCGGCTTACACTAAATATAACGCGAGGATCGGCCGCATTACCGCATTCGCCCCGGGCACGAAGGAGAATGCCGCAATATTCTGCCACGGCGGCGCTTTCAAGACCGTCGCGGACCTTAAGATCGGCAGGGCGAAACAGGCATACGAGACCTTCAAACAGGTCCTGCCGTGCAGCGATAACAAGGACATAGAGGCCTACAGGTCGGAACCGTACATCTATCCGGAGTATGTAGTGGGGCCGGGGAACCCGCGTTACGGGGAAGGCGCCTTCACGTGGCTCACCGGGAGCGCCGATTGGTTCTTCGTGGCCGCAACCGAGTGGATGCTGGGCATAAGGCCTGAGTTCGGCGGCCTCGCCATAGACCCGTGCCTTCCGCCATCGTTCAGGAAGTGCTCGGTCACGCGCCATTTCCGCGGCGCAGTATACAGGATCGCGATAAACAATCCGAAAGGCCGCGCAAGGGGAGTCAAGTCGGTCATCGTGGACGGGCATAAGCTCAAGGACAACCTTATCCCTCCTTTTAAAGACAAGAAAGTCCATAACGTAAAAGTGAACATGGCTTAATATTGAGGGCTTGATGAAAAAGGGCATAGAACTCAAGAAAGGGGAATTTCTGGTCAACGGCAAGCCGTTCTTTATCTTCTCCGGCGAGATACACTATTTCAGGATAGCGCGCAGGGACTGGGAGGACAGGATAAAGAAGGCGAAGGATTCAGGGCTCAATACTTTCAGCTCATATATACCGTGGGCATGGCATGAATATAAGGAGGGAAGTTTCGACTTCACGGGCCGGACAAGGCCCGAGCGGGACCTTCTCGGGCTGTTCGAGCTGCTGAATAAGCACGGGCTGTATTTCTTCTGCAGGCCGGGCCCGGTCACGCACGGCGAGATACAGGGGCACGGCGTCCCGTTATGGCTTACGCAAAAATACCCCGAGGTCCGGCTGAAGAAGAAGGACGGCTCGGATTTCGACTCGACGGTCGTGTCGCATAACAACCCGTTCTTCCTGAAGATGGTCGACAAGTGGTATTCGAAGGTCATGCCCATCATAGCGAAGAACCAGGTCACAAGGGGCGGCAACGTAATAGCGGTACAGCTTGATAACGAGATAAGCATGATAAACTGGCTCGCGAAACAGTTCGATTACAGCGAGACCGCCACGCAAATGTACCGCAGGTTCCTGGAAGAAAAATACAGGACGATCGAGAAACTCAACAGGGAATACGGCAGCTGCTGGGCGTCCTTCGGAGAGATAGAGCAGCCCGACGGGGAGATCGAGGAATCGGAGATGGCCGCCTACTGGGACTGGGCGAACTTCTGCCGCAGGTATTACGCGGTCTTCTACAGGAACCTGGCCGCAATGGCAAAGAAGCACGGCATAAATGTCCCGTTTGTGGCGAATATCGCCCACTTCTACGATTACAGCACCTGTGGCAGGGGAGTGCACGGCATGATGACCACCTCGATGTTCAGGGATTTCAGGGATTACGTGCCCGATGTCGTGTTCGGCGGCGCCTACCAGATGAGGCGCCTCGACTACGAGAATTTCCATGATGTGGCGCTCCTGTCCGAAACGGTGAAGATGATAACCAGGCCTGGCATCCCGAGCATAGTCGTCGAGATGCAGTCGGGCATCATGAACGACAGGCCGCGGCTCTACCCGTCCGACGTGGACCTGAACCTCAAGACATCTGCCGGACACGGCATGAACGGCATAAACTGTTATATGTTCTGCGGGGGGAAGAGCCCTAAAGAACTTGCCGCGCGCAGCTCTTACCATGAATGGCAGGCGCCGGTCTCGGCGGACGGTTCCGAGAAATCCCACCTGCAGCCGATAAGGAACTTCGGCAGGTTCCTAAAGGCGAATAACGCGGAGCTCGCCGCGTCCAAAAAGGCCTGTGACCTTTCGGTAGGCGTCTATATGCCGTATTACATGACCGAATACATGAAGGGCCGGCTCGCAGATGATATCGGCTCGCTGAGGGACAGGCTATTCTTCGACGGCATAGGCAGGCTACTCGTTCTCGCCGGATTCAATTTCAACATGATAGACATTGAACGCGCCGCGCAGGCCGAGATCAACAAGGCGAGATACCTGTGCGTCTTCAGCCTGGACTTCATGGACAGGGCTACGCAGATCAAGCTCGCGTCGTATGTCAAGCATGGAGGGAAGCTGCTGTTGAACTTCCAACTCCCGGACAAAGACCTCCTTTTCAGGCCCGAGTCCGCGCTGGCGGATGCCCTGGGCATAGAGACCGTCGGGAAGTCCACCGACAACATTATCGATATATACGGCATCGACTGCCTTACCGACTCATGGACCAGCACATTCAGGGCCGGTGGTTCAAAGGTCATCGCAAAAGTCCATAGCAAGGGCGGGCCTTGCGTTATTAAGAAAAAAGCGGGAAGGGGAGAAGCCGTAGTCGCCGGCATCGGGCTGCCCCACACGTTCGATTACCACGTCGGGATCGTCAGGAAGCTTTGCGGGGAACTCGGGCTTCGCCTTCCGGAGGGCTCGCCCGCCCCGGAGGTCCACCGCGTAAGGAGGGTATCGGCTAAGGCCGAGTTCGACTTCATGATGAATTACCACGACGAACCGAGAATGGTCACGGTCAACGGCCAAAGGACGGCGCTTCATAACAGGAGCGGGATAATAGTAAAAAGTGAAAAATAGCCCTGCTATAATACTCCTTATCGGCATGGTTTTATCGATACCTATGGACATTACCGCGGCGCAAAAGCGCGTCAATATAACTACAACGCAGGAAGATACCGAATACCTTCTCCGGCTGGCAAAGGCCACCTGGAGGTGCATGGATAGTTTCGTGTCAGCGAGGACGGGTTTTCCTTTCGATACCGACCAGAAGCCGGACGGGACTAACACCACGAATATCGGCCTTTACCTCGCAAGCTTGAGCGTCGCCACTGAGATGGGCTTTATCGGCAGGGGTGACGCGAAGAAGAAGGCCGAGCTCGCGGTCGACAGCCTGCTGAAGCTCCAGCACTGGAAGGGCTTCTTCGTGAACACGGTAAACGTCTTCGGCGATGTGCGCGCATCCGCGGGAGGGAACGCCATCTCCGACTTCAATAAACTGCCTGCCGGCCTCATAATGGTCCGCCAGGTATTCCCCGAACTCGGCCCTAAATGCTCCAAACTGCTGGACAGGATGGACTGGTCGGCCTTCTATGACAGCTCCTCAAAGGCCTTTTACGGAGGATTTGACGTGGTGGAAGGGGAGGTCCTAAAGTGGCCCATAGACCTTCTGGCCTCCGACACCCGGCTTGCCGTATTCTTCGCGGTGGCTACGGGCGCCGCTCCTGCTGAATCATGGTATAAGCTCAAAAGGGACTCCGAAACGCACTACGGCATGAAAGTAATGAAGCCCTCATGGTACGGAGGGGGCATCTTCATGCAAGGGATATGCGCCCTCTTCCTTGATGAAAGGGAGACCGAGTTAGGCAGGTCCATGGCCGATTTCGCTTACGCCCAGATGCTCTTCGCAAGGGATGCGGGTTCCCCGGTGTGGGGATGGTCCTCCAGCTATTCGCCTTGGGGCGACTACCTAGGGTGGGGAGGGCTCCGCGGCAATGTCATTACTCCGCACGCGTCCGCGCTCGCGGTGGTTTATTATCCTAAAAAAGTATGCCGGAACCTGCGGGCCCTGGAAGAATACGGCCTCCGGAAAAGTTTCATGATATCGGACAGGGAATTCGATTTCGGTTTCAGGGACGCTGTGGACATAGACACCGGCAACCTGTATGAAGGTTACGTATGCGCGCTTGACCAGGGCATGCTATTTTTAAGCCTCGCGAACTACTTAGATGACGGCATTGTCTGGAGGATTTTTGAAAAGGACCCCATCACCATTAAAGGCCGGCAATTGTTATCCAATTATTTTTCTCCGCGGCCGGAATTTTCCGCGCTTTACGAAAAAAGGGATTCCGATGAATTGCCCGCAATGAATATCCCGCGCGCGCCAAAAAAAGAATATCCGGAGCAGGTCACGATCGATTACGACCTTGCCAGGATCCAGCAGCACATCACTTCAAAGGATTTGAGCGGGCTTGATATGTCCGCATATAACGCGGTGTCTTTCATGGTCAAAGGCGAAAAGGACGCGAGGTTCACCCATTCTTTCAGGATCGAACTGGAAAGCGCGAACAGCGGCGCGGCATACAAGTTCAAAGGCATAACAGATAAATGGCGCAAGGTCACGGTGCCTCTGCGCGAATTCGGGGGCAAGCATACCGGATGGAACGGCGCGGATTCTTTTTGGGGCGGCTTCATCACTGACCGCGACAAGATCAAGAAAATTAATTTCGTATTCGACCTTGCGGATTGCACGGAAGGAAAAGGGAAAGTGATCTTAAGCGACATATGTTTCGAAACGGCCGGCTCCGCTGAAATCGCGCGCTTCGCCGCTTTGCTCAACGATTTTCCCGATTCGCCTGTCTGGGCAAACGGCATCATTGATGATTTCGAAACGGCCGCGGGCTGGAGCACCAACATCGCAAGGGGCGCTTCGATAAATATCAAGTCCGTTCCGGAAAAGAACGGCAGCAGCCTGAAGCTCGATTACGACCTTGGCGGAGGGAAGACCGGGAGATGGGTCGTCATAGAAAAAGAACGCTACCTTACGCTAGGCCCGGAGAATTATTCGTTCAGGTTCCTTATCAAGGTTGAGGGGAGCGAGAACAACCTTGAATTCAAGCTCATAGACATAAATAACAGCACGTTCGGCAAGAAGATCACTCTTGCCCCCACAGGAGGGGAATGGAAGGAGATATCAGTAAATACCACCGAATTATCCTATTGGTGGGGAGGGGATACCAAGCTGGACAGGATAAAGAAGATCTCCTTCGCCCTGTGCACAAAAAACGGGGGCAAAGGGGCCGTTTTTCTCGACGAGCTAAGGCTTATTCCGACCTCCCGCCTGGTCACTAAATAATCCCCTAAAATACAAAAAAATTGCTTGACAAAAAGTATCTCGTATGTTAATTTAGAGCACATAAGACAAGGCTCTAACATCATAGATAGCTTCAATTATAGCGGGAAAGGAGGGATGAATTAAAAAGCTGGAAGTTATCAAAAACATGATGATAAGCACATAAATAGGCAAATACGTTGGGTTTGAACTTTAAACCCGTTTTGGAATATAACTTAACAGAGGAGATTAAAAATGAAGTTATTGAAAGTTCTCTTCGTAGCTGCGATGGTAGTCGCGATAGCGGCTCCTACGTTCGCTGCGGTACAGAACATAAAGGTCAGCGGCTCCATAGAAGAGCGCGCGATCTACATGAACAACTGGGACCTCAGGGGCAAGTCGGAAGAGTCAACGAACCTCCGCTTCCCGGCGCCCGGTGTACAGAACATCGGCAACCTCGGTTCCGGCGCCTCGATAAACGAGGACCAGGACAGCTTCATCCTTTCAACGATAAAGGTTGGAGTTGATTCAGACCTTACCGATAACGTCTCGGCTTCCATAGTCCTCGCGAACCAGAGCGAGTGGGGCGGCTGGGCCGGCACCGGTTTTGACACCGGCGTAATGGTAAACAAAGCGTTCATAACGATGAGAGAGTTCTTCTATCAGCCGTTAACGCTTAAGATAGGTCGTCAGGACGTTGCGTTTGGCGACGGTTTCATAATCGGACCTGGTATCTTCAGGGATCCGTCCGGCGCTTTCGCATTCCCGAGGGCTGATAATGTACCCGATCGTTTCGACTTAGGCGCAGGCAACACGAACGTCGCGATATCGGGCCCGATGGGTCAGCAGTATTCCGTCAGCACGTACTATGACGCTATACGCGCTACCTTGGACCTCGACCCGTGGACGATCGATGGTATCTACTCGAAGATAAGCGAGACCGACACAGCCAACGATGACATGGACTTGATCGGTGTCAACGCCGCTTACAAGTTCGACAACTACAATTCGAAGGTTGAAGGCTACTACTTCTACAAGAACGACAACGGCCTTGCTTCCGACCTCGGATACATCGACCCGGTCGACCTCATTGCGAACGCGGCCTTCTATGCCGACACGACGGTTCCCGGCGCGGGCGCCAGGGTGTACGACAGGAGCGAAGTCAGCGTATTCGGTATGAGGGGTGACATTGACCCGGTTGAGAACCTGACCTTGTCCGGTGAGGGTGCCGTGCAGTGGGGCAAACTCATTGACGAGACCGGTTCGTATAACTCTTCAACCAGCGGTGGCGCGATCGAGAGAAAGAGACTCGCTTGGGCTATCGACGTTTCCGGTGATTACATGTGGAAAGATGTAAGCTACAAGCCGAACCTCGGCCTTGGCTTCACATATCTTTCCGGTGAAGAGAGCGCAAATGGCGGCAAGTTCAACGCCTGGGATCCTATGTTCAAGGGCAAGTACAACTCGATGATCCGCGACTACATGGCTGGTACACAGTCAGCGTGGAACGGCATCGGTGGAAACCTCTACCAGACATTGGACCCGAAAGATCCTTCAGGCTCCACCAACAGCATGACCCTTTATGTTGATGGCGGATTGAAGCCCATGGATGATCTCTCCCTCAAGGCGAGATACCTCCACTTCTGGGTTGCCGAGAAGGTTGAAGGCAGGAGCAGGAGCCTTGGTAATGAAGTTGATGCTTCTTTGGTATACGATTATACCGAAGATGTCCAGTTTGACGTAACCGGCGGCATATTTATGCCCGGTAACTTCTTCAAGGACAACACCGACTCATACACCAAGAGCACCGACAACGCCATTATACTCACCACCGGCGTAAAGGTTGCCTTCTAACTTAGGTTAGATGAAAACCCCCGGGGCAAAACCCCGGGGGTTTTTTTTAAACCAAGACAGGCCCATATGGTCTCCATAATTATCCCTGTATATAATGAGCAAGACAACCTTCCCTTGCTGCTGGAAAAAATATCTTTTGTCCTGCCGAAGCTCGGGGATAGCGCGGAAGTCATACTTATTAATGACGGCTCAACGGACGGCAGCCTTAATGTAATGAAAATGCTAAAGGAAAAATATCCGGTTGTCCGCATAATCAGTTTCGACCGGAATTGCGGCCAGAGCGCGGCGTTCGACCGCGGCTTCAGGTCGGCAAGGGGAGATATCATTGTGACCCTTGACGCCGACTTGCAGAACGATCCGGAGGACATCCCTAAATTGGTAGATAAGCTGGAGTCCTGCGACATGGCATACGGCTGGCGAAGGGACAGGAAGGACCCGCTCCTTAAGCTGGCCTCATCGAGCATAGCGAATTTCATAAGGAATAAGGTCACCGGGGAAGATATCAAAGACACCGGCTGTTCACTGAAGGCCTATAGAAAACACTGCCTCGAAAAAATAAAACTGTATGACGGGATGCACCGTTTCCTGCCTACGCTAGCCAGGATGGAGGGCTTCAGGGCGGAAGAGGTGGAAGTGTCGCATAATTCGAGGAGATACGGAAGGTCGAAATACAATCTCAGCAAGAGGCTGGTCAGTCCGTTGTTGGACCTGCTTGCGGTTGCCTGGATGAAGAAGAGGCATTTTCATTATAAGTGGGAGGAGTTATGAATCCCGGCATATTGAACTTTTGGGTCGCTTTCGGGTTAATAGGGCAGTTGTGCTTTTCACTGCGTTTCGTCTTCCAATGGATAGCGTCCGAGAGGAAAGGGGAGAGTGTCATCCCTAACGCTTTCTGGTACTTTAGTATACTCGGAAGCCTTATACTGCTTTCCTACGCCATATATAGGAAGGACCCCGTGTTCATTCTCGGGCAGTCGTTCGGTTCTATCGTTTACCTTCGCAACATAATGCTTATACATAAGAAAAAATATGACGCTGCCAAATAAGGCCGTTCTGCATATCGCTATACTTGTCTTCGTGTGCCTCGCGCTTTTCCTGCCCGGGTCGCTGCTGAGGGGGCTCTGGACTCCGGACGAGACGCGATACGCCGCCATCTCCAAGGGCATGGTTGACAGCGGCGACTGGCTGACATTGCGTATCAACGGCCAGATATATACACAAAAACCGCCCGTATTCTTCTGGGTTATCTCCCTGTTCGGCCTCTTATCCGGTGGCGTAAACGATATAGCCGCACGGCTCGTATCGGTCCTCTCCGGCACTGGCACCGTTGTCGCGACATATATATTTGCGAGAAAAATGTTCAACGGGAATACCGCCCTGATATCCGGCCTTGTACTGAGCACTACTGTCGCCTTCTTCGCAGCTTCCCAAATGGTAATGCTTGACGCCTTATTCACGTTCCTTACGGTGTCCGCCCTGTATCTATTATATACGGGCATTGCGAAGGCTGGGCGCGCGAGGAGCGTATGCTATTTTACGGCTTTCATTCTGATGGCCCTGGCTACGCTGACAAAAGGGCCGGTAGGGCTCATCCTGCCGGCGCTGGCTATATCTGCCTATGCGCTGCTTACAAGGCAGATGAAAGCATTGCTGTCGTGGGGAACCGCATTTGGCTTTCTTGTTTTCCTGGCCATTATTGCGTCGTGGCTGGTGCCTGCATGTATAAGGGGAGGGGAGGAGTATACAAAAGAGCTTCTCGGCAGGCAGATATTCGGCCGGTACTTCGAGGCATTCGACCACAAAGAACCCTTGCTTTATTACTTTTACGCTTTCCCTGCGGGTTTCCTGCCCTGGGCCGTTTTCCTGCCCGCGGCTATATCGCTGCTCGCGAAAGACAGGAAGGACGGCCGTATGAAACTGCTGTCGGCTTGGCCTTTATCCATATTGTTCTTCTTTACGATATCGAGTTCTAAGAATATACTATATGTATTGCCGGTGTACCCCGCGGCCGCTATGGCGATCGGTTACTACTGGGATAAGAGGCGCAGGCCGTTGAGGCACGTGTTCGTCTCGCTCGCGGTCATGTTCGTGCTCAGCACCTCGGTCTCGCTTTTCGTTATTCCGCATATAGATAGGCTCAAGTCCCCGAAATATTTCGGATCGCGGATAACGGAGCATATAGGACCGGACGGCAAACTGTCGGCATACCTTGTAAAACCGGTATACTGGATCTATTACAGCGGACGCAACCAAATGGACGAATTCCATGATTACGACAAGCTCGATAAATACCTAAGGTCACCGGAGAGGGTCTTCTGCATTATAGAGCTTAACATATACAGGGAATACATATCCGCCAACAAGAACCACGGCTACCTGGTTGATTACGAAGCATATCGCAGCAATAACGCCCTCGGGCTGGTCTCGAACAGGATAAGATAAATGGCAGACGAACCGCTGTACATAGCTTTTGTATGGCACATGCACCAGCCTTACTACAAGAACACGCTCACGGGCGAGACGAGCATGCCGTGGGTACGGCTCCACGCCGTGAAGGACTACCTTGATATGGCGCTAATGCTGAGGGACTATCCGGACGTCCACCAGACCTTCAACATGGTCCCGTCACTGATGGAGCAGATAGAAGACCTTTCGGGCCCTGCCTCCCGGAAGGACACGGCTTTCCAGTTGTCGTTAAAACCCGCTAAAGACCTTACGGAAGACGACAAACAGTTCATACTCCGTAATTTCTTCATGGCAAACTGGGACATGATGATAAAGCCCTTCCCGAGATATTACGACCTACTGATGAAGAGAGGGAGACATTTCTCGCGGGAGGAAGCAGCTGCGGCATCAAAGCGTTTCACGCCCCAGGATTTCACCGACCTGCAGGTCCTTTTCAACCTCTGCTGGATAGACCCGATGTTCAGGGAGAAGGACGTGGAACTCGCGGCACTGTCAAAAAAGGGGAAATATTTTTACGAGGATGACAAGAACCTGGTCCTTAATAAGCAGCTTGATATAATGAGGGAGATAATCCCAACATACAGGAAATTACAGGAGGAGGGCATTATAGAGATCTCGGTATCCCCGTATTTCCATCCTATACTGCCGCTATTATGTGACACCGATATCGCAAAAATATCTTACCCAGAGATCAAGTTACCGAAATCGACGTTCCGCCATCCGGAGGACGCCAAGAAGCAGGTAGAATCCGCTGTAAAATACTACGAAGAGAAATTCGGCAGGCCACCGCGGGGCATGTGGCCTTCGGAAGGGTCCGTAAGCGACCAGGCCGTCGGCATCATGGGGGAAGCGGGGATTAAATGGGCCGCAACCGATGAAGAGGTGCTCTTCCGATCGCTGCAGATGCAAAAGAACCTTGAATCGCTCTATAGGCCTTATATCGTCGAAACGCAGGGCGGGCCATTGTCGCTCATATTCAGGGACAGGACGTTATCCGACGCAATAGGGTTCGTATATCAGAGTTGGCCCGCGGAGAGCGCTGCAGCCGATTTCATCGGCAGGCTCCATTCCATAAAAGACAAGCTGCCTAAACCTTCCGGGGCGCCGTATCTCGTTCCTGTAATACTTGACGGCGAGAATGCGTGGGAATTCTACCAGAATGACGGCCGGGATTTCCTCAGGTGCCTCTACAAAGGCCTCCAGAATGATCCGAAACTCAGGATAGTCACCGTCTCCGAGTACCTCGACCAGTTCCCGGCGCAGGACAGGCTGGAGAAAATCCACCCCGGCTCATGGATAAACGCTAATTTCTGCATCTGGATAGGGCATGACGAGAAGAACAAAGCATGGGAATACCTTTCCGAGACGAGAGATATGCTCAAGGATTTCGAGAGTTCCCAGCCCGACCCCGCGGTATTGCGGGACGCCTGGAAGGAAATGTTCATAGCCGAAGGCAGCGACTGGAACTGGTGGTATGGCGAGGATAACTCGTCCGCCAACGACGATGAGTTCGACCGCCTCTTCAGGATGCATCTTTCCAACGTATACATGCTTGCCGGAAGGACGCCTCCCGAGTACCTGTCTATACCTATACGCGCAAAGAAGGCCAGGATAGCGAGGGAGCCGGCCGGGTTCATGAGCCCCGTGCTTGACGGAAGGGACACGAATTATTTTGAATGGGTGAATTCCGGGCTTGTCGACGTAAGCAAACGCGGCGGCACGATGTACCAGTCCGAGACGATATTGAGGCAACTGTATTTCGGTTTCAATAAAGACACTTTGTTCTTCAGGTTCGACCTGTCGCATAACAACGGCGATGAAAAGCTCGGGCTTGGGATATTGTTCATAGATAAGGGCTTGAAGATCTCGATACCGGCCCTGTCGGGCAAAAAACCGCTCGAATATACTATATACAGCCTCTCCGGGGATGACTCCTGGGCCGCCGTAAAAAATTGCGGCACGGCCGCATTTGACAGGATACTCGAAATAGGCATCAATTTCTCCGATATAGGCGCCGCGGCAGGAGAGGCGATAAGGCTCCTGGCCACCATAGAAAGCTCGGGAGCGATGATCGAACGCTGCCCGGAATTCGGCTCCATACAGATAACGCTCCCTTCGGCCGATTATGAGTCGCAGCAGTGGAACGTGTGACCGTCCGTGTTGACATGCTGTCAAATTATGTATATACTGCTATAAAATGACGATAATACTTGTATCAATACTCGCGGCAGGCGTCCTTTTCGTAATATATGTCCTTTCCTCAAAAGAAGACAGGGACATCAAGGATAAATATGCCCTTCACGGCAAGGTCGAGGGCTATTATTCTGGAAGCCCGGAGAGGAGGAGGTCCGAGCGCGTAAACGCCGAATTGGACGTAAAATACAGCCTATTAAAGGCCGCGCCGCCGAAATTTACCGCGAACAGCAGGAACATAAGCGAGTCCGGCGTTGCCGTGATCCTTTACGAGATACTCCCGAAAAATTCCCTTATTAACATGGAGATTTCCATCCCGGAAAACAGTGAGAGCATAAAGACAAAGGGACGCGTGGTCTGGTGCGAAGACCGCAACGGCCCCGAACGCATCGACAAGGACGGCAGAAGGACCTTCGTTGCGGGCATCGAATTCGCCGAAACCGACGGCAGGAACAGGGAACGCCTGATCTCCTATATAAAAGGCAGGCTCGCGTCCTGATGGCGGGGAAAAATAACATTAAAAAGACCCTGCTGGGGCTCGGATTTGACTGCGATGACGGGCGTAAAAGGATAACGGTAGGCGATAATTTCAGGCTCTACGGCGGGTCAAAAGTGACCCATGAAGTGATGAAGGAAAAAGCGGTAAAATTCAACGAGCACCTGAAGAAACGCGGCAAGACCCTGGATAACGTATCGGTGGAAGAAGTCGTTGAGATAGCGGACAAGATAGGCCTTAAACCTGTAAACGAAAACAAGGAGGCGAGAGATGGCGGTTCCAAAAGGGCTAAGGAATAAAAGAAGGAAGAAACGCATGTCAGGCAAGTCCCACAGGGGCAAGAAAAAATAGCGGCCTGATTACGGCCGGGAGAGGTAAGCCATGGCGGATGTATTTGCCGTGCGGAAAAGCGGCGGAATAGCGGTCGCTGAGATCATGAAGAGCGAAATAACCATGTACGAGATAGACATGGTAAAAAAGGATTTTGCCGGCATATTGGAGAAGGATTCCAAGGATGTCATCCTGAATTTCAAGAACCTTGACTTCATATCTTCGCTTGTGCTTGCCGCCATGGTATACCTGTTGAAGCTCACGAAAGATCAAGGCGGAAAACTGAAGCTATGCGAATTAAGGGACAAGGTCAATGAGGTCTTCAGGATCACTGACCTGGACAAAGTATTCGAGATATATCCTACCGAAAGCGAAGCCCTAAAATCCTTTGATGAATAGTAAACTAGGAAAAACAGCCTGCCGGATAGTCCTCAAGGCCGGAAAATACCTTAAGGACAACAGCAAAAAGATAAAGAAGATATCCTTTAAGGGCGACATTAACCTCGTTACAAATGTAGACCGCGAAGTGGAAGCGATCCTGATAGGAGCGCTTCGCAAGGAGTTCCCGGATATCGGTTTCCTTGCGGAAGAATCCGGTAAGACCGGTTGCGGGAGCGGCCTTAAATGGGTCATAGACCCGATTGACGGGACCACAAATTTTGCCCATGGATTCCCGTTTTATGCCATATCCGTAGGCCTCGAGAAAGCCGGAAAACCTGTTCTCGGTATAGTATATAACCCGGAACATAATGAGTTTTTTTACGCCGAAAAAGGCAAGGGCTCATTCCTTAACGGCAAACGCATAAAAGTAAGCGCGGTTAAAGAGCTCAAAAAAAGCCTCCTGATGACCGGATTTTCATATAAACTTGGCAAGAGTATGGAAGAGAACCTTGTGCATTTCAGGAATTTCCTTATGGCCTCACAGGCCGTACGCAGGGCCGGAAGCGCTGCCCTTGACCTTTGCTACGTGGCCTGCGGCAGGCTTGAGGCCTTCTGGGAATTGGACCTTTTCCCGTGGGATACAGCGGCAGGTTGGCTCATAGTCAAGGAAGCCGGGGGAGAGGTGACCGATTTCACAGGCAGACAATTCAACAATAACTCCAGGCAGATCCTCGCAACAAACGGAAAGATCCACAAGCATATGTTGAAGATCCTTTCCGAAGGCAAGAAATAGCCGGAAACACGTAATCCGAAGCACGCCAAAACACACCCAAAAACCATAAAGCCCGGATGTTTCCCTCTGGCAGGCAACGTCCTATAATATATCTTATGTTAAGTACTACAGCACACGAAACAAGTTGTGGATAAGTGTTTCCCCTCACCGGATGTTTGGCTGTATTGGATGGTTTCTAGGCGGGATTTTTGGTTGGTTATAGCCATAAGAAATGCCCGGAATTTGCGTCAGGATGCCCCTATTTCGGGCTATTTTCACTCTTTAATATCTTGGCCTTGTTCTTGCCAGTTTCTGCAACTATTGGTTGCAGTTTAATGCCTCATCAGGCCGATTTCTCGCACCGGTGGTGCGAGTTAGTTCTCCAACCATTAGTTGGAGTTTTTCGCCCTTATCATGACCAGCATCATCTTGAAACGCTCTATGGCCTTTAAAGCATGCGGCTGATCGGCTGGCATTATTATGGCATCGCCGACGCCTAAATGATGCTGTTTGCCGGATATCAAGATATCCGCTTTGCCGTCAAATACGTATACCAGGGCATCAAACGGCGCGGTATGCTCACTGAGCCCTTGCCCTTTGTCAAAGGCAAAAAGGGTCACTGTGCCCTTGTCCTTACGTATGATCTCTTTGCTCACGATTGAGCCTTCCTGGTAATCTAACAAAACAGCTAATTTTTCTGCTTGCCCGGCTTTTGTATTCATGCGTTCATTCTTCCCCAAACAAAAATCCCCTGCAATAGCATAATTGCAAGGGTAACGATTATTTTGAAACGAAACGGTGCCTACTTCCTCTTCTTCCTAAAACCCAGGCCAAGCAATCCTGTTAGGCCTGAGGATAAAAGCAGAAGCGAGGTCGGCTCGGGTATCACATCCAAGCTGACGTCATCGAAGTCGATATAGCTGCCGGCTGTGGTAACGGAGCACTGGACCCTGGCGTAGGCGGCATAGCTCGGGGCCGTCAGCCAGTCCGTCTCTATCATCTCGTATTGGGCGCTGCCCGGATACCTCTCCCACGAACGCTCCTGCTGGAATGAAGACGTGCCGGAGGCATTGAAAAAGGTTAACGAGATCGACGCGTAACCGCCGTTTGTCGGTATATTCATGAACGAGGAAAGTTTGTAGACGGTGTTCGGCGTCACTGTGACATTCTGGCTGAAGCTCCCGAACTGGTATATCCTCGCCTCGTACTGGCCCGAATGAGGGTTCGAGTCCGATACGGTCTGGAGGCCGACAATGCTGGGAGTCCATCCGCTGAAATTACCCGTCTCAAATCCCGGGTTGACCAGCAGGTTGGCGCTTGCCACAGCTGGGCTCATCAGTAAAACAGCAATTATTAATATAAGGGATTTTTTCATATTTTTATCAACACGTTTCGAGTCAATATAAGATACCATTTATTGGAATAATTGCAAGGGGAAATATTTGTTATTTTAGGGGTGTTTCTTCTTGACTATAAGCTCTTCGTATGCCTTACAGCAAGGACAGGCCTTCTCCACTTCCTTCATCTTCACGGCAAATCCGGAGTTCGGAAAGCGGCGGGAGAAAATACAGAATGGGCAAATTTGGCATATAAAAGCGAGAAATCTCTTTATTTTTATTCCCCTCCCCTATTTATCCTTTACGGTTACGCAGGTAGTTCTCGATCGACCTATCCTAGGTCTTCTCTGTTTTGGTCTGGACTTATGTATTATGTTATTATGGTAATGTATCGATGCGTTGTTTTTTATTTATAAATTTGTATATTTTGTTATTCATATTTAGTTCCTTGTTGTATTCAACATATCCGTTATATTGACTTTTAAATTTTTTATTTTCATTATTTATTGATCTATAATCAACTACTACCGTTATTACAAATATACCTTTTGTAGGTTTTTCAGACTGCAATTGAGGTGAAAAACTGAATATTATTTCATCATTAGAACGTAATATTTTCCCTTTACATTCAAGCTCTTCAATTAGATTATTATAATAATTGTTGTATATTTTCTCTTCTTCTTTAGGTAGTTTTTTGTCATTTAATTTATTGAGTTCTGATCTATAGTACTCTGCTTTTGGAGTTAATTTCATTTCTTCCTTATTCCATTTCGTAGCAGTATCCCACTCAATTTTATTTATTATGGCAGCAGAATGACCGATATTCTTAATAAAAACAACATATTCTCCATGATATATATCATCTTTTGGATTATACTTTAATCTAAATGATATTGGCTGTATAACAAGATATGCTGTCCTTGGACTTGTAATCGGATCGTATTTAATATATTTAAATAAGGTGTATATTAATGGCGCGATATTCCCTTCTTCAGCCGTCGGAATAGACAAAACTCCAAGATTAATCTCTAACTTAGGAGCATTTAATAAATTCGTGGGCTTATATATTATAAACACTATAAATATTATTACTGCCAATACTATGACTATGTTTTTTCTCTTTGATTTTATTATAGAATGAATAAACAATATAGTCACAACATATATTATTAGTAAAATAGTGAGTTTTTTTATAATGAACCCTAACAATACAATTCCAATTAAGCAGGACACCTCGGGTAGATTCCAATACTCAGCACAATATCTTTTCAATGCTTCTAATATTTTCCGCTCAATTGAACATAGCTTCATATTCATACGTAATCTCCATCCTTTATCTAGTTTATCAATGGTTATTTACCTTAAGGCACTCCATATTCTTTCTTATCTCGTATTTATAGGACTGGATCTCGTAATCCCTTTGCGCGAGTGTCCAATCGAGCAGTTCACCCATTATACGTCCGGCCTCTTCGTACACGTCAAGGCCGCGTGAAGGCGTCATCGCAAGTTGAAGGCGGCGTATCAGAAGGTCCTTCAAACTATTGGCCATCTCGTCTTTCACGGCGCGCTCTATGCGCGAACGAAGGTCCCCCTCCCCCGCCTTTTGCGGCGCGACGGGGCCATGCTCGGCCGTTTCGCACGACTTAAGGGCCCTGCCTTCGAACTTTCGGGCCACGAGGTCTACCAGCTGTTGGGCAAGGCGCCTGTATGTCGTGTATTTTCCCCCGACAACCGATATGAGCCCGGAGCCGGATTCCTTAATGTAGTGCTCGCGCGAGACCTTCCACGGCGCGATGCCTTGCGTGTTCATCAGCGGGCGCAGGCCCGCATAGGTGGTTATGACGCCCTCCTTGCTTATATTCTCATCGGGAAATACCCTGCGGATCTCATCAAGCAGGTATTCAACATCGGAACGCTCGGCATAGACCTCATCCGGCGGGCCGTTGAAATCGGTATCGGTCGTGCCTATCAGCGTGTAATCTCGCCACGGGATCGCGAAGAATATCCTCTTGTCCTTGCGCGCGGAAAAGAGCATAGCGCGCGTTATCGGAAGTTTCTTATAGACAAGGTGTATGCCTTTTGTGGGCCGGGTTATCGCGGGAGCGTGCGGCTCATCCGCCCAGACCAAACGGTTCGACCAGGCGCCGGTGGCGTTGACCACATACTGCGCGCGGATGGTGAACTTTTCGCCGGTCAGGGTGTCTTTTGCTTCAACTCCTGCCACCCTTCCCTCTTTTTTCACGAGGCCTTCCGCTTCCACCTTGTTCGCTATGCAGCAGCCCGCTTCAGAAGCGGATATCGCGTTATCGAGACAAAGCCGGATGTCGTCCATCTGGGCATCGCAATACATGACGCCGCCTTTTAAGCCCTTCGGGGTGATGCTCGGTTCAAATAATGTCAGTTCGCTCTTATCCAGCGGACGGTGGCAATGGATATTAGCCCTGCCGGCAAGCATGTCGTAGATGAAGACACCCGTCCGCATCATTATGAGCGGGCGCGGGTCGCCCTTATATACCGGGATGATGAACTCGAGCGGCCATACCAACTGCGAGGCTGTCCGTAATAATGTCCCTCGTTCGTGCAGGGCTTCGTAGATGAGGTTCAGGTTGAACTGTTCGAGGTAGCGGATGCCGCCGTGGATTATCTTCGTGGATTTGCCGCTTGCGCCGCAGGCGAAGTCGTCTTTTTCTATGAGCGCGGTCGTCAGGCCGCGCAGCGACGCGTCGCGCGCGATCGCGCAGCCGTTTATGCCGCCGCCTATGACAAGAAGGTCGAAATGCCCGGCTTTCAGCTTAGCTATGTCGCGCTTCATACTGCTCTTGCCTTACGGACAGCCGCGAGCCAGCCCGAATAGAGCGCTTTTCTTGACGCGCCGTTCATGCGCGGTGAAAATATCTTCTCAGCGACAAGCGTCATCTTCAATTCGGACGAGGTCTTCCAGAACCCAACGGCCAGGCCCGCGAGCATCGCGGCGCCCTTCGCGGTCGTCTCGGTTATCATCGGGCGCACTGTCCTGACGCCGAGGATATCCGCCTGGAACTGCATCAGCAGGCCATTGCGACACGCGCCGCCGTCAACACGCAGGGATTTCGAGCGGTTGCCGGTCTCTTTCTCCATAATATCAACGATATCTTTTACCTGGTAAGCGATCGCCTCGAGCGTCGCGCGGATAATGTGCGACCTGTTCGTGCCGCGGGTTATGCCGGTAAGGGTGCCGCGGGCGCGCGAATCCCAGTATGGCGCGCCAAGGCCGACGAATGCCGGAACAAAATAGACGCCCGCAGTGTCCTTAACTTTCTTCGCCCATTTTTCGGTCTCGGCGGCGTTCTTGATTATTTTGAGCCCATCCCTGAGCCATTGCACTGCCGCGCCTGTTATAAATACAGCGCCTTCCTGGGCATAGCACGGCGCTCCGTGCGCGTCGCAGGCAAGCGTTGTCAGTAATCCATTATTCGATAGCAGGAACTTCTTACCGGTATTCAGCAGAAGGAAACACCCGGTGCCGTAGGTATTCTTCATCTCCCCTGCCTTGAAACATCCCTGGCCGAAGAGCGCTGCCTGCTGGTCCCCCGCCACCCCTGCTATCGGGATGCCCGCGGGCAGGCCGCATATACCCTTTGCGGTCGTGCCGAATATCGAGCTCGAGGGTCTGACCTCCGGCAAAATGGCCTTCGGTATCTTCAATATCCTTAGCAGCTGCGCATCCCACTTCTTTTCTCTAATATTGAATATCAGCGTGCGTGACGCATTCGTGTAATCTGTCGCGTGGACCTTGCCTCCCGTCAATTTCCATATCAGCCAGGTGTCTACAGTGCCGAAGCAAAGGGACGTGCCGTTTGGGGACGTGTTCCCCTGCGGGGGACGCTTCGCAGCATTTTGGGACAGTCCGCTTAAAATCCACTTAATCTTTGTTCCCGAGAAGTATGGGTCAATGACGAGGCCGGTCTTCCTGCGGAAAAGTTCCGAATGGCCTTCTTTCTTGAGCTTGTCGCAGATGGCGGCGGTGCGGCGGCATTGCCAGACAATAGCGTTATAAACCGGCTTGCCGGTCTTCCTGTCCCAGAGTATCGTGGTCTCGCGCTGGTTTGTTATGCCTATCGCGGCGATATCGGCGGGCCTTATCTTTTTGCGCGAGATCGCTTGCCTGACCACGGATTCCACAGAGCGCCATATCTCCTCCGGGTCATGCTCGACCCATCCGGCGCGCGGGTATATCTGCCTGAACTCCTTATAGGCGCTGGAAACAATACGGCCGGGCTTATCGAATATATATGCCCGGCTTCCGGTGGTTCCCTGGTCGATGGATAAGATATATTTCATTCCACTATTTTACCCCTGTGATAAAATCCCTGACCGCCTGATGGGCTTCATTGGCGCGCGGATTGAGCCAGAAGCCGACATGCGAACCCTCCTCTATCCAGTAGCGTTCCGCGCCGGGTATATGCTCGTAGGCGTACACACCGTCGTAGAACTTGACATCTGCGTCATGCGTGCCGTGGACAATGAGCGTCGGGCACTTTATGCCCTCAACCGGCAGGTGGGTGAACTTTTTGAACTGCATAAGGTCGTTCTCGGTACCCGTTTTTCTTTTGGCGTATGGGCTCATAGTCACCATGAAAGCCCTCAGGAACGCAAGCGCATCCGGCGATTTCAGCGCGTGTTCGGTATGCGACTTGATCTGCTCCTTAGTGAAATATGCCGACGTACTGAATATCTCCTGCAGGAAAGATTCTGGCTTCTTCTCTTCCATAGCAAGGAGTATCTTCTGCCCTATATCGCTCAGGAAGAGCGCCTTAGCTACCGGACCTGCCGAATCGGGCATATCATAAAATCCGCTGACGGCATCTATCGGTACTAGCGCCTTTATCCTGTCGGGATGCCGTATCGCGAAAAAATAACCCGGAGGCCCTCCGGCTGAAGCGCAGATAACGACGACCTTGTCTATCTTTAAAGTATCGAGCAATGCCGCCAGGAGGTCGGCCTGCTCTTCCATTGTCCTTCCGCTTTCAATAGGCGTGCCCAGGTAACCGGGCCTAGAAGGGCATAGCAACCTCCAGTTTTTCTCGCCGAGAAAATCCACAAGGATCCTTGCCTGGTCGAAACCTCCCATGCCGCCGTGCACGCTCATTACTACGGGCATATCTCCGTCGTTGATCGAATATTCTACCTTACCCCTTCCCGTCTCAACCGTATTCGGATATGCAAATACACCCGATATTATCTCTACGTGATTATCCATGGTATCCCCATATTGCGGAGTGTCCCCTTTTGACACGTCCCTAAGTGACACGTCCCCTAATGCGACGATAAGAACCTGAATGCGCTTAAGCAGGCCTTCGAGCCCTCACCGGCAGCGATGATTATCTGTTTCTCCGGGACGTCGGTGACGTCGCCGGCAGCAAAGATGCCCGGGATGTTCGTCTCGTTGCGGCTATTAACTATTATCTCGCCGGCCGCATTCTTATTAAGCTCCGCCGCGAAGTCGGAATTCGGCAGGAGGCCTATCTCCACGAATACACCCTGGACGGCCAACGTCTGTTCCCTGCCTTTTGTCGTTATCTTTATCGCGTTGACCATCTTGTCTCCGAGGACGGATTTCACTACGCTCTCGTTCAATACCGTGGCAACGGGACTTCTCTCTATCTTCTCCCGCACCACGGCCTCGCCGCCGAGCTTCGGGGTGTTGTTTATGACGTATACCTTCTTCGCGATCTTTATCATCTGCATCGCCGCGTCGAGCGCGGAGTTGCCGCCGCCGATTACCGCAACATCCTTGCCCGAAAAAATAGGGCCGTCACATGTCGCGCAATAAGTGAGGCCCTTGTTCTTGAATTCTTTTTCGCCCGGCACCCCCAGCTCGCGGGACCTCTTCCCGGAAGCCACGATGACGGTCTTTGCCGTGTATTCGGCTTTATCTGTTCTTACCGTTATCCCTTCGTCCTGTTTTTTGAGACCCAGGACCGACTCCCTTTCCCGTACCTCGATGCCGTATTGGCGCATATGCTCTTCGAACTTTGCCGCGAGCTCCGGCCCTGTTATGAACTGGTATCCGGTGTAATTCTCGACATCTCCGCTCCAGGCCGCCTGCCCCCCGATGTCCCAGCTCAATACAAGAAAACTCATCTTCTTGCGTGCCGCGTAGACCGCGGCGGTTATCCCGGCAGGCCCCGCGCCTATTATGATGAGGTCGTAAACTGTCATATACCCAGTTCTTTTTTGATTTCGTCCCTGTCGAAGCCGACTATTATCTTGCCTTCGATATCGATGACCGGCACGCCCATCTGGCCCGATATCTTGACCATCTCCTCTCCCTTCGCGGGGTCTGCGGCGACATTGATGTCCTCAAACGCGACGTTGTTCTCCTTAAGGAACTGCTTGGCCCTTACGCAATAAGGGCAGGTCGGCGTGCTGTACACTTTTACGTTCTTCATCAGAATTTCCCCCAGTGAATGACCTCTTCCAGAGGCCTCTTCGTGTGCGGCTCCGGTTTCGACTTCGGATACCCCAGCGATATTATGCTTACGAGTTTATACCCCGCGGGTACGGACAACACTTCCGCTATCCTCGCCCCGTACTCCTTCTTGTCCCCGGCGATCCAGCATGCCCCGAGCCCCAATGCCGCCGCCGCAAGCAGCATGTTCTCGGTCGCGGCGCTGCCGTCCTCGAGGTAATATTTCGTGTCCTTACAGAAGACGGCTATAGACGCCGCGGCCTCCGCCATGAACTTCCCGTGGTCGGTTATCCCGGCGAGCTCTTTTATCTTCGGCTTGTCCGTGACGATGACGAATTCCCACGGCTGTTCGTTGCGCGCCGTCGCCGCGAGACGCCCCGCGTCGGCTATCTTGCCGAGTTTCTCTTTCTCTACGGGCTTGTCGGCGTACTCCCTTACGCTTATCCGGTTCCTGAAATTCTCTAAAGCGTCCATGTTATTCCCCTGACAGCATCCCGTTCAGCGCTTTCACATACGCGCATTCCGGGTGCCCCGCCCACGATTTATTCAATATGATCCGCAATTCTACGCAGGTGAATTCCTTCCCGCTTACGGTCTTCCTCGGCCCGAGGCGCGTTTCGTAGACCCGGCAGCGGTAATGCACGCCGTCCGGCTCAGCAACAAGCTCCTCGCACGGGTCGCCGTCTTTTATGCCGCAGCACGCGCCGCAACGCCTGCACAGCGATTCGTATTCCGAATTCTTATGCTTCTGGTATTCGACGTAGTCCCTGTCTTCCATTATGCCTTTCAGAACGAATAGTATATCCCCGCGCTCACGGCATCCTCGTCAATGAAGCGCCCTTCGACGTTTATCGTTACGTTATCCTTTACCTTCATGTCAAAACCCGCGATGACACCCCCGTTATATTTCGGCGAGACGCGCTTCCTGTCGCCTTTATTTACCCTGTATACGTGCTCGAAGACCGACGCTTTTCCGCCCGCATATGGCGTGAACCTGCCGAACCTCTTCGAGCACAGCAGGTCGAGCTGCCAGTCGTCGAGGAACGACTCGTACCTGTCCGTTCCAATATCCGTATCGCGCGGGTGCACGCTTATATGGTGGAAACCGCCGACGATCCTGACTCCGTGCTCCTCATTGTCGTACAGGCGCAGCCTGAATCCGTACCCGCCCGCGAACGAATAGCCGTAATCGACATCGGCGACATTGCCGCCCTTCCTGTCCGTATCGCCTATGCCGGCTTTTCCGTCGAGCGTGAGCCAGTCGAGGACACCGTATGACACGTCAAGATAGTGCTGGCCGGAGCTTATCTTCCCGTAACCCTCCTTCAGCTCGTGCTTAAGCACGATATTTGCCTGGTATCCCGCGCGTATCTTCCCCTTCGCGGGCATATCCGTGCCGTAGGCGGGAGCGGCATCGGCGCTCGCAGGAAAACTGAGAACGGCTATGAGTAATATAACGCTATTACGCATAGCCATATTCTATTGTATTACGCTTATTTTTTAAAGTGTTTTCTGCGGAAAGCGGCAATGCCTATAAGGCCCGCGCCGAATATCGCGGCGGTCTTGTGTTCCGGGACGGTATTGTTATCGCCAAAAGACCCGCCTGCTATGGAGTAGGCGCCCGGGGTATCGGACGTCTCGACAGGAGTGAACGGTTCGACCTCGGGTTCGGCAAAGAAACCCGGTGATATGCTCGGCGGCTCGGACTGCAGCCCGCCGTATTTCTTTATCCTTATATTATCCATGAATATCTGCCCGACCCTGCTGTCCCTCGGGTAGATTATGAACATGACGTCCGTGGCGATATTCGCGTTGCCGAACGGCACTTTGAAATCTTTTGTTGTTATGTCGAATGTCACGTTCGTGTTAAGCCCGGTCTCGAGCCGTTTCGGTATGCTCTCGCGGATCCCGTCGGTGTTGAAAGCCAAGGCAATATCGCACGGCGGGCCGCTGTTATATATATCGAGGATTACTTTCTTCGCGAATGTGACATCGAGGTCGGTGTTGGACTTCCTTATCGTGAGGCCTTTTGCGGACGGGATGCTGCTTGAAGTATTGATCGCAAGGCAACCCTGGCCCTGCGTCTTGAATTCCGAGCTTATCCCTACTTCGCCCGAGGTATTGATGCTCCAGTGCTGCCTTGACTCAAGGCCGTCCCATAATAACGTGTCGTTGCTGTCATACGAGTCCTGGGCAAAAACAGGCCGGCCTGAGACCACCAGCAGGAGCAGGCAAACCGCTAAACCTATTCCTTTCTGTTCTTCCTGAGTTTTCCTATCTTCTCTTGGAGGGTACCCATTGGGCATATAGCGCACCAGCCTCTGTGTTTCACGATGATACCAATGATTATAGAGATCGCCGTAGTTATCAGGCACATGGAAACAAACACGACCCCTATACCTGCCAAGCTCCCCCCTGAGCTCAGGATCCTATACACTAAAAAACCCATGAACGCGAAGAAAACCAGCCATCTGAAAAGCTGGTTCCCGAATATCTTCGGGTTCTGCCTGTCCAGGCTGATATTGGAAAGAAAAATGTCGAGGAACGACCCTCTCGGGCACAAGTTCCAGCACCAATATCTGCCCCTGAAAAACGAAAGAACGATGAAAAACACCATCATTCCCACCACCAGGTAACCAAGCAGCGGATAAAACATTCCGCCGATCAGGATCAAAGGCAAAAACCAGAACATGATCACCTGGGATCTCTTAAACTTCACCTTGATATTATAATCCTTTATTAACTTATGGTCAAAGATTATTTTCGGGTTTTTTATTTACTGCCCGGCATAATTCCCTTCAGCCCTTCCGTCGCCTTTTTCATAGCGTCAGCAGCGGCTGCTTTTCCCGATTCGACAGCCGTGGCGGCCGCATCCGTGGCCGCTTTTGTCGCGGTCGACAGCGCGCCGGCGGCGGTATCCTTCAGGGATCCGACATCGAAATTCGTCAGGGACGCTATGCTGGTATTCGCCAGCGCCTTGAACATGACCAGAGACGCGAAAGTATACGGGTTATCTATGTTCTCATAGCGCTCATTCAGGGCGATGTTGAACTCCTTGACGAATGGTGTTGCGCCTTTCGTGTAATCCATATAGATGACTTTCCCTATCTTAAGCTCGAGCACGTCTATCTTGAATTTCATGTCTTTCTTTGTGCCCTTAGCGCCTGCGCCTTTCGCCTGGATCGCCTTAAGTGAATCAAGGTTCAGCTCCCCTCCTTCGTTCCTTATTACATAAAGCTCCTTCAATTCGAGCTTCATCTTCTCAAGGTGGTTAGCGCCGGTAAGGAACGACCCGAGGTCATAGTCCACATAAAGCACCGGCATGTCCAGCATGACCCTGTCCTTGAACGCGTTCTTCGGGTTATAGACCTTGAACCCGCTAATATCGACTGCACTCTTAAATACCCCTACTTTCATGCTCTTCACGCTAGCAGGCAGGTCGGTGAACGCCCTGATGCCCGACGTAAACACCGTGCTCGCGATAAAATCTTTCGCGAGGAATAATACGATGAGTACGGCAACGACGATTATCAGTACCTTCTTCATTCCTTTACCCTCCTTTTCCCTTATTGCCCGCCTTTATCACAAATACCGCGTTCAGCGCAAAGAGGTTAGGCAGGAACCATGATTTCCCGTTTCTACCAAGAAAATGCTCCGACTCTATCGTTATTCCCTTATCAGCGCAGAACTCCTTGAAATCGCTGATACTGAGAAAGTGCAGGTTAGGTGTATTATACCACCTGTAAGGCAATGAATACGTGACCGGCGTCTTGCCCTTGAAGAACAGGCGGATCCGCGCGCGCCAATAGGCGAAATTCGGGAAGCCGACGATTACGCGGCCGCCTACGCGCAGTGCCTCGTCTATCACGAAATCGACCTTCTTGACCTCCTGCATGCTCTGGTTCAGTATGACATAATCGAACGACCCGTCCGGATAATCCTTCAGGCCGCTGTCTATGTCGCCGTGGAATACGCTCAAGCCCTTCTCGACGCATTTATATATCGCGTCTTCGCTGAGCTCGACTCCCTGCGCCTTGACTCCCTTGCCGTTCGTGAGAAGGTGCAACAGGTCGCCTTCGCCGCAGCCGAGGTCAAGCACCCTTGACCCCGGTTCGACGATCGCGTATATGATCTCGTGATCCTTCCTCTTTACCGCTGTCGTCATCATCAACGTCCTTCCTTATGTGCCTTCTTAAGGAAATGGCTTATCAGGCGCGTCTGCTCCTCCGTCTCAAGCAGGAACGCGTCATGTCCGTATGTCGACTTTATCTCGCAATAAGACGCGTCGGCATGCCTTATCTTCAGCTGCTTGACTATTTCCTGCGCCTGGTAAGACGGATATAGCCAGTCCGATTTGAACGCTATCACGAGGAACTTCGTCTCTATATGGCGCTCGGGGTGTCTGTTCTTCTCCCCCGAGAGGTCGAAATAGTCGAGGGCCTTCGTAATATACAGGTAAGAGTTCGCGTCGAAACGCTTCACGAAACTGTCCCCCCTGTACCTCAAGTAGCCCTCGACCTCGAAGTCAGTCTTGAAACGGAAACTGTAGTTCTTCTCCTTCAATCTCCTCGAGAACTTCTCTTCCATCGACTGGTCGCTCATATAAGTTATATGGCCGATCATCCTCGCAACAGCCAGGCCTTTTTCGGGCTGGCCTTTCCCGTAATAATCGCCTCCGCGCCATTCGGGATCGGCCATCACCGCCTGCCTGCCGACCTCGTCGAACGCGATCTGCTGCGGTGAATGCTTGAGCGCCGTGGCTATCGGTATCGCGGAACGCACTCTCTCCGGGTAAGACGCGACCCACTGCAGCGTCTGCATCCCGCCCATCGAGCCGCCCACAACGCAGAGGAGTTTGTCTATGCCGAAATGGTCCACGAGGTGCTTCTGCGCGTTGACCATGTCGGATATCGTTATCAGCGGGAAATCCAGCGCATACTGGCGCCCCGTCTTCGGGTTTACCGAGGACGGGCCGGTGCTTCCTTTGCATCCGCCTATGGCGTTCGAGCAGATGACAAAATACTTATCCGTGTCGAACGCCCTGCCCGGGCCTATCATCGAGTCCCACCAGCCGGGGTCTTCCTCGCCGTCATGGAATCCGGCCGCATGCGCGTCTCCCGAGAGGGCGTGCTCCACCAGTATCGCGTTGTTCTTCTCTTTATTGAGCGTTCCGTAGGTCTCGTAAGCCAGCGTTATCGGCCCGAGCGACTGCCCGGACTCCAGCTTGAGCTCCTTCGGGGGCTCCGCGAACGTAAAATACTCCGTCTTTACTTTGCCGACACTTCCCTGGGTCGTCATCAATTCTCCTTAGCGGGACGCTTTTTTAAGCGCCTGGTCTATATCCGCGATTATATCGTCTATATGCTCGAGCCCAATCGAGAGGCGTACGAAATCCGGCGTGACTCCGGTCGCCAGCCGCTCTTTTTCGCTCAACTGCTGGTGGGTCGTCGTAGCCGGGTGTATAGCTAAACTTTTCGCGTCGCCGATATTAGCGAGATGCGATATCAGTCCGAGCGACTCGACGAATTTCCTCCCGGACTTCAGGCCGCCTTTGATCCCGAACCCTATTATGGCGCCCGCGCCCTTCTTAAGGTACTTCCTCGCCTTTTCGTGATCAGGGCTCGTCGGAAGGCCCGGATAATTCACCCACGATACCCCCGGATGCTTCTTCAGGTGTTTCGCCACGGCAAGCGCGTTCTCGCAATGCTTCGGCATCCTGAGGTGGATGGTCTCAAGGCCCTGCAGGAGCAGGAATGAATTAAACGGCGATATGGCCGGGCCGAGGTCCCTCAACAGCGATACCCTCGCCTTCGTGATATACGCGATATTTCCGGCCGGCTTCAACGCCTTCACGAAATCAAGCCCGTGATAGCTCGCGTCAGGCCCGGAAATGAGCGGGAATTTCCCGTTGGCCCAGTCGAACTTTCCCGAATCCACTATGATGCCTCCGAGCGAGGTCCCGTGCCCTCCGATGAATTTCGTCGCGGAATAAACGACGATATCGACGCCGAAATCCACCGGCTTCAACAGGTACGGGACGGACGTATTATCCAGCACAAGCGGAATACCGTGCTTATGCGCTATCTTCGCCAGCCCTTCGAGGTCCGCGACGTCAAGTTTCGGGTTGCCGACCGATTCCGCGTATATCGCTTTCGTCTTCGGCGTCACCGCCCTGTCGAACGCCTTGAGGTCGTTCGACTTCACGAACTTCACCTTAATGCCGAAACGCGCAAACGTATAGTGCAGCAGGTTATACGTGCCGCCGTAAAGGTTATCGGCTGACACTATATGGTCGCCTGCCTGCGCGATATTAAGCAGCGCTATCGTTATTGCCGCCTGGCCGCTTGATACCGCAAGCGCGCCGATGCCGCCGTCGAGCAGGGCTATCCTCTTCTCCAACACGTCGGTTGTAGGGTTCATCAGGCGCGTGTATATGTTTCCGCTCTCCTTCAGCGCAAACAGGTTAGCGGCATGTTCCGAATCCCTGAACTGGTAGGATGTCGTCTGGTATATCGGCACCGCCCTTGAACCTGTCACGGGATCGGGCGCCTGTCCCCCGTGAAGCGCCAACGTCTCCGCCTTTAATTTTGCGTCAATCTTTCCCATCTCTCTCCTTTTAAGGCCCGGAAAAACAAAAAACCCGGGCTAAAAAGCACGGGCCTCACAAGACACTGTTTCGCTTTTTAGCACATTTATTAAGCGGAGCAATACGCTTCAAATCGCCGCTTTTCACTTTTTTACATTGTATCATCTATTGGCTTTTTGTCAAGGGTATTATTTTTGCGCTATGCTTCGCGTCAGGCGCGTTCTGTTCGCGCAGCGCCGAATGCAGGTCCTCTTCCTTTATGAATCCCAGTTCCTTGCATATCTCTCCGAACGCTACGCCGCGCCTCCAGTGTATGTTGAGCGCCTCGTCTAACTGTTCGGCCGAGAGCAGTTTCTTCTCGAGAAGTACCTGCCCGAGCGGCCTGTAGCCGTCGGCCGACGCGTCGGACTTCTTATATAACTGGGGGCCGAGGAATTCGCCGGTCTTGCCGCTCCTCCTGTCCTCCATGAACTTGCTTCCCGACAGGTCCTTCAGGTAACGCTTTATCTCCGCAAGCTTCTCGTTTATCTGCACCATGTTCGTCACGTCGGAATGGCTGTGCCTGTTGACAACCGCCAACGAAACGCTCATGAGGTTGACCTTCGTCATCTTGTGCGTCCTGTCCTTGGCGTATATGAAGCCCTGTTTCCTGTCTTCCGGGGTGTAATGGAAAGGTATGATGCGGTCGAACGACAGGATGATGTTATGGCAGACCTCCTTGTACCTTTCCGGAGAGGTGATAAACATGAAATCGTCGCCGCCTATGTGCCCTATGAAATCCTCGGGGTTGCCGTATTTCTTTATCGACGTGTAAAGGACGTACGCGGTTTGCATTATCGCCCTGTCGCCCTTGTGGTAGCCGTAAACGTCGTTGAAATACTTGAAACTGTCTATGTCGAGGTATCCGAAGGTGAAGGAGACGTCCTTCTTCAGCCTCTCTATCACCGCCTCTTCTATGATCCTTCCTCCGGGCAGGCCTGTCAGCGGGCTCGCGTAAAAACTGTATTGTGACCTCCTGGCCGCCATCTCGACCCTGACCCTGAGGTCGAGCGGATCCGGCGGTTTTATGAGGTAGTCATCGACGCCCTGCTTAAGGTTCAACAGCTGGGTCCTGAGCTGGCGCTTATTTATGAGGGTTATTACCGGGATGAACGCCGTGACGAAATCGTCCTTGAGCAAACGGCATATCTCGAGATGCGCCTTGCTGGCGGAATGGACATCAACGACTATCACGTCCGGGGAGGCCTTCTTTATCGGGGTAATATCATGCAGGGGCGATTCGTGCAGGAATACCTCATAGCCCCAACCATCAAGGCAGAAGGTCAATACCTCCCTGAGGCTCTTGTCAGAGGAGATGATAAGTATCTTTTTGATTTTTTCCAAAAGCTATTTTTCCTGCTGTAAAACGTTCAAGAACGCGTCCACTACCTTCGGGTCGAACTGGCTTCCTGAGCTGTTCTTGATTATCTTTATGGCTTCTTCTTTCGGATACGCTTTCCGGTAAGGCCGGTCGGACGTCAGCGCCTCATATACGTCCGATACCGCAATTATGCGGGCGCCGACAGGTATCTGCTCGCCCTTGAGGCCGTTCGAATATCCTTTCCCGTCCCATCTCTCATGATGGTAATAGATCATCGGCACTACGCCCTGCAGCGACTGGATCGGCCTTAAAATGTCGACCGCGATCTGGGGATGTCTCTTTATCTCGTCGTATTCCTTCTTTGTCAGCTTGCCTTTCTTCAGCAGTATCTTTTCGCTGACCCCGATCTTGCCGAGATCGTGCAATATTGACGCCTGGCTTATCTTCTCGATCTCTTCCTTCGGCAGCCCGAGCTGGCGCGCCACCTCGGTGGCATAATGGACCGTTTTTTCCACATGCTCGCCGGTGTAATGGTCCTTAAGCTCTATAGTTTTCGCGAAAGCGAATATCGATTCGACGAGACCCTGGTTCGCCTGCCTCGTGAGCTTATCGAGCTTCTTCTTGAGCAGCCTGACATCGGTCGCCTTTTCGGGGACCGGCGTGAAATCATCCTTTTCCATCGTCTTCAGGTCCACCGACGAATAGACCCTGTTGCCGCCCAGCTCTTTAACCTTGCTCAGTATGCGGTCGGCCATATCGATCAGGTCCTGCCCTTTCGATATCTTGTCTTCCGGATAGGACGACACCGCAATACTGACCTTCAGTTTTATGTTATGCTCCCTGTCGCCGAAATCGTATAAGCTTATTATCTCGAGTATCCTGTCGCCGAGGCCTACGGCATCCGCCCTGTTGGTTGCCGGGGATAGCACGACAAATTCCTCGCCCCCGAGCCGGACGACTATATCGTACTGGCGCACGGCAAGCTTTAGCTGCCGCGCGAATTGCTTCAATATGAGGTCGCCGAACTGGTGGCCGTAAACGTCATTGACAGATTTGAAATAATCGATATCGAGCAGGATCGCCGAGAGAGGGTGCGCGTATCTCTTCGCGCGCAGGAACTCCGCTTCTATGACCTCTCCGAGATACCTGTAGTTATACAGGCCTGTATGCGGGTCCTTTAGGGCCATCTGCTTAAAGACCTTGTTCGACTTGATAAGCTCGGCATTCAGTTTCTCGAGCTTTTCGTTCGAGGTTTTTTCACCGTTTATATCCAACGCCATTTCAAGCCTGGCCTCGCGGCCGTCTACCCATTGTATTGCCTGGTCAATGCAATGGTACCACCGCTTGTTCCTTGAGTTCTGGAATTCCCAGATATGAGGTTGGCCGGGTTTTTTATTGAAGATGATATCGTTTGTGCAGAAAGGACACGGGCTGTCCAGTCCCTGGAGCGCCTTATAGCATTTCCCGCCCCGTACATCGCCGAAATCGTCCCTTACGGCCTTATTTACGTACAGGACCTCATAGGTCTTAGGGTCGCTTATGTAAATTGGCGCGTCAATGTTCTCGAATATGGAAGTCAGTTGCTCGTAGGTAATTTTAGAATCATTCATATGGATAAATTATGCCACCAAGTTGTAAAAATGTCAAACTACAATATCGTTTACCGGCTTTTGACCTTGAACCCGTTGGTTTTATGCAATTCATTGCCTACAAATAGGTTAACGGTATAGATGCCCGGAGGCAGCTGCCCGACGGGAATTATAGCGGCGGGCTGCGTCGGCGTGGAATACTCGGGATCGTCCAGATACTCCGCGTATATATCAAACCGGTTGTCTCTTAGGGACACTTTCTTTACGGATATCTTGCTCAACCCCGGGAAGAACCCCCTGAAGACGGTTATGCATAAATTATCTTTCATGCTGAAGGACTTCTGTTCCCTCTTCCCTTCCGTCAACATCTGCTTAAGCCAGAAGAGCGCGTAAACGGCATCGCCCTTAGTCACGTATACGGCTTCTACGGGGTCTTTCAGTGTTTTGATGTCGCCGCCGAGCGCGTAACATGACATAGTTATATTTTCAAGCGACAGCGCCTTCTCTTCCCCTGCCTCCTCGGCAAATAAAGCAGGCGATGCCAATAATACTGCTGCGAGGGCTAACGCGGTAGGGATCATTTTGAGCATCCGTAATGGCCCACTTTTTTTCCGGTGCTCCAGTATTCGCCCCAGTTATAAGAGAACGGCGCGGCTTTTGCGATATCTATTCTCCCTGTCGGGCCGAGGGCCGACTCCTCTATGTGCACGGCGACGATCTCCGCGATGAACATCTCGTGTGTGCCCAGCATCTTCGAATCCCTGACCTTGCACTCAAGGGCGACCGGACATTCCTTTATGAGCGGAGCTTTGACCTCCTTCGCCGGCTCCGTATGCAGGCCGGTCAGCTTGAACTTGTCCTCGTTCCGTCCCGAGACCGTCCCGCATACATCGGTCTGCCTCATTATCTCCGTAGTCGGGATATTGACCGTGAACTCTTTCTGCTCTTTAATTAGCCCATACGAATACCTGCCGGGCCTTATCGAGACGGAAAGCATCGGGGGCTCCGAGCAAACGATACCCGCCCACGCCAGCGTTATCACGTTCGGCTTTCCTTGCTTGTCTACGCACGTGACCAGCACCACCGGAAGCGGGAATAAGGCGGCCTCCGGTTTGCCTGATATTTTTGCCATTCGTCCTCCTCCTAAATATCCATCGAAACGAGATACGCGAGGTTCCTCTCGATGTCTTCCTTTGAATGGGGTTCCGATGTGATTATCGGCTCCCTGCCCTTCTTCAGGACCTCCCGTATCAGCCCCTTAAAATCAAGGTCGCCCTCACCGAGCGGCAGGTGTGAATCGAAATCGCCCTTGTTATCCGAAAGGTGTATCTCGCCTATCGACTTGTCGGGATACCATTTCAAAGCATCGAAGGGCGACATCTTCGCGAAAGCGTAATAATGGCCGGGGTCGAAGCATGCCTCAAGGTTGGGGCGGGCCGTCTCCTGGATGATATTTACGACGACCGACGGGTCGTTGTCTATGGAATTCTCAACCGCTATCGTTACGCCGCAATCGGCAGCCATCGCGGCGGCCTGTTCCCATACCGGCAGGCAAAAATTAAGGAATACGTGCGACGAATCCTTATAGAAGATCGGATCGAAACCGCTGTGAAGCACTATATGGCCGGCTTTGATCTCCCTGCAGAATTTGAAGGCCTGGCTGAAGCGCTTTAGCGTAAGGTCCCTTATCCCCTCGTCCCAACTGCCCGGGTTGAGGTCAAGGAAAGGCCCGTGCACGATCTTCTTCAGCCCGCTTTCCCTGAAGACGTTGTTTATCCTTTCTATCTC
This sequence comes from uncultured Planctomycetia bacterium, assembly GCA_964650515.1. Taxonomy (GTDB): domain Bacteria; phylum Omnitrophota; class Gorgyraeia; order Pluralincolimonadales; family Pluralincolimonadaceae; genus UBA6215. The sequence continues at coordinate 63,707 of CAZYUB010000003.1, read as the reverse complement.
TTCGGAGCTGTACGAATCAAGCGCGGAGCCGTCGGCATAGATCTCGCAATTTATGCCCTTATCGGCTACCCACCCGAGGCTGCTCAGCAGCATCCTGTACGGCGCGTGAAAATATATCTTTTCCCTGGTCAGTTTCATCATCTTGCTCATATTATAAACTATTGGCGGGCTTTTGCGTATAAAAAAAGGCCCGGGGCTCTCGTTACACCCTGGACCGTTACTTTCTCCCACCCTATCGTGGGCTTGCCTGGCAGCTTGACCCTCTGTACCAAGTGGGCGCCTGTCCGTCGCCGCAAGCGGCTCCAGAACTCCGGCTCCCTATACAGCTTTGATGATCACCGCGCCAAGCCGTCGCACTTATAGGGCAGATATCTTTTTCCTATACAAGTATATCACGGCCCGGGCCAAAATCAAGCTCTCCGGTCATTTTTCTTTTGCGACGGTATTGTTCAGCGAACCTATGCCTTCTATCCTTATTTCTATGCGGTCTCCAGGAAGCATCGGCCCGACTCCGAACGGCGTACCGGTGGATATTATATCACCGGGCAGCAGCGACATGATACCCGAAACGAACGATATGAGCTTCGGGACGGAAAAGAGCAGGTTCGCCGTGGTCGAAGATTGTTTCCGCTCCCCGTTAAGGTACGATTCCACTTTAAGTGCCGACGGGTCGGCGCCGGTCTCGATATGCGGGCCTATAGGGCAGAATGTGTCGAACGACTTGGACCTTGTCCACTGGCTCTCCCTTGCTTGTATGTCACGCGCGGTCACGTCATTCAGGCACATATACCCCAGTATATATCCGCGCGCTCCGGCCTCATCTATATGCCGACCTCCCTTTTTTATCACGACCGCGAGCTCAGCTTCGAAATCGACCCTCGTAACGCCGCGGGGATAGACGATATCCTGCCCGTCATATATGATCGAGGATGGCGGCTTGATGAATATCAGCGGCTCTTCTGGTACGCTCAGGTTGAGTTCTTTGGCATGGTCGGCGTAATTCGTGCCGACGCATATTATCTTCGACGGCTTTATACTCTTTACATCTATCTTCATCTATCTTTCCATCTCTTTTTTTATAGCGGCCATGATAACCTCCGGCGAGGCACCGGCCACCGGTTTTCCTATAGATACTTTTACCGGGAACGGCTTCGGGAATACGGCTCCGCGAGGATACGCCTCAAAAGCTCCGGTAATGCCGCACGGTATTACCGGGACCCCGGTCTTGAGAGCCATCACTGAGGCCCCTTTCCTTCCCGCCCTGGGTTTGCCGTCAGGGCTCCGCGTCCCCTCCGGGAATATTCCGACCAGTCCGCCCTGTTCCAGCAGTTTTATCGCTTTATCTACCGAGCCGCCTTCCCTTATCATCCCCGTAGAGGCAAACAGCCCCTCAAGCCACCAAACGTCATAAACGTCCTTCCTGACTATCCAGCTTATCCTCCTCGGGATTGCGACCGCTAGGGCCACCGGGTCTATATAACTGGAATGGTTCGCAGCGATTATAGCGCCGCCTTCTTTCGGGATATTGCGGAGGCCTGTCGTCTTCAGGCGGAAGAGGGCTTTACAGAGGAACCATGCGATCGCGCGCAGGATCCGGTATGACACAAATTTAATTGATTATTACCATCCTCTTAGCAAGGATGGAATTTATGTAGCAGGAGATCTTGTTCTGGTCCTGCTTCTTTATCTTATTGAAGAATATCGCTATATTGCGGCAATTCGCGCCGGGCCCGGCATCCTTTACGGGTTCCGAGCGGACGACAACACCGTCAATATGGACGGGATGGGCTTTGGATTTCTCTTCTGACGGGAGCAGCAGGACGATCTTGACTTTCGATAACAGCGGGAAATAACCGTCTACCTGGCAGAACACCCCTGAACAGCTGATGTTCTTCGTTACGCTTATGGCATCAAAACCCTCATCCTTTATCTTGAGGGGTATCTTCTCTTCAACGCGCGGCTGTCTTCTTCTCTCGGTCTTTGGCCTTTGCATGATCCACTTTTTACTTATTACGGGGTGCTGCGCTCTGACCTATCTGTTGCTCGACCCACTCCTTGTATACATGGTCGAGTATCCTGTTCCTGTCGAACGGGGACATCTGCGTGAATTTTATGCCCGCTCCCGACTCCGTCTTCGCTTCCGACTTCTCGACCCAGACCAGATCGCCCTTCGCGTAAACGGGCGCCGCGTCTTCCGGTATACGCAGTTTTATTTCCAATTCCGTTCCGGGGACTAACTTGCTGTTCACTGAAATCTGCATGCCTTCGCGGCTCAGGTTCCTCGTCACCGATATCCCTTCTACCGGCGCTCCGTTTCCGGGAACCATATACTCCACTTCAATGGAGACATCGAAACGCATAAATTTCCTTTTCTCGCTCATCCCCCATCACCCCCTTTTTGTGTTCCTGTACTTATAGCTCTTCCCCTCCTTGTTTTCACCATTATTATCCGCCGCTTAAAATGAAAAGTCAATTATTTTATTTTAATACTCCAAAAGCTCCTCAATTATGCGCTTAAGGCGCGCTTTGTCCTCGTCCGTGATGTTCGTGAACTCTATACCTGTATCAAATTGGCTCGATTTCTTCTTAAGGTATTCGCTGCGACGGACAGACCACGCGATCTTGCCTTCGCAGTTTATCGGTATCGGGTCGTCGGGAAGGAACAATTCCACCTCGACCGGGTTATGCTTGAGGAGCGCTTTCTCGAGGATCAGGCAGGTGCCGCCTGCGGAGATATTTTCGGTCTGGGTGCGGAAGACAAGGCTGGTCTCCTTCTTCTTGACTATAACGACGCACTCAAAAGAGACCCTCACCGACCTTCTGGTATCGATTCCGCTCCAGCCCATTTTAGTCCGCCTTTACTATTATTATACCTTTTAATGTAAACTTTACAATACTATTTTTTATTTTGACATTCCCCGCGCCCGATGATAAAATGGCATCGAAAATACGAGGTTGCCCTACACACGGAGGCACTCTCCATTGTACGAAAAATATTACGGCCTAAAAGAAAGACCCTTCAACGTAACCGCAGACCCTAATTTCCTTTTTTTCAGCAGGAAACACCGCGAAGCGTTTGACCACCTCATATACGGTATCAAGGAAAGGCGCGGTTTCCTGGAAATAACCGGCGAGATAGGCACGGGCAAGACCACCCTTTGCAGGGCCCTGATAGGCCAGCTTGACCCCAACACGAAGACCGCCTTCATATTGAACTCCAACCTTCCGGAGACCCAGTTACTTTTCGCCATTGTCACCGATTTCGGGCTCAACGCGAAACCGAAGACCAAGATAAGCCTGCTTACCGAGCTCAATAAGTTCCTGATCGACCAGCTTAAGGCCGGTTCGAATGTAGTCCTGATAATAGACGAGGCGCAGAACCTGAGATCGGCGCAGCTGGAGCAGGTAAGGATGCTGTCCAACCTCGAGACCGACAAGGACAAACTCATACAGATAGTGCTGGTCGGCCAACCGGAGCTGCGCGACAAGCTGAATTCCCCGGAACTCGAACAATTAAGGCAAAGGATCTCTGTAAGATACCATATCCTGCCCCTCGACAAGTCCGAGATAAACGATTATATAATGCACAGGATGCGCGTGGCGGGCTCCGACGGCTCGGTGGCCTTCAGCCCGGACGCGATAGGCGAAATATTCGAATATTCCGGAGGGGTCCCGAGGCTGATAAACCTTGTCTGCGACAGGGCGCTGCTTCTAGGATTCACGACGGAAACAAAGGAGATAACGCTCGAGATGATAAAAAGGTCCGTTGAAGAGATCGAAGGGTTCGTGAGGATATGAGCATAATAATGGAAGCATTGAAGAAAGCATCCGACAGGCCCGCGCCTGAGGCGAGGCCCTCGGCCGCAGCCATGTCCGATATGCGCGTGGCCGCCGCGCCGGAAACCCATGAACTGCGGTTCTCGAAGTCGTTTCTCATGATGTTCTCCACAATGATCATAATAGCTGCGGTAGTATATTTTACCGGGACGCCCAAACACGGCCCGGCAACGGCGATCGACTCCGCCCCCAAGGCGGAGGGATATTCAACGGCCTCGGCGCCGGCGGCCCCCGTGAAACAGGAACCCGAACCCACCCCCGTAAGCAACCTGCTTACCAAATTGTCGAATCCGCACCTGACCCTCAACGGGATCGTCTACGGCATAGGCAAGCCGGCCGCGATAATCGAGAACAAGATCATCGAGGAAGGCGGTTCTATAAGAGGTATGCGGGTAGTAAAGATATACCCCGATAAAGTGGATATGCTTGACCAGGCAACCGGGCAGCCCTTTGTGCTTAAGGTGGATTAGGGCTTCTTACGTACCGTTTTCTTAACGGGCTTCTTGGCGGGAGCGGTTTTCTTGGCGGTCGTTTCCTTCTTCGCGGTTTCAGCGGGCTTTTCGATAGATGCCTTCGACCCTTCAGTATGGCCTACCTTTGATACAAGGAACCTCGCAGTATACACAACACCCGCGGCGACGGCCAAAAGCACTACTATGGAACCTATTATCACGAGCTGCCTCGTCTTCAGCAGCGGGGGCCTGAACCAGATGTCGGGCTTGTCGAGCGACTCCTTCTCTTTCTTGAGCCTGTTAACTTCGCCCTGCAGGCGTTTGAATTCCGATCTCAGCGAATCCAGCTCGGCGCCGACTTCCTTCTTGGCCTTCTGGTCGACCTTCTCCTGTATCGGGGATTCCTTGCTCTCCTTGACAATAAAAGAGGAATCCATCACCTCTACCCTGTCCTCATCCTTAAGGTAATCCCCGTAAAGCTGCTTCTGGATATCCTTCTCGGACAGGTTCTTAAGGTTCTTTTCCTTATCTGGCTTATTCCCGAACAAGATTTCTCCTTACAGCTCCAACGAAAACCTTATTATATTTATGCCGCCGAGCTCGAGTTTTTCTTTCTCGTTAAAACCCCTGCTCCTGCACAGGTCTATCGCGCTTGTCATCGCGTTTGCAGCGTGGAAGACGACTTCATGATAACCTTTCTCCCTGCAAAAATCTATCGCGCGGTCCAGCAGCAGCCCGCCGTACCCCTTTTTCCGCAGCTGTTTCGCGACGAACAACCTCCGAATTATCGCGGTCCTGTGCGTCTCTTCCTTCACGCCGGCGGTCCCGCCTACGACACCTTTATCCACGAGGACAAAGAACGCTTCCCTCTCCCCGCCGTAGACGCTGTCAATGGAATCGAGGTCGCAATACTCGTAGGCCTTCTTTCCGAACGAAAACTCCGCGTCCAGTATATTCGATACGAGATCCTTGACCTGCCCCCGGTCTCCTGTCTTATATGGCCTTATCTGCATGGAGTGATTTTACTTCCCCTCATTGCTTTTGTCAAGCAGGCCTTCGCCATACAACGCATTGTATGCCGCGTCCTGCTCGGCTGATTTCTTGTTCTTACCTTCGCCCGTGCCCCTGACGGCCCCGCCGAATGACACCGCGACCTCGAAACACTTTTGGTGGTCGGGTCCTTCCTCCGATATTACCGTATACCTCGGCGTCGCCTTGTATGTCTTAGACGTGTACTCCTGCAGGACGGATTTGTAATCCTTTTGCGCGCCGCCCTGTTTCACCTTCCTTATTTCCGCCCTGAACTGCGACGCGATAAAACTCTCAGCTTTCGCGGCCCCGCCGTCCATATATATCGCGCCTATAACGGCCTCAAAAGCGCAGACGAGGTTCCTCGACTGCTCCGCTCCTCCGCTGGCCGCTTCGCCCTTCCCGAAAAGCACATACTTGCCTATGCTGAGTTTCCTTGCGAGGGACTCCAGCGTCTGCCTGTTGACGAGCAGCGACCTTATCCTCGTCATCTCCCCCTCCTGGCAGTCGGGGAACTTCCTGTATATATGGGCGCTTATCGCAAGGCCGAGCACCGCGTCTCCGAGGAACTCAAGCCTCTCGTTATCAGATATCCTCCCCTTGGGATGCTCGTAGGCGTACGACCTGTGCGTCAGGGCCTGGGCGAGCAGCGCTTTGCTCCTGAACGGGTATTTGAGCGCCTTCTGGAACCTTGCTAATTGTGACTGCCGCGATCTGTCTTTCATGAGGGGCTAATCCGAAAGCCTTTCGATCTCCATGCGGATCATTGATTCGGGGACCTTCTCTTTGACGATTACCTTTCCTATGCGTACCGGCAGGACGAACCTGTTCACCCCGTGGATGAATTTCTTGTCATGCGCGAGGGAATGCATTATCCTGGTTACTTTCGTCTTCCTGAGTTTTACCGGAAGGCCAAAGGCGCTAATAAGCGACTCTATCCTTCCCGCATCCGCCGCCCTTAATATCCCGATCCTGTTCGCTATGCGCGCGGCCGCTATCATGCCGAGAGATACCGCCTCCCCATGGGTGTAAGCCCCGGAATAATCCCAGGCGGCCTCTATCGCGTGGCCTACCGTGTGCCCGTAATTCAGCACGGTCCGCAGCGACTTTTTCTCCCTCTCGTCCCTGGAAACTATCCCGGCTTTTATCGAGGCGCACCGCTTCACTATATATGCCAGCATGTCGGGGTCGCGCGCTATTACCTTCGCGCGGTCTTTTTCAAGTTTCGCGAACATGCGGCTGTCTCCGATTATCGCGTACTTTATTACCTCGGCAAGCCCGGAAGTATAATCTCTGCGGGATAACTTTGTTAGGAATGATGTGTCGACGAACACTGCCCTGGGCTGGTAGAACGCGCCGACAAGGTTCTTTCCCTCCGGCAGGTCTACGGCGACCTTGCCCCCTATCGAGGAGTCGACCTGCGCGAGAAGCGTGGTAGGGACCTGGATGTACGGGATCCCCCTCTTGAACGCGGAAGCGGCAAAGCCGGCCAGGTCACCTACGACCCCGCCGCCCAGCGCTACGACGAACAGCCTTTTGCCTTTGCCGTCGGACGCCGAGAGCGAAGCCAGCAGTTTCGCGGCCTCTCCCATGGACTTGGCTTTTTCGGAATCGGGCACGATCATGAACTTCGCCCTGTATCCCGCCTTTTCGAGCATGCCCTTGACGGCCTTCCCGAAAAGCGCCTTCACCTTGGGATTCGTCACTATCGCGGCGTCCGAGCCGAGTTTCATCCCGGCTAATTCACCGGAAAATGCGGACAACGAACCCCCGACAAGGATCTTGTAACTACGGTCGCCCAAACGGACCATTATGGGATCCATGATTCACCCTGGGGTTAAAGTTTAACTACGTTCGAGGCCTGGTCTCCCTTATCGGTGCGCGCTATCTGGAACTGCACCTTCTGCCCTTCCGAAAGGGTCTTGTATCCCTCCCCGGTAATAGCGGTGTGATGCACGAATACGTCCTTGCCGCCGTTATCGGGCGTTATGAAACCGTAGCCCTTCTGGTTCGAGAACCATTTTACTACGCCTGTCAGCTCATCAGCCATTTGATGCTCACCCCCTTCCGTATGAAAGTTCAAAACCCTATTATCCTTGCGAGTATATTTATCAGCGGGTCGACGAACCAGTTCAACAACCCGTACCACAACAGCACGAATAATATGACAAAACCGTACGGCTCCATCTTGATATATTTCATCGCGGCATTCGGAGGCAAAAGCCCGAAGAGTATCCTCGACCCGTCCAGCGGAGGTATCGGTATCAGGTTGAACGCCGCCAGCACGAGGTTGAATTTCACGGAGAGTATCAGGATATCGCTCAATACGGGCACGTACGTAAAGGGAAAGAGCCTTATCAGGGCGCCGGTCACGAAAGCTACGATTATATTCGATAGCGGCCCCGCCGCGCCGACCCACACGATATCCTTTTTTGGGTTCCGCAGCGCCATGAAATTGATCGGCACCGGCTTCGCCCATCCGAATATCACGCGCGATTGCATGAACAAAAGCGCTATCGGGAACAGGATCGTACCTATCGGGTCTATATGGCTGACGGGGTTCAGGGTCAGCCTGCCCGATAACTTCGCGGTAGGGTCGCCGAGCTTATAGGCCACCCAGCCGTGCGATACCTCGTGGATCATTATTGCGAAGATAAATACCGCGATAGAGATGACGTACTCGTATATTGAGGAATTGGTCATGATACGGGGCTGCCTGTCGTTATTTCCCTGTCGGGGGCCAATACTGCGAGTGAAGCCGCGTCCTTTGTCGCGAGAAGCATGCCGTTCGAGGCCACGCCGCGTATGACGGCCGGCTCGAGGTTATCTATTATGACGACCTGCTTCCCGACCAACTCTTCCGGCCTATAATGCATCTTTATGCCGGCGACTACCGTCTTCTCCGCCTCGCCGGCGCCTGTCGTCACAGTCAGAACGTAAAGCTTGTCGGCGTTCGGGTGGTCCTCCACTTTCAGGACCCTCGCTATCTTAAGCTGCAGTTTCTTGAAATCTTCGAATTTAACGTATTCCATCATCACTCTATTATCTGTACCGCATCGGCCTCATAAAGCACCGTGCCCTTGACCTCTTTCTTTACGCCCCAGATGTTCACCGGAAGGTTCACGTACTTCCCGAGGTCATCTTTCGGGCTCGTGACATAACCGAGTTGCTTTCCGTCCTTCATCAGCTTATATTTGCTGAGGCGGCCGGGTATCTTCCCGACGTTCGACAATATACCGCTCGCCAGGGGCGCCTCTCCGGGCCGCGGGGAGGATATGTTCTTTATCTTCGCGTCGTACTCCTGTTTCGCCTTCAGGTGCTCTATCTCCGCGATCTTCAGCTTTACCTCCTCGGCTTTCATTGACGCCTGCTTCCCTTCCGGGAGGTCCTTATAGGCCGCCGCGAATTTCCCGTATTCGTCGAGTATCCAATTAAGCTCGATCTCGCGCATCGGCTTTTTCAGTTCGTTCCTGTATGCGTCATCTATGCCGGAAAGTTTCTCCTGGAGCGAGATATCCTTCTTTACCCATGCCTCCTCACTCTTGCCGATATATTTCGCATAGACCCACCCGTACGAGCCCTTGGGAGCTTCTATCTCGTACCAGTCCAGGTATTGCTTCAGGACCTTTACGGAAGCCCCCTTCTCGAGGCGTCCTACGACCGAAGATGACTTAGTCGCGGCGCTCCTTACCAGCGCATTATCTTCCGTTACCGTTCCTATGCCTTCCTTAAGCGACACATTCGCCTTGTTCACATAGACGAGCGCCCTTGGCGGGAGGCCTATCTTATACCAGTCGCCTTTCCTGTCGGCGACGCTGACGTTTTCGCCTTTCGAAAGCTGGCACAGGACTTCCGATGAAGTGTTGCCGGAAGCGCGGACGTTGACCCTGTCCGCGGAGACCGTCTCAGGACGGGCTTCAGGCATCGCAAAAGAAAAAGCCAGGCATATCGCTGTGATAACGAACTGCCTGGCATAGATCACGGTTCTCATGCTTACTTCGCTTTCGCTTGTTCCTTCTTTGCGGGCGCCGCCGCCTTTGCTGCCGGTGCCGCTCCGGGGGTTGCCGCTGCGCCTTCCGCCGCCGCCTTGGCTTCGGACTTCTCCTTCTTTACCTTTATCTTCAGCGACTTGACCTTCGGGAGGCCGAAGACGGAGTCCTTCTCGTTCCATTTATCCTTATCGGCAAGCATCTTTATGCGCTCGAAACGCTTGAATACTGACCTATGCCCCCTGCCTTTTGAAGGGCGCAGACTCGGGTGGATCGACATCTCTTCTCTCCTTTTATTAACGTTTTCTGATTATACAGCCTTTATACTTTTTCTGCATCTCGGCAAACGTCTTCTTCGCCGCATCTTTGCTCTCGAATGAACCTACGCACAAAATATAATATGCGCCTTTCTTCATGACCTCTGACGTATATCCCTGGGCCTTAAGGCGCGCAAGCTCCTTGTCCGCCATATCCCTGGCCTTATACGACGCGACCTGTATTGTATACGGCTTCACCGCGTCCGGTTTAGGCGCCTCAGTCACCTGCTGGACCGCCACCGGTTCGACCGGTACCGCGACTATGGGCTCCGGCGGCTCCACGGGGATCGCGGGCGCTGCCGCCTTTGCTTCAACGGGCGCGCTTACATCAGCCCCGGAAAGGCTCCTGCCCCTCTCGACCCCGAGCGCAAATACGATAGCCCCCAGCACTAGCAGGCCCATGAGCACGACCGCCAGGACCTCGTAGGGGACCGAAATATTCAACCGGTGCTGGGGAAACAGCGGCTTATTGAATTTATTCAATACGCCGAACAGCTTTCCCCTTGTCTTCTTGACGACTATAAACTCGTCGAAAAGTTCTTGCTGTTGCTTTTGGGTGTTAACAGGCGGCATTATCGACTCCGAGGGATACTAATACTACCATAACCGGCGCGCCAATGCAATCACTTTCTGGGGCCCTCTTCGCCCGGTTTTATCTCGAGTTTCAGGCCTCCTGTCGAAAAATATACGCTCGACGGCTTTTTCGGGTCGCCCTTCAGCGACAGTTTAATCGTATACCAGCCGTCGCCGTCATCATCCGTAAGCAGGCCTTTCTGCGCCTCCGCGCTCTCGTCCACAACTTTCCTGCTTATATAGAATTCCAACTCGTAATCTACATTGCTCTCCTTGAGTCTCGCGAGGTTCCCCGAGAACCTGAAATCCTGCCCGGAGCCGTCGAGGTCGGTGATGAAGAGCTCGCCGCCCTTTGCCCTTATCTTGCACGTTATCCTGTCGAATTTGAACGACGGTTGCGGCGGAACTCCGAACGGCTTCAATACCTTGTTCAGCGAAGCGCCGAGCCCCGACTTCACGGCGACGTTCTGAAAATCGCAGTTCAGCACGAATTGCGCCTTGAACAGTTTCCCGGGCTCAAGCCGCAGGTATGCCCTTTCGGATGTGAGCGCGAGGCCCGTCTTATCCATCGCCTTTATGTCGGTCACACGCAGCTGCGCCGGCGGCTTCGCCCTCACGCTGCCGAAGGTGATATCCATCTCAAGGGCCTTCTCGAGCTTATAGGTTATGAAATCCTTTAGCAGGTACGATGTCAGCGGGGAATACACGATGACGTCCAGCGCCGCTATGGCAAGCACTATGTAAATGACCCGGTTTCTCATTGTCCTCTCTCGTAAGGGTTGAAGAGCCTGATGTATTCATCAAGGGCATACCTGTCGGTCATGCCCGCGATATAATCGCATACCGCCCTGTGCGTCCCCTCCGCCTCGATCCTGTGCTTATACGAAGGCGGGAGCTGTTCGGTATTCGAAATATACACATTAAAGAGTTCCCGCACGAACCTGCGGGACTTGTCCGCCATCTTGACGACCCGGTGGTTCATGTACAGGTTGTCATAAAGGAACTGCTTCAGCGGTTTCCTTTTTTCAAGCAGGCCGGCGGAAAACGTTATGGTCCTTTCCCTGTGCAACCTGACATCTTCGAATGACCGTATCCCGAGGGCATCGATCCTCTTCTCGGATTCCGTGACGAGGTCGGTGACTTCCGTATTTATCAGCGAGCGGATTATCTGGTATCTTTTTATCTGCCCTTTTATACCCGGATTCGCCCCTGCCAGCTTGTCGTCGGCGTCCTTCCATAGCGGTATGGACCGCAGGTCGTCCTCGCTGATAAGGCCCGACGCGAGTCCGTCATCGAGGTCGTGGTTATCGTAAGCTATCTCGTCGGAGAGGTCTACTATCTGGGCCTCGAGGGCGGGAGATTTTTCGGGATCGAGCTGCGCCAGCCGGTTTGACCTGTCGTAGGGGGTCGAATGCTTATTGATACCTTCCCTTACTTCCCAGGTAAGGTTAAGACCGCTAAACGAGGGGTACCTCTCTTCGAGCAGGTCCACTACCCTCAACCCCTGGATGTTATGGTCGAAACCGCCGTGGCCCTTCATGAGCTCGTGCAGTTCCTGCTCACCGGTGTGCCCAAAGGGAGGATGGCCGATATCATGGGCGAGTGCGATCGCTTCCGTAAGGTCGGCGTTAAGCCCGAGCGTCCGCGCGATCGAGACCGCTATCTGCGCTACCTCGAGCGTATGAGTAAGACGTGTGCGGTAGTAGTCGCCCTCGTGGTTCACGAAGACCTGTGTCTTATACTCGAGCCGCCTGAACGCCGTGGAATGGATGACCCTGTCCCTGTCCCTCTGGTAACAGGTCCTGTAGGGATGTTCCTCTTCCTTATGGATCCTGCCCTTCGAATCGCGCGACTTCATCGCGTAAGGCGCGAAGGTCTTGAACTCTATTCCTTCTATCTCTTTGCGCGTGAGCATCTGATGAGCTTTTCGTAAAGGGCGTCGAGCGATTGCGACATGACCTTTGAGCCCGTGAAGACCGGCATGAAGTTCACGTCGCCGTTCCACCTCGGGACTATATGTATATGCACGTGCCCCCTGACCCCCGCCCCGGCGGACCTGCCTATGTTGACGCCTATATTGAATCCGTCGGGTTTCAGGGCCTTTTCGAGCATCTTCTGCGTCCTATTGAGGAGCCTGCACATGTCAAGCAGCTCTTCGTCCGTAAGCTTTGTGAGGTCGCTGACATGCCTGTAAGGGACGACCATCAGGTGGCCGTTATTATAAGGAAATATGTTAAGGACGGAGAACGAATACCTGCTCCTCTTTATGATGCGCGCGGCCTTGTCGCCGCCGGACTTCAACTTCGAGCAGAATATGCAGCCCTTCATGGAGCCAACCTTCGATATGTACTGCGTCCTCCACGGGGCCCAAAGCCTGTCCATGCGTTGTCTCCTTTTTAGAGCTTGACTATCTCCGCCTCTATCTTGCGGAATATCTTGATTATGCCGTAGGAATTGAATTTTGCAAATATCTTGTCCGTCGGGCTTCCGGGATTAAGGAATATTACGCCGTCGCGGGTCTCGTTGACCGCGTGGTGGGAGTGTCCGAAGACAATGCAGTCCACCTTGTCCTTCCTGAACTCCTCGCGGACCTTATCGATAAGCCCGTCGGGCGGCCCCGAACCGTGCGTAAGCCCTATCCTGAAGCCCTTCACCTCGATGATCTCTCTCGGCTTAAGCTCAGAAGAGATCCCGGCATCATCCATGTTTCCGCATACCGCGACGGTCTTTTTTATCTTCTTCAGTTTTTCGAGGACGCGCGGCTCGGTGATATCACCCGCGTGCAGGATCAGGTCGCACTTTCCGGCCTCCTCATAGACCGCTTTAGGGATATCCCTCGCCATCCTCGGCACATGCGTATCTGACAGGACAAGGATCCTCATGAGGCGTTCTCCGAATCCATAAGGCCCTCGCAGGCCGCGACGTCATTATCATGCTCGACCGGCAGGACGATCCTGTGCCGGCCCGCGATGTCCATGAGGATATTCAGTTCCGCCGGCCCCCATATGAGGCATTTCGCGTCCTTCGCGATCAGCTTCGCGTTGGCGCCGATATCGGCGGCCGTTATTATTATCCTGCGCTTCAGGCCGTCCTTGTATTTCCTGCAATGGTTTATGTAATCGATTATATGGTTATCCCTGAGGCCCCTTGAGCTGAACAGCAGGACCCATATCGAATCCGCGCCGGAGAGTTTTATGTATGAGATGCCGTCCGTCTTCGAGCGCTCGAGCTCGCATGACTTGAAATGGGGCATCTTCAGGCTCTTCCCGGAAAGCTCGACGAGCTCGCCCTTGAACGACATGAAAAGCTCTCCCGCTATCTTGGCCCTCTCCCCGCTGTTCTCCGAGACGTACGAGTCGATGAACCCGGAGACCGATTCCCTGAACCTCGATATCTTAGGCTCATAACCGCTGTCGAACAGGTATTCCTTGCTGTGGTAGACGTTCCTGAGCCAGAACTCGAAGACCTTATCCCTTATCAGGTAGCATACCCCGTGCTTCGAGACCTTTCCGGAATCTATGAGCTTCTCGAGCAACGCGGCCGCCTCGGGCTTGTTTACGCGGGACGTGGACGCGATCTCGGCGAGCTTCTTCGCGCCGGCCGATAATGCCAGCAGCATGGGCGTCATCCGCCTGTCCATCTCCTCGAACTCTGTCAGCACGACCGAGAAATGCTGGTTCAATATGCCTTTGGAATCGAAGAGGGTTTCGGTGAAAGTATTTATCAATTCGTCCTTATGGCGGCATTGCGGCAGGCGGCCCGTGCGTTTTTCCATATCCAGCAGGACGGCGTCAAGGTAGAACGGGTGGCCGTCCGTGAACGAAGCGATGAATTCACGCAATTCCGGGGGAAGATTGCCGCATGTCAGCCTCGAATCGATGAATCCGCAGGCCTCCTTCACGCCGAACGTACCGAGCTCGCATACCTCGAAATTCCCGAAGAGCAGCGACAGCTTCTCCGACAATATCTCCCTTGCCTGCTTGATGCGCGATGAAGCCACGATATACATCGTGTCCTTCTGCACCATTATGGATTTCCCGAGTTCCGCGAAAACGTCTTCTATGCCGAACCCGCCGAGCCTGTCGAACTCGTCTATTATAACGACCGGCTTGAGCCCCGTCTCGGCAAATGCTATGGCCGGAAGCTCGAGTGCGGCGCGGAACGCCTTGGCGCCCTTGCCGGATTTTAACAGTGCCTCGACTGATTTTGACGCCTTTAATGTCCTGGGTATGGCGTCGGTGCGGCCGAGATAGCGGTAGATCAGGGTCGATGAAAATTTTTCCGCGAATGACGGCAGGCCCTTATCCTTTACTTCGATATAGACCGGGACAAGGTCCTTCTGGACTGGCAGCGAAATGAAACGGTATAATAGCGAGGTCTTGCCGCAATACGACGGCCCTATGACGGCAACGTTCTGGCGATAACCGGAACGCAGGCCTTCCGCCCTCTTCTCGAGCAGGGCGAGGATATCGTTCCTGCCGTAAAAGTTGCTTCCTATCGCGGGATCAAGTAACATCGGTAAGATCCTTAAACTTAAGGTAAATAGTGCACCGGATTCTGCGGTTTATGCTTCTTCCTTATCTCGAAATGCAGGTAAGGGGCGCTTCCCCTTCCGCCCGAACCCACTTTTGCTATCGGTTGTGTTCTTTTTACATCCTGCCCGGTCTTTACGAGGATCTCGGAATTATGGGAATACACCGTCTGCATCCCGTCGCCGTGGTCGATTATGACGGTCTTCCCGAAACCCTTTACCTTCTCCTCGCAGAAGATGACCCTGCCGCTCCTGGATGCGACGACGGACGAACCCTCTCTTGCGCTTATATCTATTCCTTTGTTGGGGGTAAGGCCCTTCCTTTCGCCGAATTTAGCGACTACGCGGCCTTTAACAGGCCAGGCGAACTCTTCGTTCACGGATTGGACGGGCGACTGCCGCGGGGCTTCTGCGGGCGTTCTCGCGGCCTTCCCGGGTATTATGATCACCTGCCCGGCGTTTATCTCCGCCGCGTCGGAAAGCCCGTTCGCTTCCACAATGCTGTCCAGATCCACGCCGTAATTCTTGGATATGCGCCAAAGGGTCTCTCCTTTGGCAACTTTATGGTAGACCCCTTCGCAGGCCTTTGGGGGGAGGTTATCCGCCTTAGGAGGCTTTACCGCCGGGGCGCTCGCGCATCCCGCGACTAGTACGGCAAGGAAGAATGCCGGAACGGCCTTTTTATAAGACATCTTTATTAAATGGAGCGGGTGACGGGACTCGAACCCGCGATATTCAGCTTGGGAAGCTGACGTTCTACCAACTGAACTACACCCGCAAGATCCCGTGATCCCTAACCGGAGATATGCATAAGTTTTCGGAACTTCGCATATCTTTCCCTGATATCTTTTTTGCTCAGGCGCAACAGCCTGTTGACGCTGAAATCTTCGACCGTATACGAGGCAAGTATCGTCCCGAAAGCGCAGGCCTTCCTGAGCTCCGCTTCGTTGACGCGCTTCGCCCTGCTCATATAACCCATGAACCCTCCCGCGAAGGTATCGCCCGCTCCGGTCGGATCGAACGGGTCTTCCAGGATATATGCGGGATAGGAAAAGACAAATCCTTTAGAGACACAAAGAACGCCGTGCTCACCTTTCTTTATTATAGCAATTTTCGGCCCGCAAGAAAATATATATCTTGCCGCCTTCAGCAGGTTATGTTCCCCCGAGAATTCCCTGGCTTCCCTGTCATTAGAGAAGAATATGTCCACGTGTTCCAGCAGGTGCTTCAATTGCTTCGGCTTGTTCTCTATCCAGTAGTTCATCGTGTCGCATGCGGTGAGCCGCGGGCTGTCGATCTGTTTCAGCACATCCAGTTGCAGTGACGGGTCGATATTCGCAAGGAAGACGTTCTCCGAATCGCGGTACGCGGCGGGGATCTCCGGCTTGAAATCCGCGAATACGTTCAGGTGCGTGTATATCGTGTGCGCCGTATTGAGGTCGTAGTCGTATTCGCCCTTCCACCTGAAGGTCTTCCCGCTGTCGGCCTTCAGGCCCTGTGTATCGACGCCCCTTCCGTTGAGCAGCTTGATATATTTTTCCGGGAAATCCGCCCCAACTACGCCGACGAGCCGGGGCCTGCTGAAGAATGTAGCCGCGCAGGAGAAATATACGGCCGACCCTCCGAGTGCGTCTTCCGCCGTCCCGAACGGGGTCTTTACAGAATCCAGGGCTATGGAACCGACCACTAACAGTGACATTATTTCAGGCACTCCTCCGATATTTTCATTGAGCAGAATTGCCCGCACATCGTGCACGCGTCCTTAAGGGACGAACCGTTGCGTTTCCTGTACTCCCTTGACATCTTCGGGTCTATCGAAAGCTCGAACTGTCTCTTCCAATCCCTCTTCTTGCGCGCCTTCGACATCTCGATATCCCAGTCGATCGCGCCCTTGACGCCCTTGGCTATATCGGCCGCGTGCGCGGCGATACGGGCGGCAATGATACCCGCTTTCACGTCGGTTGCGGAAGGCAGTCCGAGGTGTTCGGAAGGCGTTACATAACATATGAAATCCGCGCCGCTTGCGCCGGCTATCGCTCCGCCTATTGCTGACGTAATATGGTCGTATCCGGGCGCTATATCCGTAACAAGCGGGCCGAGGACATAGAACGGCGCGCCGTTGCATATCTTCTTCTCGAGCAGGATATTCGGCTTTACCTGGTCGAGCGGCACGTGCCCGGGCCCTTCTATCATGACCTGCACGCCGCGCTCATGCGCGCGTTTCGCCAGTTCGCCGAGGGTTATCAACTCCTGCACCTGCGCCCTGTCGGTCGCGTCCGCGAGGCATCCCGGCCTCATGCCGTCGCCAAGGCTCAGCGTGACATCATATTCCAGGGCTATATCAAGCACCCTGTCGAAATCCTCGTAGAGAGGGTTCTCCCGTCCGTTGCGCGACATCCATGCCGCAAGGATCGCGCCGCCGCGGCTTACTATTCCCGTTACCCTTCCCTCGTCCTTCAGCCGCTTTACGGCTTCTTTGGTCACTCCGCAGTGCACTGTAAAGAAATCCACCCCTTCCGCGGCCTGTCCCTCGAGCACGGAGAATATGTCTTCACTCGACATGGCCGATATCGGCCTGCCCGAACGGGATGTCTTTACGACCGCCTCATAAACCGGCACGGTCCCGACCGGCAGGGACGAACGCTTCAATATCTGCCTTCGTATCTTCCTGAGGTCGCCGCCTGTAGACAAGTCCATGACCGCATCGGCGCCGTTCTCTTCGCAGACCTTAAGCTTATTCAGCTCGGACGGGAGCCCCGAAAGGTCCGCGGATGTGCCGATATTCGCGTTCACCTTTGTCCTGAGGCCCTCGCCTATGCCGCATAACTTCCTGCCCTTCCTCGCCGCGCGGTTACACGGGATGACGGCCTTCCCTTCGGCGATCTTGCGGGCCAGCCGCTTCGGATCGACGCGTTCGGCCTTAGCGACCTGCCGCATCTCCGGCGTTATCTTCCCTGCCCTTGCGGATTCAAGTTGAGTCATATATTTTTTAGCATTTCCTTTAGTGACCTTGCCGCGTTCCTGACGTCGCTCGCGCCGCATACCGCCCTTACCACGGCGATCCTGCGGGCTCCGGCTTCAAGCACCTGCCCTATATTGCCTGCGTCTATGCCGCCTATAGCTACGAAAGGTATCTTTACCTTTTTGCTGACTTCACGCACCAGCCCCGTCCCGACCGGGATGTACTCCGGTTTGGTCGGTGTGGCGAATACCGGGCCCACCCCTATGTAATCGGCGCCGGCCTTCTCTGCGGCCAATGCCTGCTCAAGGGAATGTGTAGAGATGCCGATGACCTTATCCCTGCCGAGTATCGCCCGCGCTTCCTCCGGCGGCAGGTCGTCCTGCCCCAGATGCACACCGTCGGCGCCTGATGCGGCCGCGATATCCGGCCTGTCGTTTATAATGAACAACGCGCCTGTGCCTTCTATCGCTTTCCGTATGGCCCGGCCGAGCGCCACGATCTCACGGGCCGGCATCTCCTTCTCGCGCAGCTGAATAATGTCCGCGCCGCCATCGACGGCCTGCGACGCCACTTCCGCGAGGCCGCGTCCGTTTGCGGACTTTCCGTCCATGATCACGTAGAGCCGGAAATCTCTCACAGTTAAAACCTCGAGACGAGCTTCTTCTCGGCGCTATACGCCCTGAACCTGAGCCCTTTGAACCTGTCGGATATCTTCTTGTCTATAAGTTTCGAGAATTCCTCGAGGACCCGCAGGGATTCTTTCACGCGTTCCATGTTAGCCGCGGACACGTCCTTCCATCCCGCGTGCTTTTTTTCTATCTTCTGTTTTCCCCTGCCGACATCCTCCCCCGGATCGCGCGCGCAGACGATCCCGCGCAGCGTCGCGGGATACAACTTGATGCAGTCCGATATGCCGTGGCGGATGGATTTGAACTCTTTAGTGAGGCCCCGGTCATCGAGCACGAACCTCGCTATCTCCTCGCATACCCTCAGGCCTTCCCTCGACCTGTTGAGGTTCGCATCGATGATCCTGTAAAGCTTTTCTTTCATCTGGAGGTTCTTTTTATCCTGCGGATAATATCCGAGGTGGACCTGCCCTTAACGAGCGGGACGGTGACCGTCTTTCCGCCGTAGGACTTGACGAAATCCGCGCCTACGATGCTGCCGGCCTTCCAGTCGGCGCCCTTGACGAGGATGTCCGGCTTGACGGCCTTTATCGCTTTTATGGGGGTATCATCGCCGAAAACCGTCACGTAATCTACGCATCCGAGGGAGGAGACGACGGCCGCCCTGTCCTTCTGGCTGACCACCGGCCTCGACGGGCCCTTTATCCTCCTGACGGAAGAGTCGCTATTCAGCCCGATCACCAGTATATCGCCGAGCGCCTTCGCCTTACGCAGGTATTTCACGTGCCCGGCGTGCAATATATCGAAACAGCCGTTCGTGAACACTATGCGTTCCCTCCTTGACCTCGACCGCGCGCAGAGGGCCTTCAAGGCGGAAAGCGGCACTATCTTCTTATCATATTTGTCCGTCATATGGCTAAAATAACGCTTCCTCTACGATCTGGCAGAGGATGTGCGCGATGGTGACGTGCGACTCCTGTATCCTCGGTGTGGATTTTGAAGGGACTATAATCGATATCTTCGCCGTCTTCGCAAGCCCGCCGCCGTCGCATCCGGTAAGGGCGATCGTATCGAGCCCTTTATCGTTCGCGAGCGCAACCGCCTTTATGACGTTCGGCGCCTTTCCGCTCGTCGATATTCCGATAACCACGTCGTCCTTCGCGGCGACCGCATCGAGCTGCCTGGAGAAGACCTCCTCGTACGAATAGTCGTTAGCTATGGCGGTCAGCACCGACGTATTGACCGTCAGGGCTATGGCAGGGAGCCCTTTCCGTTCTTTCATGAACCTTCCGACGATCTCGGCCGCGATATGCTGGCTGTCGGCCGCGCTTCCGCCGTTGCCGAAGATAATGACCTTGCCTCCGGACCTGAGCGCCTTGATCATCGACTCCGCGGCTTTCTGTATATTATCAAGCTGCGGCCCTGCGCTCAACAGGTCTGATTTTACGGATATGCTCTCCTGTATGATCCCTTCGATCTTCTTCTTCATATTACCGCCTTTTAGCCGAAGAACACCTTCGCGATATTATAGAAATCCATGTCGACGGTCTTCAGGGTGCCGACTGCCTTCTCGATCGGGACCGCCTCTATATTGACGCCTTTTAAGCTTACCATATACCCGAACTTGCCCTGCTTCACGAGATCTACGGCTTTCACGCCGAACCTTGTGCCGAGCACCCTGTCGAACGCCGTCGGCGAACCGCCGCGCTGTATATGGCCGAGGACTGTGACCCTCGTCTCGAACCCGGTCTTCTTCTCTATCATCTCTCCGAGCACCTGCCCTATGCCTCCGAGCCTTACATGGCCGAAGTCATCGAGCTTCTCCTCCTGCAGGATCTCCGAGTTCTCGTCTAATTTCGCGCCTTCGGCGACCACGACTATCGAAAAGTTCTTGCCCTGGGCATGGCGTTTCTTGATTATCGAGCAGACCTCGTCGATGTTTATCGGGACCTCAGGTATCAAAATGACGTCCGCGCCGCCGGCTATGCCGCCGTGCACGGCTATCCATCCCGCATGCCTGCCCATTACCTCGACGACCATTATACGGTTATGGCTCTCCGCCGTCGTGTGGAGCCTGTCGATGCATTCGGTGACTATATTTACGGCCGTATCGAAACCGAATGTATAATCCGTCTCGCTGAGGTCGTTATCTATCGTCTTCGGGACGCCCACTACCTTAAGGCCTTCCTTCACGAGCTTGTTCGCGACGCCGAGCGTATCCTCGCCGCCGATCGCTATCAGCGCGTCGAGCTCGAATTTCCTGAAATTGTCCTTTACCTTCTGCACCGCGCCTTCTTTTTTATACGGGTTGGTCCTTGAAGTGCCGAGTATCGTGCCGCCTTTAGGAAGTATGCCGGAAACCGAACGCAGGTCGAGCGGGGCGATGTCACCGTCTATGATGCCTTTCCACCCGTTCTTTATCCCGAGTACCTCGTAACCTTCGAGATAAGCTTTCCTTACGACTCCCCTTATTACCGGGTTCAATCCCGGGCAATCCCCGCCGCCCGTCAGTACCCCTATCCTTTTCATCAATTCCCCCTTTTAGTTTTGGCTTATTCTCCCCTGAAATCCACCCCGCCGAACGGCAGGCTTACGTCTTCCTTGTCCTTGCCCTTCTTCACGACGGGCTTCGGCTCTGTGCGCGTCGCGATCTTCGTAACATGTATCTTCACGATGATCGGTTCGTCTATTCCGAGCATCTCCTGTATCTTCGCCTTGACTATCCCTTGTATCTTCTCTGTCGACTCCGGGATGTTCGCGTCGGCCCAGAATACCACCCTCGTGGATATGTCTATGCCCTTCTTGGTCGCTATGCAGTCCGATTTCAGCTCCTTCACTTCCGGCAACGAGGAACCTATCTTCCTGATGAACTCCTCTATCGCCGACAGCGATATTGAAACCTGGCCGTCGGGATTATTGAAGGCAATGTTCTTCTGGCGCTGTATCCTGGCCACCGTGAACTGGTATACGGCCCATGATACGATCACGAGAAGGAAACCGACCACGCCGACGCCCACCCTCAAGGTCATCGACTGGTTTATCGAATCAAGCGCATTGAGCACCGGCTCGCTCTCGACGGACCTTACCGAGACAGCGATAAGGAACAATCCGATCGCTATGAAGACGATCAGGAAGAAGAACATCGTTATCCTATTCAATACGTTCATTGCGATCCCTCCTTTTCGGCCATCTTCTTTTCTATGAATTCCGTAGTGACCTCGCCGCGCAGGAACGCCGGGTCCGAGGTCAGCCGCTTGTGGAAATCGATCGTGTTCTTTATGGGCTCTATCGTGAATTCGGAGAGCGCGCGCTGCATTATCTGTATCGCTTCGGCGCGGTTCTTGCCGTAGGTTATCAGCTTGGCTATCATTGAATCGTAGAACGGCGGTATCGAATAGCCCTGGTATACATGCGAGTCGACCCTGACCCCGGGGCCGCCCGGCGCGTGGAAGAACGAGACCTTCCCCGGGCACGGCATGAAATTATTGTCCGCGTCCTCGGCGTTTATGCGGCATTCTATCGCATGGCCGTTGAACTTCACGCGGTCCTGGTCGAACGAGAGCCGCTCGCCTGCCGCTATGCGTATCTGCTCTTTAACGAGGTCGATGCCGGTCACCATCTCGGTCACCGGGTGCTCTACCTGTATCCTCGTGTTCATCTCCATGAAATAGTAATTACCGTGCTCGTCCAGCAGGAACTCTATCGTGCCGACGTTCGTGTAGTTGGCAGCCTTCGCGCCCTTGACTGCGGCATCCCCCATCTTCTTCCTAAGCTTCGCGTCGACAGCCGGCGACGGGGACTCTTCGAGCAGTTTCTGGTGGCGCCTCTGTATCGTGCAGTCCCTCTCTCCGAGATGGACCACGTGGCCGTATTTGTCCGCCACGATCTGGAACTCCACATGCCTCGGGTTCGGGACGTATTTCTCTATATATACCGACGGGTTGCCGAACGCCGCCTCAGCTTCCGCCTGGCAGGTCAGGAGCACGCTGACGAGCCTCACGTCGTTATGAGCAATCCTCATGCCTCGGCCGCCGCCGCCCGCAGCGGCTTTCACTATCACAGGGTATTGTAATTTATGCGCGACCCGCAGCGCCTCTTCCTTCTCCTTGACTATCGTGGAGCTGCCCGGTATCGTAGGAAGGCCGGCCTTCCTCATCGTCTCCTTGGCGGCCATCTTGTCGCCAAGCAGGCGCATCGCCTCGGGAGTCGGCCCGATGAACTTTATCTGGCAGGATTCGCATACTTCCGCGAAGTGAGCGTTCTCGGCGAGGAACCCGTATCCGGGATGTATCGCCTCGACATCCGATATCTCCGCGGCGCTTATTATGCTCGGTATGTTCAGGTAGCTGCCCGCCGGAGCCGGCGAACCTATGCAGACAGATTCGTCCGCGAATTTTACATGGAGGGAATCCCTGTCGGCCTCTGAATACACGGCGACGGATTTGATCCCGAGGTCCCTGCATGCCCTTATTATCCTAAGCGCTACTTCACCGCGGTTCGCAATAAGTATCTTTGAGAACATTGTTTAAGCGGGCTCTATTAAGAAAAGTACGTGTCCGAATTCTACCGGCTGGGCATTCTCGACCGTTATGTCCACGACCTTGCCCTTGACTTCCGACTTAATCTCGTTCATCAGCTTCATCGCCTCGATAATGCAGACGACCTGCCCGGGCTCGATCATCGCGCCTTTCTCGACGAACGCGGGCGCGTCGGGGGCGGGGGCCCTGTAGAAAGTGCCTACCATCGGGGCCTTTATCTCCAAATAGTTGGACTTTGCGGCCGCAGCTGCGGCTTCCTTCGCGACGGCTGCCGCTGCAGCCGCGGACGGGACACTCTGGGGAGCATGCATGATATAGCTTTCCTGCGTTATCTCCGGCACGCCGGAAAGGCCTTTCTTGAGCCTTATCCTGAGGCCTTCGCGCTCTATCTCTATCTCGACCAGCCCGTTCTCGTTCATCAGGGCGATCATCTCTTTAAGTTCTTTGACGTTCATGTATCCCCCCTTTTAGTCGTCTATCAGACCCTTTCGACGTATTCTCCGGTGCGCGTATCTATCTTCAGCACATTCCCGGCCTCGACAAACAGCGGGACCTGTATCGTATACCCGGTCTCGAGCTTCACGGCTTTCGTTCCGCTCTTGGCGGTATCGCCTTTCATGCCAGGATCGGCCTCAACTACAGCCAGTTCCACGAACATCGGGGGCTCGATCGACATAAGCTTTCCCTCATAGAAAGAAGCGTTGACGACCATATTCTCTTTCAGGAAATGCGGGACATCCCCCATCTGCTCTGTCGTCAGCTGGAACTGCTCGTACGTCTTCTCTTCCATGAAATGGTATTCGTCGCCGGAAACGTAAAGGAACTGCAGTTTCTTATACTCGATAAAGGCGTCCTCAAGCTTTTCTCCCGAGCGGAATGTCTTCGGGAGCACGTTGCCCGTGGTCAAACTGCGAAGTTTCGTCTTTACGAAGGCGCCGCCCTTGCCGGGTTTTACGTGCTGGAACTCTATGACCTGGAAGAGTTGCCCGTCCATCTTGATAGTCAAACCGTTTTTCAGATCACTTGTCGATATCATCTGTCAATACCTCGCATCCTTTCGTGGTTACAAGCACCATATCCTCTATCCTTACCCCGCCCCATCCCGGGACATAGACCGCCGGTTCGACAGTAAACACCATACCGGGCTTTAAGACAGCGTGGTTGCTGCTGGAGACGGAAGGACTTTCGTGGACTTCAAGCCCTATGCCGTGGCCGAGGGAATGGCCGAACCTCTTGCCGTACCCTTTGCCGTTAATAAAGCCCCGCGCGATTTTATCTATATACGATATCTTCGCGCCGGGCTTGATCGCCTTTATCGAACGCCTCTGCGCTTCCTTGACTATATCATAAATCTTCTTATGCTCGGAATCAATTCTACCCAAAAAGAACACCCGTGTCAAGTCGGATTTGTACCCCTCGTAGCTGACTCCTAAGTCCAATAGGACCATATCGTTAGGACGGATTATCCTGTCACTCGGACGGGCATGGGGGAACGCGCTGTTGGTCCCGGACGCCACTATCAGCTCGAACGAAGCCCATTCGCCGCTTGCCGCCCTTATGAAATACTCGGTCCTGGCAGCAAGGTCGTTCTCGCTGAGGCCCGGTTTGAGTATGGAATTGAAATAAGCGACCGCGTTCTCGAGGATATTCACGGAATTCCTTATATGCTCTATCTCTTGGCGGTCCTTCACCTGCCTTAGGACCTCTATCATGCCGTGCACGGATACGACCTCGCATCCGGGCGCGCCCGAGCATATCCTTTCATAAGCGGCATAGCTTAGGTGGGAGGATTCGAAACCGAGCCTTTTGATCTTCTGCTTCCGCGCAAGCCGGAATATTATGTCGCTTACCGGCGAGTTGGCTATGACTATCGCAAAACCGCTCACGTCACGCTTTGCCTGCAGCGCAAACCTCTCGTCCGTGATCAGGTATCTTTTGGATTTCGTGATGAAAAGGCACGCGTCCTCGCCCGTATATCCGCTCAAGTACCTGACGTTCTGAGGCCTCGTCACGAGTATGGAATCTATGCCGTGTTTTCGCAAAAGGCCCGCAGCCCTATTTATGCGTTTTGAGTAGGGTTCCATTTTGTCCCGTTCTATTTTGTCTTTTTTGCTATACCGATAGCGGCCATGAGCCCGAGCCTGTAACTGTCGAGGCCGAAGCCGCTGACCTGCCCTGCGGCAACCGGGGCGATGAGCGAGGTGCGCCGGAATTCCTCCCGGGCGTGGATATTTGACAGATGTACTTCAACGGCCGGTATCGAGACCGCAGCGATCGCGTCCCTTATCGCTACCGAGGTATGGGTATATGCCGCGGGATTGATGAGTATACAGGCGAACTTGCCTTTTGCGCCGCCTATCTTCTCTACTATCTCCCCCTCGTGGCTCGACTGGAAGGTCTCGAGGGAGACCTTTTCCGCCCTGGCTATCTTCGACAGCTCGGAGTCGATCTGCTTGAGCGTCACCTTGCCGTAGATACCTACCTCGCGGCTGCCAAGCAGGTTAAGGTTCGGCCCGTGTATGACAAGTATCTTTTTCATGGTAGTATTTTATCCCACTTTCGGTATTTTGTAAAGCCTGCTTGAGAAAAGGTAGAGCACGCCGCCGATCAGGCCCGCTAATATTACCATCGCGAGGAACAGTATCGACACGGCCATGGAACCTTCCTTGCTCATGAACTCGCTCAGGAATATAACGAACGCCCCCTCCCTTACCCCGAGGCCGTTTATTGAAGGCATCATCGAGGCGACGGAGACAAGCGGCATGATCAGGAATAGGTTCAGCAGGGAGACCTCCTGTGAAAGGCACCTTATGAGGAAATAGAGCGATACGACCGCGATCATTTGCGCTGCGAGTGAGAGGCCCAGCACTTCGGCCACCGTCATCGGACGGTCCTTATACGCGCTGAACGCGCTGTAAAATTTATGCAGCTTCGAGCCCTTTTGGAAAGCCGGCAGTGAGAGCAAGCCCGAGAAGAGCAGCTTCGCCAGGCCTTTATTGAGGAAGACCGCGAAGATAACGATCACCGAGCCGGCGAATATCGAACACCCCCAGACGAGCTTGGGGTCTTCTATCCTTCCGTACATGAATATGAGCCCGAGCAGCGCGAGCAGCCCTATCGAAAGGAAACCGAAGAACCTGTCGAAAAATACCGCCGAGAATGATTCGAGTTTCCTCTCGCTCTTCTTTGTCGCGTAATACGCTTTTACGATATCGCCGCCTATCGAGGTCGGCAGGAAATTATTGAAGAAATTGCCGATGAAAGTGAGGTAAACCGACTCCATGACGGTAAGGTTGAGCCCCTGGACCTTGAGCATGACCTTCAATCTGTAGGAGACGATTATTATGGCGAAAAGATTGAAGAATACCGCCAGCAGGAATTCGGGATACCTTATGCCCTTAAGCGTACTTAATATATCCGGGATGTCTTTCCTGAAAACCCATAACAGCAGCCCGATAAACGTCAGGCTTACCGCCACGCGCAGGAATACGGACAGTTTACTGTTCATTGCGGCGGAGTTCCAGGGAGTCAAGGTCGGCGTCCAACTTGGCAAGTTTCCGTGCGGCCTCCGAGGTGTATTTCTTGTGCGCGTCGTTGAGATGGCTTCCGACAATGTCGAACGTCCCCTTGAAATCCTCGAAATCCTTCCTGAGAGCGCCTATCCTCTCGAGTATCTGTTTCGCGTTATCCTCGATCCTGAACGCCTTGAGTCCGTGCACTATCGTAGCTATGTAAGGATAGAGCGTGGCGGGCGAGACGATATACACCCTGTTCTTTGCAGCGTAGGCAAGAAGCGACGACTCTTCGCCGGGCAGCGACGAATCCCTTACTATCGCCTCGTAATAGACGCTCTCCGACGGCACGTACATCAGCGCGAACTCAAAGGTCTTCTCGCTCGGCGATATGTATTTCTTCGCGATGCTGTCTATCTGTTTCTTGACCGCCTGGACGAACTCCCTGAAACAGCGGCGCTTATCGTCATCCGCCTCGCACTCGAGCATCCTCCTGAAACTGTCGAGCGGGAACTTAGAGTCGACCGGCAGGATGAACTCCCTGAATTTTATGACCGCGTCGACTTGCTCCCCGGAACGGAACGAGTATTTCATCTCGTAATTGCCGGGCGGAAGCATGTCGGAAAGTATCTTCTCGAGAAGGAGTTCGCCCGTCATTCCGCGTATCTGCGGCGGTTTCAGCAGGTTGCCTATCTCGTTTATCGCCCTGCCGAACTCCTCGAGCCTCTCGCCCCTTGTCTTGAGCTCGCCGAGGCTCCTGTTCATGTCGCCTATCGCGCCCGTCGTCGATTGTATCGCGCCGCTGACGCCGCCGGCGATCTCCTTGGGCAGGTTCCTGACTTTAATGAAAAGGTATACCGACACGGCAAGCGACACGAACACCAGCGCAGATATGACGGCAAGCAATACCGTCATTTCGATTTCTCCGCGTACTTGAGCCTAAGCCCGTAAAGCACGTCGTCTATGAGCTTCTGCTCTTCCGCCGACAGGTTGCCCTGCGATTTCTCCTTTATCATGGCTATCGTCTCGATCATATACCTCGCGCGTTCGAGCTCGACCTTCGTCTCGTTGTTGACCGGGTTGGCCATTTCGCCGAGGAATATCATCGCCTGCATCCCGAGGCTCGTTATGAATATGTTGAAGCTCGGTTCATACCTGGACCCTTCATTCCCCATCTTATCGTGTAATTCCATAGCGGTCTATATTACTCCTGTTTGTTTGCCCGCGCAACAATTAATAGACGATGATCCCCGCGTAGCCGACGACCGAGCCGTAATCGCCGGACGCGTCCCCGCTCGTGCCGTATTTTATGAGTTTTGCGCCCTTCGCGCCGAGCTCTTTAGCCGCGGCGATCATGACGCACGCCGGGACATAACCGCACATCGATATCCCGTGCTTCCCGACCGCGCCGGCCAGCGCCCCTTCGTCGAGGTCTAGCATCGCCTTTATCGCTATGCTGTCCTTGGCCTCCGCCGATTCCCGCGGCTCGTAATGGGTCATGTCGGAACTCGCGATTATCGTCGCGCCGCCGGGTTTGGCGGACCTGATCGCTGCGGCCATTTCTTTGCCTATGCTCCGGTATGCCTGCAGGTCGGCTTCGGCAAGCACTATTGGCACTATCCTGACGCCCGGCTTCAGCGCCTGCAAAAACGGTATCTGGACCTCGACGGAATGTTCGCCGAGATGGGCGTCTCGGTCCTCTTCGAGATAGGACGATCCCGAAAGGACGGTTTTCGCCAGGCGCGAATCTATCTCCGCATCCCCGGAAGGCAGCCGCCATACGCCTTCCGTCATTATTGAGAACGGCTTTCCGAGCCCGGTGTGGTTGGGCCCTATTATTATGCAGGTATCCTTAAGGGCCGCGCTTGAAAGCGCCGCGCCCGCGACCGGCCCGGAATACACGTATCCGGCATGCGGGGATATTACGCCTATGGCCTCCGGCTTTGATGCAGGCCCTTCGGTTATATACTTATCCACTTCCTTCCGGAGCGCCTGTTTAGTCCCGGGATAGAACCGGCCCGATACGGCAGGTTCGCGTATCATGGGGTAACGATCACCTCGTTCATCTTTGAGTCGGGGAAATACCTTTTTACCGCCGTCATGACATCCTGCGCGGTCACGGCATCCACCATTTCCGGATACTTCAGGAATTCGCCGCTACCGAGCCCGTACAGTTCATCGAGGCATGCCCTGAAAGCGATGTCGGAATTCACTTCAAGCCCCATGTAATATGAGCCCTTCAGGTCGCTCTTCGCGTTCTCCATCTCTTCCTGCGTGGGCCCTTCGGCCTTCACGGCCTTAAGGTCGTTCAATATTATGTTCTTCGCCTCGGTTATGTCCTTGGATGAGGCCGACACATAGAACGCGTTATAACCCGGGTCTATGCCGAGCACAGAGAACGAACCGAGCGCGTATGACAGGCCGAGCTTGCCGCGGATATCCCTGTACAACCTTCCGCCTTCACGGCTCAATATCGAGTTTATGATATCAAGGACGTACTTGTCCTTGTCCTTAACGTCTATGCCGGGGTAGCCCAGCATCAGCACCGACTGTTCCTTCGGCATTGTCTTCGACGCTTTCCTCGGCGCGAGCTGCTCCTGTTCCCGCGGCACGGCTATGCCCCTGAAACTCTCCTTCTGCAGGCCTCCGAACGCGGATTCCATCCTCCTCTGCATGCCGGCGTCAATATCCCCGAACGCCGCGATGACCATGTTCTCGGGCACCGCGTAGTACCTGTAAAAATCCAGCAGGTCCTTCCTGCCGATACCGGAGACCGACTCCGCGTTCCCGAGGTCCGGCATACCGTAAGGATGGGACGGGAACACCGTCCTGATGAGCTCCTTGGATGCGACAGCGAAGATATCGTCGTCCTGCGCTTTTATCGCCGCGAGCTGGAGCTGTTTCGCGATGGCCAGTTCCTTCTCCGGGAACCTCGGGTTCGCGAGGATATCGCGGATGAGCGAAAGCGTGCCCCTGAAATCGCTTTTCAGGCATTTCGCCGATATGCCGAACGCGTTCTTTCCGCTGAATCCCGATATCTCTATGCCGCGCGATTCCGTCTCTTCGGCTATCGCCGCCGCCGAACGCATCCTCGTCCCTTTCAGCAGCATGCCCGACAACAGCCTCGTTATGCCGTTATTGCTTTCGTCCTCTGCCCTGACGCCTCCCTTGAAGGCGATACATACCGATACCACCGGCAGGGAATCGTCCCTGCTTAAGAGCAGGGTCGCGCCGTTGCCGAGTTTTTTGCTTATAATGTCTATACGTTTCGCGGGGCCCGCGGACGGCGCCGCCTCCGGCGGCCCCTCCAGCGCTGGCATCAGCCTGACCACTGTCATGTTGTCAATATTAAGGTAATGCGACGCTGCCCTGCTGATGTCGGCCGCCCTGACCCGGCCCAGCCCTTCGATATACCTGCGGGAATAATCATAGTCGCCCGTGGAGACATAGCCCGAGACAAAATCGTCCGCCTGGGCCTCGATCGACTCTTTCCCGTATATATAGCCGCTGATGACCGCCCTCTTTATCTTCGCGAGCTCGCGCGAAGCGAGCGACCGCTTCTTTACCGCGGATATCTCAGAGAGTACCGCCTCGACAGCGCGCCCGGCATCGGCCTCATCAAGCACCATCGATACGATGAAGAGCCCCGGGTCGGACGGCGTATAATTATACGCGGAGACGGAGAACGCGAGCCTCTTGTCCTTTATTATGCTCCTGTAAAGACGCGAGCTCTCTCCCTGCCCGAGCGCAGCGGCAAGCAGGTCGAGCGGGTAAAGGTCCTTATCCGCCAGGCTCGTCGTATGGAACGCGATGAGCACCCTTGAAAGCTTCAGGCCCTCCTTGCGGGCCTGCGCCGACCTTTCGGACATCTGCAGGGGTTCGGCGGCCTTTATTATTGCCGGATCCGGCCTGCGCGGGAGTTTTCCAAGAGTTCCGGCGCAATATTCCAGAGCCTCCTGCGCGCCTACATCGCCCACAATGGACAGCACGCAATTATTCGGCACATAATGCGCCGAATGATATTCCGCGAGGTCCGCCCTCTTCAGCTGCCTGAACAATCCCTCATACCCTATGACCGGATACCTGTACGGATGCAGGGAATAAGCCGTCTCCCACAACAATCTCGAGGACTCCCGCGACGGGTCGTCCCTTCCCATCCTTATCTCGTTCAGGATGACCTCTTTCTCCTTCTGGAACTCGGATTCGTTGAATGAGGGATTGAAGACAAAATCGGACAACAACGAGAGTGCCTTCCCGAGATGCTTCGCTTCTACAGTAAGGTATACTTCCGTCGTATCGTGGGAGGTCGAGGCGTTGATGCTGCCACCGTAAGATTTTATCCTCTTCTCTATTTCGCCGACCGGCAGGTTCGCGGTGCCCTTGAAGAGCATATGCTCGACGAAATGCGATATGCCGCTGCCCGCGTACTTTCCCTCTGTCGCCGACCCGGCCCTGATCACAAGCCTTACGGCGGCCATTGGCACCTTGCCGGAACTCTTGACTATGGCGGTAAGGCCGTTATCGAGCACCTGCTTCGAGACCGTGTCTTCGCAGACGAATACCGGCGGCGCTGACGGGTGGAAAATGAAAACTGCTGTGGCTATAAGACACAGCAGTATTAGGTAATATACGATCCTCATCGGCTAACGCTCATAAAAGAATCAGAAGCTATATCTTTTCCTTTTGTTCTTGAGCGCCTCCATCTGTTTTCTCTTTTTCTTGACGCTCGGCTTCTCGTAATGCTTGCGCGCCCTTATAGCTTTTAGTATACCTTCTCTTTCGATCTTCTTTTTAAGCCGCCTCAAGGCCTTTTCAAGAGGCTCGTTTTGGCCGACCTCTACCATTGGCATTAGATATCATCCCTTTCTTTATGGTTTTGCCAACGACAATATAACAGAGAGCGGGCCGCCTGTCAAGATAAATTGCCTTATTTCCTTGCAAACGATATCTCACAGGTGAAGGCGATCTCGGGAAGGTCAACGCCAGCCGGGAATTCCGCGAACGGCGCGGCGTCCCTTACCGCGGCGAAGGCCGCCGACCTCAGGAAACTGTTAGTCGATGATCTATCGTCGACTATCCTGATATCCTTCAGGCCGCCGTCCGAAGTCACGATAAAACGGACGTATACTTCCCCTTCCACCCCGGATTTCATCGTATCGAGCCTGCTGATTATCTTGTTCCGGACCGTCTGGGAATACGAGGTCGGCATGAGCCTGAGGCCCTGCATGTCCACGGATGCCGTCGCCTGTATCCTCGGCACCACCGGCTGTTTTATCACGACCTTCGCCCTGTCGGGCTCCTTCTGCGCAGCCGCAGGTTCCTCTGATGCAGCCGGCTTCGCCTTTAGGACCTCTTTCTTCGCGGCCTCGGCTTTCGCCTTCTCTTCCGGCTTCGCTTCCTCTACCAGCTTCGCCGGCTTCGAGACCTCGGGCTGCGGCACGGACCTCTTCGCGGACTGCTCGGGCTTCTCGCGTATCACCTCGGGTTTCAGGTAGGTGATCTCGATATCCCCCGGCTTCTTCCTGTCCGTGAAGATATGCCTGTAGAACGGCCAATTAAAAAGCAGGAATATATGCAAGACCGCGGAGAACAGCAGCGTTGTCTTGAAAGTCCTGCCTATGTCTTCCGTGTACCTAAAATTCACATTTCACTCCGGCATTTACCGCGAACCCGGGCATCGGATAGCCCAATATCCTCTGGTAGTTCTTATTGAATATATTATCAATCGAAAGGAAAGTAGTCAAATTATTGTTCACTTTATATTGCGCTTCGAGGTTCGCGATGAAATCCGCTTTCAGCACTTCGGAATTCGAAGTGTCCACATAACGCCTTCCCAGCGACTGGCCCGAGAGCCTAACATAAATCTTCTCGTATTCGCACGTGAGCCCGAGGTCCACCTTGTGCTTCGGCCTGTATATCAGGTAACGGTCGAGCTCCCTGTCCATCGCGTTCAGGTACGTGTATCCGACATCCGCCTTCAGGTGCTTCAGCAGCGGGATATCGGAGGAGAACTCCCAGCCGTCTATCTTCGCGGAACTGACATTCGACGGGCGCCATACCCAGTCGCTGCCTGCGGCCCAGTTAATAAGGTCCTTTACCTTGTTCGTATAATACGTCGCGCTGAGGCCGAGCCCGCAGGGATAATCGATGTCGAGTCCGCCTTCCCATGACCATGACTTCTCAGGCACGAGGCGCGGATTTCCTTCCGTCCAGCCGTCGAAAGGCCAGTAGAGCTCGCTGAACGTCGGGGCCCTGAAACCCTTCGCGTAATTCGCGCGCAGTTTCACGAATTCGTGCGCTTTCAGCGACAGGCCCGCGCTCTGTGTAGGTTCGCTCTTGAAATTCGAATAATCGTCCCATCTAGCTCCGAAGTTCACGAACACCTTTTCCCATAGGGATACTTCGTTCTGCACGAAAGGCGAACGCACGACATACCTGTGCTTGCCGCTGTTTGACGAGTTCATCCTGTTGTCCTTGCCGTCGAATCCTGCGATGACTTTATACGCGTCAAAGAACGTCTGGTCGTATTTCGCGACGATGCCCCTTACCTTGGTGCGCGAGGCGGTCTTCAACAGCGGGTCATATCCTTCCGTAAACTCGAGCCGGTCGGAATTCTGGTAGCCCCTGACGCTCATGTTCGCGTCGTCAAAGATCTCCGCATCCCAGCCGAGGTCGAGGAAATTATTGAAATTGCGCTGGCAATCATCGGGTTGCGGCAGGAATACGGAACCGGGAGCGCCCGCCCTGTCCTGGAAATACCCGCCGTTAAAATATATGTTATTGCGCTCGGCCACCTCATAATTCAGTTTGGCGTCCCAGTTGTTCGACAGGTAGCCGGAGTTGTCCCTGTCGCCCGACGACGAGTCATAGGCGTAATTGATCCTGTAGCCGAGATTCTTGAAGGTCGCGGACGTGGAAAGCGACTCGTGGAACGTCCGGAAGGTGCCGAAACTCGACACTATGGTGGTGCTCGGTTTCTCCGAAGGTTTCTTCGTTATGACGTTTACAACCCCTCCGATCGCGCTTGAGCCGTACACGGATGAGGCGGGGCCCTTGATGACCTCTACCCTATCGATGGCATCGGGGGATATCTGGTAGAGCTCGGTCATGCCCGTCCGCGGGTTATTTATCGGCCTCGAGTCCACCATTATAAGCACCTGCTCGGCTGAAGAGCCGCGTATGTGTATTTCCTTCGTAGCGCCGACGGTGCCGTAATCGGTGGTAAATACCGAGGTCAGCTTATCGAGCGGGACCGCGATGGTCTGCAGGGAAAGCAGCCTCGGCGTCGAATAATCCACCACTTCCATGTTCCTCGATATCTCGGAATAGGGCTGACCGGAATTAAGCGGGGTCACTACGATCTTTTCCAGCTCGATGCTTAGGGGCTCTTCCGCACAACAGCAGTGGGAGCAACACAAAACGATTACCGACGCGCAGATGATCTTCTTCAAATACATCGACTTAAACTCCTTGTTTTATACCTCGTATCTCCTGAGGCAGTCTAAGAGAATATGCGCACACCGGCAGGTCTTCTGGCTGTCCCGCCCTCCTGGCCCCCTTCCCGCCCCCTCTTGGGGACAGTGGGATCTCTTCGCCATTCGGTTCTCCTTTTAATAAAGGTCGGGACTACAGCGGCAGGTACCGCGCCTTTTAACGGCTTCCCTTTTTCGATCCGGGCGCAAGCAACACATAGGGTTTCCCGCTGACGGGATTCTCCCTTACCACAACAACAGTTTTGTACACCTCTTCGATTATCTTATAATCCAGCACCTCCTTTGGCGCGCCCGACGACCTGACGGCGCCTTTGTCTATGAGCACGAGCCTGTCGCAATATTCGGCCGCGAGATTCAGGTCGTGCAGTACCGCGATGACCGTGATCTTCCTTCCGCTGAGCCCTTTGAGTATGTCGAGCACCTGCACCTGGTGCGATATGTCGAGGTGCGCGGTGGGCTCGTCGAGCAGCATCAACCGCGGCTCCTGGGCCAGCGCCTTTGCTATCAGGACCCTCTGCCTCTCGCCGGCGCTCAAGCGGTCTATCGGCCGGGATATCACCCCGGCGCAATCCGTCGCCGCGACCGCGCGTTCGACGGCCTCTATATCCTCCTTCGACCCCGACCCGAACATCCTCATATACGGGAACCTGCCCATCATCACGACTTCGAACGCTGTGAACGGAAAGACCACCGCGGGATCGGACGATACGAACGCGACGGACCTCGCGAAATCCTTTTGCGGCATGGAGAATATGTCCCGCGAGCCGAAAGATACCGAACCGGATCCCGGGCGCAGCACGCGGCTTATCGTCCTCATGAGCGTCGATTTGCCGGCGCCGTTCGGCCCTATTATCCCGATGAACTCCCCTTCCGATGCGCTGAAGGAGACGTCCCTTACTACCGTCTTTCCGGCATAACCGTTGAATATATTCTTCACTTCAAGCGCGCCCATCACAGCCTCGATTTTTTCCTGAGCATATATATGAAGAACGGGGCACCCAAGGCCGCCGTTATCACTCCTACGGGTATCTCCGCCGGCGGCATAAGCGTCCTAGCTGCCGTATCGCATACGAGCAGGAATACCCCTCCGGCAAGGAAAGATGAAGGTATGAGTATCCTGTGGTCAGGGCCGACAACCATCCTCATGAAATGCGGCACTATGAGACCGACAAACCCTATCATCCCCGCAGCCGCGACCGACGCGCCGGTGATCATCGACGCCGTGAGAAAGAGCGCCATCTTCATGCGTTCCGTATCCACGCCGATGTGCGCGGCCTCTTCTTCACCGAGCGCGAACGCGTTAAGCTCGTTCGAGAAGATATATGCGGCCGCCGTCCCCGCGGCTACCATCACGGCGACAAAAGCCAGCAGGCCGCCGTCGAATATCTGCAGGTTGCCGAGCAGCCACCATATTATGCTGTGCAGCGATTCCTTCTCTGAAAAAGAGACGATGAAGATCACTATCGACGACAGCAGCGCGCCGGCTATCACGCCCGTCAGCAGAAGGTTCTGTATCGGGACCCTCCCGCTGACCTCGGAGGCCCTGTATACGATAAAGAATGTCGCAGCCGCGCCGATGAACGCCCATAACGGCAGGGCTGACAGGCCGATGAACGCGCCCCCTGCCCCCAATACGATGGATATAACCGCCCCGACAGAGGCGCCGCTCGATATTCCGAGGACATACGGTTCGCAGAGCGGATTGCGCAGCAGGCCTTGCAGTATCACGCCTGATACCGAAAGCCCGCCGCCTACCAGCACCGCAAGCGCTATCCTCAATAACCTCATATACAATATCTGCCTGCTCATCACGTTGAGCGGCTCGAACAACCCTATCTTAGCCGCGCCTGAATAAAGCGAGACAAATGCCGCCGCGATGATCAGTGATATGAGTATCGCCAGGGCCCTCACGGCCTTCTTCTTCCTGTCTTCTATTATATTCCGTATATCCGTCACCTGTATAACCTGTCGTTTAGCGCCTTGACGCCTTCTATGAGGCGCGGGCCCGGCCTGAACAGCGTGTCGGGATCGATGTCATCGTATACCCTGCCCGATCTCACCGCCTTTATCCCGCTCCACCCGGCCCTTTTGCCTACCGATGCCGCGGCCGATGGGCCGCCCGCCATATAACCGAGTATTATCACGTCTGGGTCCCTCTCTACTACCAGCTCGGCGCTGAATTGCGAGAACGGCCTGCCGGTATCGCCCGAGATATTTATCCCGCCCGCTATCGATATCATCTCATCTATGAACGAGCCCTTCCCTGCCGTCATGATCGGGTCGTTCCATATCTCAAAATATACCTTAGGCCTCAGCGAAGCGCTTATCCCGCTTACCCTGGCCCTTAACGAACCGAGCGAGCGCCTCATATCGCGGACCAGTTCGGACGCGCGCTTTTCCTTCCCGCATGCCTTTCCTATTTCCGTTACCGACCTGAACAATCCCTCGAAATCCCCCGGTTCCACCGATATGACGTTAAGGCCGAGTTTCTCCATCTTCTCGACCGCCTGCGCCTGCTCCAATCCCGTCGCAAGGACGGCATCCGGCTTCAGCATTATTATCTTCTCTAAATTAGGGTCGCTGAACGACCCTATCTTCTCCTTCTTTTTGACTGATGGCGGATAATCGCAAAATGTCGACACCCCGACCAGTTCTTCCTCGAGGCCGAGCGCGCACGCTATCTCCGTTGTGGCCGGCGTCACGGATACGATACGCATCGCCCCGTACGCGTCCGGCCGCGCGCAGGTGAGCAGGAATACCGATGCCAACAGGACGGCCTTTTTCATATCAATACGACCGCGATCGCCAACACTATCACCTCCAGCACTTCGCCTACCGCTCCGATAGTATCCCCGGTGACGCCGCCGAGCTTCTTGCTGAAATATAGGTTGCACGCGATAAAGGCCGCGGCTACTGCTGGAAGCAATATGAGCGCCCTTGCCCTGAATATGAATATGACTACGGCCAGCAATGTCACTGCCGCGATCACCGCCGCGGGCTGTTTTACCTTTCCGATAAATACCTTCCCGAGGCCTTCCGAACCTTCCCTGGCGTAAGGGTAAAATACCGCCGATGCCACGAAGGAAGCGCGGCTCATGACCGACATGGCTACCAGCGATATCCCGGCCGTCCCCTCAGGGAGGCTCAGCAGCAGCGAGTACTTTGAAAGGAAAAGCAGGATCACGGACGCAAGCCCGAGCGCACCGGGCCTGCCTTCATGCATTATTTCAAGCATCCTCTTCCTGTCCGCGCCGCTCGCGATGCCGTCCATAGTGTCTATAAACCCGTCAATATGCAGCCCTCCGGTCACTGCTTCGCTTAAAGTGAGCACGAACGCGCACACGACAGGCACGGGGAATATACGGCTCAGCGCTTCATACGCGAACGCGAGCAATATGCCGACTATGAGGCCTACGGCCGGGAACCACGCGGCTGATGACGGCATCTCATCCTCGGAAACTCCGCCTTTCAGTTTCACAGGTATGATAGTAAGGAACTGCAGCGCCGCCAGGAAACCTTTCATAGGTTCTCCGAGACCCCCGCTTCCCCGAACGTTGCCATGCCGTTCATGAGTTTTATCGCCGCCTCCGCCACGCTTATGCCGAGCGCGGCTCCCGTTCCCTCGCCAAGGCGCATATCGAGGTTAAGCAGCGGCCTCTTGCCGATGTGCCTCAGGACCGCCGCGTGCCCCGCCTCGACCGACTGGTGGGACATTATGAGGTAATCTTTCGCGCCGGCGCAGAGCCCGCAAGCTATCAGCGCGCCGCATGACGATATGAAACCGTCGACGACGACCGGGACCCTTTTTGAAGCGGCGGACAATATGATGCCTGCTATGCCGCCGATCTCAAATCCGCCGAGTTTCGCGAGCACATCTATCGGGTCGTCCGGGTCCGGCCTGTTCAACGCCACGGAGCGCTTTATGACATCGACCTTCCTGAGGTATGACTCATCATCAAGGCCGGTGCCCCTGCCCGTGACAAGCCCCGCGTCCAACCCGGTAATGGCCGAGACGACCGCGCTCGATGACGCGGTGTTGCCTATGCCCATCTCGCCGACGCCGGCTATATCTATCTTCTTTTTAGCGTAGGCCTCCTCAAACACTTCTATTCCGGCGGTTACCGACTCGCATGCCTTATCGTATGACATAGCGGGACCATTCGCGAAATTATCGGTGCCCCGCGCGATCTTCCTGTTAATGAACGACACGTTGTCCGTATTTATATCGCCCTTGACACCCATATCGACGACAATGACCTCCGCCCCCGCGTGCGCCGCGAGGACGTTTATTGCGGCCCCTCCGCGCAGGAAATTATATACCATCTGGGCGGTTACTTCCTGGGGGTACGCGCTTACGCCCTCCTCGCAGACGCCATGGTCCGCCGCGAGCGTGAATATGACCTTCCTCCCGAACGAGGGCTTTTCGGCCAACGTTATGGCGGATATGGACGCTGCGACCTCTTCGAGACGCCCCAAGCTTCCCTTCGGCTTCGTCAGGTTATCGAGCCGCGCTTGCGCCTTTTCGAGGGCACGCGCGTCAAGCGGGGCTATCGACGATGCGGTCCGCTCTATCTTTGCTTTATATACAGCGGTATTCCCGATACGAGCAGGCATACTTTCTCCGCCTCCTTTGCGACCATGGAATTTACGGTTCCCTGGAGGTCCCTGAACCTCCGGCCGAGCGCCGTATCAGGGACTATTCCGGAACCGACTTCGTTGGTGACGATTATCGCGAGGGATGAATTCTTCCTCAATGCCGATACTACGCCCTTGACCTCCGAGCGTATCCCGGCATCGCTGAGCCCTTTGTGTATGAGGTTTGAAATGAAAAGAGTGAGGCAATCGAGTATGACGGTCTTATCGCCTCGAGGCAGGCTATTGACGGCCTTTATTACTGATATGGGTTCTTCGACAGTGTGCCACGACTTAGGGCGGGACTTCCTGTGGGCTGTGATCCGCTTCCGCATGCAGTCATCGAGGGCCTCGGCAGTTGCGACATAATAAACCCTGCCTCCTGCTCCCTTAGCCAGCGACTGGGCGTACCTGGACTTACCTGACCTTACGCCCCCGGTCAATAATATCAGTTCTGACATCTCATGCGCCTCACCCTCGAAGGAATTTTTTGGCCGCTTTACGGCCGCTTTAAGCGGGTATCCTGACTCTCGGTTTTTACCTACTTGCCTCGCCTTCCCATCCTTGCGGACAGTGGCTTGTTGGCTTTCGTCGCCGATTACAGTGGCGGGGCCGTGCCCGTGTTCCACGGGCTTCCCGCGCTTAAAGTACCTGGAATAGTTCTAACACACGCGTAATATTATGTCAAACAAATTATCAGCCCTGCTTCCACCCGTACTTCCCGACGAGCGGGACGAATACGCATCCGCATATCTCTTCCCGTATGATGCCGCCAGCTTCCTTCCTGGCTAGCGTCAGCGTCTGGCTGAAGGACCCGCCCACAGGCACCACGATCCTCCCGTGCCCGGCGAGCTGGTCCAGCAGGGGCTGTGGGATCGACGGGGTCCCGGCCGTGACGATTATCGCGTCATAAGGGGCAAACTCCCCCCACCCCTCTGTCCCGTCGCCCGTCATCAGTTTTATGTTCGTGAACGCGAGCTTCCCAAGGGTTTCGCCCGCTTTCTGCGACAGGTCCCCATACCTGTCTATCGAATAGACCTCTTTCGAAAGCAAAGAGAGTATCGCCGCCTGGTATCCCGAGCCGGTCCCTATCTCGAGGACCTTCTCAGTCCCCTTGAGCCCGAGTGACTGCGTCATCAGCGCTACCATATACGGCTGGGAGATCGTTTGCCCTTCTCCGATGGGCAAAGGGTGGTCGCCGTATGCGTTCTCGAGCCCTGAATCAGGCACAAACAGGTGGCGCGGGACCTTCCTCATTGCGTCGAGCACCCTTAGGTCATTTATGCCGCGGGGTATCAGCTGCTCCTCCACCATAGCTTCCCGCAAAAGCGCGTCGCGCTCTTTCATCTCTTTACGAGGGTCTGGAATATAAAAGACAGGAAACGCATCGTGTCCCTGAAGGGCCTTATCTGGCTCTTCTGGCCCCTGTATATCGACTTTATCGGTATCGACTTTATCTTGAAACCGGCGTTCGCGGCCTCTATCAGCACTTCCGATTCTATCTCGTATTTATCCGTCGTAAGCGGGACCGCCCTCAGCACCTTCGTGCTTATGAGCCTGTATCCGCACTGCGTGTCGGGAAGGGATTGCCCGGCGAGGAACGATATTACAGATGACATGAACCTGTTGGTTATCCTTCTCCTCAGCGGCATGTCCTTCGGGTCCTTCATCCTGTTGCCGAGGATGATATCCGCGTCCCCTTTCTCCGCGGCCTTCACGAAATGTTCCAGTTCGTCGGGATGGTGCTGGCCGTCGCCGTCCATCGTTATGATGAAATCGTAATTTTCCTCGAGAGCCCTCTTGAACCCGTCCCTGAGCGAGAGCCCCTTGCCGTGGTTCTTCCTGTGGCTTATGACCTCGGCGCCTTCCCTTTCGGCCTCCTGCTTCGTCTTGTCCACCGAGCCGTCGTCAATGACGATACAGGAGAGCCCCTTTGATACGACCTCGCTTACTATATGTCCTATGCGCATCTCTTCGTTATATGCCGGTATCACGACGCAGCCGCGGGCCGCGGAGAGCGCTTCTTTCATATCCAGAACCTCCTGAACATATACCACTGCGACGGATACCTGCTTATGTACTCCTCTATGACTTTCAGGCACATCCCGGTGACCTTCCGCTCGTCTATCGCGCCGTCGCCGGAGGGGGTATAGGAGACCGCCTCCTCGAACCTTAGCTCGAACGTATCATCGGGCATCCTTATCAGGAACCCCGGGACAATGGCCGCCCCCGCTTTAAGGTAGAACGCGGCGGGCCCCCTCGGGATCATCGCGGCCTTCCCGAAAAATTCCGTCTTCAGCCCGTGTGGAGTGAAATCCCTGTCCCCGACAAGCGCGACTATCTCGCCCTTCCGTAACGCCTCATAACACTTCTTTACCGCAGCTCCGAGAGGGATGACGTTCACCCCTGCCCTTTTCCTCTGCCCGATGAAGAGGTCGTTGACCTCCTTCTCCTTGTGGTTCAGCGCAACCGCGTTGAACTTATAACCGAGCAGCGATATCACGGC
The DNA here is from genome assembly GCA_964650515.1 of uncultured Planctomycetia bacterium. Taxonomy (GTDB): domain Bacteria; phylum Omnitrophota; class Gorgyraeia; order Pluralincolimonadales; family Pluralincolimonadaceae; genus UBA6215. The sequence continues at coordinate 22,710 of CAZYUB010000003.1, read as the reverse complement.
ACCTCCCAGCTCGTAATTGCCGAGGTGCGCCGTAAGGGCTATGACGCCCTTGCCACGCTTCAGCGCATCATCGAGGTTTTCGCGCCCCGCCACTTTAACGTTCTTATCTACGAACGCGCGGTCAAGCTTCTCGAAGCGGAAGAAATCCGTAAGGTATTTCGCGAAATTCACGAACACTTCCTTCGCGAGCCTGTTTATCTCCTTCTCGCCCTTGTCCGGGAATATCGCGCGCAGGTTGCCGTATACTATCAGGCGGTCCGTCCTGGACAAAAGGTAATGCAGTTTCGCTATGAACGACGCGAGCGCGTATCCCTTGGCGAGCGGCAGGTTCATCGCGAGGAACTGGGCGAATTTATATATCAGGTACTGGCACATTCGAGTATAAGCCTCGCTATATCGGCCGATGAGTTGGGTTTCGCCAGCCGCGCGGCATTGCCGCGCATCTGCTCAAGCTTGTATTTCTGCGTCACGAGCGCTTCGGTAAGCAGGGCCGCGTCGGGCGCGTTGTTCGCCTTGACCGCGGCGCCGTTCTTCAGCAGGAACTCGCTGTTCTTTGCTTCCTGCCCCGGTATCGGGTTCAGTATCACTATCGGGAGCCCCTTCGCGAGCGATTCCGAAACCGTCAGTCCTCCCGGCTTCGTTATTATTACGGATGATACCGACATGAGCTCGTCGACGTTCGTGGCCATGCCGAGGACGGCCGTCTTCATCCTGAAGGAATATTTCTTCCTTTCGAGCCACTCGAACAGTTTCCTGTTGCTGCCCGTGACCACTATCATCTGTATCGGATGCTTGATGCGGTTCAGCTCATTGACGAGTTCCGCTATCGGGCCGAGCCCCTGCCCTCCACCCATTACAAGGACCGCGGGGATCGCATCATCAAGGCCGTACCTCGAACGGACCTGACGGGTATCCACCGTGTCCGCAAATTTCGGGTCGATCGGTATGCCGTAGACCCTGATCTTCTCCCTCGGTATCCCGTGCTCGACAAAGACATCCGTAGCCGTATCAGAATTCACGATATAATAATCTACCGCATCGAAGAACCAGTAGGAATGCGGATAACAATCGGTCAGGACGCCTATTAGCGGGGTATCGAGGCCGAACGATGCCTTGTAGTCGGCTATCATCCCGCACGGGAAGGCCTGCGTGCACGCTATGGCGTCGGGCCTGAACTCTTCGAGCAGCGCCTTCAGTTTCCCGGAATTGAACCTGTGTATCAGGTCGCGCAGGCGCCGCAGGCTCCTGAAGACCTTCGGGTTATCATAGAGGTATTCCCATACTTCGGGCCTGTTCTTTATGACGCCCATGTAGGTCCGGTGTATGACCCTCTCGACGAGCGGGTTCGTGTAATTGAAGGAATCGATATTCCTTATCTCCGACCCCGGTTCCAGCATTTTTATCGCCTTTTCAAGTGCGATAGCAGCTTTTTGGTGCCCTGAATTCTCGGATATATGCAGAAGCAGTATCTTCTTGCCAGCCACTCGAACGCCTCCAAATAAACTACGCCCGCCTTGTGTGACGGCGGGCGTATATTCTATGCTACCCGGAAACGGCTTTTTAGTCCTTTTTCTGAAGGACCTTCTTGATCCTTTCGACGGCTATCTTGAGCCTGTCCTCCGGCTCAACGAGAGCAAACCTTACAAACCCTTCGCCGAATTCGCCGAAACCCGTACCAGGTGAAGATACGACACCCGCTTCTTCGACCAGCAGCGCCGAAAACTCCATCGATGTCAGACCGGTGTATTTCGGGGGTATATGGGCCCAGACATAGAACGTGCCCTGGGGCATGTCCACATCCCATCCCGCCGCGTTAAGCCCGCCGACAAATACGTCCCTTCTCTTCTTGTATGTGGCCACGAGCTCCTTCACACAGTCCTGGGGCCCGGTCAGGGCCTTTATGGCGGCGCACTGTATCGGCCTGAACAGGCCGAAATCGATATAGCTCTTGGTCTTCTCCAGCGAGCGTATTATGTTAGCGTTGCCGACGACCATGCCTATCCTCCATCCCGCCATATTGTACGATTTCGACAGCGTATGGAACTCGACGCATTTGTCCTTGGCGCCCTTGATCTGGAGTATGCTCGGGGCAGGTTTTCCGTCGAATACAAAATCCGAATAAGCGTTATCATAAGCGATTATTATGTCCTTGTCTTTAGCCCAATCCACGACATCCTGGAGGTAAGCCAGGTCGACTACCGCGGCCGTAGGGTTGTGCGGATAGCTCAGGAATAGTATCTTCGCCATCCTCGTTATCTCCCTGCCGAGCCCCCTGAGGTTCGGCTTATAACCGCTCTCCCTCGTCATCGGTATGCTGTAGAGTATGCCGCCGGCCATGATAGGCCCGTTGAAATGCACCGGATAACCGGGGCTCGGGACAAGCGCTATATCGTCGCTGTTAAGGAACGTGAGGCAGAAGTTGGCTATGCCTTCCTTGGAGCCTATGAGCGGCAGGACTTCGGTCCTCGGGTCCAGGTCGACATTGAACCTGCCCTTATACCAATCGGCTATCGCCTTGTTGAAGGCCTTCTCGATCTCTCCGGTAGGCCTTGAATAACGGTGGTTCGCCACATATTTGCACTGTTCGCGCAATTCATCGACTATATGCTGGGCCGGAGGCAGGTCGGGGCTTCCCATGCCGAGGTCGAGCACGTCGACGCCCGAGGCCCTGGCCTTCTCCTTTAATTCGTCCAGTATCGTAAAAAGATACAGCGGTAAACGTTTTAACCTGTTGGCTTCATGCATCTAATTGATCTACTCCTCTTCTTCGAAAAGCGCTTCCTCTTCTTCTATATTAGCGAGGACTTCTCCGACCTCGACTATATCCCCTTCTTCATAATATACTTCCGTCACGACGCCGGAACACGGCGCAGGCACGTTGAAGGTCGATTTATCGGTCGCTACCTCGACGAGATCCTCGCCTTCCTCGACCCTGTCGCCCTCCTCGAAATGCCAGTACGAGATCGTGACTTCCCTTCCGCCTTCTCCCATATCAGGCATGATCACCTTTGCCATAAAACTCTCCTCCTTGCGGCTACCTATTGTTTAAACAAGCTGCGTGATAGGAACTTCTGACAAAAGGCCCTGAACTCACTCTTGTAAAGCCTAAATTATACGCCATTTCCCCGTATTTTGCAAACATTTTTGGCGGCACAAATCCGGCCTCCTCTATCCTGCTTCCCGAGGGTTTCAGGTACTGGCCAAGGGTCAATATCACGCATCCCGCGTCCCTGAGGTCTTCCATCGCCGACGATATCTCCTTCTCCGTCTCGCCGAGCCCGAGCATCAGGCCGCTCTTCACGGGCGTCAGCGGGAAGAGGCGATTCGAGATGCGAAGCACAGAGAGCGATACGTCGTAATCCGCCCTCGGCTTGACCTTCCCGTAAAGCCTGCGCACGGTATCCACGTTATGCGCGAAGACATCCACGCCGGGGCCGTGCGCCGTCCTTATGGAACCCTCCGAGCCGCGGAAATCCGGCACGAGGACCTCTATTCCTACGCCGGGCGTGCGCGCCTTAATATACGAGACGACGCCCGAAAAATGGGCCGCGCCCCCGTCAGGGATATCGTCCCTCGTGACTGAGGTTATTACCGCGTATTTAAGCCCCAAACCGGTGACGGCGTTATAAATTTTTTCCGGCTCTGACGGGTCGGGAGGCAGGGGCGTGCCGCATTTCACAGCGCAGAACCTGCATCCCCTCGTGCATATGTCGCCGAGAATTATGAACGTCGCGACCCCTTTATCGAAACACTCGCAGAGGTTCGGGCAGTTCGCGCTTTCGCATATCGTGTTGACCCCGGAGCCCCTCAGCGCTCGCCTTGTAGCCGTTATCTTCCCGGAAGCCGCCAGGGGCCTGCGCAGCCATACAGGTTTCGCTATCATTTCACCTGCCTCTGCAAGTTGGCCGCCGCTTCTTGTATACCTTCCGAAAAGGTCGGGTGCGGCTGTATAGTCCCGGCGAGCTCCTTCGCGGTCAGCCTGCCTTTCATTGCTACGCTTATTATTCCTATCATCTCCGAGGCGTTATAACCGAGTATCTGCGCCCCGATGATCCGTCCGCTCCCCTTTTCCGCGACGATCTTGATGAAACCGTCGGGCTCGCCGTACGCCTGCGCCCTGCCGAGCCCCGCGAAATACGAACGCGCCGAAACCGCCTCTATCCCCTTGTTCCCGGCCGCTTCAGCCGTGAGGCCGACGCTCGCGGCCTCAGGAAACGAATATACGCACATCGGCATGATCGAATAATCCATCGGGATGTTCTCGCCCGCCGCGTTCATCGCCGCGACCCTGCCCTCCGCTGATGCCGCGTGCGCGAGGTTATGCCTGCCGATGCAGTCGCCGGCGGCGAATATGCGCTCCGATGAAGTCCTGAGGTTCGCGTCAACGGTTATCCTGCCGTCCTGCGACGAGACACCCGCTTTATCCAGCCCCAGTCCTGCCGTATCCGGGACGCGGCCGACGCAGATAAGGACGGCCTCCGTTCCTATGCCTTCTATACCTTTTATATCGGCGCCGGTCACTACATTTATTCCCCTGTTCCTGAAGATCCCTTCCAGCCGTGATGATATATCCTTGTCCTCCCTCGGCAGCATCCTATCCATCGTCTCCATCAGCGTGACCTTCGTGCCGAGCGCCGAGAAGAACGACGCGAACTCGCAGCCTATCGGGCCGGAACCGATTATCGTGATGTCTGACGGGAGTTCCGAGAGCCCTAATATCTCCTCCGAATAGAATACCCTCTTTCGGTCCGATACCACGTTTCCCAATGGCCTCGGCAAGGAACCCGTAGCAATGATAAATGACCTCGCCCTGACCGTTTCCCCGTTGACCTTTACGGTGTCAGGGGAGATGAACGCGGCTTCCCCGCCGATAAGTTCTATCTTCCTTGAAGTGATCGATTGGGTGAGGCTGCCCCTGAGCCGCTCAACGGCTTCGGTGGAACGCCTGATGATAGCGGGAAGGTCGGGCGCGGACGCGTTTTTTGACAGGTTGTAAAGAGATGCGGACCTCAGGCGGGCCTTTGTCGGGATACATCCTTTATTTAGGCATATACCGCCGACCTGGCCCCTCTCGACCAGGGCCGTCTTTACGCCGAGTGCGGATGATTCCAAAGCGGCTGAGGTTCCGCCCGGGCCAGCGCCTATAACGCAGATATCAAATTCTTTCATCCGTATCCGTTGCCGCTATTTAAGCGCCTTGATTACCGCGTCCGCCATCTCGCGGGTCCCGACTGCCGTCGGGTCATTACGGTCGGCCTTCATGTCGTAGGTGACGCGAACGCCGTCCGCGATCACTTTCATGACAGCATTCTCCAGCTTTTCCGCCGCGCCATCCTCGCCGAGGTGGCGCAGCATCAGCATGCCGGAGAGTATCATCGCGGTGGGATTTACCTTGTTCATTCCTTTGTATTTCGGCGCGCTTCCGTGCGTCGCCTCGAATACCGCGACACCATCGCCGATATTCGCCCCGGGAGCCATTCCGAGGCCGCCCACGAGGCCCGCGCAAAGGTCGGATATTATGTCTCCGTAAAGGTTCGGCAGCACGAGCACATCGTATTCCTCGGGGCGCTGGACAAGCTGCATGCAGATATTGTCGACGATCCTGTCCTCGAACTTCACCTTGCCCGAATATTTTTCGGCAACCTGCCTCGCCGTCGCGAGGAAGAGGCCGTCGGTCGCTTTCATTATATTGGCCTTATGGATACAGGTCACCTTCTTCCTGTTGTTCTTCACGGCGTAATCAAAGGCGAACCTGACGATGCGCTCCGATCCTGCTCGTGAGATGGGCTTTATGCTTATCGCGGAATCCTGCCTTACCTGTTTTTTGGAATTTGAAAACGAATTCACTAAATCAATTACTTTTTTAGATTCAAGAGTTTCGTTTTCAAATTCCACGCCCGCGTAAAGGTCTTCCGTGTTCTCCCTGACTATGACAAGGTCCACATCCGAATAACGGCTGCGGACACCCTTGTACGACTTGCAGGGGCGCAGGCACGCGTACAGCTCGAGCGCCTTCCTGAGCTCGACGTTCACGCTCCTCATGCCGGTCCCTATAGGCGTCGTTATCGGGCCTTTTATCGCGACCTTGTTCTTCCTTATCGAGGCGAGGACATGCTCCGGCAGCGGCGTGCCGTATTTCCCGACGACATCTATGCCCGCGTCGAACACTTCCCATTCAATAGAGGCGCCGCAGTATGCGGCAGCGGCGTCTATGCAGCGTTTCGCCGCCTCCGACAGTTCCGGCCCCACCCCGTCGCCCGGTATGAACGTGACCTTATGCTTCATTTCAGCCATGCCTCTATCCTGTCCAAACCCTTGCTGATCTCATCCATGCCCGTCGCGAAACTCAGCCTTATATGAGTATCCCACCCGAACGGCTCGCCGGGTATCACCGCGACCTTCGCCTCTTCAAGCAACCTCTTTGAGAATTCGAATGAATTCATCCCGGTCTTAGATATATCGCAGAACACGTAGAAAGCGCCCTTGGGCTTCACGCAGCTTATGCCCTTCATCGTGCTGATACGCAATACCATGTAGTCGCGGCGCCTCTCGAACTCCTCTGCCATTTTCACGACGCACGACTGGTCGCCGCCTATCGCCTCAAGCGCCGCTTTTTGCGCGAATGAAGCCGGATTGGACGTTGAGTGGTCCTGCAACCGCCCGACTGCCGACGCAAGTTCCTTGTCGGGCGCGCCGAGATACCCTATGCGCCAGCCGGTCATCGAATATGATTTCGATACGCCGTTCACGGTAAACGTGAGCGCGTATGCCTCCTTACTCAACGACGCGAACGAGACATGTTTCTCGCCGCCGTATATGAGTTTCTCGTATATCTCATCCGATATGACGGGTATCTTTTTGCTTACGATCACTTCCGCGAGCCCTTCCATCTCTCTCCTGTTATAGACCGAGCCGGTCGGGTTAGACGGGCTGTTGAGCACGAATGCCGCCGTCTTGTTCGTGATGGCTTTCGCTAGCGCGTCGGGCCTTAATTTGAACTCGTCGGACTGTTTCGTGTCGAGGATGACCGGTGTGCCTCCCGCAAGCCTTACCATCTCTGCGTAGCTGACCCAGTACGGCGAGGGTATTATGACCTCGTCGCCCTGGTCGCATACCGCCTGGAATATGTTATAAAGCGAATGCTTCGCTCCGCATGAGACGATTATCTGCGCGGGCTCATAGGTAAGGCCGTTGTCTTTAAGGAATTTCCCGCAGATGGCCTTCTTTAGTTCGGGTATGCCTGATGAAGCGGTATATTTCGTGAATCCGCCCTCAATAGCTTTTATCGCGGCGGATTTAATGTTGGCGGGTGTATCGAAATCGGGTTCGCCTGCCCCGAAACTCACGACATCCTCACCGCCGGCCTTCATCTGCTTGGCCTTGGCGGTGATGGCGAGAGTCGGGGATTCCTGGACCTTCTCGAGGCGTTTTGAGACCTTCAAAGAAATCCCCTCCTTGCCCATTTATTATCCTCGCAGGATATGCCGGGCTACTTTGTCCTGCCCCTGAAGAATTTGCGCAGAGTGCCTGCGAAACCGGACTGCCCCTGGTGGGCGGCGGCCGGATGGGCCTCTTTCGTCTCTTTCTTGGGCGGAATATGCTTTTCCGGAGCTGATTCCTTCGTCTTATCGGCGGTCGCTGTGGCCGTCTCTTTCGGGGCCGCCTTTTCACGGGCCGCGGGCGCCTGCTTGGTTTCCGCCGCCTTCTCCTTCTTCGGCTTGGCCTTGGGGGCCACGACCTTCTTCTCGGTCAGCTCGAGTATGACCATTTCGGCGTTATCGCCTCTCCTGTTTCCGAGGCGTATTATCCTTGTATACCCGCCCTTCCTGTTCGCGAACAGGGGCGAGATCTCCTTGAACAGCTTCTTGACAAGGTCCTCGTCGCGCAGCACGGAAAAGACCTTCCTCCTCGAATGGACGGTATCTACTTTGCCCATCGTTATGAGCCGCTCGGCCAGCTTCCTGGCTTCCTTGGCTTTCTGTGCCGTCGTCGTTATGCTCTGAGATATGAAAAGCCCCCTCGCGAGATTGGTGAACATCGAATCCCTCTCGGGCTTGTTCCTGTCGAACCTGCGTTTCATGTTGTTATGGCGCATATTGTTTACCCGTTAATCTTTCTTTAACAGTTTTTTATCGACCTTCATCCCAAGCGAAAGGCCCATGCTGACTATTATCTCCTTGATCTCGGCCAATGACTTCTTGCCGAAATTCCTGTACTTTAGCATCTCGGCCTCCGACTTCTGGACGAGTTCCCCGATCGTCTTGATCTTCGCTTCCTTGAGGCAATTCGCGCTCCTCACGGAGAGTTCCAGCTCGGAGACAGGCATCTTCAACCTGGAATACAATTCCTCGTCGACCTTGACCTCTTCCTCCGCCTCTTCGACCGGGAGTTTCCCGAACCCGAGGAATATTTCGAGGTGCTTCTCGAGTATATGGGATGAATAGAGCAGCGCGTCTTTAGGTGTAACGCTTCCGTTCGTCCAGATCTCGAGTATCAGCTTGTCGTAATCCGTTATCTGCCCGACGCGTGTGTTCTCGACCTGGAAATTCACCTTTACGATCGGGGTGAATATCGAGTCGACCGGTATCACGCCTATAGGCAGGCCTTCCTTCTTGTTCTTCTCCGCAGGGTAATACCCCCTGCCCCTTCCGACTTCCATCTCGACGTGGAACTTCGCGTTCTTGGTAAGCGTCGCGATATGCAGGTCGGGGTTGAGTATCTCTATGGTCTCGTCGTGGATTATATCCTTTGCTTTTACGTCGCCCTTGCTGTCGGCCTTTATCTCTATGACCTTCGGCTGCCTCGAGTGCGAGCGCAATATGAGCTTCTTGATGTTAAGGATGATATCCGGCACGTCTTCCGTGACCCCGGGTATAGTGGAAAACTCATGCTGCACCGAATCGATCTTCACGGATGTGACCGCGCTGCCTTCTATCGAAGAGAGCAGTACCCTCCTCAGCGCGCTGCCTAACGTGGTCCCGTACCCGCGCTCGAACGGCTCGGCAATGAACTTGCCATAGTTGTCCGTATAGGTCGCCTCTTCGCAGACCAGTTTCTTAGGCATCTCAAAATCTTTCCAAACAATACCCATATTGTTTTATCCTCCTACTTCGAGTATAACTCTACTATTAATTGTTCCTGGACAGGGAAACCGATATCGTCCCTTGACGGAAGCTTGACTATTTTTACTTCCAAGCCGTTCGCATCCACCGCGAGCCATTTTGGAGTGCCTCTGTCCTTCGTTATCTCGAGGTTGCTCTTTATATGCTTTACGATGCCTTCCTTTGCCCCTATCTTGACGGAATCGCCGGCCTTGACCTGGAACGACGCTACATCCACCCTGCGGCCGTTGACCTTCACGTTACCGTGCGCCGTTATCTGGCGCGCGTCGGCGGTGGAATTCGCGAGCCCCGAGCGGAATAACACGTTGTCCAGCCTTCTCTCGAGCTGCTGGAGCAGTATCTCGCCGGTGACGCCCTTTGACCTATTCGCTATCTTGAAATACTTCCTGAACTGCCTTTCAAGCACCCCGTAGATCCTCTTTACCTTCTGCTTCTCCCTCAACTGAAGGCCGTAGTCAGAAAGCTTTATCCTGCCCTGGCCGTGCTGGCCCGGCGCATATTCGCGGCGGGTTATGGCGCATTTGGGCGTGTAGCAGCGCGATCCTTTAAGGAACAGCTTGGCGCCTTCCCTCCTGCAAAGCCTGCATACGGCATCCTTGTATTTCGCCATTTACTATACTCTCCTTCTCTTCGGTGGCCTGCAACCGTTGTGCGGAATAGGCGTCACATCCTTGATTAACGATATGGCCAGGCCGGCTGCCTGAAGGGCGCGTATCGCGGACTCGCGTCCTGCCCCGGGCCCCTTTACGAATACTTCCACTTCCTTCACGCCGTGCTCCATGGCCTTCTTTGCGGCAACTTCCGCCGCAACCTGCGCGGCGAACGGCGTCGACTTCTTTGAACCGGCGAACCCGCTTCCGCCGCTGGATGCCCAGCAGATCGTATTCCCCGATTTGTCCGTTATCGTCACGACCGTGTTATTGAACGTCGCCTGTATATGTGCTACCGCGCTCGGTATGTTCTTCGCGGCTTTTTTCTTGGACTTGGGCTTCTTCGGTTTATGTTCTTCCTGCTGCTTTTCCTCTGCCATTTCGTAAAGCTCCTTATTTATGGTTATCCTTTAGCTTCTTTTTTCTTGAGGGTAACGGCCATCCTGCGCGGGCCTTTCCTGGTCCTCGCGTTCGTCTTCGTGCGCTGGCCGCGCGCGGGCAAGCCCCTCTTGTGCCTCATGCCCCTGTACGAGCCTATATCCATGAGCCTCTTTATGTTCTGAGCTATCTCCCTCCTGAGGTCTCCCTCGACCTTGTACTCCTTCTGCAGTATCGAGGTTATACGGGCGACTTCCTCGTCGGTCAGGTCCTTCGCGCGGGCCTCGGGGTTGATATTCGCTTCCTTCAATATCTTCCTCGAAATGACCCTCCCTACCCCGTAGAGGTAGCAGAGAGAAAACTCTATCTTTTTTTCCTTCGGCAGATCGATACCTAAAATCCTGGGCATTAATTCCTCCTGATTAGCCTTGGCGCTGTTTGTGCTTCGGGTTAGCGCATATTACGTAAATGATACCCCTTCTCTTGACTATCTTGCACTTCTCGCAGATCTTCTTTATACTTGAACGGACTTTCATCTCATTTCACCCTGAAAGTTATCCTTCCTCTTGTTAGGTCATACGGCGAAAGCTCCATCTTGACCCTGTCTCCCGGGAGTATCCTGATGAAGTTCATCCTCATCTTTCCCGAGACGTGGGCCAATACCTTATGGCCTTCGTCCAGCTCCACGCGAAACATCGCGTTCGGCAACGCCTCAAGCACCACTCCTTCGACTTCTATTGCTTCTTCTTTCGCCATTTCGTCAATATCTCCGGACCGTCTTCTCCGATATACACCGTATGCTCGAAGTGGGCCGAAAGTTTCCTGTCTGTTGTCACGGCTGTCCAGCCGTCATCAAGTACCTCAACGCCGTGCCTTCCCGAGTTGACCATCGGCTCTATCGCGAGGACCATGCCTGCCTTCAGCCTCGGCCCGGTCCCCGGGACCCCGAAATTCGGGATCTGCGGGTCCTCATGCATCCTGGAACCTATGCCGTGCCCGACAAATTCGCGCACAACGGAAAAACCGTTGCTCTCGACGTGTTCCTGCACGGCGCTCGATATATCATAGAGCCGCTTATCCGGCCTGGCATTCTCTATTCCCTTATACAGCGACGCTTCCGTCACTTCCATGAGCCTTCGCGCCTCTTCCGAGACCGCGCCTACGGGGAAACTCATCGCCGCGTCGCCAAAAAATCCGTTTAACTTCACGCCTATATCGACCGCGATAATATCGCCTTCCTTAAGGACTCGCTTGCCGGGTATCCCATGCACAACCGTCTCATTGACGGACGTGCATATGTTCGCTGGGAACCCGTTATATCCCTTGAACGCGGATATGGCGCCCCGTTCCCTTATGTGCTGTATGGCCAGGTCGTCGAGTTCCTGCGTCGTGACCCCCGGCCCTATCTTCGTCCCGAGGTACTCCAGCGTGTCGGAGACTATCCTGCAGGCGGCTTCGATCTTCTCTACTTCCGCCTTCGACCGTAATGTTATCATGCTGCGGCCTTTTTTACTTCAGATTCTCTTTGACAAAGAGCTTCGACAGATAATCATGCGCTTCATCCACGTCGAAGTCGCCTGAAACGGTCCTGAGGATCCCCTTGCCCTCGTAATAACTTATTATGCCGGGGACCGTGTTCTCGTATACTTTTATCCTGTTAAGGATAGTGTCTTCCTTATCGTCCACCCTCTGGTAAAGCTCGCCGCCGCACTTGTCGCACTTGCCGGCTACCTTCGGGGGTATATTCTTCACATGGTAATTCTCGCCGCAGTTCCTGCAGACCCTCCTTCCGGAGAGCCGTTGGATTATCGTCTGCTGCGACGTCTTGAAATACAGCACGAGGTCTACCGGGCGCTTCAGCCCCGCGAGCGTCCCGTCGAGCGCTTTTGCCTGCGCCGCGGTCCTCGGGAACCCGTCTAGCATGAAACCGTTCGCGCAATCTTCCTTCGCGACCCTCTGGGCAACCATCTCGATGACCACGTCATCCGGGACCAGTTCGCCCTTGTCCATATAGACCTTCGCCTTCAGCCCGATCGGCGACTGCGCCTTCACTGACTCGCGCAGGATATCGCCGGTCGAGATGTGCGGTATCCCGAACTCCTTAGAAAGAACTTTTGCCTGCGTGCCCTTCCCGGCTCCCGGGGGGCCCAACAGGACCAGCTTCACCTGCCCCTCGCCTTCAGCCTGCCCGACTTCATGAACCCGTCATAATGCCTCATGAGCAGGAACGACTCGATCTGTTTCATCGTGTCGAGCATGACGCCTACGATGATCAGCAGCGCCGTGCCTCCGAAGAAGCTCGCGACAAGGTACGGTATCTTAAGCCATTTGCCGACGAAATCCGGCAGGATGGCGATCAGCGCGAGGAACATGGCTCCCGGCAATGTCACGCGGTTGAGTATGAAATTGAAATAATCCTCCGTCGGCTTCCCGGGCCTTACGCCGGGGACGAAACCGCCGTACTTCTTCATGTTATCCGCGAGGTCGCGGGGGTTCAGCGTTACCGCCGTATAAAAATATGTGAAGAATATGATAAGCGACGCGTAGAATATCGTGTAAACGACGCCGCCGTGCGTGAGCCAGCCTATCATGTTCTTTACCGTCTGGTTAGGCACAAACTGCGCGAGCGTCGCGGGGAAGAGCAGTATCGACTGCGCGAATATGATCGGTATTACGCCCGCCTGGTTGACCCTGAGAGGCAGGTAAGTGCTCTGCCCGCCCATGACCCGCCTGCCGACGATGCGTTTCGCGTACTGGACCGGGATGCGGCGCTGCGCCTGCGTTATCATTATGACCGCCACTATTACGCCGAATATCATGACGGCCATGAGGATTATGCTTAATATGTCCAGCTGCTTCGATGTGACCAAAGTATAAAGATTGTTCGCCGCCGTCGGTATCCTGGATATGATAGACGCCGTTATTATTATAGACATGCCGTTCCCGATGCCGTACTCCGTTATTTGCTCGCCGAGCCACATGATGAACGCCGTGCCGCTGACCAGCGTCAGTATGACCATGAGCCTGAATCCCCATCCGGGGTACTGCACGACCTGTATGCCTATCGTATTGTGCAGGTTCTCGAGCCAGAAGCTCGTGAAGAGCGCCTGTATGGCGCCTATTACAAGTGTGCCGTAACGTGTATACTGGGTTATCATCCTGCGCCCGTGCTCACCGCCCTCTTTCGCGAGTTTCTCGAAATACGGGAACGCGAACGTCAACAGCTGCATTATGATCGAGCTTGATATGTACGGCATGATGCCGAACGCGAATATCGTCATCTGCGACATAGCGGCACCGGTAAAGAGGTCCATTATATCGAACAGCGAGCCGCCGGAACGCTTCGATTCCTGCTCTATGAACTGAGAAAGAGCGTGCCCGTCTATGCCCGGCGTAGGTATATACCTTCCGAAGCAATATACGGCAAGAAGCGCCGCCGTAACGATCAGCTTCTTCTTGAGCTCGGGTATCTTTAAAATGTTCGAGAAAGCCTGGATCATTATTTTATGATCTCGGTTTTGCCGCCGGCCTTAGCGATCTTCTCGGCAGCTGATGTTGAGAACGCCTGCGCCTTTACCGTAAGCGCCTTTGTTATCTCGCCGTCTCCGAGTATCTTTACGGCTCCCTTCTCGTCCCTTATTATTCCCTGGTTGCGCAGCTCGACGGGAGTGACCACCGAATTTTCCTTGAACGCCGAAAGCGCCGTAAGGTTGACGACCTGGGATATCTTCTTGAACCTGTTCGTGAAGCCCCTCTTCGGCACCGTCCTGATCAAAGGCATCTGACCGCCTTCGAACTCCTTATGGATATGGGCGCCCGACCTGGACCTCTGGCCTTTCTGGCCTCTCGTCGACGTCTTTCCGTGGCCCGAACCCGAGCCCCGTCCGACTATCTTTCTCTTTTTCGTGGCCCCTTCGGGGACCCTGATCTCTCCAAGTTTCACTTAGGCTGCTCTCCTTTTATCCTCGTGTTCTCTTCTTTATATGAAAGGCTCTTGAAAGCCACTACAGCCGCTTTAATTACGTTTACCGAATTGTCCGATCCGAGCGATTTAGATAGTATGTCTTTTATGCCCGCGGCATCGCAAAGCGCCCTTATCGGGCCTCCGGCTATTACTCCGGTACCGGGTGAGGCGGGTTTCAACAGGACTTTGCCCGCGCCGTATTTGCCGAGCACCTCGTGGGGTATCGTATGGCCTACCCTCGGGACCTCGAACATGCCCTTCCTCGCGTCCACAAGGCCCTTCCTGATGGCTTCGGCGACTTCGTTCGCCTTGCCGTAACCGAAACCGACCTTGCCTTTGCCGTCGCCTACTACCAGCAACGCCGAGAACGACATCTTCTTGCCGCCCTTCGTTACCTTGGCGACGCGGTTGATGCTCAATACCTTTTCGCTTAACTGCTTATCCTGTGCATACTTATCGGCCAATTTCTTTCTCCTAAATTGCTTTTATAGCCTTAAAAGGCTAAAACTCTAGTCCGGCTTTCCTGGCGGAATCGGCCAGCGATTTTATCCTGCCGTGGTAGAGATACCCGCTCCTGTCGAATACGACCTTCTTTACGCCTTTCGACTGTGCCAGCTTGGATATCATCTCTCCGAGCAGTTCCGCGGCCTTTACGTTTCCGCCTGTCTTATGCTTCTCCCTGAAACCCTTATCGGAAGTGGAGACCGCGCACAAGGTCTTGCCGTCGATGTCATCTATCAGCTGGACGGATATATTGTTCAAGCTGCGATGCACGGACATCCTCGGCTTCTCCTTCGTGCCGATTATCCTTCTTCTTATCCTGTTATGGCGCCTTTTCCTGTGTAATTCGCTCTTTGCAGTCATGGCTCTAGCCTACCGCCTTTCCGACTTTCTTCCTCACGTATTCGCCGACGTACCTTATGCCCTTACCCTTGTAAGGTTCCGGCGGGAAGATATCCCTTATCTCGGCCGCAACCTGGCCGACTTTATGCTTGTCTATTCCCTTTATTATGAGCTGCGTCGGCTTCGGCGCCTCGATGACTATTCCCTCGGGAATCGGGAAATCCACCGGATGGGAGAACCCCAGCTGCATGACGAGCTTCTTGCCGGTGACCTGCGCCCTGAAACCTACGCCCTGTATCTCAAGGTCCTTCTGGTAACCTGACGTGACGCCGATCACCATATTGTTTATCAACGAGCGGGTAAGCCCGTGGATCGCGCCGGAGTTCTTTATGTTCGCGCCTTCGTTCGGCGTTACGATAACCTGCTCCCCTTTTACCTCGATCTTCATCGAAGGGAGGAAATCCTGGGTCAGTTTCCCCTTCGGGCCTTCAACGAGGACGGTATTCCCGTTCACGCTGACCTTCACGCCTTTGATTATCTGTATCGGTTTCTTACCTACTCTTGACATTTTTCACCTTTATTATGTGTATTACCAGATATAACAGAGCACTTCCCCGCCGACCCTGAGTTCGCGCGCTTCCCTGTTCGTCAGCACGCCCTTAGGGGTCGTTATGACCGCGACGCCCAAACCTCTTAATACGTTCGGCATCTTGCTTTGCTTCGTATAGACCCTTAAACCCGGGCGCGATACCTTCCTGAGGTTCTTTATTACGCTGCGGCCGGATACGTACTTCAGGTATACCTTGATCTTGCGGGACGCCTCGAGGGGCTTGAAGTCGCTGATATAGCCCTCCTTCTTCATTATCTCGAGGATCTCCCTGTTCATTTTTGACTGCTCGACATCCACGCTGTCCATCTTCGCGCGTGTCGCGTTCCTTATCAACGTCAAAAAGTCTGCTATCGGATCTGTCTTAGACATCTTTTTCCCTTGTTTTTACCAGCTTGATTTCGTAACTCCGGGGATCTCCCCCTTCGAGGCCAATTCCCTGAAGCAAATACGGCATAATTCGAACCTGCTCAGATAACCGCCCGACCTGCCGCAAAGGCGGCACCTGTTATACTTCCTGGAGGAGAATTTCGCCGGCCTCTTCCATTTCTCTATTAACGATGTTTTAGCCATTTTTAACCTTGCTTTTTAAAGGGCATGCCGAGAAGACGGATGAGCTCACGCGCTTCATCGTCGGTCTTTGCACTTGTCACGAATATTATATCCATACCCTGGACCTTCGCTACCCTGTCGGCCTCTATCTCGGGGAATATCGTCTGTTCGCGGAGGCCCATCGCGAAATTGCCAGCACCGTCGAATGTATCGAAAGGTATGCCGCGGAAGTCCTTGATCCTAGGCAGCGCGACGTTCACGAGCCTGTCAACGAATTCATACATCCTTGCGCCGCGCAGGGTTACCTTGCATCCTACGGTCGCGCCTTCCTTGATCTTGAAATTCGCGATGGCTTTCTTCGCGCGCGTCATGACCGGCTTCTGTCCGGTTATCGTCATGAGGTCCGCCATGACCGCCTCGAGTATCTTTATATCCTCGGCTCCCTCGCTCACTCCCATGTTTATGACCACTTTCTTGAGCTGCGGGACCTGGAATATGTTCTTATATCCGTACTTCTTGGCCAGCTGCGGCACAAGATTCTTCTTGTAGTGTTCAGCCAACCTTGGTGTAATAGTCGCCGTTTTCATCAGGCCAATGCCTCCTTGCACTTCCTGCATATCCTCGTTTTCTTCCCGTCTTTCCCGGCCATGTTGCCTACCCTTACCGGCTTGTTGCATTTCGGGCAAACGGGCATCAGGTTCGAGAGCGCTATGGGGCTCTCTATCTGTATGATTCCGCCCTGCGGGTTCTGCTGCGTCTTACGGGCATGCTTCTTGACGAAGTTAAGCCCTTCGACGATGGCCTTGTCGGCGCCGGCGATGAGCCTCATCACGCGGCCGCTTTTGCCGTTATCCTTCCCCTTTATTATCATTACCGTATCGTTCTTCTTGATCCTCATCTATATTACCTCTGGAGCCAATGAAATTATCTTTGAGAAACCCTTATCGCGCAGTTCCCTTGCGACCGGGCCGAAGATCCTTGTGCCCTTCGGATTCTTCGCGTTATCGATTATGACGACAGCGTTGCTGTCGAACCTCAGGTACGAACCGTCCGGCCTGCGCGTCGGGGATTTCAGCCTTACGACTACCGCCGTGGCGACCTCGCCCTTCTTTACCGAGGCGTCGGGGGTCGATTCCTTGATATGGACCTTTATTATGTCGCCAAGGTCCGCTACCACCTTGCTCTGGCGCCCGAGCACCTGTATCATGGCCGCCTTTTTCGCGCCGGTATTGTCGGCTACCACAAGAATTGAACGCAGCTGTATCATTTCAGGACCTCAACCAATCTCCATCTCTTGTCTTTTGATATAGGGCGCGTCTCCTCGATCTTGACCCTGTCGCCCGTTTTCGCCTTCTTTTCTTCATCGTGGACCTTGTACCTCTCTACGCGGCGCATCGTCCTTCCGTATGCGGCATGCGTTGAGAAGTGCTCCACCTTCACGACGATCGTCTTGTTCATCTTGTCGCTCGTCACGATACCAAATCTCTCTTTCCTGCTGCCTCTTTCGCTCATATCCTGATATCCTTCTCCGTCATTATGGTCATTATCCGCGCGATATCCTTCTTCATCTGGCGGATCTGGTCCGGCTTCTCCAGCTTGCCTATCTTCGCCTGCTGGTTAAGCTTGAACAGCGATTCCTGGAGCGTATTGTACTTCGTCTTGATCTCGTCCGCCCCTAAGTTCCTTATCTCTTCCGGTTTTAATGGCATCTTATTGTTCCCTGGTTTTACGCGGCTACCTTGGTCCTGGCCACGAATTTTGTCTTTAAGGGTAGCTTCGAGGAAGCCAACCTCATGGCTTCCTTAGCAACGGACTCCGGAAGCCCTTCGACCTCGAAAAGTATCCTTCCGCGCTTTATGACCGCGACCCAATGGTCGGTCATGCCCTTTCCCT
Organism: uncultured Planctomycetia bacterium; assembly: GCA_964650515.1. Classification (GTDB taxonomy): domain Bacteria; phylum Omnitrophota; class Gorgyraeia; order Pluralincolimonadales; family Pluralincolimonadaceae; genus UBA6215. Next base: position 4,701 of record CAZYUB010000003.1, on the reverse strand, counting down.
TACCCATCCTCGTTTCAGCCGGCTTCTTGCTTACGGGCTTGTCCGGGAATATCCTTATCCAGGCCTTCCCGCCGCCTTTTAAATGGCGCGATATAACGACCCTCGCCGCTTCTATCTGGGTATTCTTTATCCATCCGTTCTCGAGGCACTGCAGCCCGTATTCGCCGAACGACATCGTCGAACCGGTCATGGCCATGCCCTTGCGCCTGCCTCTCTGCGATTTCCTGTATTTTACTCTTTTAGGGAATAAAGCCATCTCTAAGTTTGCTCCTTAATTTTTCTGCTCTGTTTCGGGCTTCGAGGCTGCGGCATTCTCGGCTTCATCCGAGGACACCTTCTCGGGCTGCTTCTTGAAGAGCACGTCGCCCTTGTATACCCACGCTTTTACGCCGATGAGGCCGTAAGTCGTCATGGCTTCCGCGAACCCGTAATCTATGTCCGCCCTGAAGGTCTGCAGCGGGACCTTGCCTTCCTTGTATCCTTCGGTGCGCGACATCTCTGCGCCTCCGAGCCTTCCTGCGCACTTTACCTTTATGCCAAGCGCGCCCGATGTCATCGCCTGCTGGACGGCTTTCTTCAACGCCCTCCTGAAGGCGATCCTCTTCTCGAGCTGGAACGCGATATTCTCGGCCACAAGCTGCGCGTCGACCGACGCGTTCTTCACTTCCTTTATCTCTATATATATCTCTTTCTTCGTCTTGTCCTGCAGGTCATCGCGGAGCCTGTCTATGTCGGCTCCCTTCCTGCCGATTATGATGCCCGGCCTTGCGGTATGTATTATGACCTTCGCCTTGTTGCTCGCGCGCTCGATCTCTATCAGCGCGATACCGGCTGCGGAAAAATTCTTCTTCACGTACTTGCGTATATCAAGGTCTTCTACGAGGAAATCGGCAAAATCCTTCCTCTTCGAGAACCAACGCGAACGAAAGTTCTTGATGTAACCCAACCTCATAGATATCGGATTTACTTTGTGACCCACTAACTCCTCCTATTTCTTTACGGCTTTTGGTTTCGCTGCCGCGCTCTTTGCTTTCGCGCCCAGCTCTATTATTATATGGGTGGTCCTCTTCCTTATCATCGTGGCCCTGCCCATGGCCGCGGCCCTGAACCTTCTCATCATCGGGCCGTCATCGGCCGTTATCTTCTCGACGAAGAGCTCGTCCTGCTTGAACTTGCCTCCCTGCTTCGCGGATGCGATCGCGGACTTAAGCGCGCGGACAAGGTATATGCCCGATTTCTTGTCGGTGTTCTCCAGTATAGCCAACGCGGAGTCCACATCCTTGCCCCTGACAAGGTCCATGACCTTGCGCATCTTGTAAGGGGACATCTTTATATATTTCGCAACGACTCTTCCGACTGATGACATCTGTTATATATCCTCTCTTTAGGTGGCGGTAGGCGTTTCCTTCGCCTTTACGCCGCCGTGCTTCCTGAACGTCCTCGTCGGGGCGAACTCCCCGAGCTTATGGCCTACCATGTTCTCCGTCACAAAGACGGGTATGAACTTATTCCCGTTATGCACGAGGAATGTAGCGCCGATGAACTCCGGCACGACGGTCGACCTGCGTGACCATGTCTTTATGGGTTTCTTATCGCCCTTGAGCTTCTCGACCTTCTTAAGAAGCTTCTCTTCCACATACGGGCCCTTTTTAGACGAACGCCCCATTCTATTTGCTCCTCCGCTTGATTATCAGCCTGTCGGAATACTTGCCGGGCTTCCTGGTCCTGTAACCTTTCGTCGGTACGCCCCAAGGCGTTACCGGATGGGGGTTACCCTGCCCGGACTTGCCTTCGCCGCCGCCGTGCGGATGGTCATGCGGGTTCATGACTACACCCCTGACCGACGGACGTATGCCCATCCATCTTTTCCTGCCGGCCTTGCCTATAGATATGGTCCCGTGATCCGCGTTCCCTACCTGCCCGAGCGTAGCGTAGCATCCGAGGCGGATAAGCCTTATCTCGCCTGACGGCAGCTTGATATTGGCGTGTTCGCCTTCCTTTGCCATCAACTGCGCGCTCGTGCCCGCGGAACGGACTATCTTCGCGCCCATACCTTCGACGAGCTCTATATTATGTATGAACGAACCTACGGGAATATTCTTTATCGGCAGCGCGTTGCCGGTCTTTATTTCGGCATCGGGCCCTGACATCACCTTATCACCGACCTTAAGGTCAACGGGCGCGATTATATACCTGCGCTCCTTGTCCTCATATTCGAGCAAAGCAAGGAACGCCGACCTGCCGGGGTCGTACTCCAACGCTATGACAGTCGCCGGGATGCCTACCTTGTTGCGCTTGAAATCGACTATCCTTATCATCCTCTTGTGGCCGCCGCCCTGGTGGCGCACGCAAACATGGCCGAGGTTATTGCGTCCCGACCTGCTCTTTTTCGGTACAAGCAGCGCCTTCTCGGGCTTCTTCTTCGTGAGGCACGAGAAGTCCGTAGATGTCATCCACCTTCTGGATTTTGTATATGGCCTGTATGTCTTCAGCATTTTTCTATGACCTTATGTTGTTACGTCTATCTTGTCGCCCGCGCGCAAGGTGACTACCGCCTTCTTCCAGTCGGGAGTCTTGCCCGGCTTAAAGCGCACCCTGCGCCATTTGCCGGACATTATCATCGTATTGACGTCCTTGACCTTTACCTTATATGCCTGCTCGATCGCCTTCTTTATCTCGTTCTTGTTCGCGCCCTTATCGACTTCGAAGACGTATTTGTTGAAAGGCAGCATCTGCGAGCCCTTCTCCGAATGCAGCAGGCTTTTCAATATCTTGAATTTCTGTATCATTGCTTCACCAGTTGTTTGGTCAGCGCTTCGAGCGCCTTTTGGGTTATGACGACCTTCTTCTGCTTAAGTACCTCATATGCGTTAAGCGCCTTGTAGTCCCTCAACAGCAGGGCCGCTATGTTCCTCGAAGCCCTTATGACGGCCTGGTCCTTGTTTTCGAGCACTACCAACGGCTTCTGCTCCGCCTTGATCTTGCCGAGCATTGCCGCGAATTCCTTCGTCTTCGGCTTCTCGAGCTTAAGGTCATCGAGCACGATCACATCGTTATCTTTCACCTTGGCATTTAAGCTCGATATGAGCGCCAACCTCTTGACCGACTTCGGTACCGAGTAGGAATAATCCCTCGGGTGCGGGCCGAATATCTTGCCGCCGCCCTTCCACAGAGGGGACCTGCTGGTACCCGCGCGCGCGCGTCCGGTGCCCTTCTGCTTCCAGGGCTTCTTGCCGCCGCCGCGGACCTCCGAGCGTGTCTTCGTGTCGGCCGTGCCCTGCCTCTGGTTCGCTTCGTACATCCTTATGACCTGGTGCAGTATCGCCTCGTTGACCTCGCCGTCGAAGACCTTCTTATCCAGCTCGACCTTGCCGACGGACTGCCCCTTTGTATTATATATCGCAAGCTCTGCCATTATTTCTTACCCTTTCCGCCAGGAGCTTCTTTCTTGGATTTCTCTTTCTTCTCCTTGATGATGACTATCTGCGGTATCTTGGCCTTCGCGCGTTTCTTGGCCTTCTTGATCATCAATAACGAATTATCTGGACCCGGGACCGAACCCTCGAGCACTATAAGGTTATTCTCGAGGTCCACCTTCACGACTTCGAGGTTCTGCGTCGTGACCGTATCTCCGCCCATCCTTCCGGGAAGATGATGCCCCCTTATGACCCTGCCGGGGGTGGTCGTCGAGCCGATAGAACCGGGCCTCCTGTGCGACGTCGAACCGTGGGTCTCTTTTCCGCCCTTCCAGTGCCATCTCTTCATGCCGCCCTGGAAACCTTTTCCTATCGACGTGCCGGTAACGTCTACCGCATCGCCCGCGGCGAAGATATCTACCTTAAGCTCCTGCCCGACCTCGAACTTCTGGTCGGCGGACGTCCTGATCTCTTTTATGAACCTTTTCGGCGTGACGTTTATCTTCTTGAACTTCCCGAGCTCGGGCTTCCTCATCAGTCTCTCTTTCTTGTCGCAGAAACCGATCTGGACCGCCTCGTAGCCGTCCTTTGCCTTCGTCTTGACCTGCAGTACGGTGCATGGGCCGGCCTCGACGACGGTAACGGGTATCACCCTTCCGTCATCCCTGAAGGCCTGCGTCATCCCTTTTTTTCTTCCCAATATTCCTAAAGACATTTTAATATTACCTTGATGTTGTTATGCTATCGTTATTTTATCTCTACATCCACGCCGGCCGGCAGATCGAGCTTCTTGAGGGCATCGATCGTCTTTGAGGTCGGCTCGACGATATCAAGCACGCGCTTGTGCGTCTTCAGCTGGAACTGCTCGCGCGATTTCTTGTCGATGTGCGGCGAGCGCAGTACCGTGAATATCTCCTTGTCGGTCGGCAGCGGTATCGGTCCGAGGACTTTCGCCCCGGTCCTCTTCGCCGTCTCGACTATCTCTGCCGCTGACTGATCGAGCACCCTGTGATCGTAAGCCCTCAGCTTTATCCTTATCTTCGCTTTCTGCACGGTAGTAGTCATCGTTACGCTATTACCTCTGATACTGCACCGGCGCCTACGGTGTGGCCGCCTTCGCGGATGGCGAAGCGCAGGCCCTTCTCAAGGGCGACCGGGATTATGAGCTCTACTTCAAACTCGACATTGTCTCCGGGCATGACCATTTCGACGCCCTTTGCCAGGGTCGTTACACCGGTGACGTCCGTGGTCCTGAAGTAGAACTGCGGGCGGTAGCCGGTGAAGA
>CAZYUB010000002.1:94995-151550 GCA_964650515.1 uncultured Planctomycetia bacterium | reverse complement strand
AATAAAACTGGCCATTTTTATTTCATCTTCGACTAATAGAATTCGCAATTCCTGCCTCCTAAATTATATCTATTGCATAGATACAGTGATATCATTCTCTAAAAGTTATGCCAGTGTCTGTTGAAAGGCCAAAAGATCTTCGGTATTTGCAAGCACCAGTAAAACATCGCCGCCTTCTATAACAGTAGGTCCGGCGGGAATAACGAATTTATCGTTTCTGGAAATAAGCATTATAAGGCATTTCTCAGGAACGTTCAAATCCCGGATCATCTTGCCTACGGCCCCTGAATTGTATGGCACTATAATATCAGTCAATTCCGCATCAATGCCTTCTGTCTTCTCGAATTCGATAGGATACCGCGTTTTATCGGTCCAAGGGGCATCCACCTTCAACGTTTTGGAAATAGCCGGGATAGATGTCCCTTGAATTAGAACCGAGGCGATAACAATAAAGAAGACAATATTAAAAATAGTGTCTGCCTGTGAAATGCCTGCCATGAAAGGAAATGTCGCCAAGATAATTGGAACTGATCCCCTAAGACCAACCCAGGCAACCATGGCTTTCTTGCGCATGTTCATTTTAAACGGTAACAGGCACAGCAATACGCTGATAGGACGGGCAACTAACATAAGAAAAAGCGTCAGCAACAATCCTGCCCCTATTAACGGGACAAGATGGGAAGGAAAAACGAGCAGGCCCAATGTTACAAACATCGTGATTTGCATCAGCCAGGCCAGGCCGTCATGAAATCTCGCAATCATTCTTTTATTCGGAAACTCTGCCTGGCCAAGCATCAGGCCCGTAAGGTACACCGCCAGTATCCCATTGCCTTTTAGGAAAACAGCGATTACATAAGTCAAAAGCACCAAAGAAATCATAACGGCCGGATATAACCCTTCGTAGTATAATTTCAGCCGGTTAATTAAAAATACGATAACTTTGGCCATCAGGTACCCTATAAACGCACCCATACCCATATTTAGAAAAAATCTGGGAATTAAAGCGGCGATACCCATATTTTTTACAGTCAGGACGCTAAGAAAACCTACAGTCAAAAATACTGCCATAGGGTCATTGCTGCCTGACTCAAATTCAAGCAAGGGTTTCAAGGGCTGCTTTAAACTTATTCGTTTAGACCTTAAAATACTGAATACCGCAGCGGCATCGGTGGAGGAAACTATGGAACCGAGAAGCATCCCTTCCAGAAAAGAAAATTTTAAAATATAAACAGCGCAAAGCCCGGTTATGACAGCGGTCAGCAAAACACCTAATGTAGACAGGACAACCCCCGGCCAAGCCACCGCTCTAGTATCTTTCCAATTAGTATCAAGGCCGCCGGAAAAAATGATAAAAATAAGGGCGATGACTCCGATTGATTTTGCCAACTGCGCATTATCAAAATGGATCCCGCCAATCCCCTCTGAACCGGCGAGCATCCCGATTACCAAGAATAACAACAATGCAGGTATAGCGAATCTATCCGAAAGCTTGCTTGAGACAGCGCTCACGAATATTAGTACCGCAACCCATAATAAAATTGTTTCAATCGGAATCATATGAATAAAAAGCTATTTCCTCTTTCTCCCTACTAATTCGTCTATAGATATATCCAACGCATCGGCCAATTTTTGTATCGTTGTGATAGTCGGCTCTTTGGCCATGCCCATTTCAATCTTGACAAGAGTATTATTGGAGATATTGGCAAGCCTAGCTAACTTTTCCTGAGTGAAGCCGCTCTTCTTTCTTATTCGTTTAATATTGTCTGCCAGCATATTTTTTCTCCTTGACTAAATTTACATTTGTAATATTATATATGTAACCTTATGTATATTTACTTAATCCAATTGCATTATACAATTATATAATAAAATTTGATATTTTTAAACCAAAATCTGTTCTTTTGTATTTTTTGGCAAAATTTGCCCGCGCTTCTCAAGCATTGTCCGCGAGAGGCTCGGCAATGCCGCACAGGGGAAGATTTTAAAGAGTTGATTGCGGCATAGCGGACAACCGCTATTTTTAAATACTCGAAATGGACGCGACGGCTGGCGGCTGCCCCCACCCAGCCGCCAGCCTGCCGAGCCGGTCACGCATTGCATTAGCAAGAAGCCCCGCCCCAGCGGGGCGCCAAGTGAGGCTTTGCTCCAGCAAAGCCGAACGATGCACGCAAGATACGGGAGCCGCCCAAGCGGCGGTGCCTATTAATATAGATTAAAGGTTCTGCTGGATACAGGCTCTAACCTTATCCAGTAAGGACCACCAAGAGTGATAGGGTGCTGCTTCAAGGACAGGACGGAAGGTACCTTCCGTCGAAAAATTGAGGCGGCGCTCTTTTAAAATACAGTTTTTCACTAATCTTTTTTACTTTTTATTTTAGGTGGTTGGAGCCCAAAATAAAAAGTATGGATTCTAAATTTCCCCCACAAGGAGGTCATTATGAGATACTTTCTCTATGCTCGTAAGTCTACCGATGAAGAAGATCGTCAAATTCTCTCTATTCAAGCCCAGATTACCGAAGTGTATGAATACGCCAAGAAAGAGAAGTTAGAGGTTATCCGAGAATTTATCGAATCCCGAACAGCTAAAGCGCCTGGCCGGCCTATATTCAACGAGATGATCTCATTACTTGAACATGACAAAGCCGAGGGCATACTTGCCTGGCATCCTGACCGACTGGCGCGGAACTCTATGGATGGCGGAAAGATTATCTATTTGGTTGATAAAGGAGTAATTCAAGACTTAAAGTTCCCCACCTACCGCTTTGATAACACTGCACAAGGAAAGTTTATGCTCTCTATTGCCTTTAGCCAGAGCAAGTACTATGTGGATAACCTCTCGGAGAATATCAAGCGAGGTATAAGACAGAAGATCAGGAATGGCATCTTTTGCGGCCCCGCGCCAGTCGGCTATCTTAATGATACGAAAACAAGAACCATTGTCGTGGATAAAAATAAGGCCCTGCTAGTTAGAAAAATGTTTGAGTTATACGCAACAGGCAATTACACACTTGAGAGCTTAACCTTAGAAATTAACGCCCTCGGCTTTGCCACTCAGAAGGGTAATCCTCTTATGATAAGCAAGTGCCAACAGATACTCACCAATCCCTTCTACTACGGTCTCCTTTCCTACTGGGGAGAACACTTTGAAGGTAAGCATGAACCCATTATTACCAAGAAACTTTTTGACCGAGTGCAGTTAGTTATGCGCCAGCGCGGCAAACCACAAAGTAAGAATACAAAATATTTTGTTTTTAAGGGATTGATGCGTTGCGGGGTGTGCGGGGCATCAGTTACAGCCGAAATCCAGAAAGGCCACCATTATTACCACTGCACAAGAAAACTTGCACCCTGCAAAGGTAGAAGCCAACAGTTTGTGCGGGAAGAGGCGCTGGCGCATCAAATACAAGACTACATTCAAAAAGTTTCTTTAAGTGATGATTGGGCGGATAATATTTTTAAAGAACTTGAAAAAGACAAAGAGCGCATCGACCAATCATCACTTACTCATCTGCAAAATCTCCAGAACAAGATTAAAGAAATAGACGTTAAGATTAGTAAGCTCATTGACCTTTATTTACAAGGCTCCCTCTCGCTTGAAGAATATAACCTAAAGAAGAATGAATTAGTGAACTTAAAGAAGGATTTACAGGAAAAAGCGGGAGATTTTGCAGATGAGGGTAATAATAGGTTCGAACAGGCCAGGCGCTTTGTAACTACCTTGAATGAGGGAAGTTATGCTATCGATGAGGGAAATTTAGAATCCCAGAAAGAATTTCTGAAAAAGATTGGTTCGAACTGTATTTTAAAAGAGCGCCGCCTCAATTTTTCGACGGAAGGTACCTTCCGTCCTGTCCTTGAAGCAGCACCCTATCACTCTTGGTGGAGCTGGGGGGGATCGAACCCCCGACCTCTTGAGTGCGATTCAAGCGCTCTCCCAGCTGAGCTACAGCCCCGTATTATCGGTCATTCTGTTTATAGTATGGTTGACCGATAATACGGGGCGGTCCATTGCTTCTATCTATGGGGGACCAGCCCCTCTTCATCAGCAACCACACTAAACAGGACGGTAATTATATCAAATATTCTTACTGATGTATAGGTTCTTCTACGGCCGTTCCACTACAAATTTAGTATACCGATGGCTCCCTATGAGCCTCGTCGCTTCCGCAGCCGTAAGATCGCCCACCGCTTCACCGTTTATGGAGACAATCCTGTCCCCGGGCCTAAGGCCGGCTTCCTGCGCGGGATAGACAGGTTTGCAGGAACAGGGGTTTTTCGCGTAGAAGCCGTTCACGACCAGCGCATCATCCACCGAAAAACCGAAGTCCTTATAATCGTATTTTCTCTTAAGTATCTCCCTGTTCATGACGTTGAAACCGAAGCTTATCCGCTTAGCCGTGGGCTGTGCGGCCTGTTCCTCGATATCCGCGACCTCTTCCTCTGCGGCTTCCTCCTCCGCTGATTTCTGTTCAAGCTTCTGCTTCCTCTTCTCCTGCTCTATAAGCTCGAACTTTTTCTTTTTTACTGATTCTATCGATACTTTCGCGGGCTTATAGTCAGGATTTATGCTCAACGCCCTCCTGTACTCCGCCATCGCGGCATCATAATTCTTCGTCTCGTAATACTTGTCACCCATCATTACGCAGGCCTCCTCGGGTGACAGCTTCCTGACTTCCTTAACATCGGCCTTATTTATAGATGTCTTTCCGAAAGGCAGCTTGATGTTATAATACAGGTCATCCTCGCTTTCTATGAGCCCCTGTATCCCCCTGCCGCTGTTAAGCTCCAGCACATCGCTATAGATGGTCCCTTTTTCGACGGCGGCTGTTTCGGTATCGGCAGTCTCTGTAACCTCTGCTACCGGCTCGTTTACAGATTCGGTCTTTTTCACTCCGGACCACCAGTCATTGACCTTCGACTTCCATCCTCCGGCGGGCTTTTTATCCTCCGGGATCACGGATACTTCTTCCTTCTTCTCCTCGGCTTTCTTGGCGGGCTTTTCCGCTGGTAAACTCGAAATGACCACGTTCATCCTCGAGAGCATTCCTTCCGCATTCACATACCCCACTATGGCATTCGTCTTATTTCCGTCCGGGTCAAGGAAGATTATCGTAGGATATCCGGATACGCCGTATTTCGATACGAGCTCCGGGTATTTGTCGCCGTTGACTTTGACGCATATGAATTTTTTTGCGAGGTTCGCCACTTCAGGGTCAGCGTAGGTATCCCTGTCGAGCTTCTTGCACCACCCGCACCAATCGGTATAGAAATCCGCCATTACCGGCTTTTTCTTCGACTTCGCCTCCCTCAGCGCGCTGTTGAGGTTTCCGGCCCATGTTATAGCGGCATACACGGAGGATGCCGACATCGATACGAACAGCAACGCCGCGACAAACATTAACATGCGATATCTCTTCATTGAACGTCTCCCTTATAGCCCTCTTTCTTCAACTCGCCACCGGGGCCTATCTCGACCGCCTCGTCTATACTGACCTTGAATACGACTATCTTATTGGGGAACGCCGCTTCAAAGCTGTTATGCCTCTCGCCCTTCTTTACGCCTTCGACGATCCGTTTTGTCGAAAGGCTTATCTCCTTGTCCAGGAACTCTTTGGCGGCTTTTTCGTACTCCCCGCCCTCGGACAGTATCTCTACCGCTCCGTTCACCTGGTATCCGGTAAGGTTCTTATAATCAACGACCGATATCGACGCCTTCGGGTTTATGCTGAGGTTCCTGAATGTCTTGCCTATTACGAAATCCACCATATAAAGGTGCCCGCTCTCCGCTTTCAGGAAGAACTTAGGCGCGACATTCGGCCTTCCTTCCAGGTCGCAGGTGGCCATAAGCACGAAATCCATGTCCTTTATAAGCTCATTTATTTTTTTTGCTATCATCAGATTTCTTTTTTATCTCTTCTTTTATCCTGCCTTCAAGGTCCTTTATTGCCCCCTCGGCTTCCTTTGTCGCATATTTATTTTCTGACGCATCTAATTCCATGACTTTTTTATAAGCGGTTATCGCATTCTCATTCTGCTTAAGGTCCTCATAAGTCCATCCTTTAACAAGATATGCATCCACATAATTAGGTTTTAGTTTGGTTGCCTTATCTAGATCCGCAAGAGCTTCTTCAAGCTTACCTTTTACATAATAAGCACGACCTCTATTGCAGTGATATATGGCAGAGGATGGATCCAGTTCGATCGCAGATGAGTAATCCTTTATTGCCTTATCGATATTACCCTTCCACTGGTACGCAACGCCTCTCTTATTATAAACATCTGCATCTTTTGGATCTAATTTAATGGCTTCGGAATAATCTTCTACCGCTTTTCCATATGACTTTGTTTCCAAATAGGCATTCCCTCTACTCACATATGCATATCTAAATGAAGGGCTGAATTCAATGACTTTATAATATTCAGAGATTGCCTGATTCCAATTTTTATTAACGGCATAGGCCTTTCCTTTAAATGCCCTAGCGGCTATCTCTGGTCTGACACTTCCGTTTATTGCTTCATCAATCGCCTTTATTTCTAATACCGCGTATGGTTTTATCAACTCGTCCGATAACGATTGCTCCAATGCGTTCCTTGCTTCCTTGTATTTTCCTTCTGACGCAAGATTTATTCCTCTTAGATATTCTGATTTTGCATCAATAGCTATGGCTATTCCAACACAAGCATTCACTACAATCCAAGTTATAACCAGCGATATTATGATTCTCGGGTTCATGGTATCTGCTCCGTGATAAACAATCCTACCTGCCGTTTTGATTTCCAGATCTTCTTTATGGTATTTTTCCTTTTAAGGAACGCCTTCGCTACCGCCGGGTCAAAATGGGTCCCGCTCTCCGCCTTGATGATATCTATCGCTTCCTCGAAACCGAATGCCCTCTTGTAGGGCCTCTTTGAGGTCAGCGCGTCGAATACGTCCGCCAGCGCGACTATCCTTCCGAATATGGGTATATCGTCCCCTTTCAATCCCTGGGGATACCCGGTGCCGTCCCACCTCTCGTGGTGGGTCAGGCTTATCATCATCGCGATCTTTAATAGGTTTAGGTTGCTCCCCTCAAATACCTCCGCGCCTATCTGCGCGTGCTTCTTTACTATCTCGCGCTCTTCCGGCGTGAGGCCGCCCTTCTTCTTGAGTATCGAATCCGGTATTATCAGTTTGCCTACATCATGCAAGGGGCTTGCGTACCTCAGGTAATCTATGTCCTTCTTAGGGAGCCCGAGACCGCGTGCTATCTCGGTGCAGTATTCAGCGACCTTGACCAGGTGGGTCCCGGTAGAGCCGTCCTTGAGCTCCGCTATCAGCGCAAGGCGCATTATCATCTCGGAATATGAGTGCTTTACCTCGTTATAATCCTTCCTCAGCTCCTTATATGCCTTCTTCATCCTCGACTGGTACTCAAAATAACGGCTCTTCTTCATCTGTGCCTCATTTTACGGATTCACCCAACCATTTCAGGTATTCCCGGCTGCCGGCCTTAACGGGTATCGCTATTATCTCCGGGCATTCATAAGAGTGCATGCGCTTTACGGACCTCTCAAGTTTACCGAAGAGGCCTTCGGTCGTCTTCGCGACCAACAGGCATTCCTCAGAATCCTCTAACTTGCCCTTCCAGGAGTATATCGACCTTATATCGCGGATGATATTGACGCAAGCGGCCAGCTTCTTTACGACAAGGCCCTTCGCGATCTTGGCGGCCTCCGCTTCGGAACCCGCTGTTATGAATACCACGACGTATTTCAACCTGCGGTTACCTGCGGAGGTATATCTTGTAATCCTTATCGCCTTCCAGGATCACGTGGCCTTCCCTGGCAAGCCATCCGAGGCTCATCAGGATCACATCCTTCGGCTTCTCGACCCCGGAGCATAGCTGGGAGAAAGACACCTCGCCGTGCTCGTCGAGATAATGCCATATCTCTCCCGCTGTTATCCCTATTTCGGTAATCATCTCTGCGCCCCCTTTTGTGGTAAATTATGCTGTTTCTTGTTATAACTGCCGCATCTCGGGCAGACCGAAATCCCCGAATTCTTGCTGTCTATATAATATTGCGTGCAGATAGAGCACTGCCATACGCTCCTCTCCGACAGCGAGCGGTTGGGCAGGTTCTTTATCCTTTCGAACACAAACCAGTATACTAAAAAAACAACGGCGGTGAACGTGATATACAATGCTACAGCCCACGAAAATTCGATGCTTATCATTTCGCTGCCGCCTTCTCAAGATTCAGGTTAAGCTTTATCGTCCCCATCTGCCTGCCGTAATCAGCGCCGGCCTTTACGGGAGCGAACTGCCATCCTTTAAGGTATCTTATCGCCACTATATCCACCGTAGGATGCCCTGAGGATGATACGCGCTCTACCGCCTCGACCTTGCCTTCAGGCGACACACTGAACCTGAGCCCTACCTCGAACGAATCCCCGAGTCCCTGCAGGTCCACGCCGAGGCTTTCGTCCCAGCGCAGGAATGTCGGTAGCTCCGGCTTGTATATGACCTCCCTGAAGCGCGCCGGGCCTTCTATCTCCGACGGGGAGGTCTTATACCTGACCATTACCTTGTCGAACGGCTGGCCGGGCATCGCCCTCTCTCCTGTAACTGACGCGGAAGGCGCCCTGGCGCTCATCTCCCTTGCCGGGTCGACCTCCGACGAAGGCAATATCCTGTCGTTCGCGCCGGCCTTGTATCCGTCTTCAACCGGTATCGCGGATGCCGCAAGTTTCCTTATGTTCGCTCCCTTCTCTCCGGCGGCATATGAGACCATCGGCTTGTCCTCGAGTATAGAGCCGACGAACGCGACCGCCGGGTACTGCCCCTGTATCTCCGGGCCTCCCGGCCTTACCGATAACCTGAATGTCGCCAATAAAAGTATATGCCAAAGAACCGAAGCGGCTATCGCAGCGGCTATAATGCCTCGCGCCGTCAGTTTACCTGCGTCGTAGCTATATTTACCTGCTGAATCCCTGATCTCCTGCATATATCCCAGACCTCTACGACGCGTTCGAGCGATGTGCCTTTATCCGCCTTGATCAGGACGGAATCTTTTTTATCCATTGACCCGAGCCTTTTCGCAAGCTCGGCAGGTGTAACCGCATCCTTGCCGAAGTAAAGCACCTTCTCCCTCGTGACGGTTATCACGGAGGATTTCCCTTTTACTGTCTCGGAGGTTACCGCTTTCGGTAGGTCGACGCCTATCACGGCCTGTGTCTGGACCGAGTAGTTCCACGTGAGGACAAGGAATATCAGCAGAAGCAATATGCAGTTCATCACGGGCGCCGGATCGAGCCGGCTGCCGTCCAGCAGCTTATAGCGCGATGACCCGAGCCTCATCTATTCTTCCTTCTTTTCGGATAGTATATTGACCAGGTCCGTGGCGCTGATTTCCATGTCCCTTATCATATAATTCGCCTTGCTGACAAAATAATTATACGCCGTAAGGGCGGGAATAGCAACTACTAAACCCGCTACCGTAGCGATAAGCGCCTGCCATACCCCGGCGGACAGGTCCGACGGCGTCGAGGGCAGCATTGCCGCCGACCTCTGTTGTATTTTCTGGAAAATCTCCACCATGCCCAGCACCGTCCCAAGCAGGCCGAGCACCGGGCTGACCTGTGCGACCGTGGCGAGTATGCCTATGTTCTTTTCTATCCTGGGTATCTCGTGAAGCGCGGCGTCCTGAATGGCTTCCTTTATCTCCGGCCTCTGCCTGTCATATTTGAGTATCCCCGCCTTTAACACCCTGGGCAACGGTCCCGGCGATTTGTCGCACATCTCTATCGCCTCGTCCGCCCTGTTCCTCTTCAGGGCGTAGGATATCTCTCCCATGAATTTCCGCGTATTCATCCTTATCTTACGGAAATACATTATCCTTTCGGCCATAACCGCGAATGCTATGACGGAGCACAGGAGTATCGGCACCATCATAGGCCCCCCTTTTATCAGCCATTCCATCTCAATCTACCTCCAGGATTTTAACGGGAACGTTTTCTTTTATCCAGTCAAGCCTCTCTTTGGCGTATTTTGCCTCGCCGCGTTTTCCCGACGCAAGCTCTTCGTATATCTTAACGGCATCCTTCCAGCGCAGCTTTCCCTCGAACAGCGTAGCGGCGCGCAATTGCGCCCGTCCGGGCCAGGGCGATATCTCCGGGTAAAGGTATTTGACCTTCAGGTATTCGGGTATCGCCTGGTCCACATCGCCCGACTCCTCGTAACATTCCGCCATAAGGAACTGCGTTTCGGCATTGAAGTTGCTCTGGGTATCCGTTATCGCCGCCTTGTATCTCTCGATTGCCGCGTTATACAGGCCCCTCTCCTTCAGCATATCCCCTATCCTTCTGCTGGCCACTTTCTCGAACTGGGTACCCGGGTATTTCTCTATTATCGTCTTAAGCTCCTTGGCAGCGTCATCCGCCCTCCCGCTCTCGGCGAGTATATCGCCGATCCTCATAGTGCTCTCCACGGCCGATTTCGAGTCAGGGTACTTTTCTATAACATATTCGAACTTCTTGATGGCGCCTTCAAGGTCCCCGCCTTTATACATCGAGAATGCGAGCCAGTATTCCGCCTCGTCCGATATCCTGCTCCCCTTCCCCTTCGCTGCGATAAACTCGAAGTAGGGCTTCGATTTCGCATATTGCCCGTCATTATAATAATATTGCCCGAGCCAAAGCCTTACGTCGTCGGTAATATCCGAGTTCGGGTATTTCTCTATATAGTTGTCGAATTTCGCTATCGCCGACTTCTCGTTCCCGAGCTGGTAATAGCACCATCCGGTCTCGTATAGGCTCAGCCGCGCGTATTCCGACGCAGGATAATCCTTCATGATCCTGCTGAAGACCGCGATCGCCTCCTGGTACCTTTCGAGGTTAAAGAGGCAGTTCCCCGCCTGGAAATGCACTCCCGGAAGATCTGCGCTCTTCGGGTGCGAAGATATGAATTTCTGGAAGGAATCCAGCGCAAGCTGGTAATCCCCGTTCCTGAAATACGACACCCCGAGTTTCTGCAGCGCGTCTTCCTTGAACCTCGAGTTCGGGAAATTCCCGAGAAGGCTCTGGAAGGCAAGCACTGCGCCCTCATAATTGCTTTCGGCGGTCATCGCAATCCCTATCTGGTATTGAGCGTAATCGCACACGACCGAGTCCCTGTAGTCCCTCAGTATCGTGTCGTATGACTCCCTCGCCTTATCGTAATCCTTCATCTCGAAGTAGATATCGCCGATCACGGATATCGAGCTCGCCTTCAGGTTCCTGTCGCCTGTTATCTTTATGCATTCCTCGAAACACGATACCGACTGCTGCATTTCTCGCCTCTTCAGCAGGACCCATCCAAGGTTGTAGCGGAATTGGTCCGCGATATCCGAATCCGGGAATTTCTTTATCGCTTCAGCGTATACGTCTCCCGCTTCCTCGTATTGCCCGAGATTGTAAAGGCAATCGCCCTTCCACAGGTACGCGTCGTCGAGGAAATACGAATTCCTGTATTTCAGGATTATCTCGTCATAGCTTACCGAGGCCTGCCGGTAATCCTTCATTTGCGAATAGCACTGCCCGATCCCGAATATTACGGAATCGGCGAGCTCGCTGTCGGGGTAATCCTTCCTGAATGCCAGGAAACCCTCGAGCGCCTTTTTATATTCGCCGCCCCTGTAGTCCGACCAGGCCCTTCCGTAACGCGCAAAAGCCGTCCATACCGCCTTCGGTTTCAGCTCAAGCGCCCTCGTATAATCCTCCGATGCCTCCTTGTATGCTTTGTTCTGGTAATCTATCTCTCCCATCAGGAAATATGCGTCCGGTATCTTTTTCGATACCGTATACTCTTTCAGGAACCTCGAGAGCATCGATTTCGCCTCGGCCGGCTTGCCCGACATGAACAAAGAATCCGCGATCTTATATTTCGCGTCTGCGGTTAGGTTGTCATTGGGATACTTCTTTATGAATTCCTCGAAGGCCCCTATCGCCCTGTCATACTCTTTCATATGGAAATAGCACCAGCCCCTGGAATAGGCCGACTGTTTCGCCCTGTCCGAACCAGGATACGAACTTATCACTTCGCCGTACCTGTTCAGGGCCTGTTTATAGTCCCTGCCGTTGAAATAGGCCTCAGCAGACCAGTATACAGCTTCCTCATAAAGCCGGTTCGCCGATGATGACGAAAGCACCATGTCGAACTCGTTGACCGCCTGCGCGTATTTTCCCAGAGCGATATAACAGCGGCCTAACAGCAGGTGCGCCTCGTCGCGGCGCTCATTTTGCGGATAATTCAACAGGAACCTTTCGAGCTGTTCCTGCGAGATGTCATAAAATTCGTCCTCAAAGGCCTTTTTTGCCAGTATAAAATCATCGCCCGCCGCCGGAGATGCCGGACGCACTTCCGCGGCAATGCCGTACGACGTAAATATAAGCATTATAAGGAAATAGAGGAATGGTTTTCGTATCATCGCAGCCCTAATATATCACGAAGAAACACTTTCTTCAACCGTGAACTTTGCCCAGCGCTTTTTTCAGGTATTCCCCGGTATACGACCTCTTGCTGCCGGCTATCTGTTCCGGCGTCCCGGACGCGACAAGCTCTCCTCCCGCATCGCCGCCTTCAGGCCCGAGGTCTATTATATGATCTGCGGTCTTTATAACATCCAGGTTGTGCTCGATTACGAGTACGGTATTGCCCTGGTCCACAAGCGCATGCAGGACCTTAAGAAGCTTGTCGACATCGGCAAAGTGCAGGCCGGTAGTGGGCTCGTCGAGTATATACAGCGTTCTTCCGGTAGAACGCCTTGAAAGCTCCGTGGCCAATTTTACCCTTTGCGCCTCCCCTCCCGAGAGCGTCGTCGCCGACTGCCCGAGTTCGACGTAACCGAGGCCGACATCGTTGAGCACCCGGAGTTTCTCCTTAATGCCGGGGATGTTCCCGAACAGGACGAGCGCGTCTTCGACCGTCATTTTCAGCACATCGCTAATCGAATTCCCCTTATATTTCACGTCGAGCGTCTGCTCGTTGAACCTGGCGCCCTTGCAGACCTCGCATGTCACATATACATCGGGAAGGAAATGCATCTCGACCTTGATCACGCCGTCGCCGCTGCATGCCTCGCACCTGCCCCCTTTCACGTTGAAGCTGAACCGTCCCGGTTTGAATCCCCTGAGCTTTGCTTCCTGCAGCCGGCTGAAGATCTCGCGTATAGGCGCGAACATGCCCGTATATGTGGCAGGGTTCGACCTCGGCGTCCTTCCTATCGGGGATTGGTCGATAACTATGACCTTGTCTATGTTCTCTATCCCTGTTATCAGCCGGTGTTTTCCGGGTTTTTCCTTCGCCTTATAGAACTTTTGCGCGAGCGCCCTGTATAATATCTCGTCTACGAGCGTCGACTTGCCCGAGCCGGATACACCGGTAACGCACGCGAACACGCCGAGCGGTATCCTAACGTCAATGCCTTTAAGGTTATGCTCGGCCGCCCCTTTTATCTCGAGGAATTTTTTGCCTTCCGTCTTTCGCCTTGCGGCCGCAGGCCTTATGCCTGATTCTCCGTTAAGGTATCTTGCGGTCAGCGAATCCCTGCATTTGAGCAACCCGCCTACGCTCCCGGAGAATACTATGCGTCCGCCGTGCTTTCCCGCGCCCGGCCCAAGGTCAACGACATGGTCGGCGCTCCTTATAGTCGCTTCGTCATGCTCAACGACCACCAGAGTATTCCCGAGGTCACGCAGTTTCTTCAGGCTCTCCAACAGCTTTTTGTTGTCTTTCTGGTGCAGCCCTATGGACGGCTCATCAAGAACATAGACAACGCCTACCAAACCCGACCCTATCTGGGTGGCGAGCCTTATGCGTTGCGACTCCCCTCCCGAAAGAGTAGCGCTTGCCCTGTCGAGGGTGAGGTAATCGAGCCCGACATCCGCCATGAACCTGAGCCTTGCCGTTATCTCCTTTAAGGATTGTTTGGCGATCGCGGCGTCCTTTTCGCTGAGGCCCAGCCCTCCGAAGAAATCAAGCGCCTGCCTTACCGAAAGCGATACCGCCTCATTTATCGCTTTTCCCCCGATAGTGAATGCGAGCGACTCCGGCCGAAGCCGCGCGCCTTTGCATTTCGGGCAAGGCAGTACGGACATATATTTGTTTATCTCCGCCTTCAGGTATTCCGAATCCGTCTCCCTGAAGAGCCTCTCAAGCTGGTTTATTACCCCTTCATACCTGCGTCCCCATATCTGCAGGTCGCTGCCGAACATCACGATCCTTTGCGTCTCTTTCCCGAGCTTGTTGAACGGCGTCTCCACGTCGAACCGGTAATGTCTCGCCACTTCCCGCAATAAGCCCCTGTAATACAGAAGATACCCCCGTCCGCCGCGCTTCCACGGCTCTATAGCGTCTATCAGCGGTTTCGTCCTGTCCGGAACGACGAGGTCCGCGTCGATCTCGAGTTTAGTCCCGAGTCCGTTGCAGTCGGGGCATGCGCCGTAGGGCGAATTGAAAGAGAACGAGCGGGGGGACGGCTCCTCATAGCTTATGCCGCAATCGACGCATGCATACAGCTCGCTGAAAAGCTGGTCCTTCTGCCCGTCGTTGACTATGACCGTGCCGGAACCCGCCTTTAGCGCCGTCTCTACGGAATCGGATAGCCTTCGCTTTATATCCGGCCCCATTACGAGCCGGTCTACCACTATCTCTATCGAATGTTTCTTGTCTTTTTCGGGCAGCTTTACGGCCTCGTCGTCAAGCTCGAATATCCTTCCGTCCACTCTTACGCGGGTAAAGCCGTCCTTCTTTATCTCTTTGAAGAGATCCTGATATTCCCCTTTCCTGCCCCTTACCTTTGGCCCGAGGACCAGTATATGACTGCCCTGCGGCATACGTAATATCCTGTCCGTTATTTCCTGCGACGACTGCCTTGTTATTTTTCTGCCGCATTTATAGCAGTGGGCTATGCCTATCCTCGCGTAAAGCACCCTTAAATAATCGTATATCTCGGTCGTGGTCCCGACCGTAGAACGCGGGTTGGAGCCCGCGGTCTTCTGCTCGATGGAAATGGCGGGCGACATTCCTTCGATGCTGTCGCAATCGGGCTTCTGGAGCTGTTCGAGGAACTGGCGCGCGTACGCGGACAGGCTGTCAATATACCTCCTCTGGCCCTCGGCATATATTGTGTCGAACGCAAGTGAGGACTTTCCGGAGCCCGACAGCCCGGTAAAGACAATGAATTTTCCGCGCGGCAGCTCGAGATCTATATCCTTGAGGTTATGGACCCTCGCTCCGCGTATTCTAATGCTGCCTGTATCCATTTTCACCCAAATAAGCAAGGCGGAGCAGTTCTGCTGCTCCGCCGGTGCGTTATACGCAAATAATGATGTTGGTGCTTACTTGCCGCCTCTCTTCATCTTCGCCTTCGACACGTCGCCCTGCTTGTCGATGAAGTAGAGATAGCCCTTCTCTCTCTTGACGCCGACCTTGGCTATCTTCTTGGGCTTGCCGCCTTTGCTGCCGCCCCTAGCCATCTTCGCCATAGAGATGTCACCCTGTTTGTCGAGATAGTACAGATAACCCTTCTCTCTCTTGATACCGGCTTTAGCTACTTTCTGAGCCAATTGTGTTCACCTCCCTTCTTCTATCTCATGTACCTATCTTGACCTTCCCCATTATCCCTTCCAATGTAGCGATCGCAGAAAGAATTGCCATATAGCTGGTCTTGGGATTTCCGGGGGACGGCACATTTTCTGTCCTCGTGGAAAGTTTTCCGAAATCTCCTTCCGCCTCGACCTCGTGTATGTTCCTCTTTGCGGCCGGCGAAGCCACTATCCTTACTTTCGTTTCCGCGGGCCCTATTCCGCAAAGGCTGAGCGTTGCTGCCACGTTTATATTCGCCGGGAACCCTTCCATCGCCCCGTACGCGTCTCCCTCGAAAAGGACCGTCTCCCTGTCTATCTTGCCAAGGTCTATATTGTTCTTCACGACGTATGGCGCGCCCTTGAACCCTTCGGGCGGCTTAGTCGTCGTCAACGTCACTTTTGATATGCCCGCCGCTCTAGCGCCCTTAAGGCCGTCAAGCCCGCAGATAGCGCCACTCGGAAGGTATATGTTGACCCCTTTTTCTGCGGCCAGCGCAAAAAGCTCTTTATATTCCTTAAGGAGCCCGCCGGTGCTCATTACCATTACATCCTTGCCCGAGCTTAGCGCTCTCCTGGCCACCTCGCCGGAATATGCCGCCGAGGCCGCCTCTATGACAAGGTCTGAGGACTTTATCAGGCCGTCTACATCCGCTATCGGCGGCTTCGACCCGAGCGATCCCGCGAGCCGTGACGCGTTCTGCGCGTTTATATCTGAAAGAGCGACCAGCGACGCCCTGCCCTTGAGCTTCCCGTCTATATGCTCCGCGATCCTTGAACCTATCGTCCCGCATCCTATGATGCCTATACGGACCATCGGCATCTCAATATCCCGCGGTCGCCGCGAGCGGCTTCTCGCCCGATACGGCCAGCATCCTGTCGAGGGCTTTCCTCGCTTTGCCGCTGATATCGTCGGGGACCTCTATCTTATATACCATATTTTCGAGTGAATGCGCAAGCCATCCGAGCGTCGTCAGCTTCATGCTCGGGCATATCAGGTGCGTGGTCGCGAGGAAGAATTCCTTTTCCGGGTTCTCTTTCTTCAGTTTATAAAGCATCCCGGACTCAGTGCCTATTATGAACCTCTTCGACTTTGACTGCTTTATGTATTTGAACATGCCTCCTGTGGAGCATATATGGTCGGCAAGCGCGAGGACTTCGGGTTCGCATTCGGGATGCGCGATGAACTCCGCGTCGGGATACACTTTCCTTACTTCGAGGATGTCTTCCTCCTGTACCCTTATATGGGTGGGGCAGAAACCCTTCCAGAGGATTATTTCCTTGTCGGGGACCTGGGTTTGGACATACCTTCCCAGGTTCCTGTCGGGGACGAATATGACCCTTTTGTATTCCTTGAGGGATTTGACTATCTCTATCGCGTTCGAGGATGTGCAGCAGATATCGCTTTCGGCCTTAACCTTCGCGGAAGAGTTCACGTAGCAGACAACCGCGGCGTCCGGATATTCCGCCTTCATCGTGCGAAGCTTTTCCGCGGTGATCATGTCCGCCATCGGGCATCCTGCCTCCACTACCGGCAGGAGCACCGTCTTGCCCGGGTTCAGGATCGCGGCCGTCTCCGCCATGAATGTCACTCCGCAAAAGATGATCACCTTTGCATCCGTCCTAACCGCCGCCTGGCTCAGCGCGAGCGAATCGCCCGTTATGTCCGCCAGGTCCTGTATCTCATCCCGCTGGTAATTATGTACTATTATTACCGCGTTCCTCTCCTGCTTAAGCTTTAATATCTTCTTCTTAAGCTGCTCGTTATAGGTCGCGTCTTTGATTTCCGGTTTTTTATCCACGCCCCGCCTTTTTCATCCTGTTCTTGCCGTCGACAAATATGATCTTCGGCCTTATCTTCCTCGCCTCCGGCGCATCAACAAGGCAATACGATATGATTATGACGATATCGCCTTTATGCGCCCATCTTGCGGCCGCGCCGTTCATGCAGATAGTGCCGCTGCCGGGCTTGCCGGCTATCGCGTATGTCTCCACACGCGAACCGTTATTAAGGTTCACTATCTGCACGCGCTCGTTAGGGAATATATCGGCCGCCTTCAGAAGTTTACCGTCGATGGTTATCGACCCGGTGTACTTAAGGTTGGCTTCCGTCACCGTCGCGCCGTGTATCTTTGACTTAAGTAGTGTCCTGAACATCTAAGCCCTCACTTTGATATTATCTATAAGGCGCGTCTTGCCTATCCATGCCGCCACCGCGACAAGCGTTTCGCCTTTTATCTTCTTGATGTCCTTCAGGTCTTTTGCGCTGACTACGGATATGTAGTCGATCTTTGAGGCCGCAGGCCTTATCCGCCTGCGTATCCGGGACATGATATCTCCTGCATCCCTATTACCAGATTTTATCAGAAGACGGGCTTCTTGTAAAGCCCGATATATCGCCGGAGCCGCCTTCCTCCCGTCGGGAGAAAGGTATTTGTTCCGTGACGACATGGCCAGGCCGTCCTTCTCCCTGACTGTGGGCATCACTTTTACCTGTGTTCCTGTATCGAGGTCGATAGCCAGCCTTTGCAGCACTATGGCCTGCTGCGCATCCTTCTGCCCCAGATACATCCTGTCCGGCCTGACAATATTCAGCAGTTTTGTAACGACAGTAGTGACGCCCTCGAAATGCGCAGGCCTGAACCTTCCGCATAGGTTCTCCGTAAGGCCGCTTACCTTAACGTGGGTCGAGAACCCCTCCGGGTACATCGATCCAACGCCCGGATAAAATATGTATGCGGCGCCCGCTTTCCTGCATAAACCTGCGTCCCTGCCGAGGTCGCGCGGGTACCTTCGGTAATCCTCCTTCGGCCCGAATTGCGTAGGATTCACGAATATGCTTACTACGGTAATATCATTTTCCTTCCGTGAACGCCTTATGAGCGACAGATGCCCCTCATGCAGGTAACCCATCGTCGGGACGAAACCGACCGAGAGCCCTTTCCTGCGGCACGCGCCCAATTCCTTCCTCAACAGCCCTATAGAACGGATTATCTTCATTTGTTCCTTCCGGAAAGGCCTTTGAATATCTCCGACGCGGTCTTCTTCATTACCGGGTGAAGCGCGGCGGGAGCTATCTCGGCAAGCGGCCCTATCATAAAAGTGCGCTGGTGAAGGAGCGGGTGCGGGATAGTCAGTTCGGGATCGTCGACGACCATATCGCCATAGAGCAGTATATCAAGGTCTATCTCTCTCGGGCCCCACCTGACGCCTGAAGGTTTTCTGCCTGCTTCTTTCTCCACCTGCTTCAGGTGAGCCAGCAGCTCATGCGGGCTGAGCGCCGTCTTTATCTCGGCTGCCCCGTCCAGGAACTTACCTTGCGGGGGGCCTCCCTCCGGCTCGGTCTCATAAAGCGACGACACCTTAACGACTATCACCTTGCCGGCGGACCTTAGCAATTCCACTGCTTTCTGGATGTTCGCGCGCCTGTCCCCGAGGTTGGAACCAAGCGCAATGAACGCGCTTATAGGGATCTCTTTATCCTCCGGACAGCTTCCTTGATCCTGTCCTTCTCGACCGTAACGGCCATACGGATATACCCTTCGCCGTTCTTACCGAGCCCGACGCCTGGAGTGGCTATGATATCGGCTTTCTCGAGGAGCGCCTTGGCCATGCCGGATGAGTCGTAGCCGCGCAGCGTCTTTGCCCAAACATAAAAAGTGGCTTTCGGCTTTGATACCTTCCATCCGAGCGAATTGAGCCCGTCCACAAGGGCGTTCCTGCGCTCCCTGTACGTGGAGTTCGCCTTCTTCAGCGCTTCCTGCGGCCCTTCCAGCGCTGCGATACCGGCTATCTGGATCGCCTGGAATATCCCCGAATCGACGTTCGACTTTACCTTTGCAAGGCCTTCTATCGCCTTCCTGTTGCCGCATGCCCAGCCGATCCTCCACCCTGTCATGTTATACGTCTTTGAGAGGGAATGGAACTCGATCACGCGGTCCTTCGAGCCTTCGAGCTCAAGAATGCTCATTGGCTTGTATCCGTCGTAACATACCTCCGAATACGCCGCGTCGCTGCATACCAGTATATTGTTCTTCTCGGAGAAATCGAGCACTTTCCTGTAGAACTCCCTGTCGGCTACCGCCCCCGTCGGGTTGTTCGGATAGTTCACGAACATCGTCTTCGCCTTCCCGAGCGCTGCCTTTTCAATCCTCGAGAGGTCGGGCAGGAAATCGTTCTCTCCGAGCAGCGGCATAATATAAGGTATTCCTCCCGCGAATGTAGTACCGTTCTTGTAAGGCGGATAGCATGGGTCCGGCACAAGCACATAGTCGCCCGGGTTTATGAACGCGAGGGGAAAATGCGCGATACCTTCCTTCGAACCGATGAGCGGCAGTATCTCCGTATCGGGGTCAAGTATGACCTTGAACCTTTTCTTATACCACTTGGCTATGGCTTGCCTGAATTGGGGCATGCCCGCATCAAGCGCGTAATGGTGATTGGAAGGGTCCCTGGCCGCCTTATTCAAGGCGTCGATAATATACTTCGGCGTAGGAAGGTCGGGGTCACCGATGCCAAGGTCTATGATGTCGCGGCCTTCCGCTTTCGCCTTCCTCTTGGCCTTATCTATTTCCGCAAAAAGGTACGGAGGCAGGCTCTTCAGCCTCTCCGAGAATTCCAGGTTTCTCATTTAACAGCTCCAAGCACATCCTGCATGTCGTATAGTTTCGGTTTCTTCCCCGCGACGAACTTTGCCGCGGCTATCGCCCCCTTGGCGAATATATCCCTTGTCTTTGCGCTGTGCGAGAGCTCCACCGTGTCATAGGGGCTTTCAAACGTCACCTTATGGTCGCCCACTATCTCGCCTTCGCGTATCGACTTGATATCCTCGACTTCCCTCATCGAGGACTCCTTTATGATCTGCGCGAGTTTTTTCGCGGTCCCCGACGGGGAATCCTTCTTATGTATATGGTGCGCCTCTACCATCCTTACCGAGTAGTCGCCCGATAATTTCTCTGCCGCTTCCTTAACGAGCCTGAACAGCAGGTTTACGCCGATAGACATGTTCGGCGACTGGACAACAGGTATCTTCGCGGCCGCTTCCTTTATCCTCGCAAGCTGCGAGTCGGACAATCCGGTTGTGCCTATGACAATGGCCTTCCTGTTCCTTACCGCGGCGTCAAGATGCTCCATCGTTGCCTCGGGAGACGTAAAATCTATGATGACATCCGCCTGCGCGACGTCATCGCAGTTGTCCGAGACCTCCCCGCCGCCGATCTTCGAGCCGACCGACGGGTGCCCTTTGGCTTCGAGGCCGAGCGCGACCTTAATGTCCTTGTCCTTATCCGCAAAATAAAGTATGCGAGCGCCCATCTTTCCAGCGCATCCGCATATCGCGATTTTTATCATTTTCTGTTTCTTTCTTTTACAGTCCGTATTTCTTTACAGCTTCTGCCAGCTTCGCGAGGTTCTCCTCCGACATATGGCAGAGCGGAAGCCTTAATTCCGGCTCCAGCATTCCGACCAGCTCCATCGCCGTCTTAACCGGTATCGGGTTCGTCTCTATGAACATCGCCCTTACGAGCGGGAGCAGCTTGTAATGCAGTTCCTGCGCCTTCTTGATGTCTCCCTTCCTGAACGACTCAACGAGGTCCGCGACATCCCGCGGCACTATATTCGCCACGACGGATATGACACCCACGCCTCCGACCGCCATGATAGGCAGCGTCAGCGCGTCATCGCCCGATATGATCTCGAAGTTAGGGCCGCACAACATCTTTATCCTCGATATCTGCTCGAGGTTGCCGCTCGACTCCTTCACCCCGGCTATATTCTTTATCTGCGCGAGCTTCTGGAACGTCTCCGGCTCGATATTCACCGCCGTGCGCGACTGGATATTGTAGGGTATTATCGGTATCTTCACCGAATCGGCAATCGCCTTATAATGCATGTAAAGGCCCCTCTGCGTCGGCTTATTGTAATAAGGCGACAGGAGCAGAGCGGCATCGGCGCCCGCCTTTTCGGCATACCTTGTAAGGTCGATCGCTTCCGCGGTAGAGTTGGAGCCGGTGCCCGCGATGACCTTTATCCTTTTCTTCGCGGCCTCTATTACGACCTCGATGACACGGTTATGTTCCTCGTGCGTCAACGTCGCCGATTCTCCGGTAGTGCCGCACGGCACTATCCCGGATGTGCCGTTCTTAATATGGAATTCTACCAGCTCCCTTAACTTCGCCTCATCTACCTTGCCGTTCTTAAACGGCGTGACAAGCGCGACAATAGATCCCTCGAACATGCCGTATACCTCCTGTTATTTGCCGTACTTCCCGCTGAATACCGTTTTTGCGCCGCCTTCAAGATAAACGCCGGTAAAACCGCTTGCTTCCTTCCTGAAATATACCTTCAGCTTATCGCCGCTCTTTGTCATGCACGCGACGGGGCTCTTGAACCCTTTTACGGACGCCGCTATTACCGCGGACGCGGTCACTCCCGTCCCGCAGGCGAGCGTCTCCCCCTCGACCCCCCTCTCGTATGTCCTGACCTTCAGCGTATTGCTTCCTGCGGCCTCTACGAGGTTGACGTTCGTGCCCTTCGGGGCAAAGGCGCTGTGGTAACGCACTTCCCTTCCGATCCTTCCTATGTCCAGGCCTTCCACGCGATCGGCAAAGATAACGGCATGGGGAACGCCGGTATTCACGAAATTCACGTTATACGCTCCGTCGCTTAAGTCGAGGTTGAGGTCAAGCTTAAGGTTTTTCGGGTCCGACATCTTCAGTTTTATCTGCCTGCCCGTGATCTGCGCCTCTATGATCCCGGCGAGCGTCTCGAAACTCATCTTCCTTCCGGCTATCCCGTTAAGGTTCGCATATAGCGCAATGCACCTCGCGCCGTTGCCGCACATCTCCGCCTCGCTTCCGTCGGAGTTGATTATCCTCATCCTGAAATCGGCCCTTCGCGATTTCTCTATCGTAAGCAGGCCGTCCCCTCCTACGCCGTAGTTCCTGTTGCATATGCCGGACGCGAAACTCTTGATCCCGGACGCGGGAATAATGCCTTTGCGGTTGTCTATGACGACGAAATCGTTGCCGCTTGCGACCATCTTAGTGAACTGAACCTGCCTCATCTTAATTCCTTCGGTATATTCTCGCCCTTGACGAGGTCATCGTAGCGTTCCCTCTCCCTTACGACATAGAACCTGCCGTGTATTACCATGACCTCCGCGGAACGGGGCCTTGAGTTGTAATTGCTCGACATCGTGAAGCCGTAGGCGCCGGCGCCCATTACGGCTACCAGTTCGCCGGAGCGGAACTCAGGCAGCTTCCTGTCCCTCGCGAGGACGTCCCCGCTCTCGCATATAGGGCCGACGACATCCGCCAATATCCTCCTGCGCACGGGCTTCCTTATTACAGGCACTATCTCATGGTACGCGTCATAAAGCGACGGCCTTATCAGGTCGTTCATTGCCGCATCCACGATTATAAAATTCTTGGAGCGGGTCTTCTTGACATATGTCACTTTCGCGACGAGAATGCCGCTGTTGCCTACGATGAACCTTCCCGGCTCCAGGATAAGACGGACATCGAGCTTGCGTATCATCGGTATGATCGCCTTTGCGAAACGCTCGGCGCTCTGCGGATGCTCCTTCCTGTATATGATCCCCAGGCCGCCGCCGATATTCAGCCAGTCGACCCTTGCGCCGCCTTTCCTTATCCTCATGATAAGGCCTCCGACCCTGGCGATGGCCTTCTTGAACGGCGTCGACTCCGTTATCTGCGAACCGATATGCACGTGTATGCCCCGTAACCGGACGTGCGGGTATGCCTTCGAATCCCCGAATGTCTCCTCGACCGTCTTGAAATCGAGCCCGAACTTATTATCGGCCTTCCCTGTGGTTATGAACTTATGGGTATGCGGGTCGACGTCGGGGTTCGCCCTGAGCGCGCAATCTACGGTGCGCCCGAGCCTGCCGGCAACCTTATTTATCAGGGTAAGCTCCGGCAGCGACTCAACGTTAAAGAAGAGTATGCCTGCCTTTATAGCGTTCTCTATCTCACGCTCCGTCTTCCCTACGCTCGCGTATACTATCTTCTTCGGGTCGCATCCGACCCTTAACGCCTTAAAGAGCTCGCCTCCGGATACGACGTCGAGGCCTGAGCCCGCCTTCACGAGCGTCGTTAACACCGCTAAACTCGAGTTCGACTTCATCGAGAAGCATATAAGCGGGTTTATCTCCGAGAATGCGTCCCTGATCTTCCTGTAATGGTCCAATAGCGTCTTGTGGCTGTAAAGGTAGAACGGCGTGCCTACCGCGGCAGCTATGCCGCCGATACCCACGTCCTCACAGAACAGCTCATCGCCCTTATACTTGAATTCGTGCATTACTTTCCTTTCCTCCTGGACATCACCGATGCGTGCGGATCCAATAGCTTGAATACGTCCTTGTCGAACTTATCCGAGTATTTCCTTAGCTCGGCAAGTGGCATGCCCGATATCCTCTGTTTCTTGTCCAGCGTGGAAGATACGAGCTTCCCTACCGCTGTGTGCGCCTGCCTCGAGTCGAGCCCCTTCGATACAAGATATTCGGCAAGGTCCGTCGCGTAGAGCGACTCGTCAAGCAGCGCCCTTCCGGTATTCTCCGTATTGACCTTGACGCCCTTGAGCATCCTCTCCATTATCGACAACACCTTGGATACCTTTTCGACGGAGTCGAAGAGCGGCTGTTTATCCCACTGCATATCCCTGTTATAGGAAAGCGGCAGCCCTTTCATCATGGTCATGACCGACAAAAGGTTACCGTAGATCCTGCCCGCCATTCCCCTTGTCAGTTCAAGGAAATCCGGATTGACCTTCTGCGGCATGATGCTTGATCCCGTGCAGAATTGCTGGTCGATCTCTATGAAGCCGAATTCAGGGGTCGCCCACATTATAAGGTCCGCCGAAAGCCTCGAAAGGTGCATCGATATAGCCGATGCGGCTTCAAGCATCTCTATGACAAAATCCCTGTCGGATACTGCGTCCATCGTATTTTCGCATATGTTGGCGAACCCCAGTTCCTTCGCCACATATTTCCTGTCTATCTTCAGCGACGTGCCGGCAAGCGCGCAAGCCCCAAGCGGCAGGCTGTCTGCCGCATGGTACGCGTAATGCAGTTTTGCCTTATCCCTTTCGAGCATCTCTATATATGCCCACGCATGGTCGGAGATCATTACCGGCTGTGCGTGCTGCGTATGCGTAAGGCCCGGTATTATCACGCCTTTATTCTTCCTCGCGAACGCCAAAAGCGAGTTCTGTACCCCTACTACGAGATTAAAGACATCCTGCGCCTTGTCCTTGCAGTACATCCTCGTGTCGAGCGCGACCTGGTCGTTTCTAGATCTCGCAGTATGCAGTTTCAGCGCCGCCTTGCCCACCTTCTTCTCAAGCGCGTTCTGTATATCCGTATGTATGTCCTCTGCGGCGAGATCATACTTAAATCTTCCCGACATGATCTCCTTCATGATCGAGTTCAGCCCTTTTACTATGCTCGCGGAATCCTTTTTAGGGATTATCCCGCACTTCCCGAGCATCATCGCATGGGCCATGGAGCCGAGGACATCATACTTCGCGAGCCTGTGATCGAAGCAGGCGCTGCCGGAGAACTCTTCGAATTCAGGGTCCTGCGATTTCTTGAACCTCCCGCCCCATAGTTTCTTTTTCATTTTTTCGGCCCTTTATATGAACCCTTGTACGGCAATCCCCATATCTGGATGAACCCCTTCGCGAGCGACTGGTCGAACTTGTCGCCTTCCTCGTATGTCGCGAGTTCTTTCTTGTAAAGCGAGTTCGGGGACTTCCTTCCCACGACGACGCAATGGCCCTTATGGAGTTTTACCTTAACTGTGCCGCTGACATCCTTCTGCGTATCGTCGATGAACTTATCGAGCGCCTCCTTAAGCGGCGTATACCAGAGCCCGTAATATGCCAGCTCCGAATATTTTAAAGATACCTGCTCCTTGAAATGCAGCGTCTCCCTGTCGAGCACTAAACTCTCGAGCGCCTTATGCGCGTTATGCAGCGTCCACGCGGCCGGCGCCTCGTATATCTCCCTCGACTTTATCCCGACGAGCCTGTTCTCTATCATATCGCTCCTGCCGACACCGGCATCGCCGGCTATCTTCGCGAGCTTAAGGATGAGCGAAACCCCGTCCATCTTCTTTCCGTTCAGCTTGACCGGGATGCCCTTGTCGAACTCTATCTCCACGTAGACAGGCTCCGCCTTCGCCTTATTCACTGCCTTTGTAAGCTGATACGTATCTTCACAAGGCTCAAAATAAGGATCTTCCAGTTTCCCGCTCTCAATCGATATTCCCCATAGATTAAGATCAATCGAGTACGGTTTCTTCTTTGTTGTATCGATGGGAATATTATTCTTCTTTGCATAATCTATCTCTTCGGCCCTTGTCTTGAGCTCCCACTCCCTGACAGGCGCCAGAATCTTCAGTTTCGGGTCTATAGACCCGACTGTCACCTCGAACCTTACCTGGTCGTTGCCTTTCCCCGTGCAACCATGCGCGACATAACCGGCTTTCTCCCTGTGCGCGGTCTCGACCAGCCCTTTGGCTATTATCGGCCTTGAAAGCGCGGTAGCCAGCAGGTATCCGCCTTCGTATACGGCACCCGCCTTCAGCGACTTGAAGACAAAGTCCTTGACGAACTCGTCCTTCAGGTCTTCCACCACTACCTTCGACGCGCCTGTAGCCAGCGCCCTTTTCTTATATGCGGCGAAATCGGACCCCTGGCCCACGTCGGCCATATATGCGACCACGTCATAGCCCTTTTTTGCGAACCACTTGATTATGACGGACGTATCGAGCCCGCCCGAATATGCCAATACTACTTTCTTGTCCATGTTCTCCTCATTTTAAAAGTAAAAGCAACAGGGCCTTTTCCACGTGAAGCCTGTTCTCCGCCTGGTCGAAGACCACCGAATGGCCCCCTTCCATGCACTCCTCTGTTATCTCCTCGCCCCTGTGAGCGGGAAGGCAATGCATGATTATGTGGCCCTTGTCCGCCTTCGAGCATAACTTCCCGTTCACCTGGAAACCCTTGAACGCCTTGAGCCTTTTCGCTCTCTCTTTCTCCTGGCCCATGCTCGTCCACACATCCGTATATATCACGTCCGCGCCCGCAACCGCTTTCATCGGGTCCGACGTCATTTCTATCGTGCTGCCTGACGCGGCCGCAGTCCTCGCGGCGCTTTCGGCTACTTTCTTATCCGGCCCGTAACCCTTCGGCGCGGCCACGGCCATATTGACTCCCAGTTTTGCGCATATGTAAAGCAGTGAATTGCATACGTTATTCCCGTCGCCTACATATGCCAGTTTCAATCCCTTTAATCCGCCCTTCTTCTCCCTTACCGTGAAGAGGTCCGTAAGCGCCTGGCACGGGTGCGAAAAATCCGAAAGGCCGTTTATTACGGGTATACTCGAGTACTTGGCTAGCTCGATGATATCGCCGTGCCTGAACGTCCTCGCCACTATACCATTGAGGTACCTTGAAAGCGTCCTTGCCACATCTTTTATCTCTTCCCTCTCGCCCAGCCTGATCTCTTCAGGCGCAAGGTATATCCCTGTCCCGCCCAATTGAGCCATAGCCGCCACGAAGGAGACCTTCGTCCTGAGGGAGGGCTTCTGGAATATCAGGCCCAGCGTCTTGCCTTTTAGCGGTTCTCCCGACGAGAACTTTCCTCCGGCCTTCAATTTTGCCGTCAGGCCGAATATCACGCTGATATCATCCCGCGAAAGCTCGTCTACAGTTATCAGGTCTTTAGCTTTCAACTTTTATCCCTTTCATCGCCTGTCCGATTATCCCTACCGCTTTGTCTATGTCAGCGTTCTTTACCGTAAGCGGGGGCATCACCCTTAAAATCTTCGTCTGGGTGCAATTAATCAGCAGCCCCAATTCCGCGCATTTATCGACAATTTGCCTTCCCTCAATACTCAGCTCTACCGCCTGCATAAGGGCTTTGCCCCTTACCACATGGACGAACGGGAAATCCTTCTTGAGCAGGGAAAGCCTGTTGTGCAGGTATCTTCCCCTCCTTACCGCCTTTTCGACGAGGTCTCCCCCCTCTATAACGTCGAACGTCGCCAGCGACGCTGCGCACGCCAGCGGTCCGCCGCCGAACGTCGATGCGTGCGTGCCGGGCTGGAGTACATCCGCGATATCCTTTCCCGCGACCATAGCGCCTATCGGGAACCCCCCTCCGAGCGTCTTCGCGAGCGTCATGATGTCCGGGGTGATGCCGTAATGCTGGAAACAGAACATCTTACCGGTCCTGCCCATACCCGTTTGGACCTCATCGAATATAAGCAATATCCTCTTTTCGTCGCATACCTTCCTGAGGCCGGTTATAAACTCTTCGGAGCCGACGTTAATTCCGCCCTCGCCCTGTATCGGCTCGAGCATTATGGCCGCGGTCTTTTCGGTTATCTTCGATAATACCGACCCGAGGTCGTTGAACTTCGCGTAAACGAACCCTCCCGGCAGCGGGCCGAAACCCTCCTGGTACTTCGGCTGGGCGGTGGCGGTTATCGCCGCAAGCGTCCTGCCATGGAACGACCCTTCCATCGTTATTATCTCGTTTTTTCCCTGAGGATACCCCGCCTTCCTCGCCAGTTTTATGGCCGCCTCGTTCGCCTCTGCGCCGCTGTTGCAGAAGAAGACCTTGCCGGGAAAAGAGTGCTCAATTATCTTCGCCGCAAGCTTGCCCTGCAGATCGTTATAAAAGTTGTTCGATACATGTATCATCCTGCCGGCCTGCTCCTTTATCGCCCTTACTACCTTGGGGTGGCAATGGCCTATGCCGGACACCGCCCAACCGGGGAAGAAATCAAGGAACTCTTTTCCTTCTATATCGTACGCATTCACGCCCTTTCCCTTTACGAGGACTATAGGGACCCTCCCGTAGGTAGGCATAACGTACTCATTGTAGGACTTTATTACCTCTTCCGTATTCGTCATCTTATTATCTCCGTTCCTATTCCTTTATCGGTAAATATTTCTAGTAATATAGCGTGGCTTAGCCTTCCGTCTATGATATGCGTCTTGTTGACGCCCTTCGCCAATGCGTGCATTACCGCCCTGACCTTCGGTATCATTCCAGACCTTATCACGCCCCTCTTAATGAGGCCTTCCGCTTCTTTCTTCCTGAGCGTCGGTATCAGCGTATTCTCGTCTTCCTCGTCCCTCAATATCCCTTTCGTATCCGTTATCAGGACGAACTTCTCCGCCTTTATCGCCGCGGCTATATCGCACGCGGCCAGGTCCGCATTAATGTTATACGCCTTCCCGTCCCTTCCTTTAGCCACCGGCGTTATTACAGGTATAGATCCGCTGTCGAGCGCTTTGACGACCGGCTTTACGTTTATGGAAACTATCCTGCCGACGAAACCTATGTCCTTTCCGTTATGAAGGAGCTTGGACGCCTTTATTATGCCGTCCCTCTTGCCGCAAAGCGCTTTCGCCTTGCCTCCGAGGCAGCAGATATGCTCCGCTATCTCCCTGTTGGTCCTGTCAAGCGTCTCGTCGACTATCTTCATCGTCTTCGAGTCCGTGACCCTTAGGCCGTCCACGAACTTCGGAGCGAGCCCGGCTTCCTTCATCCTCGCGGATATCTTCGGCCCGCCGCCATGCACGATGACAGGCCTTATGCCAACGAGGCTCATGAATATGATATCCTCGAATATCCCGGATATCAGGTTCCTGTCCTCCATCATGCTTCCGCCGGCCTTGATGACGACCGTCTTGCCCCTGAATTTCCTTATATAAGGCATGGCCTCGATGAGGACATCCGCCTTCCTAATTATATCTTGCATTTATCTTTATATAACCTTCCGTAAGGTCGCATGTCCATGCGGTCGCTGATTCCTTTCCCGCCTTAAGGTCTACGGTTATCTTTATATCCCTGCTCTTCATCGACTTTTTTGCCGCAGGCCTCAGGGCAAATTTCGCCTTTCCGCCGCTCACTATCTTAATCCCGTTGAGCGATATCTCCATCTTGGATTCGTCGAATCTCACTCCCGACGCTCCGGCGGATGACGCTATCCTTCCGATATTAGGGTCTTCGCCCGCTATAGCTGTCTTAACAAGGCTCGAGTTCGCGATCTCCATAGCCATCTTCCTGGCATCCTTATCGCTCTTAAGCCCTTTCACGTTGATCTCAATGAACTTCGAAGCACCTTCGCCGTCTTTGGCCACCTCTTTCGCGAGATATGACATCACATGGCTTATCGCGCTACCGAAGGCCTTATAGCCGTTTCCGCCGTATTTTATCCTCCGGTTCCCGGCGAGGCCGTTAGCAAGGACAAGGACGGTATCGTTCGTGCTCATATCGCCGTCGACGGTCACCATGTTGAACGACGACTCTACCGCGTCCTTCAGCGATGCCCTGAGCGCCTTAAGCTCTATATCCGCATCCGTCGTGATGAAGCACAGCATCGTGGCCATGTTCGGGCATATCATGCCGGAGCCCTTCGCTATGCCGCCTATCCTGACCGTCCTGCCGCCGATCCTTAACGAGACCGCCGTCATCTTCGGGGCCAAGTCGGTAGTCATTATCGCCTTGGCTGCCGGTAAACCGCCGGCCCTGCACAACCCCTTAACGAGCGATGGCATTGCGTCCGTTATCTTTTTTACCGGAAGAGGTTTTCCTATTATGCCGGTGGAAGACACGAGGACGTCATCCTTCGCTATGCACACCGAGGAAGAAACGGCCGCAGCCATCTCCTGCGCCCACCTCATTCCCTGTTTCCCGTTAAGGCAATTTGCATTCCCGCTGTTCGCGACTATCGCCTGCGCCCACCCGTCTTTCAGGTTCTTTTCCGTCAGGAGCACCGGCGCGGCTTTCACGGTATTCTTCGTCCACACGCCTGCCGCGTGGGCTGGCACATTCGAGACGATCAAAGCCAGGTCGGGCTTCCTCTTTTTTATCCCGCAATTAATTCCCGAGGCCAGGAAACCTTTTGGCGCAGTTACGGAACCGCCTATTGTCTTCATCAGGCAAGCCCCAGTTTTTCGTCGAAGCCCATTATGAGGTTCATGTTCTGCACGGCCTGCGACGCGGCGCCCTTATAGAGATTGTCGATAGCGGTAATCACTATGATCCTCTTTCCTGCAACCTTTATGCCTATATCGCAAAAATTCGTGCCGAGCACGTTCTTCGTCTCCGGGAAGACCCCTTCGTCAAGTACCCTGACAAAAGGCGCGTCTTTGTAGAACTTCACATAGGTCTTCAATAACTCTCCGGTATCCGCCTCTTTTACGGGTATCGTATATATCGTCGATAGTATCCCTTTATTCATCGGCACGAGGTGCGGCGTAAACGTCACCTCTATCTTTGACCCCGCCGCATCTGAAAGCACCTGCTCTATCTCCGGCATATGCTGGTGCTGGTTTATCTTGTATGCCTTGAAGTTCTCGTTCGTCTCGGCGAACAGTAGGCCGAGCGACGGCGTCCTTCCTGCCCCCGTCACGCCCGATTTGGCGTCTATGATTATCTGTGCCGGGTCTATCGCTTTTGCCGCAAGAAGAGGCGCAATTCCCAGGATGGCCCCTGTCGGGTAACACCCGGGGTTCGCTATGAAGGCGCTCTTGGTTATTTTGTCCTTATACAGCTCGGGAAGCCCGTATACCGCCGTCTTCAAAAGGTCAGGGCTCGTATGCTTTATCCCGTACCATTTCTCGTAGACCGCCGTATCCTTCAGCCTGTAATCCGCGCTGAGGTCTATCACCTTCTTGCCTGCTTTAAGGAACTCGGGCACGAATGCCATCGAGACCTTGTGCGGGAGAGCGAGGAATATGACGTCCGCCAAGCCGCATATCTTCTGCACATCAACGTTATCGCATATAAGCTCGAGTTGCCCCTTGAATACCGGGTATATGTTCGATATCTTGTCCGGCCCGTCTACCTTGCCGCTTACCGACGTGATCTCAGCTTCCGGGTGCCTTAGCAGTATCTTTATTAGCTCGCAGCCGGCATATCCGGTCGCGCCGACCACCGCTATCCGTGTCTTGTTTTTTGACATCTTCTTCTTTTATCTCCGTTTTATATTAGAGAATTCATTATAAAATAAAAACGCCTATTCCGTCAAGCAGTTTCCCGTCGGAATAGGCGTATTTTTGCCCTATGTGGATTTCTTTAACGTTTAGTCCATTGGAACCGCTTGCGTGCTCCTTTTTGTCCGTATTTCTTTCGTTCCTTCATACGGGGATCACGGGTCAAGAGCCCGCGGCCTCGTAAAGCGGAACGGAAATTAGAGTCCGCCTTAAGCAAGGCACGGGCAATGCCCAAACGCACTGCGCCTGCCTGGCTTGACACACCGCCGCCTTCGACGTTCACTATCACGTCATATTTCGCCGCGGTCTGTGTCGCTTCCAGCGGTTCCCTGAGCACCATCCTTAGCGTCTCTCTCGGAAAATAATCATCCAAGGCCCTCTTGTTGACGAGTATCTGTCCCTTACCCGCCCTTAGTGTGACCCTGGCAGTCGATTCCTTCCTTCTTCCTGTACCCTGTAATTTTGCCTGCGCTTCCATCTTTCTCCTGCTATTAGACCTTTAAGGTCTCCGGTTTCTGAGCGGACTGTCCGTGTTCCTTGCCCGCGAATACTTTCAGCCTTCCGAGGGCGTCTTTGCCTACCTTGTTCCTCGGCAGCATGCCCTTTACTGCGTGCATGATCACATATTCCGGCTTCCTCTTGAGCAGGGTTTCCAGTTTCTCTGCTTTCCTGCCTCCCGGGTAGCCCGAATACCAGTCATATTCCTTCTCGACAAGCTTTTTCCCGGTAACCTTTATCTTTGCCGCATTTACGACGACTACACCGTCGCCCGTATTTAAGTCCTTGCGGTATGTGGGCTTATGCTTCCCGGAAAGGACGCGCGAAACAGCTACGGCAAGCCTTCCGAGCACAATGCCGTCCGCGTCCACGATAAACCATTTTTCCTGCGATCTCTGTTCCTTTACCATTTCTTTGCCTTCCTTGATAGGATTAGTTGTTAAGACGTAAGATTATAACATAAAAAGGATTATTGTCAAGGATATTTTATTCCGGAACGTTCGATAACGCGTATACAAGCACATTGACTCCTATCTTGAAGGCGTTCTCTATGCCCTCATCCCCTGCGCCCCCGTGGCGGTCGGACGTCGGAGGCTGCTGTGAGAGCTTCATGAAGCTATGGCTCGCGTTCGGGGTATACCTCGTCCCGGGCCATTTCTCCCCTTCGGCTTCCGCCCATGCGTCGCACGCGTCGCCCGATGATATGTAATAGACGACCATCCTGTCGCCGTAATATATCATATAGCCCGTTGTCGGTATCCCTTTATAAAGCGCGTCCGGAAGCGTCGATCCCTGGAAATCATAAAAACTGTGGTATATCGGATGGCTCATCGGCACGCTCTGGAACCCCGTTTCGGGGAATATCCTCTTGAACTCCTTGAAAAGCGAATCCTGGAAATTCCCTCCCTGCGCGTTATCATTGCATATGAACATGAAACCGCCGCGTGTCAGGTATTCCCGTATGTTCTGGACCTCCACGTCCGTGAACGTGAAGCTCTGGTGGCCGTTCATGTATATGATAGGGAACTGGAAGAACAGTTTCTTGTCGGTAAAATCCAGAGGCCTGTGCTCTATCGATACTTTAACGTTCGTCCTCCTGCCCAACTCGTTCATTAGGTTCGGGATCGTCGTAAGGTCGTTATCCCAGTCGGAATATGTCGATATCGGGAACACGAACGTGCCTTTTATCGAGGTGCCCCTGCCGGATATCTTCGCTTTCGAGGAGAAATCGAGCGTGTTCTTTCCCGGCTTGGAAGTGACCGCTTCTTTCGGTTCGCCGAGTTTCAGTTCCTGCGGCGCCATGGCGGGCACTTTCGCGATGCTCGGAAGGTCTGAAGGTCTCTCTACCGAAAGCGCCTGGCGTTCCGGCGCGGCTATCTCCTTGGTCGCAAGCGATGTGCTCTCCTGCGGCACCTTAACGTCGGGCTTGAATTTTGCCTTATCCATGTTAACGTCCTTCGTCGAAAGGATCTTTCCCTCGAAGAACGCCTGCCTTATCGCGGGCTTCATTATCAGGATGTTCCCAACGATCAGCAGTATCGCTATATGTATGACCAGCGCCAGAAGGTAACTCCTGGATTTCTTTATCTCTTTAAGCATCAGCAGTCCTCGCTTTGGTATTCTATCTGTTGCCTATCTTCTCTATCGTCTCTTCCGGCACGAGGAAAGAAACCGACTTGATCTTTGCCGCCGCGCAGGCATTCAGCACGTTCGTGACCCTTTCGTGCGACACGTCATCCTCGGCGTATATTATGACCGGCTGCGTCTCGAACACCTGCGAGAGGCTCGTAAGCATCGCTACCAGCTCGGGCAGGTCCTTCGAGTCGGGACTGTCGTAATATTTCTCGTTTACCACGACATTGCCGTCCGACGCGACATTTATCACGACGTCTTCGCCTATCTTCTCCTGGGTCGTCGTGGATACCGCCGGAAGGTTCACGTTCAGCTGTGCTTCCGGAGCGGAAAAACTCGACGCCGACATGAAGAATATCAGCAGCAGGAATACGCAGTCGATCATCGGGGCCATCTGGAACCCCGGTTCCTCGCTGCTTGCCTTATAAAATCTCATTTTCACGCCTCATTGTTTTGGCTCTTCCTGATATGTAGCGAACGATATGTCCCATATTCCCGCGGCGGCGCACGCGCTCAGCACGTCCAGGACCCTGCCGTGGGGCACCGTCTTATCCGCCCTGATGATTATCGTCTGCTTTACCTCTGCCTCCGAAAGCACGTCGGCAAGCTGTGCGGGTTCGTATATGTTCTGGTTCATGACTATCGCCCCGTCACCCTTTATATTTATCGACAGCTGCGGAGCGCCGCCTTCGGCGGTCCGCGACTGGTCTGCGACAGGCAGGTTTATCCCCTCCACCGATTCGAGCTGGTGGAAGGTCGATACCGACATGAAGAATATCAGCAACAGGAATACGCAGTCGATCATCGGGGCCATCTGGAACCCCGGTTCCTCGCTTTCCTGCTTAGAGAATCTCATCTCTTATCCCTTCAGTTTTCCGGCCAGCATCAACGCTATTTCGCCGGTTGTTATCTCTATGTCGGTAATTATCTCCTGCGCCTTATTCCTGAAATAGAAGAAGAAGGCCATAACGGGGATGCCTACTATGAGGCCGAACGCCGTTGTGATGAGCGCCTGGGATACGCCCGCCGCCAGCAATGTCGGCTTTCCCAAACCGGCCTCGAACGCGATAACATTGAATGACTGTATCATGCCGAGCACGGTGCCGAGAAGCCCGAGCATCGGCGATATCGTGCCTATCGAGGACAGGTACCCTATCTTCTGCAGGAGGCCCGCCGCTTCCTTGGCTCCGACTATCGTCATGGAGTCCTGGATTATCTGCAGGTCATGGCCGCTCTTGTCTATGCCGGCCTGCACGACATTGACGAGGAAACCTTTCCTGAGCGCGCCGAGGTTCGTCGCGCCCTGCATATCGCCGTTCTTTATCGCCATCTTGACCGCGCCCACATAGTCGACCGGAATCATCGACTGCTTGCGCAGGGATATGAACAGGTCGATGATCAGCGCCATGCCGAACACTGAACACAGCCCGATGAATATCATCGTCCATCCGCCGGCTACGCATATCTGCCAGAATGTCATGCCCTTCGTGCCTGCCACGACCTCCGCATCTTTCGCCACGGCGGAAAACGACACCAGGACCATGATCGACACCAGGGCGATAAAACCCGCGATCCTTAACGCATTTTTATTACTTAGCTTTTTCCCCACTGTTTTCGATCTCCTTTATTTTGGTTTCCGACCTTGCCGCTACCTCGCTCCTCGGAAACTCGTTCACGATCTCCCTGTAGGCCTCCAAAGCCATCTTTCTTTCCCCAATCTTCTCATAACATTCCCCGCTCCTGAATTTCGCCTCACCCGCCATCTTACCCTTGTCATAATACAATAACGCTATCTTCAGGTAATTCACAAGCGCCTGTTCGTACGACCCCTTCGCGAAATATGCTTCCGCCGTCCCGAAATATGCGTCGGGCCGCTGCGCTTCGTCCTTTGAGCGTATCACGGCGTCATACGCCTTTACCGCGCCGTCGTAGTCGCCCTTGGCGGCCATTACCGACGCGAGTTTCATTCTCGCCCTATTCGCGTATTTGGAGCCCGGATAGTCGCCAATGTATGTATTATACAACTCTATGGCCTTCTCAACATTACCTAACTTCAATTGGCATTCCGCGGCCTTGAAATATGCGTCCTCGCCGTATGAATAACCGCCGTATTTCCGGATCGTCTCCATATAATCCGCGTATGCGTTCTCGTAGTCCTTCGCGAAATACCTGTTCTCCGCAGTCCTGAAAGAGACCGGCGCCTCGATTATCAGCTGGTCCACATTCCCGAGAGGCACGGCTATGATCGCCTTCTCGCCTGCCAGTTCTATGGTAATGCCCGACTTGTCTGTCTTGATTATAGACCCCTTTATTATGTTCCCGTTCTTCATCTTTATCTGGTCCTGCGCAAAAGCTCCTGCGGGCATAGACGCGGCGCATAATACCGCCGCCGCAAATATCATCACAACCCTCTTCGCGTATATCATCTTATCGAGCCCGCCCTCTCCCTCGCTTTTGCCGCCTCATCGCTTTTCGGGTATTTTGCGATAAGTTTCTCGTAGGTCTCCTTCGCTTCCTTGTTCTTGCCCAGCTTCTCCTGGCATTCCCCCGCTTTTAACAACGACGCAGAAGCGAGGTTCTCCCTGTGGGAGTAGAGTATCGCGACGCGCTGAAAATTACCGAGCGCTTCCTCATATTTATACATTAAGAATAGGCTGTTGCCGAGCTGGAACATGGCTTCAGCCGTCGTATCATCCTTATAATGGTCTATTACGTCTTTATAATATACTATCGCTTCGCTTGTTATATCCCTGTAATAATACGAATCCGCTATGCCGAGCTTTGCCCTGCTCGCATATTTTGTCTTCGGGTATCTCGATAGCAGCTCCGCGAAATCCGAGGCCGCATCGCGCCATTTCTTCAAGGACATGTATGCCCTTCCCCTGCTGAAGAGCGATACTTCCTCGAGCGAATCGTCCTTGTATTTCGATAATATCCCGCTGAACAGCTCCACCGCCCTTGAGCCCTCGTTCGTATCCACAAGGACCTGCCCTATTATAGATGCTGCTTTTTCGGGCGGCGGCGTGTCCGCAAAATCATTATATGCCGCCAGAAGCTCACGTACGGTCGCCGTTGCTGCCGCCGGGTCACCCGACAGGTATTGGAGGTTCGCGAGGCAACCGTAAATTTCAGGCATAACGGCCTTGCGGCCTGAATATATCCCCGCAAGTTCCCTGAACGTCATGATCCCTTCGGTATATTTCTTTTGTTTCAGGTATATGTCATATATAGTCCTTATTGCCTCGGTCGCCATGGGGCTTTCCGGGTTCCTGTCGAGGAATTTCTTGAGCTCAACCAGGGCATCGTCCCGCTTTGCCGAATACAGGTAGCTTATTCCGAGCCGGTACGATGCCGCCTGCGCGAACTCGTTATCGGGGTATTTATCTGCGATCTGCTTATAGTACTCCGCGGCGGACGAATACTGCCCTTTGTCGAAATGCGTGTTCCCTATCTCATAGATGACGGCCGGCACAAGCTTGTTCCCGGGGAACTTTTCCATGAATTTCTTGTAATATGACTGCGCCTGGGCGGTATCCCCCAGGCAGGAATAGCACCATCCGATGTTGAACGTTACATCCTCCATATTTTCCGATTTCGGGTATTTCTCCTCTATCATCTTGTAATATTTTATGGCTTCGGCGAAGTCCTTCTTCTTCGCCAGAGCGTAGGCAAGCCTGAAAGCGAAATACGG
Organism: uncultured Planctomycetia bacterium; assembly: GCA_964650515.1. GTDB lineage: Bacteria > Omnitrophota > Gorgyraeia > Pluralincolimonadales > Pluralincolimonadaceae > UBA6215. The sequence continues at coordinate 114,093 of CAZYUB010000002.1, read as the reverse complement.
AACCGATCCGCCTTCCGGGTATTTCTCGATATATTCCTTATATACTTCGGCCGCCCTGCCGTAATCGTCGATGCAGAAATAGCACTCGGCAAGCTTTGCGAGGCCCTTTTCGTAGAGCTCTGTCCCCTTCGATGCGGGAAGCTGCTTTTTGTAATACTCTATGGCTTCCCTGTATTCCCCTTTCTCGAAATAAGATTCGGCTATGAAGAAATTCATGTCCATCTTCTTCGCCGCCTCCGGATCGAGCTTAGCGTAATTGTCGTATGCCTGCACCGCGGCGTCTGCGTTCCCTTTCTTCAGGTATGTTATGACAAGAAGATGGCATACGTCCTTCCTCATCTTGCTTTCCGGATACCGCTCTAAAAAGTCCTCGCAGATGACCCATGTCTCATATATCCTTCCCTGCTCGTAATATGCCGCCGCCATCTGGTACCTGGCGATCTCTGTCAGGTCGGTGCCGGACCCGTATACCTCGCTCCTCGGCTTTACCGTCCGGAAATACTTGATCGCTTTCGCGTATTCCTTGTCCTTCAGCGCTATCTGGCCGAGGCTGAACCTTGCATCGTTCGCGAACCTCGAATCCTGGGGGATCGACCTGTAGATGTCAGCGGCCATAAGGTTCTTGCCCTGCTCCTTATATACGCCCGCCAGCATGAATTTCGCCTCCAGTATCCTGTTGTCGCTCGGGTAGGATTCTATCATCTTCTTGAGGAAGTTCGCGGAAAGGTCCCATTTCTTCTGGTTGTAATAAGCGAGGCCCCTGCTGAAATATATGTCCGGGGCCTTTTTAGGGTCCTTTGATAACATGTCGTTATATATCTGGTTTGCCCGGTCGTCCTTGCCCATCCTTAGGTAGCATTCTGCAAGACCGTACTGGACCTTTTGAGTAAGGTCCTTCATATACGCGAAGTCCTTATTGACCTTGTTGAAGTTCGCCTCGGCTTTCTGGTATTCCTTCGTTTCTATATAAGCCAGAGCCTGGTTGCAAAGGGCATACGGAAGCTGTTTACTGTAAGGGTATTTTGTTACGAGCGTCTGGAAGGTTTTTACTGCCTTTTCGTACTGGCCGGCGTTAAGCTGGCTTTCTCCTAACGCAAAAAGTTCCCCGTCCGTCTCCGCGCATACCGTGGCTGCGGAGCCGATTACCGCAAATGCTACAAATGCCGTTATTACGAGGAATTTAAGCATTTTAAGTAATATACATTATGTCTATATGTAAATCAAGGGTAAAAAATTGCCCACGGGGGCATATTCTTGCTTATGCTTATATTACCCTCTCAATCAAGCCCTTCTTTTCTTGAAAATATCTTACACAGGCAGTACGCACAGAGAGCGATTATGAAACCCCACGAGATCGTCAGGAACAACCATCCTCCCAGGTTCATCCGGCTCCTCCCTGCTTCTTCTTCAAGGCATTTCTTACCAGCAATATCAGCACGGCCATGATCCCGAGAAGCATCAGCCTCGTGCCAAGGATATACGGCTTGTCGGATTCAGGCACTGACGCCATCAGTATCCTGTCCCTTCCGCCTTTTGACAATACATAAGAACACAGTATTGCAAGCAGGAACAAAGGCGTAACGTAGCGCATTATGAATTTATATGCCCTCGGTATCCTCAGCTCGGAGCCATGATGCATCTCCTCCCATGCTTTGTCCATCCCGAATACCCATGTGAATAATATCGTTTCTATCGTGGCGAAAAGAACGAGGCAGAATGTCCCTCCCCAGAAGTCCATCTCATCTACCACGCCCTTGCCGAGGAAGAATATGGCTGGCTGGCAAAGAACGAAGAATACGGCCGCCAGGATCCAAAGCGCTTTCTTCCTGCTCAGGTTGAATTCGTCCTCGAGGAAGGCAACCGCGGGCTGGGCAAGGGAGACCGATGATGTGACCCCCGCCAGGAACAGCATCATGAACCAAAGGAAGCCAAAGACGGCTGTTAACGGTATCTTGCCGAATATCGCGGGCATGGTCACGAACCCGAGGTTGAATGAGCCGCTCTTTGCGACTTCCTGCGCGCCTGCCGGGCCGAAGAAAACGAACGCCGCCGTTATCACTATGCTCCCGCCGAGAATAACCTCCGCGAACTCGTTCATCCCGGCAGCCGTAAGCCCGGACAAAACAACGTCGTCCGTCTTCTTGAGATAGCTCGCGTATGTCAGGATCACACCTATGCCTACGCTCAAGGTGAAGAATATCTGCCCGGCTGCGGCCAGCCAGACCTTCGAGTCCTTGAGCATCGTCAAATCAGGGTTCCACAGGAATCCCATACCGTTGTGCGCATTCCAATCGGGCTTGAGGACATCCGGGGTTCCGAGCATCAGCACGCGCACGGCAATGAGAACACCGAATATCACCAGGGCCGGCATGGCAATTCTGCAGAATTTTTCTATGCCTCCCTTGATCCCGTGGTATAGAACAAAGATGTTCAGCGCAAATGTTATCAGGAAGAAGACGTATGCCGTCTGGAGGGAATTAAAATACTGGTTCGATTCAAGGCCCTGGAATGCCGAAAGGAACGACTGCAGCTGCGCCTGCGTCGTTGCGCCTGCGTACTTCCCGGTAAGAGCGAAGAAGCTGTATGCCAGCGTCCATGATTCGATATACGTATAATAGATAAGTATGACGAGCGGGCCGAATATGCCGATGACACCGAAATATTTGATGAAGCGGTTCTTCCGCCTGATCGAATGGAATATCCCCGGCGCGGTGCCGTGGCCGAACCCTCCCCCGTATCTTCCGAGAGACCACTCTATCCACATCAGCGGGATGCCGAGAAGCAGCAGCGCGATGAAGTAGGGTATCATGAACGCGCCGCCGCCGTTCTGCGCCGCCTGCACAGGGAACCTCAGGAAATTACCTAGGCCCACCGCCGAGCCGGCGACGGCCATTATTATTCCGAGTTTCGTGCCCCATGCCTGCCTGGACCTTTGCGCCAATTAGTATTTTACCTCTATAAGACACAGTCCTCTTGAAGGCGCCGTCTCCCCTGCCGCCTTCCTGTCCCTTGCCTTTAGTATACCGCGCATGCTTCCCGCGGGTATCCTTCCGCGGCCTATATCTATGAGCGTGCCTGCTATGTTCCTGACCATATTATAAAGGAAACCGTCGGCCTCAATATCCATGATTATCTTATCTCCCCGCTTCTTAAGGCGCAGTTTCTTTATTGTGCGTACCGATGAGCGCTCTTTCCTGTCGGATGCCTGGAAGGATTTAAAATCATGTTTTCCGAGAAGGACCTCGGATTCCCTTTTCATCAGAGCGAGATTTAGTTTATATGGGATGTAGGCGGTAAGGTTCCGTTCGATAGCCGAAGGCGAATTCCCGGTCATTATAGTGTACCTGTAGGTCTTCGACTTCGCGTCGAACCTCGCGTGGAATCTGAGCGGGACTTCTCTCGCCTGCTTTATGACTATATCCTTAGGAAGCACGCCGTTAAGCGCCCTCTGTAGCTTATATGCCGGCAGGCCTGACGGCGTCTTGAAGTTCGCGAAATGCGTTATCGCGTGGACCCCCGCATCGGTCCTCCCGCAAGAGATAAGCCGCGCTTTACGGCCTGTTATCCGTTCAAGCGCGGCTTCTATGGTCTCCTGGATGCTTCGGGCATTCTTCTGCGACTGCCAGCCGGAGTATCCGGTGCCTTCGTATTCTATTTTGAGCAGGATATTACGCATTCGGCTATTTGTACCGCGTTGGTTGCGGCGCCTTTGCGCAGGTTGTCGGCAACGACCCATAGCCACAGGCCGTTCTTTACGGAACAGTCGCAGCGTATGCGGCCGACAAATGTCTCATCCCTGCCCTCGGAATCCTTGGGCATCGGGTAGAGGCCCTTCTTGGCGTCGTCTATGACCACTACGCCCGGCGACTTTGCGAGAAGTTTCCTTACGCTGTCCGGGCTTATACGCTTGGCTGTCTCGATATATACGGACTCCGAATGGCCGGTCCTGACCGGGACCCTTACGGTAGTCGCGGAAACCTTGATCTTATCATCGTGCATTATCTTGTGCGTCTCTTTTACCAGCTTCCATTCCTCGCTTGTATAATCGCATTCCGCGAAACCGCCGATCTGCGGGAAGACGTTATACGCGAGCTGCTGAGGCATCGAGCGTCCTTCCGGGAGGTCGACATTGACGTTCCTATATCCGCCCGCGGCTATCGCGGCATTCTCCGCCTTTAGCTGTTCGACCGCGCTCTTTCCCGCGCCCGAAGATGCCTGCAGGGTGGTCACTATTATCCTCTTAAGGCCCGCTTTTTTATGTATCGGTTCCAGGGCCACGACCATCTGAATAGTCGAGCAGTTCGGGTTCGCTATTATCCCCTTGTGCTTCTTTACGTCTTTTCCGTTGACCTCGGGGACTACCAGGGGGACCTTCGGGTCCATGCGGAAATCCGCGCCGTTATCTATGACTACGCATCCCCTCTTAACCGCTTCCTTCGCGTATGTGACCGCCGCGCCCTTCTCGCCTTCGGTACCCGCAAAAAGCGCGATATCCATCCCGTCGAAACCTTCGGGAGATATCGCCTGCACGGAATACTTCTGCCCGTCGACCTCTATCTCTCTCGCGCTGCGAGCGAGCACGCGCAGTTCCCCTACCGGGAAGTTCCGCTGGCGAAGCACGCGGAGCATCTCTATTCCGACAACGCCGACACCTACTACCACTACGTTATATTTGCTCTTCCTTTTCATCTCTCTCCCTATAGATTTTCCACGACCAGGTCGCCGACCTGGCTTGTCGAATAACCCATCTTTCCGGCTGCCAATGATTTCAGCTTTGTGTTCACGACCTTTATGACCGCGGCCTCTATCGCCTTCCCGGCCTTATCTTCTCCGAGCGTCTCGAGCATCATTCCGCCCGCGCATATGGCCGCAAGCGGGTTGATGATATTCTGCCCGGTATACTTAGGCGCGGAGCCGCCTATCGGCTCGAACATCGATACGCCTTTCGGGTTGATGTTCCCGCCCGCAGCAATGCCCATTCCTCCCTGTATCATGGCGCCGAGGTCCGTTATGATATCCCCGAATATATTATCCGTCACGATGACGTCGAACCACTCGGGGTTCTTGACGAACCACATCGTCGTCGCGTCCACATGGGCGTAGTCGGTCTTGACGTCCGGATACTCCTTCGCGACCTCGTTGAACGTCCTCTGCCAGAGGTCCCACGCGTATGTCAGCACGTTCGTCTTGCCGCAGAGCGTGAGCTTCTTCCTCTTGTTGCGCTTCTTGCAGTAATCGAACGCGTAACGCACGCAGCGCTCCACGCCCTTGCGCGTGTTGTACGAAATCTGTATCGCGACCTCGTCGTCCGTGCCTTTCTTCTGGAACTCTCCCATCCCCTTATAGATGCCTTCCGAATTCTCGCGCACCACGACGAAATCTATATCTTCCGGCTTCTTGTCCTTCAGCGGGCAATAATCGGAGTTATAGAGCTTGACCGGCCTGAGGTTTATATACTGGTCCAAAGCGAAACGCAGTTTCAGCAGCACCTGCTGCTCGAGTATGCCGGGCTTCACTTCCGGATGCCCGACCGCCCCGAGGTATATCGCGTTGTATTTCCTGAGCTCTTCGACGTCCTTGTCTTCGACGGTCTTTCCCGTCCTCAGGTAGCGTTCTCCGCTGAAATCGAATATGCTGGTCTCGTATTTAAACCCGAATTTCTCCGAAGCGGCCTTCATGACCTTAAGCCCTTCGTTGACTACTTCCGGCCCCGTACCGTCGCCGGGTATAACCGCGATCTTATAGCTGCTCATTTTTTCTTGACCACCCATTTCATAAGCCCGCCCGCTCCGATGAGTTCCTGCATGAACTCCGGCATCGGCTTGGCTTTATACACCTGGTCCTTTGTAAGGTTCCTGATCAACCCCGTCGAGGCGTCGACTTCCACTTCGTCGCCTTCAGTTATTGCCTTTGCGGCCTCCGCGCACTCGAATATCGGAAGCCCTATGTTTATGCTGTTGCGGAAGAATATCCGCGCGAAGCTCTCCGCTATGACGCAGGATATCCCGCAGCCCTTTATTGCTATGGGCGCGTGTTCCCTGCTCGAACCGCAGCCGAAATTCTTCCCGGCTACGATTATGTCCTCCGCAGTCACCCTCTTGGAAAAACCCGGCATTATCCCGTCCATGCAGTTGGCGCCGAGCTCCCCGGGGTCGACCGTCACGAGGTATTTCGCCGGGATTATCTCGTCCGTATTTATGTCGTCCCCGAATTTCCAGGACTTGCCCTTAAGTATCATATGACCTCCTCCGGATGCGCGATCTTTCCCTTTATGGCAGACGCGGCTGCCACAGCCGGGTTCGAGAGGTAGACCTCCGATTTCAAATGCCCCATGCGCCCGACGAAGTTCCTGTTCGTCGTAGCTATAGACCGCTCTCCCGCGGCGAGTATGCCGAGATGCCCGCCGAGGCACGGCCCGCAGGTCGGCGTAGATACCGCGCAACCCGACCTTACGAACGTCTCTATGAGGCCCTCTTTCATCGCCTGGAGGTATATCGCCTGCGTTGCGGGGAAGACGATGCAGCGCACGTCCTTATGCACCTTCTTTCCCTTCAATATCTTCGCGGCGATCCTCAGGTCGCTGATGCGCCCGTTCGTGCAGGACCCTATGACCGACTGGTCTATCCTGACCCCCTTTACCTTGCTTACGGGTTTTGCGTTCGAAGGCAACGGCGGCAACGACACCATCGGCTCAAGCTTCGAGGCGTCATACTCCCTGACCTGCGAATATACGGCGTCCTTGTCGCTCGCGTATATCTTCCACTTCTTCTTCGACTTCTTTGACGTCTCTTTCACATATTCGACCGTAGCGGCATCCGGCGCGATTATCCCGTTCTTGCCTCCCGCCTCTATAGCCATATTGCACATGGCGAACCTGTCGTCCATAGGGAGCCGGCTTATCGCGTCTCCCGTGAACTCCATCGCCTTGTATAATGCGCCGTCCACCCCGATATCGCCTATCGTGTGCAATATAAGGTCTTTTCCGCCGACCCACTTGCGGAGTTTTCCCTTATAGACGAACTTGATCGACTCGGGCACCTTGAACCAAACCCTGCCGCGTACGTATGCGGCGGCAAGGTCGGTCGAACCGACGCCGGTAGAGAACGCGCCGACCGCCCCGTATGTGCATGTATGCGAATCCGCCCCTATTATGAGGTCTCCCGGCATCGTGAGCCCTTCTTCCGGAAGGAGCGCATGCTCTATCCCCATGCACCCGAGCTCATAATAATACTTTATCCTGTATTTCTTCGCGAAATCGCGCAATACCTTCAACTGCTCGGCGGACTTGATGTCCTTAGCCGGAGAGAAATGGTCGGGCACGAGCGCTATCTTCTTGTTATCGAACACCCTGCCGATACCCGTCTTCTCGAACTCGGAGATGGCGATCGGCGCCGTTATGTCATTGCCGAGGCAGAGGTCTATCCTGCAGTCGATCAACTCACCGGGCGCTATCGACTTCCTGTCCGTATGCGCGAGCAATATCTTTTCAGTTATCGTATATCCCATTTACAGCTCCTTCACGTAGGCGACTTCGTCGCAATCCGCGAACCTGGAACATATGCTGCAGTCGTTCCAGATCTTCTGCGGGAGTTTCTTCTTATCCGTAGGGCTGAACCCGAGCTTCCCGAAGAATTCTTTCTGCCTCGTCAGCGCAAAGACATTCCTCAGCCCGAGTTTGCCCGCTTCTTCGATGCAGGCCTTTACGAGCTTGCTGCCTATGCCTTTTTTGACGCTGCCTGCATCGACCGCTAGGGACCTTATCTCCGCCAGCTTGTCAGAATATATATGCAAGGCCACGCACCCGAGGGCCTTCCCGTCCTTCTCAAGGACGAAGAAATCCCTCATCGCCTCGGCTATATCGCCCGCCGAGCGCGGGAGCATCTCTTTCCTGCGCGCGTAGAAACCGACGAGCCCGTGTATCTGCTCGATGTCTCCGACATGCGCCTTTCTTATCATTATCTTATTATGCCTTCCGACGGGCTCGATGCCGACGCGTATTGCTTCTTCGGTATCCTTCCCGACAGGTACGCCAGCCTGCCCGCTTCCGTGGCCAGCTTCATCGCTTTTGCCATCCCCACGGCGTCGGCCGCGCCCGCTATGCCGGTATTCATCAGTATGCCGTCAACGCCGAGTTCCATAGCTACGGCTGCGTCCGAGGCCGTCCCGACCCCGGCATCGACTATCACGGGCACATTGACCGCTTCACGTATGAACCGTATATTTATAGGATTTATTACACCCATCCCCGAACCTATCGGAGAAGCGAGCGGCATTACGCACGCCGCGCCGGCGTCCGCAAGTTTCTTCGCCATGATCGGGTCATCGTTCGTATACGGCATTACGATGAACCCTTCCTTCACGAGCACCTTCGTAGCCTCCAGCAGGGCTTCCGTGTCCGGAAGCAGTGTCTTTTCGTCGCCAATGACTTCGAGTTTTACCATTTCGGACAATCCCATGCCCCTCGCCAACCGGGCTATCCTTATGGCATCCTCGGCGGTATAACAGCCCGCCGTATTAGGCAATATAGTATATTTATTTCTGTCTATATGGTCAAGCAGAGATTCCTTCCCGGAACCTGCTGCCGACAGGTCCAGCCGCCTTATAGCGACGGTCACTACCTCGGCTCCGGACGCCTCTATTGCTTTCTCCATTATATCGAACGTGGCATACTTGCCGGTACCGACAAGCAACCTCGACTTAAATTCTTTTTTTCCTATCCTTAACGCCTTGTCTTCCATGCCTGTCTCCGTAATATTTGCACATTTTCTTCAGGTTACACGCCGGGCATTTCGGCTCACGCGCCGTACATACCTGCCTGCCGAGCATGATAAGGTGCAAGTGGAACTCTTTTATGGCGTGCGCAGGGGATGCTGAAGTCAGGTATTCCTGGGCCTTCTCCCTTGTCGCGCGCGGGCTTATAAATCCGAGCCGTCTCATCACCCTGAATATATGCGTATCTACCGGCATTATCGGCTTCCCGAACGAGAATAAGAGCACTACCGCGGCCGTCTTCGGCCCGACGCCTTTTATCGACCTGAGGAACCTGTAGCCCTCGATGAGCCCCCGGTCTTTCAGGAACTCGAGGCTCAAGGAACCCCTGCGCTTCTTTATCTCGTTAAGCGCGCCTTTTATCCGCGGCGCCTTGATATTCGAGAGCCCAGCGACCTTTATCTGCCGCTTTATAGCAGGCAGCGGCGCCTTGCTGAGAGCTTCCCAGCTTCGAAAACGCCTCTTTAAATTATCAAATGCGCGGAGCGAGGTTATATCCGAGGTATTCTGGGAAAGGATGGTCTTGACGAGTTCCCCTGTCGCATCGCCCGCGGCCGCTATCTTCAGCCGGCCGAACTTCTTAAGCAGCAGGCCCCTTACGACGACGACCTTATTGCGCCGCATCTATCTTTCGATGACCGTCCCTTTCGCGACGACTACAAGCCCGGACTCAGTCACCGTGAACCTCTTCTTGTCTTCCTCGAGGTCGTAACCTATCTCGGTGCCTGACGGGATCTTTACGTCCTTATCGACTATCGCCCGCCTTATCTTCGCGTTCCGCCCTATATCCACGCCTTCCATTATTATCGAGTCCGTCACGCTCGAGTAGCTGTTGATCCTCACGTTATTGGAGAGGATCGAGCGTTCGACGCGCCCGCCAGAGATTATGCAACCGTTGGCGACCATGGAATCGAGCGCGACGCCTATGCGCATCCCGTCATCGCCTCCGGCGAATACAAATTTCGCGGGCGGGAACTTCTCCATGTATGTCCGTATCGGCCATTCGTTATCGTAAAGGTTAAATACCGGCGTGACGTTCACGAGGTCCATATTCGCGTCGAAGAACGCGTCGAGCGTACCTATATCCCGCCAGTACTTCGCTTCCTTCTTGTTCTCGTCCTTGAAATTATACGCGAATACCTTCGCCTTCCTCGCCACCATCGACGGGAGTATGTTCCTGCCAAAATCGTGCTTACTGTCGGCCTTCTGCGCGTCTATCCCGAGCTCTTCCTTAAGCACGTTTGTGCTGAAGACATATATCCCCATTGAGGCATAGACGTGCTCCCGGTCACCGGGGATCGTCTTCGACGGGACCTGCGGTTTCTCCTCGAAGCCCTGTATCCTCTCGTTGCGGTCGACCTCGACGATGCCGAAATGGTGGGATTCTTTCTTATCCACCTCGACGACCGCGACGGTGCAGTCCGCTCCTTTCGCCTTATGGTATTCGACCATCTCGGAATAGTCCATCTTGTATATATGGTCGCCCGCGAGGATCAGGACGTATTCCGGCTTCTCTGTCTCGATGAAATACAGGTTCTGGAATATCGAATCGGCGGTGCCCATATACCAGGTATCGCCCGTCCTCATCTGCGCCGGCACTATGTCGATATACTCGCCGAGCTCGGCGTCAAAGATGTTCCATCCGAGCCTTAAGTGCCTGATCAGCGAATTGCACTTATACTGCAGCAGCACGTGTATCCTGCGTATATCCGAATTTATGCAGTTCGACAGCGTGATGTCTATGATCCTGTATATCCCGCCGAACGGGACCGCCGGCTTGGTGCGGTCGCGGGTGAGCGGATACAACCTCTCGCCCTTACCGCCGGCCATAATAAACGCCACTACGTTCTTCATATTATTTTTTTACCAGGGTAAATGCGGCAATTATCTCGGTTACGCCTATCCGTATCATCATGACCGCTATAGCGGCCAGGAAAATATCCGACACCTTCGCAAGCGCCCGCGAACCGCCCTTACCGAGGACCTTTATAAAAAGGTCCGCCTTTGCGAGCACGAGCCACATCAGGAGCATGTTGAGTATGACCGATACGACCGTAGGTATGAGCCCGTACGCCTCACGCAGGATCAGTATAGTGGTAAGCACCGCGGGGCCCGTGATCAGGGGCGTACCCAACGGGAATACGCCGACATCCGTCGTCGGTTTCGCCCTCTTGTCTTCGCCGGGCAACAACAGGTGCACCGAAAGGACAAGAAGCAGCACGCCGCCGGCTATCCTGAAGTCCGGGACGGTCACTCCCATAAGCCGCAGGACCAGATTTCCGAGGAACATGAATCCAAGGGCGACTATCGTCGCTATAAAAATGCTGTTCAGGATCACCTTGTGCCTCGCTTCGGGCTTCATGCCCTCGGTCAGCATCAGGTAAAGCGGCAGGTTCCCGAACGCGTTCACCGCCATGAATACCGGTATGAACGCGAGCACGAAAGGCGCAATCGGCGACAGCATCTTAAGTATACCGCTGATCATATTCTTCCCCTTTCTTGTCCATTATATAAGAACACGGCTAAAAAAGCAATCTCATTTGCCCTGTTTGAAATGCCTCACCCTCGGAGGGCATGCAACCATATGCCCCGGCCGCACTTCTTCCAAAACCGGCTCCTCGACCCTGCATTTCGGCTCGGCGTACGGGCACCGCGGGTGGAACTTGCAGCCGGCCGGCGGCGATATCGGCGACGGCGGCTCCCCTTTAACCGTAAGCTTTTTCCTCTTCTTCTCAGGCCCGATCGACACCGCCGAGAAGAGCGCCTCTGTGTAGGGATGCACGGGTTCCGCGTATAGTTCGCCGGTAGGCGCGCTTTCGAAGACCCTTCCGAGGTACATTACTATCACGTCGTCGGATATCGACTCTATCACGCGAAGGTCGTGGGATATGAACAGGTATGACAACCCCGATTCTTTCTGCACGGACGCAAGCAGCTCGAGTATCTGCGCCTGTATCGAAAGGTCGAGCGAGGATACCGGTTCGTCGCATATCACGAGCTTCGGGCCCGTCATCAGCGCCCTCGCGATGCCTATCCTCTGCCTCTCGCCTCCGCTGAACTGGTGCGGATACCTTCCGGCATATCCAGGCTGCAACCCGACCCTCGACAGCGACGCCGCGATAAGCTCTCTCCTCTTAGCCGGGTTTCCCAAGCCGTGCACGAGCAGAGGTTCGTCAAGTATCTCGCCTATCTTCATCCTCGGGTTAAGCGAATTATACGGGTCCTGGAAGACCGCCTGCAAACCTCTCCTCAGCGGCCTCATCCTGCCCTGCGGCATGCCGCTTATCCGGTCGCCGTCGAATACCACGCTTCCGCCTGTGGGCTTTATAAGGTTCAGTATTATCCGCGACAACGTCGTCTTCCCGCACCCGGATTCCCCGACGAGGCCGAGCGTCCTGCCCTTGCTTATCTCGAAGGAGACCCCGTCAACCGCCCTGACGGTGCCCACGAGTTTTTTCGCCAGGCCCCTCTCTACGGGGAAATATTTCCTTATGTCCTGAACGGACAGAAGAGCCCGCATCTTAGCCCTTTCCCATCTTCGGTATGCAGTCTATAAGTTTCTTCGTATAGGGATGCGACGGCTTCCTGTATACGAGCTCAGTATCGCCGTATTCGACTATCATCCCCTGCTGCATGACCGCGGTTTTTTCGGCGACCTGCGACACTATCGACAGGTCGTGCGTTATCAGTATGACCGTAAGCTTCATATCCTGCTTAAGCTTTACGAGAAGCTCGAGTATCTGCGCCTGTACTGTCACGTCCAACGCCGTAGTCGGCTCGTCGGCGATAAGGAGTTTCGGCCTGCATGAGATAGCCATCGCTATCATTGCCCTCTGCCTCATCCCTCCAGAGAGTTGGTGCGGATAAGCGTGCATCAACTCCTCCGGGGACGGCATCCCGACATCCTTCAGCGACGATACGGCGATATCGAGAGCGCCGGCGCCCGAGGCCTCCTGGTGCAGAGTGACGGCCTCGATAAGCTGTTCTCCTATGGTGAATACAGGGTTCAGCGATGTCGCGGGGTCCTGGAACACGTAGGATATCTTCGCGCCCCTTATATTCCTGAGGCCGTCCTCCGGCATCCCCAATAATTCCATCCCGTCGAATATTACGCTTCCGGACCTTACCGACGCCGCCTTAGGAAGCAGGCCCGTTATCGAGAGCGCGGTAACGGATTTGCCCGAGCCGGATTCCCCGACGAGGCCGAGGATCTCGCCCTCGAAGACCTTAAGGCCTGCCCCGCGGACCGCCTCGACTATCTTTCCGTCCTGCCTGAAATCCAGCCGCAGGCCTGTTATCTCCAAAAGGGGCTCCCTGCTCATTGTCTCCTGTGGGGGTTGAAATGTTCACGCAACCCCTCTCCTAAAAGGTTATACCCGAGCACGGTAATAAGTATCGCGAGTCCCGGGAATACCGTTATCCACCACGCTATGCCAAGCGTGGACTTTGCTTCCGTAAGTATATTGCCCCAGCTCGGCGTTGGCGGTTGGACCCCGAGCCCGAGGAAGCTCAGGCCTGATTCCGTGAGGATAGCACCCGCGATGCCCAGCGTAGCGCTGACGAGAACCGGCCCGAGGCCGTTCGGTATAAGGTGGCGCGTCATTATCCTGAAGTCGCTGGCGCCTACGGCCCTTGCCGCCTCGACGAATTCCCTCTCCTTCAGGCTCAATATCTCCGCCCTGATCAGCCGCGCGACGCCCATCCAGCTCGTAAGCCCTATTATCACCATTATGTTCCAGATGCCCGGCCCGAGCACGGCGATCGTGGCGAGGATCAGGAAGAACGTCGGAAAACAGAGCATTATGTCTATGAACCTTGAAATGACGCTGTCGACCCATCCGCCGTAATATCCCGCGACGGAGCCGAGCATGACCCCCGCTATTACGGATATCCCTACCGCTACGAACCCGACGCTCAGCGATATCCTGGCGCCGAAGGCCATCCTGCTGAAGAGGTCGCGCCCGAGCGAGTCGGTGCCCATGATATGTTCGGCTGAGGGCGGCATCAGCGCGTTGCGCAGGTCTATCTCTCCCGGGTCATGCCTTGCTATAAGCGGCGCGAACAACGCCGCGGCCGCCATTATCGCCACTACTATGACGCCGAATACCGTTAACCTGTTGAGGTTCCTCATCTTCCGGACACCCTTATCCTAGGGTCGACGCACGCGTATATGACGTCCGCGACCAGGTTGCCGATGAGCGTCAGGATCGCGCCGATGAACAGCACGCCCATTATGACCGGGTAATCCCTTGCCATGACCGAATCGTAGAAAAGCTTTCCCATCCCCGGTATCGCGTATATCGACTCGAATATCACGCTGCCGCCTATCAGCCCCGGGATCGATAACCCTATTATCGTTACTATAGGGAGCAGCGCGTTCTTGAGCGCGTGCTTATATATGACCTGCCTTTCGGGCAGGCCTTTCGCTCGCGCGGTCCTTATGAAATCCTTGTTGAGGACCTCGAGCATGCTCGTCCTCATGTAGCGCGATATCCCCGCGAGGCCTACGAACGCCGATACGAAGACCGGCAGCGCCAGGTGCCTTGCGAGGTCCGCCAGTTTCTCCAGGAGGTTATAATCTTCGAAATCTATCGATTTTATGCCGGATATCGGGAGCCATCCGAGATGGACGCCGAAGAGGTTCATCAACAGCAAAGCGAGCCAGAAGGTCGGCATCGCGAAACCTATGAAGACGAAGACCGTGGATATCCTGTCGTACGCTGAGCCCTCTTTTACCGCGCTCGTAATACCTATCGGGACGGCAACTAAAAATATAAGCGCGAGCGACAGCGCGTTTATCGCTATAGTGACGGGTATCCTCTCGCCTATCTTCTGCGATACCGGCCTGTCGTCAACGAAGGACTTGCCCAGGTCGAACCTCGCGAGCCTCTTGACCCATTCCCAATACTGTATATGCACGGGCTTATCAAGCCCGTAGAGCTTGTCCAGTTTCTCCCGCGCTTCGAGGGATATCTTCGGGGACATCTCCGCCTGAAGGCGCGTCGGTTTGCCCGGCGACAGGTGTATCACGAAGAAGGTGATCAGCGTTATGCCGACCAGCACCGGAAGCATTCCTATGAGCCTTCTCGCTATGTAATTTACCATCTTGTATATTTCTGTTCTTCCTTCGGGACGTACCACTTGATGAAATTATAGCCAATGCCGGCAGGCGCCGGCTCTATCCCCTTGAACCTCTCGTGGATTATCGGCAGCGCGTCCGGGACGTAAAGGAAAATGTACGGGTGGTCGTCGAATATCAGCTTGTTTATCCTGTTATAGATCTCCTGCCTTTTTTCCTGGCCGTACTCCCTGCGGCCCTCGAGCAGCAGGTTGTCCACCTCGGCGTTCTTGTAGCCGACGAAATTGAATTCGCCCGGGCGCGTCTTTGACGAATGCCATATATCGTAGCAGTCGGGGTCCCTTGAAAGGCTCCAGCCCATTATTACCGCCTCGAACTTTCCCTTATCTATGAATTCCGACAGGAACGTCGCCCATTCGATTATCCTTACCTCGGCTTCGATGCCGATATCCCTTAGCCTGCGCTGTATTATCTCGGACGCGGTCTTCCTCGGCTCGTTGCCCTGGTTCGTCATAATGGTGAATTTGAATTTCTGCCCGTCCTTATCGAGGATACCGTCGCCGTCGCGGTCTTCCCATCCGGCCGCCTTAAGCAACTCCTTCGCTTTCGAAGGGTCGTAAGGGATGGGCCTTATATCCTTATTACATGCCCAGGATTCCGGGGGGAACGGCCCTGTCGAGATCCGTCCGAGGCCCAGCAGTACCCCGGTTATTATCTCGTCCTTGTCTATGGCATGGTCGAGCGCGAGCCTGACCCTCGCGTCGGAGAATTTAGCGTCCCTGAGGTTCAGCCCCATATACGTATACCCGAACGACGGGTACTTGTATTTCCTGTAATATTTCCTGAAGAAAGGCGTATCCGTCTGTCGTGAATACTGCAGCGGCGTAAGGCCTATCTGGTCCACTCCCTGCGTCTGCAGCTCAAGGAACGTCGTCGCCTGGTCGGGGATTATCCTGTAGATATACCTGTTGATGAACGGCCGCCCTTCGTAATAATCGGGGTTCGAGACAAGGACTATCTTCTCGCCCGTCTTCCACTCCCTGAAACGGTAAGGCCCTGTCCCGACTGGATTACGCGCGTACTTCGTGCTGCTCAGGTCCTCATTCTCAAGAAGGTGCTTCGGCATGATGCCCATGCCCCAGCTCGATAATCCGGGTGAAAAAGGCTCCTTGTATGTGACTTTTACGGTATGTTCGTCGAGGACCTCGAGCGACTTGACCCTTTCGAAATCTCCGCTGTAAGGCGTCTTTACATTCGGGTCTATCAATTTGTTGTAGGTGAATTCCACGTCTCGCGCTGTAAAGGGCTCTCCGTCATGCCATTTTACGCCCTTTCGTAAATGGAAGACTATTACGAGGCCTTCATCCTTGATCTCCCAGCTTTCGGCAAGTTCGCCTTCAAGGTCAAGGTTCTTATCATACCTTATAAGCCCGTTATAGATGAGGCCGCATATTTCCGCTGAGGACGAATCCGAGGCAAGTATGGGGATAAGCGTGCTCGCGTCTCCTATCGAGGCGGTCACTATCGCATCGCCGTATTGGGGCCATACTAACGGTGCATGGCCCCAAACCATAAATAAAAATATCCCGACAAATCGGGATATTTTTATATGCATATCTTGCTCTCCTGTCTACTTTTTAGGAGCTTCTTCCCCTGCTGCCGCAGGTGCCTCCGCCGCGGGCGTAGTTGCGGGCGCTGCGGCGCTCTCCTTCGACAATTCCTTTTCCACTATCGAGCCGCTCTTGTTCATGGATACGAGGGCAAGCGTCAAAGATGTCGCGAGGAACAATACCGCGCACGCCGCCGTCGCCTTTGTCAGGAACGAGGAGGCCTTCGTGCCGAGCATCGACTGCAGCCCGCCGCTCCCGCCGAACGTCTCCGATATGCCGCCGCCTTTGCCCGCCTGCAGCAATATGACCATTATAAGAACCAGGCACGAGATCACATGCAATGCTATCAATACTCCATACATCTTATTACGCTGCTCCTTTACCTTTTGCTCTGTCTGACTATCTCGGCGAAATCCTTTACCTTAAGGCTCGCGCCGCCGACCAGCGCGCCGTCTATATCCGGCCCCGCCATGATCGCCTTTACGTTATCCGGCTTCACGCTTCCGCCGTACTGTATTCGCACTTGCGAGGAGACCGCCTCACCATACATCTCTCCGAGCAAGCGACGAATATACTTGTGGACTTCCTGAGCCTGCTCAGGCGTCGCTGTCCTGCCTGTGCCTATAGCCCATACGGGCTCATATGCTATTATGATCCTTAATGCTTCGTCCTTTACCAGGCCCGATAGCCCGCCTTCGACATGGTCCTTCACGACATCGAACGTCTTTCCGGAATCGCGCTCTTCGAGCCGTTCTCCGACGCAAATGATCGGCGTAAGCCCGTGCTTAAGGGCCGCCTTGACCTTCTTATTAACCGTATCGTTCGTCTCGTGGAAATAGGTCCTGCGTTCGGAATGCCCTATTATGCAATACCCGCAGCCCAGGTCCGTTATCATCCTCGGCGCGACCTCGCCGGTGAATGCGCCCTCTTCCTCCCAATACATGTCCTGGGCGCCATAACCGATGTTTGAGCCCTTCAGCGCGTCCGCGACCTTCACTATCGCGGTGAACGGCGGGCATACGACGATATCAACCGCCGACTCGCCTTTCAGTTCCGCCTTGAGCCCGTTTACAAGCTCGAGCGCTTCGCCCGAGGTCTTATACATCTTCCAATTACCCGCAATTATCGGTTTTCTCATGTTATTTATCCGTCAACGCCTTTATGCCGGGGAGCGCTTTACCCTCAAGGTACTCGAGCGAGGCGCCGCCTCCGGTCGATATGTGCGTCATCTTGTCTTCAAGCTTGAACTTAGCCACGGCCGCTGCCGTGTCGCCGCCGCCGATTATTGATATGACCTTTCCGCCGCCCCCGCAGCATGAGCAGCATGAGCTGCTTCCGCCGGATAAGCAGGCGATGTATTTCGCGACCTCCTCGGTGCCTTTCGAGAACTTATCCATCTCGAAGACTCCGAGCGGGCCGTTCCAGACGATCGTCTTCGCGCCCTTGAGCACGGCCTTGAAGGCCTCGACTGTCTTCGGTCCGACATCCAGGCCCATCCACCCGTCGGGTATCTGGTCACCAACCGTCTTTGTGTTCGCGTTGGCGTCAAACTTGTCGGCTATCACGTTATCCACCGGAAGCACGATATTTACCTTCTTCTGTTTTGCCTTCTCGAGAAGGGACTTCGCGACCTCTATCTTGTCCTTCTCCACCTTGGATGCGCCGATCGATTTTCCCTGCGCGGCATAGAATGTATAAGCCATCCCGCCGCCGATAAGTATAGCGTCGGCCTTGTTAAGCAGGTTCTCTATGACGCCTATCTTATCCGATACCTTCGCGCCGCCGAGTATGGTCACAAAGGGCTTCGCCGGGTTGCTTACCTTGCCCTCGAGGTACTCAATCTCTTTCTCGAGCAGGAACCCCGCCGCCGATGCGGACTTAAGGTACTTCGTCACTCCCTCGGTCGAGGCATGCGCGCGGTGAGCGGTGCCGAACGCGTCGTTGACATATACGTCGCCCAGGCCCGCGAGCTCTTTCGCGAAACCGGCGTCGTTAGCTTCTTCTTCCGCGTGGAAACGCAGGTTCTCAAGCAACATGCATTCTCCCGGCTTGAGCGCGTCGGCCATCGCCTTAACCTCGGGGCCTATGCAGTCCTTCGCCATCTTTACCTGTTTGCCGAGAAGATTGCTCAATCTTTCGGCGCACGGGGCCAGGCTGTATTTGGCTACGGCCTTGCCGTCCGGCCTGCCGAGATGGCTCATCAGCACAAGCTTCGCGCCTTTATCAAGCGCGTACTTTATCGTAGGTACCGTTGCCCTGATCCTCGTATCGTCCGTAATGCTTAAATTGGCGTCCAGCGGGACATTGAAGTCCACCCGCATGATCACGCGCTTGCCTTTGAGGTCAAGGTCCTTTATCGTCAGTTTGTCCATTTATTTTCTGCTCCTGCCCTTAAAGGCCTTTCTTTACGATATACTCGCAGAGGTCTACGACCCTGTTCGAGTAGCCCCACTCGTTATCATACCACGAGAGGACCTTCACAAAATCGTCGCCTATCACCTTCGTGCTCTTCGCGTCGACGATAGAGCTCAGAGCGCAGTGGTTGAAGTCGACCGACACGACCGGGTCTTCAGTGTAGCCGAGTATGCCCTTAAGCTTGCCTTCCGATGCCTCTTTAAGCGCGGCATTTATCTCATCCGC
>CAZYUB010000002.1:0-94985 GCA_964650515.1 uncultured Planctomycetia bacterium | reverse complement strand
GCCTTCTTCGAGAACTGGCAGGTCAGGTCGACTACCGAAACGTTCGCTACCGGGACCCTCATAGAGAAACCGTCGAGCTTGCCTTTCAGCTCGGGTATGACCAGCGATATCGCCTTCGCGGCGCCCGTCGTCGTCGGTATCATCGATACCGCTGCGGCGCGCGACCTGCGCAGGTCTGAGTGCGCCTGGTCCTGGACCCTCTGGTCGTTCGTATATGCGTGGATCGTCGTCATGAGCCCCTTGACGATGCCGTATTTGTCGTTCAATACTTTCGTGATGGGCGCGAGGCAGTTCGTCGTGCATGACGCGTTCGATATGACGTTGTGCGCCTTAGGGTCGTACTTGTCGTCGTTGACGCCCATTACTATGGTAATGTCCTCGTCCTGCGCGGGAGCGGATATAATGACCTTCTTCGCTCCGCCCTTTGTTATATGGTTTTCGGCTCCTTTTACTTCCTTGCCCTTCTTGTTCACGCCGTCCTTCTTGATCGTGAAGAGGCCTGTCGACTCGACTACTATCTCCACGCCGAGGTCCTTCCACGGCAGCTCGCCCGGGTCCCTTTTTGCAAGCACCTTTATCATCTTGCCGTCGGCGGATATGGTATCCTCGGAAACCGCCTTCACAACTCCCGGGAACCTCCCGTGGACCGAATCATACTGGAAAAGGTATGCGTTCGTTTTTGAATCAGTGATATCGTTAATCGCTACGAGTTCCAGGTCCTTGCTCTTCTTCTCGAGAATGGCCCTGGCGACAAGACGACCTATCCTTCCGAAACCGTTGATACCTACCTTTACCGCCATTTCAACTTCCTCCTTGTTTGTTTGTTTGTTTTTTTATAGAGAGACTTCCCTGAGCGCCCAAGCAGCTATCTCCGGCGGCGTCGGGTTCAAATAAAATCCTGTCCCCCATTCGAAGCCGGCCGTCCGGCCGAGCCTCGGCATGACCTCGATATGCCAGTGGTAATCTACGCGCTCCTTCGAATCTATGGGCGACGTATGCACGATAAAATTATACGAAGGGTCCTTCAGCGCGATCTTCATTCTGAGCAGGGTCTCCTTCAGTATCCTCGCGAGGTCTACCACTTCTTCCTTCTGTATATAGCTGAACTCCGAGCTGTGTATCTTCGGGAATATCGAGAATTCGAAAGGGAACCTCGAGACGAACGGCGCGAACGCGATGAAGCTCTTGTTCTCCGTTATGACCCTCTCCCTTTCGTCTGTCTCCTGGTGTATCATGTCGCAGAAGACGCATCTCTCCCTGTATTCGTAATACCTTTCGGACCAGCGCAATTCCTCCACGACCCTCTTCGGGATGATCGGCAGCGCTATAAGCTGCGAATGCGGATGCTCGAGCGACGCGCCGGCAGATACCCCGTAATTTTTGAATATCAGGATATATTTGAAACGCTTGTCGCCTATAAGGTCGAGGCTCCTGTTGCGGTACGCCCATATGACCTGTTCGACCTCGTGGTCCATCAGGTCGCAAAGCTCTTTGCTGTGGTCGGGATTCTCTATTATGACCTCATGGGCGCCGATGCCGTTCATCATATCGTACATCCCTATGCCGATCCTGTCGAGGTCGCCTTCGACCCTCAATGCCGGGAACTTGTTCGGTATGACGCGGGTCTGCCAGCCCGGCTCGTTCGGCTTCACTCCGCCCTCGCGGTGCGCGAATATCTCCGGAGGCGTCATGCGCTCGTTTCCGGGGCAGAACGGGCATATCCCTTCCCTCTTCTTATGCGTTTCGACCTCGTAATCGGAGGGATTTTTCGCCCTGTCGATCTCGATGATTACCCACCTGCCCGTTATCGGATCTCTCCTGAGTTCTGCCATTTATATTTCCATCTCGTTAAGGTATTTCGCCGCGTCTTCTGGAGGTGTCGGGTTTATATAAAACCCGCTGCCCCATTCGAACCCGGCTACCCTGGTAAGCCTCGGCATTATCTCGATATGCCAGTGGAAATCCTCTTCTATCGTCCTCCAGTAGCCCGTCTTCGGCACCCTGAACGGCGCCGTATGAAGTATTATATTGTACGGCGGGTCCACGAGCGCCTTTTTCAGTTTCGTGAGGACGACCTTCAGTATCCTTGCGAGGTCCGCCCTTTTGTCCTTCGTAAGGTTGCAGAAATCCGAGCTGTGTTTTTTTGGCAGTACCCACATCTCGAACGGGAACCTCGACGCGAACGGCGTGAACGCGAGGAAACCGTCTATATCGGCCACGATCCTCTTGCCGGTATCCATCTCCTGCTTTATGATATCGCAGAATATGCAGCGTTCCTTGTATTCGAAATACTGCCTCGAACCGACAAGCTCGTCCTTCAGCCTTATCGGGTTGACCGGCATCGCTATCAACTGTGAGTGCGCGTGCCTTACCTTGCCGGACCCTGCGGCGGAGCCGTAGTTCTTGAACAGGAGCGCGTACTTGAAACGGGGGTCCCTGCCGAGGTCCGTCATGCGTTCTATATAGGCCGTTATCGCGCAGGTGATCTGCTCCTCCGGGAGGTCTGCCATGTTATATATGTGCTGCGGCGTCTCGATGATTATCTCATGCGCTCCGATGCCGTTGATCACGTCATATATTCCCCTGCCGCGGCGCTCTATCTTGCCTTCTATCTTCAGGACCGGCGAGACCGACGGGACCACCCTGACCTTCCAGCCGGGCGAACCCGGTTTTGTTCCGGGGTCCCTTATCGCGTATATTTCCGGGGGCGGCGTCCTGTCTTCCCTGCCTTCGCAGAACGGGCACTCCGGCTCGGAATACTTCTCCTCCGATACCGAATGCGGCACGAAGTCGCTCGGCCTGCGCGCCCTTTCGGTCGCGACTATGACCCACCTGCCGATTATAGGGTCTTTTCTGAACTCGGGCATCAGTCCTTTCTCCCGTTTTCCATCATGAGCTTAAGCAGGTCGTTCATCGATATGACCCCCTGCACCGTGTTGCATTCGTCCTGTATAACGAGGAATTCCGCCCCGCTCGCGCGCATCTTCGCGACGGCGTCCTTAAGCGAGATCCCCGACTTCACTATCACGGCGGGCCGCTTCAGGAAATCTTCGACGGGGGCTTCCAGCCCTTTCAGCACCGTATCCGAGGTCACGACGGCCCTGAGGTTCTTCAGCGCCATGACCTTGTTCCTGATATAGGCGTAAAATTCCGTCGACAGGACCCTGTTGAAACTTATGAACATCGGGAAATACGGCTTCTTGTCTATGAAATTAAAATGGCTCTGCAGCGCGCATTGCCCTGCCTGCCTGTCGATCGTAAGGAAATACCTCAACGAACTGTCCGGCGTCTGCGCGTCCAGTTCCTCGGGTACCGCCGCCAGGTACGTTATCTCGAGGACCTCGTCCATAGTGACGTTGAGCCCCTTGAAATCCTTCTGTATCCGGTAGCCCAGCTCATCATCCTGGTCCTTATACGCGTGGACGTACTTTTCGAGCGTGTCTATCGCGTCCGCGAGGAATATCCCGAGCGCGACGTCCTTGTTGTAGATCATCCCGGTCGCGACGAGGGCGCCGTCATCCGACTGGCCCGGCCCTATCTTATGGCGTATATAAAGGTACCTGACCTTCTCCGGAGCTATCTTGCCCAGGTCTTCTTCCTGGATTATGAGCCCGGCCCTCTTGAACGCCTCTATCGAGCCGGCGTTCTCTCGGTGGGCCAGCACCTCGCCGTCAAGCGCCATCTTCTCCATGACGTCGATGTTCACCGGGTAGCATTTCCCGTATCCGATCGTGATCCCGTATTTCTCTTCCGCGGCCGCGCGGGGCCCCGGGTCGTCCCTGAGCCCTCCGATATATATCCCTTTAAGCACGTCCGCGGCGTTGACCTCTATCTCGAGCAGGTCAGGCACGCCTATGAACGGCTCGCCCTTAGCGTTGACTAGCCTGAGCCTCGGCTTGCCCTTTATGGTATCGTCCACGAACTGGGCGATATCATCTATGAGCATCTGGCGCCTGGATTTTACCTTGTCCGGGTCGAGCTTGAGCGCCTTCACGATATCGTCTATCGTCGTATTGACGTAAAAGCTCTTCTGGAAGGCGCCCGCACCGTTATGGGCCCTTCCTTCGAGAGATTGGACGAACAGCAGGTCCGCTATCTCACTCGTTGTATTTAATTCTTCGGTCTCTTTTAAATGCTGGAAATCCCGACGAATTAATTCGCTTGGCGCGACTTTATTGTTGATCATATATGTAGGTTTTGGATAAACAGGATGACATTATATCACAATTATGCGCCAATGCAAGTCATTTGACAAAACTATCGCCTACGCGGACGTTATGTCCCAGCGCGTATTCGCCGGCCTTCATGCGCTTGCCGCCCTCCGCCTGCAATTCCGCGACGGTCAACGTCCCGGTGCCGCAGCTTACAGTTATCCCGCCCTTATCTACGGCTATGACCTTTCCCGGGCCGGACGGGTCGATCCCGGCGGTCCCGGATAATATGGAACTCCATATCTTTACGGTCTTGCCGGAAAGCGGCGAAAAGGCCCCCGGCCATCCGTATAATCCCCTTATCCTGTTGTGTATGACTGCAGCGGGCTGCGACCAGTCGATCCTCCCGTCTTCCTTCTTCAACTTTCCGGTGACCGTCGCTTCACTCGCGTCCTGTTCCGCGAACGCCGCCCTGCCGGACGCTATATCGGATACCGCCCCCGAAAGAAGTTCCGCGCCCGTAACGGAAAGTTTTTCGGAAAGAGTCCGTTCGTTATCGGACGGAAGTATCTCTACCTGCCGCTGCGAGACGATCGGGCCCGCGTCCATCTTCTCGTTAAGGCGGAACACCGTGACGCCGGTCTTCGTCTCACCGTTAATTATCGCCCAGTTTATCGGGGACGGGCCCCTGTATTTAGGCAGCAGCGACGCGTGCAGGCCAATCGAGCCCATCCCGGGCAGCGACAATATCTTGGCCGGAAGTATCTGGCCGTAGGCTATCACGATGAAGATGTCGGCGCCGTAACCGGAAAGCGCTTCGGCGGCCTTATCGGCCGGAAGCCCTTCTACCGATGAGACCTGCAGCCCCAGCTCCAGCGCGGCCGCCTTGACCGGCGACGGGGCGCTGACAAGGCGCCTTCCCTGCGGCTTGTCACTCTTCGTGATCACCGCGGTTATCCCGTGCGTATTATGGAGTTTTTTCAGGCTCGGGACCGCGAACTCCGATGTCCCCAGGAATACTATCTTCATGCGGATTCTTTTTTCAAGCTGCGTTTCGCCATCATGCGCTTGATCGGGTTCAGCCTGTCGATGAATACGACCCCGTCAAGATGGTCTATCTCGTGCTGGAATACCCTCGCGAGCAGGCCTTTAGCTTCATAGCACACGGGCTTTCCTTTTATGTCGAGGCCTTCGGCCACTATATAGGTGCTCCTTCGCACGACACCGTTCACGCCGGGCAGGCTTAGGCATCCTTCCTCCTTGCACTCGCTGCCGCGCCTCTTCAGTATGACCGGGTTGATCATCGCGTCGGCGCGCCATCCGTCAGGGGAAGGGTTGAATACGAATACCCTCTTGAGGACCCCGACCTGGTTGGCGGCAAGCCCCACGCCGTCGGAGACCTTCATCGTCTCTATCATCTCTTCGACAAGGCGCCTATCCGCGTCCGTGACCTCTTTTACGGCGGCGGCCTTCTTCCTGAGCACCGGGTCGGGATATTTCCTTATCTTTAATATCGCCATGGCTTTATTCTACTATAAACCTGCGGAAAATCCAAATCCAAAAAAGGATTGACACTTCCGCGCAAAAAGGGCTATAATCCTCAAAAAGGAGCCTTCAGATGAATGATGCCCCGCAAAACATCCCGAAAGAGATAAAGGACTACTATGATAAGGGTATTGCCGCGATACAGAGGGAGAATTACGCCTACGCCGTCGAGCTCTTCGGGGCCGCGCTCGCGCTGAAGGAAGATTTTGCCGAGGCGCGCTATTACCTTTGGCTCTCGCTCTGGGAGAACAGCAAGCGCCATTCCAACATAATTGCCTCGCTGATCGGGAAGATAACCTCGGGCATACTTAACATGCAGGCCCTTTCGATGCGCAAGACCGGCAAGACCTCGCAGGCGATATATACTTACGAGAAGGCGATGAGGGCTGACCCGGGAAACGGCACCATCCTCAACGCCATTGCCGATTGCTTCATCAGCGAAGGACAGACCTGGAACGCCATAAAGATACTCGAGGGCGTGCCGTTAATAGACAATACGGATTTCGCGTCGTTGAAGAAACTCGCGGGGCTTTACAGGAGCATGGAGAATTACGATAAGGCCAGGGCTTACTACAGCGCCGCCCTTAAGGCCAACCCTAATGACATGGAAGCCGAGCACGGCATAAAAGAGCTCGACGCGATAAAAACGCTCAAGGGCAATTTCGAGAACCAATAGGCGCCTATCCTCACAATCCCACCGGGTCAACATCTACGGTAATGGTGACCCCGGATTTCCCTTTCAACAACGCGAGGGCTTTGTCAATATAAACGCACATCTCGTCGGGCCTTTCGCCCTTCAGGAACATGCTCCACCTGTATTGTCCTTTTATCTTCGTAATGAATTCCGGCGCCGGCCCGACCAGCGACGCGTCCTTGCCTTCAATTAACGGGCAGAGCAGCGACGCGAGGCCATGCGCCGATTTTATGACCCTCTCCTCATTCCTTCCCCTGAGCTTTATATCGACGATATGGCTGAAGGGCGGATAACCAAGCTCCTTCCTGAACTTTATCTCCTGCTCGAAGAATCCCGCGTAATCATGCGTGACGCTCTTCTCTACCGCGTAATGCTCCGGCGAGAAGGTCTGGACGATGACCCTCCCGGGCTCAGGCCCGCGTCCCGCCCTCCCCGCCACCTGCGTCAGCAGGTTAAAGGTCCTCTCGCCCGACCTGAAATCGGGCAGGTTCAACGCCGTGTCCGCGGATATCACCCCTACAAACATGACGCGCGGGAAATCGTGGCCTTTTGCTATCATCTGCGTACCTATGAGAATGTCTATCTTGTGCTTCCTGAAATCACCGAGTATCTGCCTGTGAGAGCCCCTCTTCGCGGTCGAGTCGGTATCCATCCTGGCTATACGCGCGGCCGGAAAAAGGCGCGCCGCCTCGCTCTCAACCTTCTGTGTCCCCGCGCCGTAGTACTGCATCTGTCCGTTCCTGCACTTCGGGCATCTCTCGGGAGGCAGCGACTCGTAATTACAGTAATGGCAGTTCAGCTTCTTCGTGTCATAATGGTACGTCATCGATACGCTGCAATGCCTGCACTTGACCGTGTACCCGCACCTCTTGCAGTTAACGAAGGTGGAGAACCCTCGGCGGTTCATCAGCAGCATGACCTGCCCGCCCTTATTCAGCACCTGCGATACGGCATGCTCCAGCGCGCGGGAGAATATCCTGCTGCCCTTCGTGTCGATCATCTCCTGGCGCATATCTATGATATCTACCTTCGGAAGGGACCTCTTCTCTATCCTCTCTGCCATCCTCAGCAGCTTATATTCTCCGCTTAGGGCCTTCTGGTACGTCTCAACCGACGGGGTAGCGCCTCCGAGTATGACGGCCGCGCCGGTTATGCGCGCCCTCTCGATCGCGGCGTCCCTGGCGTTATAACGGGGCGCGTCATCCTGCTTATACGAGGTCTCGTGCTCCTCGTCTATGACTATCAGCCCGAGGCCGGAAACCGGCGCGAATATCGCCGAACGCGCGCCGACCGCTATCCTTGCCTTCCCGTCTTTTAGTTTCTTCCACTCGACGAACCTTTCCGTCTCGAGCAACCGGCTGTGCAGGACGGCGACTATCCCCCCGAACCGCGACTTGAACCATTCTACCGTCTGCGGCGTAAGCGATATCTCAGGGACAAGGACTATAGCGCCCTTCCCTTGCGCGAGCGCATGCTCTATGGACTGCAAGTAGACCTCGGTCTTGCCGCTGCCGGTTATTCCGTGAAGAAGGTAGACATCGTTTTTCCCTTTCGATACCGATTCGAGAATGGGTTTCAGCGCGGAGGCCTGCTCCTGCGTCAGCTTGAAATTCCTTGTAGGCTTATAATCCTCTTCAGGCGCGGGACTCCTCGGCGACGCTTTTATTTTGCCCTTCTTTATCGGGCCCGGCAGCGCGGCCTCTATCGCTTCGCCCCATGAGGAATGGTAATATTCGGATATCCATTTCGTCAGCGACAGCAATTCTGCGCTTATTGAAGGGCCTTCGATGTCTATCACGGATATTATATCCTTAATCCCTTCTACGCCCGGCTTGTCGGTGAAGCCCGTGATGTAGCCGACGAGCTTCCTCGGCCCGAAAGGCACCCAGACCCTTTTACCGACGCCTATGCTATCCATTAGCTCAGTCGGTATCCGGTAGTGAAAGGGCTTCCTCACGGGAAGCCCCACGGCTATCTCGGCATAATCCTTCGATGCCAAATCAATCCTCCGATAATATCTTCATGATCTTCTTCAGGTCCTCCCAGACCTCTTTCTTCGCCGGCGGGTTCCTGAGCAGGTATGCCGGATGGTAGGTCGGTATCATGACCCTTCCGTTGAATTCCATCTGCCTTCCCCTGACCTTCGTTATGGGGACATCTGCATCGAGCAGCGCCTGCGCGGCATGTTTGCCGAGGCAGCATATGACCTTCGGCGATACGAGATCGATCTGGCGCATCAGGTAGCCCTTACAGGCCTCCACCTCTTCGGGAAGCGGGCTCCTGTTATCGGGCGGGCGGCATTTAAGGACATTGCATATATATACTTCCTGCCTCCTGAGCCCCATCGCCTCTATCATCTTCGTGAGCAGCTGGCCGGCCCTGCCGACGAACGGCACGCCCTGGGCGTCTTCGTCCGCCCCGGGGGCCTCGCCGACGAACATCAGTTTCGCGTTGTCGCTGCCGTCCGAAAATACGTAATTCGCTTTTGTCTTGTATAGAGGGCATGCCTTGCAGCGGAAGACCTCCGCCTTTACCCCGGAGAGCGCGGCCTTTGCCTCGGTCGGCGCGGAGATGATCGACTCAACCCCGCACCTCTTCTCGAGGCCTACATATGACTTGACGCCCTTCACGATATCAAGCAGTTCTTTCCTCGATCCGGCCCCGCTCATCTCTTCTCCACGGTCTGCAGCACGAGAAGGGCTATATCGCCGGCCGATGATGGTTTACCGAGCTGTTTTGCCTTAGACCGCATCGTTTCGAGCACTTCCTTGTGCCTGAACAGGTACTCGAGCTTATCGAGGGTCTCGGCGATCGTCTTCGTCCCGATGCCTACGCCGTTCTTTTCGAGGAACATAAGGTTGTTCTCTTCCTGTCCGGGGATGAATGTGTTCACGATGACCGGCACTCCCTTGACCATCGCCTCGGATATGCTGAGCCCGCCGGGTTTTGATATCATGACGTCCGACGCGTCCATAAGTTCATTCACGTTATCGGCGAACCCGTAGACCTTCATCGCCGTCTTTGAGCCCTTGGTTATCTCTTCTATGTGCTTGCGCAGAGCCTCGTTCTTGCCGCAGACCACCATGATCTGGAACGGCTCCTGCGTCTTCGATATCGTCTCGACCATCTGCGGGATCGGGCCTACCCCGAGGCCGCCTCCTATGATAAGCACCGTGAACAACCCTTCCTTCAGCCCCAGGTTGCTTACGGCTTCGCCCCTCTCCCACCTGCGCGTGAACTTCTCCTGCACAGGTATGCCGAGCACCCTTATCTTATCGGCGGGTATGCCCTTCGATACCAGTTCTTTCTTCGTATATTCCGACGCCACTACGTATATGTCCACCTGCGCGGATATCCAAAAATCATGCACGCCGTAATCCGTTATGACGGTTATCAGCTCACCGCCGTACATCTTAGACAGTTTAAGGTTGGAGATTATCTCCGTCGACAGGAAATGAGTCGACACTATGCAATCGGGATTTTCCCTGCGTATGAACTTATAGAACGCGTAGCCGTTAAGGAAGTTCGTCATGCGCCTTATCGACCTTATGAGCGGGCGTATCGGCTTGAAATCCGTCAGGTAGAACGAGAAGCTCCAGAGGAACGGCGCCCTCGATACCATGAAGTTGTATCCCCATATATACGTCTTCCTGAAGAACCAGTTCGTATACTCGAGCGAATCGATGACCCTTACGTCATGCCCCGTCTTGGCCTTGTCGAATGCGTCCTTTATCGCGGATGCGGCGCTCTTATGCCCGGCTCCGGCCGGCGCGTGGACTATGAAGATCTTCATGTTCTTTTCTTGTCCCTCCTAAGGACCAGGTTCACTGCGTCATACAAGTCGCGCCTGATGAAATCAGGCCTCGCTTCCCACTTTGCCGAATCGCGCTTCACGTCCGGTCCCTTCGTCTTGCCTGAAAGGACAAGTATCGTCCCGCAGCCGACGGCCTTTCCGGCCACCACATCCCTTATATTGTCCCCGATGAAATAAGCGCGCCCGAAATCTATCTTTCCGCGTTTCAGCGCCCTCTTGAAAAGGCCCGTCTTCGGTTTCCTGCACGCGCAGCCCTGTTCTTTCCTGTGAGGGCAATAGTAGGCGCCCGCTATCCTGCCGCCCGCTTTCCTTATCTCGGAGCGCATCCTCCTCGTGATCTCCGATAGCGCGTTCATGGTAAAGTACCCCTTTCCTACGCCCGCCTGGTTAGAGATTATGTATACCGAATAACCGTTGTCTGCGAGCTTCTTCATCGCCTGCTTGACGCGCGGGAGGAACCTGAACTCATCCCATTTCGTTACGTACATATATTCGTTAATATACTCAGGGTCGACATTTATTACGCCGTCCCTGTCGAGGAATATGACCTTATGCTGCTTTCTTGCCATACGTAAGCTCCCAGTATTTTGCCCATTTCATGAAATGCACGTACGAGAACATGACGGAGAATATGAAACCTGTCCTTCCTTCCCTGAAGCCCTGTTTCTTCACGTAAAGCTTCCAGAACAATTTCAGCGGTTTCACCTTAAGGTTGTACATGACCTCTTTTTCGGGAAGGACCCATTTTTCGTTCAAGATGTCCATCGCCTCGTATCCCGTATACCTGTTCTGCCTCTCGATGAACTGCCCCATCGACTTGAACGGCCGGTGCTCTATCTCTTCCTCCAGGACGCCCTGCGGGCCCGCAAGTTTTAACCTCTCGTGTATCAGGCCCTCATATCTCCCGCACCCCTTCTTGAAGAAATGCGCCGAATAATGGTACCACCCTCCGTATCGCATGGGATGACCCAGGAAATAGTTCTTCCTCCTGAACTTGTATCCGACAATCCCCCCGGGTGCGGCCATGGCCTTTTTCAGCGCGGCGGCGAGGCCGGGCGTTACGACCTCGTCCGCGTCAAGCTGGAGCACCCAGTCGCCCGTTGAATTATCTATCCCCTTATTCCTCTCCTGCGCGAAGCCCTTGAACTCGCTCTGTATTATCCTGCCAGTATATTTCCTGCATATATCGAGCGTCCCGTCGGTGGAGAAGCCGTCGACGATTATTATCTCGTCGGCCCATTTCACGCTTTCAAGGCACGCGCCTACGCAATCCTCGGCGTTCTTCGTAAGTATCACTACGCTAAGCCTTGGTTCTTGCATTTGTCTCCCAATATTTTGCGTAGCTGAGCACCTGGTAGATGCCGCTGTTTACCGCGACCATCAGCCCCACGACGCCGTCGCGCCTGCCTTTTTTCACGAAATAACACCGGAAGAACCTGTCGAGCGCCCTCCAGAGCGCTTTGCCGAGGGTCACCTTCCTGCCGTCCGATGCCCACTTTTGCGCTTCTTTCGTGGTCTGCCCGTTCATGGATCCGATAAGCTCCGAGAAATCCTCGTACGAATAATGGATGATGTCCGACTTCAGCCTGCCGCACCTTCCCTCGTATATGACGCGCGGATGCACCCCCGCCTCTTCGTATTTGAAACGCCCTTTCCTGAAGAGCCTGTCCTTATACGCGGGATACCATCCTCCCCAGCGCACCCAGTACTTTCCTATAAAATTCCTGAGAGGTATGGCGAATACGACGTATTCATCCAGTTTTCCCGCGCCGTCGTCTTTAAGGACCTGCGATATCTCCAACGCCAGCTCCGGCGTAACGACCTCATCGGCGTCGAGGCTGAGGACCCAACCGTTTTTCGCCAGCGAATACGCGTAGTTCCTGTGGGCACCTTCCACTTCCATCTTCTTCTCGAAGACCCTTTCGGTATACCTGCGCGCTATCTCTACCGTCTTGTCGGTGCTCATGTCGTCGACTATCACGATATCGTCTGACCATGCCGCGCTATCGAGGCACTGTGCAAGGCGCTTCTGTTCGTTCCTGACTATTACGACGACCGATACGGGTATCTTTTCCAAATCATATCCTCTTTATCTTTGAATTCCGGACCAGTCCGTACGCGGAAAGCGCCGTCCTGAGGGCTGGGT
The DNA here is from genome assembly GCA_964650515.1 of uncultured Planctomycetia bacterium. Taxonomy (GTDB): domain Bacteria; phylum Omnitrophota; class Gorgyraeia; order Pluralincolimonadales; family Pluralincolimonadaceae; genus UBA6215. The sequence goes on along the minus strand of CAZYUB010000002.1, from coordinate 82,635 downwards.
CAGCCGTATAGATCCTGTCGAAACTTTTCTTCTTTTTTATGATATTCCAAAACGATCTCAATTTAAAGAAGTTTTTAGGCTTTTCCTGCACCATGAGGTCAAGGTGTTCAGGGAGCGGGCCGGTCTCGAGGCCTTTCTCTATGAAGAGCCATATTCGGTTATGGTTACCGAGTTCACGCCTTACGCTCTCTTCCACCTTATCCATCCGCCCTGCGTCATTCTGCGACAATATATACACGACACGGGATACTTTTCCCCATTTCAACGCGAATATCCCGGCGCTCCTGTCGAACGTCCGTTTCTTATCCTTAAGGAACCTGCCCGACCTTCCCTCCTCATGGAATACATAACATCCCTTCGCCATAACGCATTTGTAACCCGCTGCCTGCGCGCGCCGGCTGTAATCGGTATCCTCGAAATACGCGTACCCGAACTCATCGTCGAGATAGCCGATCTTCCTTATGACCTCGCGTTTAATAAGCATGCAGAAACCCACGCCGGCGTTCATCTCTACCCATCCGCCGGGGCCTACGCGGCCCTTTGAACCGAAATTATTTGACGAGGGGTTGACTATGCCTATAGCGGCGTCGCTCGCGGCGACCTTCATCATCTCCGAAAGCCATCCGTCCGTCACGATAATATCGTTATTTAGTATGCAGGCGAATTCCGCCTTGGATGCCTTAAGCCCCTTGTTCATTCCGCGCGCGAACCCTTCGTTCACGCGGTTGAATACGGCCTCGACCGTAATATATTCGTTGCCTTTCAGCGTGGCAAGGTATTCTTTCAGGCCGTGCTCCGTGGACGCGTTATCCACTATCATGAGACGGCAGGGTTCTTTCGTGCAACGCAAAATTGATTTGACGCAGTTCTTTAGGATCGCAAGGTTATTCCAGCTGAGCAGGATAAGGTCGCACTTTACTTCCATCCGCTCGCCTCCAGCATGGCCCTGAGCCTGTCCTTGTATGTATACTTAGAGACCGCGAGACGATGGCCCTCCTCCGCGATCTTCCGCCTCGCTGGCTCGTCATTCAGGAAATAGTCCGCCTTCCTGAAGAGATCTGCCTCATCCCTGTATACGACGGCGTTCTTCCCGTCGGAGAACAGCTCCTCAAAGCCGTTATCCTTTATCGCGTTCGTCAAAAGCAAAGCGCCGCATGAGAGCACCTCGAACATCCTCATGTTAATATCGTTATTTATCGAATAATTAAACCCGATCTTCGCGCTGCTGTATATGTTCGACATGAGGCCTGATTCCGCCCTTCCGATGAAACCGTCTGGATACCTGACGGCCAGCCGCTTGAGCAGTTCTCCCCTCGGGTTCTTCTTGCCCTCGGTCCCGACGAACGCGATATCGAACCTCCTCTCGATACCGAGGTCCCTGTGCTTATCCGGGTCGCAGGCGATTGGCACCCAGACCGCGCTTTTGCCCGTATCCTTGCTTAGTTTCAACGCCCCCGTCTTCTGGGCGCAGAATAGGAAATCGTAGTGCGCGGCCTGCGCTTTTATCTTCCTGTACGGCTTTTCGAGGTGCGTATCTATGGCATAGAACGCGCATGGCTTCAGGTGGGCGGGTATGTCGTATTTGTAATCGCCGTGGTCTATCCTGAGATAAAGGTCGTAACCCGCCGGTATGTTCGGGTCGCTTGTCCAGAAATGCCCGAAATCAAGCCCGAGCGACCTCGCCGCCGACTCAAAATAACAGCCGATCGTGTCTTCCCTGTCCTTATTGAATATCAGCGAGAGCTTCATCTTTCCTGCAAGGCCTCCATGGCCGCCTTGAACACCGTTTCAGGTTCTATCCTGCTAAGGCAGGCCCTTTCGGCGCAGTCCTTCATCCTGAAATCCCTGTAGCATGGGCGGCACGACAGGCCCTCTTTCACGGCCTTATGGCGGCTGTCATCGCGCGGATATTGCCCGTAGACATTTTCGTCGACAGGCCCGAATATCCCGACGGTCCTCGTCCCGGCGCCCACGGCCATGTGGAGGGGGCCCCCGTCATTCGCTATCACAAGCTTGCATTCGCCCATCAGCGCCGCCGCCTGCAGCAACGACGTCCTGCCATACGCCTCGATCGGCCTGTTGCGCATCGAGGCCTTTATCCCGTCGCATATGCCCGACTCATCGGCGCTGCCAAACAATATGACCTTCGCGTTGGCTTCCTCGATAAGCCTGTCGGCGGCCGCGGCATATCCGTCGCTCCTCCAATGCTTGATCCCGGCGTCCCTTCCCCAGCTCGCCCCTCCGGCGGGGGCTATGCCCACAAGGACCTCGCCTTCGGAGACACCGTTGGACCTGAGGAATTCCTTCGCCCATTGCCTGTCCGTTTCCGGGATATAAAGGACGATATTTTTCACCGAGGGCTTGACGCCTGCCGCCCCTAGAAGGCCCAGGTAGTATTCGACGACATGCTTTCCGCTGTAGCCTTCAATGTCGGTTTTTTTGGTCAGGTATGAGCCCCTGTTCCTGTAATTGAAACCGATCCTTTCCTTTATTCCCGCGAGCAGGCATATAAGGCCGTATTCCCTGTTAAGCGAGAGGTCTATCGAGGTATCGAATCCTTTCCTCCTTATGTCCGTCACGAAGCAGGCCAGTTTCGAAATATACCCGATCAACGACTTCCTGCGAAGCTCCCTTAATTCATCCTTCTCGTAAACGAATACCCATTCGATATTCGGGTTGGCCCTCAATACCGGTTCCGTCCTGCGGTTGCAGAGGTACCCTATGCCGCAGTCGCCTATCGCCTGTTTTATCGATTCGATGACCGGCGTCGTGAACAATACGTCGCCGATGCCGAACGGATTTATTATCAATATCTTTCTGCGCTTAGCCATTTATCCTTTTGACCGCCGCGAACACTTCCTCGACAGTAATATCGCATGCCATGGGACGGCTTATCACGGAATGCCCCCGCCCGTACGGCCCCCATCTGACGGATGAGCCGCCCTTCCTCGATTCCCCGAATAATACGACGACCGGGGTCCCGACTGCAGCCGAGATATGCACCGGCCCCGAATCGCAGGATACCAACGCTTTTGCCCTCTTCAGGACCGAGCCGAATTCCTTCAATCCCAGTTTTCCCGTCAGGTCGCAAAGCCGTTTCCCCGAATACCCGGCCACTTCGAGAGATACAGGCCTCTCTTCCTGCCCGCCGACAAGCACCGCCCTTGCCCTTGTTTCTCTCTCTATCATCGCGCAAAGCCGTCCGAACCTTTCGGCAGGCCAGATCTTCTCGGGATTGCTTGTGCCCGGATGCACGGCCACGAACCCTTCGCCTTCGCGGATGCCGTTCTCTGCCATTACGCGCGCCGCGTTCATTTCATCTTCCGCATTTACCGTAAATACAGGCGCTGAAGGCCTCGCTTCTATACCCGCTGCCCTCACGATGTCGAGGTTGTATTCAACTTCGTGCTTCTCGCAGAGATACTTCCTGTCCTCTATGGCCCTGTTCAGCAGGAACCCCAGCTTCCTGTCGTATCCTATCCTGACCGGTATGCCCGCGAGGAATACGGCGATATTCACCGCCTTATTCGGGTTGAATACCGCGCAGATCGTGAATCCCTGTTTCCTTAATGAAGCTATGAACCTTGTCATGCCGCCCGCGGAACCAAGGTCTCTGGACGGGTCGAGCCTTGTTATCGCATTTACGGAAGGATTGCCGTCCGCCGCTTCGTACGAGGCCGCGGACACGGCAAGTGTTATCTTCGCATCGGGAAATCCTGCGCGGAAAGCGCTTATCGCGGGCGTCGTCAGGATGAATTCCCCTATCCTGTCGGTCCTTATGAGGAGGATATTTTGAGGTTTCAATTTTCCGGCTGCCCGTATTCAGTCTTCGCCACCGACAACCCAGCGACCGACCAGAACAGGACTGCCAGCGGAAGTGAATACAGGTTTGTGTCGAAAAGGCTGTTGACCAGCGTCGCGAGCAGTCCGCCGATGAACCCTATGTACGCTGCCCTTGTAAAAACATCTTTTTCCCTGAAATAATTCTTCAATCCGGATATGAACATTGCCGCCGCTATCCATAAGGACGCGAGTACGCCCGCTATGCCCGTCTCCGCCGCGACCTGCAGCAGGCAGTTATGGGCATACACGATCTCACTGTAGCCTGCCGGCCTGTATTTCTCGAACACGCTCATGAACGTCCCGAGCCCGTGACCGAATAATGGCCTGTCCATGAACATCCTCCACCCCGTCTCCCAGATCAAGAGCCTGTCCCTGCTCGACTGGTCCCTGCCTATGTTTACGATCGAGCCTATCTGGTCCTTAAGCGGCTGCGGCCCGGCGACGGCAAGCAGCGCGACGACCAGCAATAACGATGCGAGCAGCGCGTAGTACCTCTTCTTTCCGGAAATAACGCATAGGAATATGAAAGCGGAGGCGAACCCGAGCCAGGCAGCCCTCGCCTGCGTAAGCATCAGGCACGCGAATATAACGGCGATCGAGCCCGCGAGCATCGCCCTCTTCCTGCCCCGTAACGCGTTCATCATGAAGAGCGAAAGCGGCAGCGGCAGCACCGTGGCGAAGAACGTGCCCGCGCTGTTCGAGAACTTGAACGTGGCGGTCACCTTTATCTTCTCGAAGAGCGGGAAATGCCTGAATAGGTCGTGTCCTGAATAATACTGGTAGAGGCCGTCAAGGCCCACTATCGATGCCGGGAATATGAAAGCCAGCGCGGAACGCGCGAGCTTCTCCTTCGTATTTATGACATCCGCTATAACGATGAACAGCAGGAAATATTCCATCGTCTTGAACATCAGCGCCCCCGCGCTTATCGTGAGGTTGACGGTAGTGAACGCTGCCGTGATTATCGCCACGAACAGGTAGCATACGGACGACGCCTTTATGCCGGCATCCAGCCGCGGGGAATGCAGGACCGAGGATATTATAGTATAGAACATCGCGAGCAGGACAGCCGCGGTCAATACGATAGGTATGAAATGCGCGGGCGCCAGGAGGTTCACGCCGGGCGCGGCATGTTTCGACGCTATCCCCATTGTCACTACGACAGCGACGTAGACCAGGACCATCGTCAGCGCGCCTATGGCCGCGAACAAAGCTGAGGACCTTGCTCCCGCGCGCTCGATGCTGAACGATTCCGCCTTTGCCCTTATCCGCTCCCTGAGTTCATGGGATTTCTTGAAGAACCATATTAGGATAGCTATCGTCGCGAATACTTCGAGGACGCTTTTTGATGATGAGATAAAAAAGAATAGCGTGTAGAGCAGGTATTCTATAGATTTATCGCAACAGGAGCATATCCTGCCCTTGCCGTTGCTCACTTAAGGTATATCCCGCTTATCTGGTGGTATTCCGCGCCGCTCTCCCTGCATATGGCCTCAATATCATCTTTCGTCTTCCTGTCCGCGGACGGGATCGCGAGGATTATCTCATCTATATTCTTCGCCTCCACAAGCCGCGGTATGTCCGACCTGACCCCGATAACCGGCACGCCCTGCATCCTCCGTCCCTGCTTAGAGGGATCGTCGTCTATGAATCCTACAGGGCGATAGTTCAGCGACCTGTTCTTCCTTATTTCGCGCAGGAACGCGTCACCCGCGTCCCCGGCGCCGAATATGAGGACCCTCCTGCCTTGCCCTTCGAACGAGACAAAGAGCTGCTCCCTGAATATCCTGAAGGCGATCCTGACCGCCGACATCAGTATCAGCAGCACCATCGCGTCGAGGACGAATATCATCCTCGAAAACCCCTCAAACCTGAACGCTATGACCAGGACTACGACCGACGCTATCGAGCCCAGCGTTATGCCCTTGACTATATTGAGCAGTTCGTTCAGCCCTATATAACGCCATATGTTCCCGTATACGCCGCTGACGGAAAAAGCCAGCAGTTTTATCACGATTATTATCGGAAGCGATTTCGCAATAAGCCCGAAATTGTAATGGTCTATTATCCCTTCGTACCTCATTATATAGCTCGACATGTACGCGAGGCATATCAGGACAAAATCGCATATGACCTCGAATATGACCCTCTTGTATTTTACAAGGGCCTCTATCAGCTCTGATTCGTTCTTGTAGAACGAGACCTCTTTATCGCCGGGCTGCCTCGCTGAGCGCCTCGACATGGTGGAATGGTTCAGGAAGATCGCGAAAGCCGAGACGACCAGCACGAGAAGCGACATAATGACAGCGCTCACGTATATCTTCACGTGCAGCGACATGTATGCCGCGGCCCCGAACAGTATAGATATGGCGTAAAGCACCATGACCGCCTTTCTCTCCTGCCATCCGAGGAAGACCATCCTGTGCGACGTATGGTCCTTTCCGCCCTTCGCTACCGACCTCCCGTCTATCGTGCGCGTTATAGCAACGAAGAGTGTATCGAATATAGGGACGGCCAGCGCCAAAACGGGGATAAGCAACACCAGGAAAAGGTGCGAGGCCTCCTTCCACGTGCCCATTATTGCGAGCGACGACAGCGTGAACCCGAGGAACATAGCGCCGCAGTCGCCCATGAATATCCTCGCCGGGTAGAAATTATGCGGCAGGAAACCGAGCGCCGCGCCCGCCATTACAAGGGATACCATCGCTATCTCATAATTATGCAGCGCGAGCGAACACGCGAAGAGCGTGAGGGATGCTATGGCCGCCACGCCTGCCGACAAGCCGTCCATATTATCGAGCAGATTGAATGAATTCGTTATCCCGACCATCCAGAGTATGGTAAGCGGCACGGATATGGCGGCGATCGGGATAGCCTTGATCGATACCCCGAACATCACCGCAAGGGATGCGCAGACGATCTGCCCTATAAGTTTCGATTGGGGGCTCAGCCCTCTAATATCGTCGATGACGCCGAGGATGAATATCGACGTGGCGCCGACCACGAGCCCCGTATTCATCCTTTCGCGCATGAAGAACAGGTACGCGGCCATGAACGCCGCATAGATGGCGACGCCTCCCATCAGCGGTATGACCTTCTTATGCCACCTGTCTTCCTTGGGCTTTGCCACGGCGCCGAGCCGCCCTGCCAAAACCTTGACTACCGGGGTCGTCAGGAACGCGACTGAAAATGCGGCCAAAAAAAGGTAAACATAAGCCACTGTTACTTGTTTTCCTTTATATACCTTACCACATCTTCTATTATCGCTTTAAGGTCCGCCGTCGGGGCGAAACCGATCAGCCCGCGTATCTTTGAGGTGTCGGGGACCCTTCTCTCCATGTCCTCAAAACCCTCTTCATACGCCTTTTCATAGGGGATATTCACTACTTTGGAGCTGCTTTTCGTGATCTCTATGACCTTCCGCGCGAGCGCGTCGATCGTCACTTCTTCCTGGCTGCCGATATTGAACACCTGGCCGTACGCCTTAGGTTCCTCGATAAGTTTAGGCAGCGCGGCGACCACGTCTTTCACGTGCAGGAAGCACCTGCTCTGCTTGCCGGAGCCGTAAACGGTGATATCCTTCCCCTCGACCGCCTGCCTGACAAATCTCGGCACTACCATACCGTACGTCCCGGTCTGCCTAGGCCCGACGGTATTGAACAGCCGCACTATGACCGCCGGGACATCCTTGGTCTTCCAATATGTATAGGCGAGCATCTCATCTACCGCCTTCGCGGTGGAGTAGCTCCACCTTGATTTTAGCGGCGACCCGAGGATCCTGTCCTGGTCTTCCTTGAGCGGGCCCTGTGTATTCTTCCCGTATATCTCCGACGTAGATGTTATCAGCACCTTCTTGTGGTAGCGGCACGCCATATCCAGCACTATCTCGCTTCCCTTTATGTTCGTGGTAAGCGACTCCAGTGGATGGTTGACAATAAGCTCAACCCCTACCGCGGCCGCGAGATGGAATATCGCGTCACAGCGCTCCGCGAGCTTGTCCACAAGGTATTCATTCAGGATCGTCCCGACGACCAGGCTAAACGAGGGGTTTCCTTCGAGATGCCTGATATTGCCTGTCTTTCCCGTAGACAGGTCATCCAAAACAGTCACCTGGTGGCCTTCTTTTATAAGTTTATCCGACAGATGGGAACCTATGAAACCGGCGCCGCCGGTTATTAGATAGCGCACTTATCTATACTCCTTTTTTGCCCTTATTATAATCTATTAGGGAATCTGTGTAAAGCCGTTTTATGTCGGATACCAGCCTGTCGCTTGAGTATTTCCCCATGACCGAGACCCTTCCGGCCGCCCCGAACGACACACGCTTCGCGGCGTCATCCGCAAGCTCACGCAGCTTTTTCGCGAACGCGCGCGTATCCCCGGAAGCGACGAGATATCCTGTCATGCCGTCCTGAACGACATCCTTTACGCCGCCCACGTCGGTCGAGACGACCGGCCTTCCCGAGGCCAGGGCCTCTATCAGGGCTACGGGCGTCCCCTCGTTCAACGAGGTGAGCGCTACAATATCCGAATCCGCGTAGACACCCGACATATCCTCCTTCCATCCGCAAAACGATACCTTGCCGTCCAGGCCGCAGTCGGATACATATTTTTCCAGCGATGCCCTCTCCTCGCCGTCCCCTATTACGGCGAACCTCATATCCTCGGCGGGGGCTTCCGCCACCGCTATTTTCGCGGCATCTATGAACATCCTGTGGTTCTTTACGGGCACGAGCCTGCCGATTATCGAGACCAGCACCGCGCCGTCTCCGATCCCGAGCTCCCTCCTGAAATTCTTATCCCTTCCGCCGATGACGGCGTACTTCCCCAGCTCCAGGCCGAGAGGGACGACCTTTATCTTGCGCCCTCCGGCGATCCGGTATCTTACCGCGATATCCGATTTTTGCGCTTCGCTGACGACGATTATATATTTCGTGAAATATGCCAGCATCCTCTCTATCGCCAGGAAGACCGCCGCCTGCAGCCTGCTGAAATAACCGTCGAATATATGGCCGTGGAAGGTATGTATCCTGACCGGGACTCCTGCGAGCACCGCGGCCGCCCTTCCTATCGCTCCGGCCTTCGCCGTATGAGTATGGACTATATCCGGCTTGAATTCCCTGATGGCCTTGAATATGGAAAAAAACGCGCGCAGGTCCCTTACCGGGTTTATGCTCCTGCAAAGGTCCGGAATGACGACCGGCTTGACCCCCTTTGCATCCGCGAGGTAGGACATATCCTTTTCGGAACTGTCTACGATCCCGCAGACAAGGATCGATTCATAATCCTCTCCTTTAAGGGCCGATGTCAGAAGGATGGTGTGTATGGCAGGGCCGCCGACATTGAGGCGGGCGATTATCCTCAGGACTTTTATTTTTTTCCGCTGCATCTTCTCAGCATGCCGATCATCTTGCTGTTATCCTTCAGCGTCTTCCATCCAGAGCCGGAAAATAACTTGTCGACGCGGACGAACAGCGCTTCTATCTCCGACGCGATGCGCCTGAATCCGCTTTCCTCATAATACGCGCCTATCCGCGATTCCGCCCTGCGGAACGGCCTCTTTATGCTCCCTATCAGCACGCTTCCGGAATAAACGCACCCGTTCAACGGCCTTGAGACACTCGCCAGGAAGCTTCCTTCAACGCTTGCCGACAGGATATCCGCTGCTTTCCTTAAAAACTTTATCACCAAACTCTGCAGGAATACTGATTCAAGGCGGTCGATGAACCGGCTATAGACGCCCCAGGTGTATTGAGCCGCTTTTACAAGCCCGCTTCCGGCCGTTCTGCCCCTTTTCATTTCTCTATCTTCACCACTATGCCCTGCATGCTGTAGAGGTCGGTAGTAAATACGATATTGCTTCCTATCTTCACGGGATATCCCTCGAAGTCGAGCGAGCCGTTATCGTTTACGCAGTTCAGCTCGAAGGATGCCTGTATGTCCTTGGCCGTCGGGTCTTCCATGATCACCACCTGATCGTTTTTGCCCAGGGCGGCGAACCGGCTGTTCTCGCTGGAAATTATCTTTTTTAGGACGCCGGCCGCGCCCCCTCCCGGATCCTTGTCCACATCGCCCTCCCTGACCACCGACGCCAGCTCGGGCATGATCTTCGGGAACTTTATCTCTGCGATGACCTTCTCATACGTCTTCTCCGCCGGCTTCTTCATTTCCGTAAGCCTGTTGCCGTAATAAAAGGCCGGGATAACGCTCAGTAGCAGGACCACAAAGATGAAATCAATAATGTTGATCTTTCCGAAAACCCTTCCCTTTTCGTCTATCATCCTCATTTTGCCCGCTCCTTTTTAGATATATCCCTTTATAAGGTAATATACTATACCGGCGTACTCGTGTAAAATACCCTTTATCTGTCTCGGCGACGCGCCAAACCCGTGCCTGTAGAACTTGCTGTCCCTGATAGGCGTATATATGACGTCTATACCTTCTCCGAGTTTACCATAAACCAATGACGCGCGCCTCATATGATATGGCGAACTGACCAGCAGTATCCTCTTCCAGCCGTTCCTGCGCACGATATCGTTCGTGTTCTTCACAAATTCATACGTATATCCGGACTTGTCCTCGAGCGTTATCGCGTTTGCGGGAACTCCCATCGAGACCGCCAACGCTTTCATGATATCGACTTCCTTTATCGCGTAGGAATATCCCGATGAGAAGATGATGTTCTCCGCGTAGCCCTTCTTATAAAGCTCGACCGCGTAATCGACCCTCTCCTCATATCCCTGCCCCTGCTTTCCCGATTCACCCGTTCCGCCGGCAAAGACGACTATCGCGTCGGCCTTTTGCGGCTGTTCGCTTATCTTAAGCGGCTCGGCGAAAAACCATATCGCGGGCGTGCAGAATACGAGCAGAATGGCCGCCGCGGTATATATCACCGGCCGCGCGATCCTGCGCCTCGCGGCGGCAAATAATCCGGCAAGGTTGTCCTTCCAGCCGGCCTCGCCCTTCCTCGTCTTCTCCTCTATGGCCTCGTCTATGGCCGCGCTCATCAGCTCTATGCGCGACCTCCAGCTGTTCTCCGAAGCCGCAGATATCCTCTTCTGCCTCAGCGCGTCGTTATCTTCCGCTATCGCCCTGGATAACAGCGAGGAGAACTCCTGCTTGTCCTTGCCAATATATACTATGCCGCCGTACCTGCCGTTAAACGTATCCACTTCGGGAAGATAGGATGATACGACCGGCTTGCCCATCGAGAGGTATTCGTTAAGTTTTGTGGGATAGACGTTCTTCGTATACTCCGTTAACAGGTAAGGAATGACAGCCGCGGTAAAATGCTTAACGAGGTTCGGAAGCTCGGAATGCTTGCGTCCCCCCAAAAGACGGATATTGGGGCAGCCGGAAAGCTGCGACACGTCTGTCTGCACCGGCCCGACGAACACGAACTGCATCTCCGGGTGCGCGGAAGCGGCATATTTGACAAGCTCGAAATCTATCCACTTGTGCACCCCTCCGACATATCCGATGACCGGCGGCTTCAGGCCCTCAAGCTCTGCGGGCACCCGTGTTTGCTCCTTCCTTACCTTCTCGAAATTCTCGATATTCACGCCGAACGGGAAGATCGTCACATTATCATTGAACCTCACGCAGTGGTCATACAACGCCTGCGAGGTCACGAACACGCGGTCCGCCGCGCTTATCAGTTTCTTCTCGTACGCTATTATCTTTTTCGCGGACGCGGAACTGACCGCGAAATTATCTATGCAATAATAGATCAGCAGTTTCTTGTCTATGTTCTCTATGATGTCCATCGCGGTGCCCGTCGGAAGGAATGTCCATATTACCGGGTTCACGAAATTCATCGCCCTCATCCATCTTTTGATGACCGAGAGAAGGATGGACTTATTGACAAACCTCGCTATGCGCGAGTACGGGAACGGAAGCACTATCGGGGAGTATATATAAAGGTTCTTCGTTTCCTCCCTTATGCCCTTTACGCCCCTGAAGTAATCCCTGAACCTCTTGCGCAGCCGGGAAATATCTTTTATCTTCGGCGCGCGCACGCCGGTATTCTCGATGAACAGTACGCGGTTGCCGTTCGCGGCGAACGCGGACATGATCTCCTGGTGCCCCTGCCAGATAAAATCCCAGTCGATAGAAGATATGCATATAATGTCGTGGTTCTTAAGCATCTTTACCCTCACTCATCCGTCGATGAACCTCTTATGCCACAGTTCGAGCATCAACATCGCCCACAATTGGAACGAATAATCCTTCCTTCCGGAGGTATGGCTCTCGACCATCCCTTTTACCGCCTCCTGCCTGAAATATCCCCTCGATAGCGACGCCTTTGAAAGCAGGGTCTCCGCCAGTATTCCCTTCAGCTCTCCCCTGAACCACGCGCTTACAGGCACGCCGAATCCCATTTTCCTCCTCGAAAGTATGTCGGCGGGTATCACCCCCGAGAAGGCCTTCTTAAGTATGTACTTCTTGACGCTTCCTTTTATCTTATATGACGAGGGAAGTGACGCCGCGAATTCCATAAGCTTATGGTCGAGGAACGGCGAACGCCCTTCGAGCGACGCCGCCATGCCCGCGATATCGACTTTTACGAGCAGGTCGTTCGGCAGCGACGTGTTCACGTCGGCCTTCAGGAGCCTGTCGAGGAACTCCGGGCACGACCTGTCGCCTATATACGGTTTCAGCAGGTTTAACGGGCCGCTTCTATCTATACGGCCAAGGTAATCCCCGGAATACAGCCCCTCAGGTTTTACGTCCCCCGCTATCCCGACCCATCTCAAGTATCTTTCGGCCGCTGGCAGCCCCGCGTTGGTAAGGAACCTCCTTGCCCTGCGCGCAAGGTCCTTCGGGTCTGTCGAGTCCGGCAATACCGTTGCGGCGGCTTTAGCCGCCGCGCCCAGCCCGAGGCCGCGGATCTTTTCCGCCGCGCTCATCGCCTGGTAACGCTCGTATCCAGCGAATGATTCGTCGCCGCCGTCGCCGTTAAGGGCGACAGTCACGAACGCGCGCGTCTCCTTCGATACGTAGTACGTCGGTATGCACGAAGAGTCGGCATACGGTTCGCCGTACCTTTCCGCAAGCATGCCTATGATATCGAGCGCATTCGGCTTCACGATGAATTCACGGTGTTCGGTGCCGAAAAGGCCCGATATCTTCCTTGCGTATTCGAGCTCGCTGTAGTCCTTTTCCTCGAAGCCTATCGTAAAGGTCCTGACCTTTCCAGGGGAGAGTTTGCTCATCATCGCCACTACACAGCTTGAGTCTACCCCGCCGCTCAGGAAAGCGCCGAGAGGGACGTCGCTGAACAACCTTATCTTTACCGCTTCTTCAGCAAGCCTTCTGACCTCGGCCGCGGCATCTTCCTCGCTTATCTTTAGCTTCCTGGAGTAATCCAGTTCCCAATATCGTTCCACCTTAAGGCCGTTCCTGGAAAGCGTAAGATAGCAGGCAGGCGACAGTTTGCTTACGCCTTCCAGCGCCGACATCGGGGCCGGGACGTAACCAAGGCTCATGTAATAGTGTATCGCGTCATCGCTTACTTTTCGGGATATATCGCCGCTCTTCAGGATCGCCGCGAATTCGGACGCGAACACGAACCTTCCGTCCTTATGCTGATATATGAACGGCTTCTTCCCGACCCTGTCCCGGGCCGCAAAAAGCTCCTTCTTATTATCGTCCCAGATCGCGAACGCGAACATCCCCCTGAGCATGTCGACGCACTTTACGCCGTATTCCTCGTACAGGTGCACTAGCGTCTCGGTATCGGAATGCGACCTGAACTTATGGCCCTTACTCTCGAGCCCGGGCCTCAGCTCGTTGTAATTATATATCTCTCCGTTCAGGACAAGCCATACCGAACCGTCCTCGTTCGACATCGGCTGCTTCGCGCACGACGACAGGTCTATGATGCTCAGCCTCCTGTGGCCGAGAGCGGCCGAGGGGCCGCTGCCGGCATCATTCAGGTATATCCCTTCGTCGTCGGGGCCGCGGTGCTTCATCTCCGAGCACATTGCCTTTACCGCGTCGGCGCTTACAGGCTTTCCGGAGATGTCTATGATCCCGCAGATCCCGCACATGTTTACCTCTCTGCCCCCGTTTTCTTGATTATCGCCATTATCTTAGGAGCGTTGACCTCGAGCGAATACCTTTCCAGGACGGTCCTGCGGCCGGCTTCGCCTATCCTTTGCCTCAGGCCGGCATCCCCGATAAGCTTCGACAGTTTCTCGACCCATTCTCCCGAGTCCCTCGCGAGAAAACCGTTCCTGCCTTCCTCTATTATCACCCTGTTCGGGCTCGCGTTTGAGGCGACGCACGGTATGCCGACGCTCATATACTGTATCGTCTTGAACCCCGTCTTGCCTGCGGTCCATTCGTCATCCGTAAGAGGATAGACGCCGATATCTATCGACTGGAACTCGGCTATCTCATCCTTCAAGTTCCAATCCTTATATATGACCTCGACTCCCGGCACTTCCGTGATCCTGCCCGATGCGCCTATGATCTTCAACCTGAACCTGAAACCCCTTTTCACGAGCTCTTCAAAAACGCCTTTCAGGGACTCGAGATATTTCGCGGTGCTATGGCTTCCTATCCACCCTATTGTTATCAGGTTGTCGCCGGACCGCCCTGAAGGCCTAAATTTCTCCGTGTCGACAGATGTATGTATGACCGTCACTTCCTTATTATACTTTGATGCGTATTCCGCAAGATATTCGTTGCAGGTTATTACGCGCCTGCTCATCGCTATTATCTTCGGTATCTTCCACGGGCATTTCAGCCCCTTCAAAAAACTGTTCGTACTGCTCGCCGCGCCCAGGTATATCGCGTCGTCGAGGTCGTATATTATCTTCTTGCCCGTCACGGCAAGAAGCCATTCTATGGCCGGCGGGCCGAACGGGAACGCCTCGAGGTGTATGAATACCGCATCGGACGAGAACGCTGCAAACAGGTCGGATATCCTCCTGAACGCGCAGGCCGCGAAATACGCGAGCTTCCTGAGATACATCCCCTTCTTGTACAGTATCCTGTAAAACGGGGAACTGACGAACGGCCTGACTTCGCAGTCTATGCCGTTCTGCCTCAGGTACGGTATATACTGCTCTACCCTGTACCTGCTGCTGGGCCCTTCCGTAGGATACGGTTCCAGGAACAGGACTTTCATTTTATGGCTTTCAGGTACTCCTTAAGCGCGTCCTGCCACGGCCTTGTCTTGTCGAGACCGAGCTTCGAGAGGTTGCTGTTCAGCATCGCCTCGGACTTGCCCCTTGGCGCGGGAAGGGGGAAAGCGTCCGATGTTACCGGCTTTATCACGACATCCTTCCTGCCGAGGTATTCTGCGATCTTTACGGCTATGTCATACCGCGTGCATATTCCTTTATTCACGCAGTGGTAGAGCCCGTATTTCCCGCTCTTTACTATGTCGACTATGCCCTGCGAGAAATCCGTAGTGAACGTCGGGCTTCCCGTTTTGTCCGTGACGACTGATATCTCCTTCTTGGTGTTCAGCAGCTGGACTATCTTCCACACGAATTTCTTGTCCTTGTTGTGCCCGCCTATCATCCATCCGGCGCGCACGATAAAGTACCTCTTAAGCAGCGACCGGACGGATTCCTCGCCCTTGAGCTTGCTCATGCCGTATATGCTTATCGGGTTGGGCTTGTCTGTCTCCTTATACCCGCCTTCCTTCTCGCCGTCAAATACTGCGCCCGTGCTTATGTATACCATCGCGATATCCAGTTCCTTGCATATCTGCGCGATATTCTCCGTCCCCTGCCAGTTCGTCGCGTAGGCATGCTCGGGCTGGAGCTCGCACTTGTCTACGTCGGTCTCGGCGGCGAGATGGAAAATTATTTCGGGACGCACCTCCTTCACAACGGATAACATGCCGTTTATGTCCCTGATATCGCACTTCGTTATCCCTTCTTCACCCGAAATATCGGTGAGTATGAGCTCATAACCGTTCTTTATGAGCAGCGGGCATAATGCGTCCGCCAGCATCCCGTTCGCTCCTGTGACCATGGCTTTCTTTTTCATCATTTATTCCCTTTCTTCGTTTTAAACACGCTATCGTAAACATCCATATATTTTTCCACTCCCGAACCGAGCGAAAAACCGCTCTCGGCCGCGTTGCGGCAGCGCTTCGATGCCTCCGGGCCCTCGGCCGCTATCGAGGCTATCCTGCGCGCGGCTTCCTTGTATTCGAGTCTGCTGAAACCCTTTACGACGGCACCGGCGGAGTTCTCCTCCACCGTCCGCGCTGTATCGCCTATGCCGGAGTTTATGACCACTGGCAGCCCGCACGAAAGGTATTCAGCGAACTTTATAGGGCATGAAGACCTCTTCGACAGGACGGGCTTGATGAAGAACATGCCCGCATCGGCTGCGCACAGGTATTCCGGCATCCTGTCATATTCGGCGCCCGTAACTATAACGTCCGAGGCCGTAAGGCCCTTTTTATCCCTCTCCCTGATGACAGCTTCCCTGTCTATATGCGTTACGAACATCATGCATGCGCCGGGTATCTCTTCCTTGGCCGCTGCAATGAAATCAAGCATTTCTGCCGGCATGTACCACGTGCCTATGGAGCCGGTATAAATGAACATGAACCTGCCGCCGAAACCGGGGGCTATCCTATCCCTTAGTGCCTGTTTTTCCGCATCGGGGCTTTTGAACTTTTCCAGGTCAACACAGCACGGTATCACGTGTATGTTAAGCCCCTTGACACCGCCGCCGAGGTAATCCCCGTCGACGAGGAATTTCCTTATGTTCTCCGTAAGGACCACGACGGCGTCGGCTTTCAACAGAAGATATTTCTCGATACGCCGTACGGCCCTGTATACGAGGCCGTCCCTCTTCCAGATCCCGCCGTCGGCGTATTCCTCCGCCATGAGGCCCCTCTCGTCATACACGAACTTCTTCCGCGTGATCGAGGCAATGGCATACGCCATCACGGCCGGGACCGTCGCCCGCGCATGTATAATGTCCGCCTTATGGGATATCGCCAGTTTTACGCCTGCGGCAATACCGGTAAGTATATCAAATACCGTGGCCGGAAGCGAGGGGCTTTTATGGTATCTTAGCTTCTTCCATATAATGCCCGATGCCTTTAACTCATCCTCAAGCCGCCCGGACGCCGCGTCAGGCCGCGATTTCTCGAAGCTCATTATCGCGCATCCGACGCCTCTCTTTGATAGGCCCTTCAGGTATGGTATGCCCTGGGACCTTATCAGAGGTTCGGTCGCGCCGTTATATGTTATGAAAAGGACCTTCATGCCCGCTTGCCCATCCCCCATTTCGCGTTCCTGAGCGCCGATGCCGCGCGCGCGCCGAGGAAACTCCTAAGGAACGTATATGCCAGGAGAAGGTCCTCGGCTAACGCAACCGGCCGGCTCCGCAATGCGAGCGCAAGATATCGCCTTGCGTCCTTCATCCTTCCGGCGGCATAATAATTGATGGCGGTCACCGTATACAGGCGCGAATATGCTTTTCCTTTCAGGTCTGCTATCCTCGGCGCGAGCATTTCGTTCCCGAAGGCCATATCCAGCGCAAGCTTCATAGACCCGGCCATCCTCTCGGGGACTATCGATGATTTGCCCGGATGGAACCTGACCTTCGCCGTATAATCCCCCGTAAAGGCCATCCGGCAGCATGACGCAAGCCTTGCCCACATCTCCCAATCCTCCGAGCCGGAGAGTTCCCTCCTCTCGCTGAAATAGCCCGCCTTCCCGAACGCGCTCTTCTTAATAAGGCAGGACGAGGCGTTGCATCCGCGCGACGAATAACCTGCGACCATCTCCCGCAGCGGGTCTTTCCCGAACGATGACGCCTCAAGCTTTCCTATGGTCCCGCCGGACTCGTCTATAAGGTATGAGCCCGAATAGGAGACCTCCGCTCCCGACGACTCGCACGCGCACAGGCACGACTCAAGGTGCGCCGGCAGCCAAAGGTCGTCGGAATCGAGGAATGCGACATACTCCCCTTTCGAATCCTTTATTCCCCTGTTCCTTGCCGCCCCGCGCTCGCGGTTGTCCTGCAGGATATACCTGATCTTCCCGCCGAACGATGCGGCCACGCTCCCTGTCCTGTCGGTGGAACTGTCATCCACGACGATCACTTCGATATCCTTATGCGTCTGCGCGAGGACGCTGTCTACCGCTTGCTTGAGGTAACCGGCCCTGTTGTATGTAGGTATGACTACGCTTATCAGGGCCATATCAATAGAACCCCCATGTCGAGGCTACGCCGACATGCCTGTTGTAGAACAGTTTCTTTAAATTTGCGTATTTCCTGTCAAATTTCCCATTGGCATTCTCGGCCTCTAACCTCTCGTATTGCAGAGGCCTCGAAGAATACACCGACGCATAGACGGTGCCGCCCGAGGCGATATCGGCGACCTTCTTGAGAGAGTATTTCTTTGCGAGCCTATCTACAAATGAGGCATATCCCGCGTCCTTTTTATAACACGACGCAGATACGACATAAAAAGGGAATTCCATGTCCGCCTCGCCTTCGGCTACCGGGTTCGTTGAAGACGGCGGCTCCGAAATGTTCCTCATGTCATAGATATATTTCCCGAATACCGGGCTCTTGAAGAAGTTCTTTCCGTAATAATATTCGTTCAGGATGTTCTCCCTCTGGTCGAGCAAGCTTGCGATCTTATCATCCTTGCTCATATGCTCCCTAAGGTAATAACCGACGCTCTTCAGGTAATTGGGTGACCGTTGCCTCGGCGAGACGAGGGAAGCCATGTTCGCGGACGCCGGGACCGACAGTATGTATGCCGTGAAGACCGCGGCTGCCGCAGTTGAAACATACCTCGCGGCCGCATTCCGTGTTTTATCGGATGCCATCCTGAAGGCCTGCGCTATCGCTATAGACGCGATAATCATATAGGGAAGCATCGCCGAATACGGCTCGAGATTTATGAGGTACAGGTAATATACGACGGGAAATAACAGCAGCGGTGTTTGTTTCTTTCCCCGCATTACGGCTATCGCGTAAAATGCCGCAAGTGCTGCAAACGCCCACCACTGCCACATGCCTGACAGCAGCATGCTCTTCAGCGAACTTCCTATCGCTGCGAACTTCGAAACGAGCGGAGCTCCTATGCCTATCTTCTGCGAGACCCAGCCCAAAAGCCCGAGATTGCTCTCTCCTATCCTCTTGTATACATAGAGGTGCGCGACGGCCGCGGCAATGACCGGGACCGCAAGCGTCAGGTTCGCGGGGTTCTTTACGAAGTATTCCCTGGCCGAACGCACCGGCCCGTAATTGTCCCGTTTATACGCCGCGGCCCATGCGAAATACAGGTATACCGGCAGTTTTATCACGTTGCCGCAGGCCGAGTTTATGAATAACATCGCGAGAAGCGGGATTTTCCGCGCAAACCCCTTCTCCTTCCAGTCGTAAAAGTATATCGCGAGAAGTAGGAGTCCCTCATATAGCGTATTGGCCGGTATTATATAGAAACTGATGGAGTGCTGCACATACGCCTGGGACGTTATCGCCAGGAATACCAGCGCCGCTACTGCATCATCGTAGAGCCTGTATACCGCGTATGCCATCAACATGAGGCCGCAGAACATCACCACGGTCTGCGCGAACAAAAGCCAGAACTCGTTCACCGGTATCCCGAGCATGTCATATATGCCCGCGTATGCGTACCAGTGCGCAAAATCAAGGAGCCCGTGCGTTCCGCTGACCGCCGACTTGATGAAATTGTCCAGTATATGCGACGTGCCGGCCGGCGCTGACACCCCATGCGAGAAATCGAAGTTGAGGACATTCAGGTAATGCAGGCGTATCCCGCCGAAAGGCCCTGCGGCGGGCTCATCGTCGAACTTGTTAGACATCTGCGCGATGCTTGCGGCGATGTGGAATGCCGCCAGCAGCACGACGGCCAACAACAGGGCGGCCTTCTTACGTGTCATTCCTTTTCTTCCAGTCCGATAAGGCTGCCGACTAGGTATAACGGCCTCTTCTGTGTCTCCTTGTAAATCCTGCCGATATACTGGCCTATTATCCCGATCGACAGCAGCTGTATGCCGCCTATGAACAATATCGTTATCATCATCGACGCGTAACCCGGCATGGACGCGCCGTAGAATACCGTCTTGACCAGGTAGAAAATCAGCAGCGCAAAACTTGACGCCGATATTATGAACCCTGTCCATGCGACGAACGCCAGCGGTTTTATCGAATATCCGGTCACTACGTCTACCGAAAGGCCCGCGAGCTTCCGCAGGCCGTATTTCGAGCTGCCGCTGCGCCTCTTGCCCTCCTCGAACGGCACGAATGCCGTCCTGAAGCCCATCCACGATACCATGGCCCTGAAGAACCGGCTCTTCTCCTTGAGCTTCAGGAACGCGTCGACCGCTTTCCTGTTGAGTATCATGAAATCCGTCACGTCATCCGGCAGTTTGACCTCCGACAGCCTGCCCAATATGCCGTAGAAGGCCTTCGAGCAGAATTTTTTAAGCGCGGATCCGGCTTCCCTGTTGCGCCTTACCGCGAAGACGATATCATAGTCTTCCTTCATTTTCTCCAACAGTTCATTTATCGTCTCGGGAGGATGCTGCAGGTCGGAGTCCATTACGACTACGGCCTCTCCCGACGCATATTTGAGCCCCGCGGACGTCGCTATCTCGTGCCCGAAATTCCTCGAGAGTCTCACGGCCTTTACGTCCGGGTCCTCGCGGTTCAGCCTGCCCAATATGCCGCATGTCCCGTCGGTGCTCCCGTCGTCGACGAATATGACCTCGTATTTGACCTTGCCGCGCAGGGCTTCTTTTATCCTTGCGTGTAGCTTGACGATGGAAGCTTCCTCGTTATACGTGGGGATGACGATAGAAAGGGCCGTATTCATATTACGCTCTCCTTAATTTCAATTGGCTGAATTTTTTCCTTCCCATCAGGAAATACTGGAAGACGACGCTTATCTGGTACATCGGGTATAGCGGGGCGTTTTCGCTTCCGAGTTCGCGGAACAGGCGCTGCGTGCGTATCCTCGCGAGGATAATCCGCGGCAGCATGATCGCAAGCTCGCAATAAGCCCATACGATGCTGGCAAACCTGAAGCTCATTGGCTTGCTGGCGATAAAATACAGGATATTAACGGCGTCCAGCGCCATCCTTACCGGAAGCCTTACGGCCAGCTGGGTCATGCTGAAATTCTTCATGAGCAGTATTATGTTATTCCTGTAGTTAAGGTGAAGCTTGAAAAGCGGGCGTTTCCCTATAGAGCCCATGCCTTCGTGGTAGACCTTCGACCTCGGCACGAACGCGATGTCGTATCCGCAGCGCTTTATCCTCCAGCAGAGGTCGTTCTCTTCGCCATACATGAAATATATCGGGTCGAAAAGGCCCACCTTTTCGAGCACTTCGCGCTTGGCCATGAACGCGGTCCCGGAGCACCAGTCGAGCGATGCGTGGTCGTCATACTGGCCCTCATCGTTCTCGAGCGTATCGAACAGCCTTCCCCTCATGAACGGGTAACCGTACCTGTCCAGGTACCCGCCGGCGGCGCCGGAATGCTCAAACCTGCGCGGGTCCTTTATGTCGAGTATCTTCGGCTGGCACGCGCCGGCTTTCGCGTTCCTGTCGAGGTATTCGACCATCGGCTCGAGCCAGTTACGGTCGACTATCGCGTCGTTGTTGAGGATCACGCAGTATTTGCCTCCGGTCGCCCTCAACGCGACGTTGTTGCCCTCGGCGTAACCGAGGTTCTCCCTGTTCTCTATTATTGCCACCTTAGGGTTCCCTGAATACCTCTCCTTTACGGCAGCGATGACGTTAGGCCCCGATCCGTTATCGGCTATGACCAGTTTCAGGTTCGGGTAGGTGGACGCCAATACGGAATCGGCGCATTTCTGCAGCCTCCCGTAATCGAGATAGCTCAGGATTATGACATCCACTTCCGGCATGATATTCTCAGCCAAGTATGAACCTCACGTCCGTATCCTCTTCCATGACAGTCCTCTTCAGCGCGAAAGCGCCCTCGCCCATCCTGTTGTAACCGTGTATATTGAGCAGGCAGGTCCCGTATCCGGCCTTCCTTACGCATTCTATCAGTCTCGGATTATAATCCCTTGCGCTTCCGAACGGGAAAGCGAAATGGGCGCAGCGCCTTCCGGTCCTCTTCTCTATTTCGGCCTTGCTTGCGTTCACCTCGGACTCCGCCTCCGCGAAGGGTATCCTCGCGAGGGACCTATGGGTCACTGCGTGCGACCCGATCTCCATGCCCGCATCGGACAATTCCTTTACCTGTTCCCACGTCATGCAGCGCCCTTCCTCGTTTCCGTATCCGGGGTCCTTCTCCCTCAGGAATTCGAGGACTTTTCCTATCACCGCGAAGTCCTTCGATTTCAGTTCATCGAAGACCCTGAAAGCGAAAGAACGCGCCGATTCCGCCATGCTTCTCTCGGCAGTGAAACCTGCGGTGTCTATCCGGCCTATATTCCCGCGGATTATCCTCATTATCGCTTCGGAATCCCAAAGCGGCAGACCTGCGCCGATATAAGCGGTCGAAACGGAGAATACCGCCGGTAGGCCCTTCCGCTTCAATAGCGGGAAGGCCGTCCCGTAATTATCCGAATACCCGTCGTCAAAGCTTATCACCGCCTGCAAATCCCGTTTAACGCGTCCGTTCCTGAGCTGGTCGGCCGCATCCGACAGCGATATTATGCCCGCCTTCCTTGCAACGCCCTCGACCTGCTTTACGAAGGCGCGTTCCGACACAGCCGTATTCAAAGGGTTATGCCCGGCAGCAGGCAATATCCTGTGGTACGTAAGGACTATGAGTTTCGGCGAAGGGTCCGTAAGCGCATTTTTTGCATGCGCGACGACGCGCCTTACGGCATGGTAATCCCTGCGCAGGCGGCGGCGTACCGGGTTATTTTGCACCGTCGACCAGCCCTTTCAGGTACTTGACCGCCTTCTTGGCTTTTTGCGAAAGCAGGTACGACGAACCTTTCAACGTCTTCCTTACCATCATCACCTTATACAGGGGCTTAAGCAGGTTGCAAAGCTGGTCCTTGTAAAAACGCCCGTGCCCGTACCAGTTGTAATATGTCTCGCCCCTCGCGCATATCTCCTTCAGTAATTCCTCTATGAGGATATATCCCGGCCTGTAATACTTATATTCGTAATCGAACGCCGTAAGGACCCAGTTGAAGCCCCTGCCGAACCTGTACGCGAAGCTTATCGCAAGCACGGTATCTCCCGCCTTGAGCAGGTGCGCGTCCAGCCGGCCGGCCTTTTCCATCAGGACTAGGAATTCCCCGAAGAAATCCGCGTATTTGTCGTTCTCGAAATTGCTCTTCCTGTTCCTCGCCGCGAACGCTTCCCTTGAGAACTTCTTGTAAAGGGCGGCGCTTTCTCCAACTTCCTTTTCGCCCGAGGCCTTCTCGAGGACTATCGCTCCGCACTTCTGCGTGAGGTGCTTGCGCTTCGATCTCAGGTCCCTCTTGAGTTTCGGCGATAACGACGAAAGATAACTGTCGAGCCCCTTACCAAGGTCTATCGCGTAGTTCATATGGTCGCTTATGAGGAATATCGAACAGCCCTTCTGACCCGTCGCGCCTTTGAGCTCCTTCAGGAACCGGTTGCCTTCCCTGATATCGGTCAGGCAAAAGACATCCCAGTCGTTCCTCTCCGAAAGCGCACGGGCCAGCAACGGGAATATCTCCGGCTTCCCGTTTGAATAAAGCGGTTCCGTGTAATTCGCGGCGACCTCTCCTATATAATGGAGGAGATCCGCGAAACCCTCCCTTGCGCCGCCCCTGTTAAGGCATAAAGGCAGGCCGCCTTTGACCTTTCCGCCCTCCTCGATGACGAATATCCTGAGTTTCTTGCCCTTCCCGAAATATTTCCACCACGTTATTATGAAATCCGACAGCAGGAAAGGGTGCGAGTCTCCGCTGGAGACGAGCATGTCCCATTCTCCCGCTATCTTCCTGAAATCCTCTATATCCTCGATCCAGCGGTATTCCATCTATCTTTCCGTAAGCGCGGTGAGATCGCGCGCGAGCCTGCCTATATACAAGGGATAATCCCGCCTCATGACCTTGTCGGCCGGCAGGTTGAACTGCAGGACCTTCCTGCCGAGGATCTCCACTTCCGGGTATTCGTCAAGCCGGTCGATGACTTCCTGCGAAAGCGTCGGCCAGGCCATCACGTCATATCTTTTCCTTAATTCCGCGAATATGCTGTCCCTGTCCCGGTGCACTAATACGGAAAGGCAAAAAGGGACTATCCCTTCCGGAAGTTCCGGCCAGAGCACCCGTAACCCGTTCAGCCCGGCAAATTTCCCGGCGAGCTCCGAATAATAGCGCCGTTTCATCTCCGCGGCATTTTTATAATATCCTTCCGGCAGGCCTTCCAGCTGGAACCTCGCCAACGCGGAGATGGGCCTTTCATAATCGCAGCTGAACTCCTCGCCCGTATGATCGCGCAGGGGCCACTCGGGATACCCCTTCTCCTTCTCCGAGTACAAAGGCGGAGGCGGTTCGACCGCCGGGTTTGCCTTCCTGAGCATCCGCCTGAGCCCTTCTGGCGCCTTATAATACCCCATCGCCGATTTGACCAATGTCAGCACATTTGCCGATTCCGTCCGGTAGAATAGGGGCGCGCGTTCTGCCTGACGGCCCAGCGCGTAATTCCCGTTGTTCATACGCAGCATACCGCCGTCAACAATCGGCAGGTTCTTCCTCAGCGAGAATATCGCTGCATCGCCGTTCGTGCCGAATCCTTTCGAGAACAGCGAATACGCGCAGTCCTCCATGACGGGGACCTTCGAGGCCACGCATATCCTCTTTATCCTGTCCCACGGCTGGGGCATTCCGAAATGGTTGATGACGTGGACCATCTTTGTAGACGGCCCCATCCTTGCTTCCATATCGCCCGTATCCGCTTCGAAAGTGTACGGGTCCGAACGGTAGAACTTCAGTTTCAGCCCGAGCGCCCTGAACGGCTGTAGAGACCCGTCGCAATCGAACGCGGGCGTCAATATCTCGTCGCCTTCTTTCAGCCCGAACGCCTTGCACGCGGCATACATCGCGTTCCTTCCCAACGCATACAATCGGCAGCGCGATGCCTCGTATACGGGCAATGATATTTTCCTCAACACGCGACCTTTCCGAGGAGCCTGAAACCGTACTTGATGTAGTTCATGAATTCATAAAAAGAGCTGCAGTGCGTAAGCATGCGAAATATATACGGTAACCTCAGGTACTGTCTCTTTATGATATCTTTCCTGAGCTGTGCCAGGCGTTCCCTTCCCAGGTGCAGCGTCCCGCCGCCGTAAGGGTTCGAGAAATAGTTGTATCCGACCGATGTCTCCTTTATGAGCCCGAGGTCCCGGCATATGTCGTTGAGCTCCGTGCCCTCGAACGGCAGCGCTATATGCACTTCTATGAAATCGCAATCGAGTTCCCTGACCAGCGCGGCCGTGTCCTCAACCGTCTTCTCATCGTCCCACGGGAAACCTATCATGAAGAACCCGAGCGTCTTCAGCCGCGCTTCCCTGCATAACCTGACCGCGCGGCGCGCGTCATCCGCGGACGCGTTCTTCTTGATCTTCCGCTGTATATCCTCATTGCCGGATTCGAACCCGAACGCGACGAGCGCGCATCCCGCCGCCTTCATCGCCGCGAGGAGCTCCTTGCTTACCACGTCGGCCCTGCTATTAGCCACCCATGTTATCTTGAGCCCTTCATCCAGTATCCTGCCGCACAGCTGTTTCACGTATTCGTTATCCATTGTAAATGTGTCGGCACGGAAGAAGAAATCCCTGATGCCGTAATTCTTAACGCAGTCCTTTATCTCATCCAAGACATTACCGACGGACCTCTTCCTGAACTTATGCCCGGATATTACCGGCGTAAGGCAAAATATGCATTGTGAAGGGCACCCGCGGGAGACAAGTATAGTGGCCATGGGCCTGCCGGTAAGCGGGTTCCTGTAGAGCCCGTTGTTCATCAGGCCCCTCGCTGGGAACGGCAGGGAATCGAGGTCCTCACGGAATCGCGGGCGCGCGGTCCTCGCGGCATCCTTCGTCCCGATATTTATTATTATACCCTCTACTCCGTCGAGGCGGCCGTCCGCCCCCAAAGCTTTAACCAGTTCCTCTATTATAAATTCGGCTTCCCCGTAAATGGCAGCGTCGAGCGGCCTGTATTCGCATTTCTGAAGTTCATCCAGCGGAAGCGAGCAGAAACAACTTCCCTTAGCGACGGTAAATGTCCCCGGCAGAGCCGACTTTACCTTCTCCAGGAACCGGACGTCTTCGGGGAACGTAGGCGTAGTCGTGCTGATAAGCATAATGTCCGGCGAGTATGCCTTTACCTCTTCCAGCACGGCCGCCTCCTGCACCCCCTCTGCCGGATAATCCTTTATTATGCATTCTATCCCCCGCCTTCCGAGGCAAGCGGCGATATACCCGAGGTCATTAGGTGCATGCGGCGCCTGTGTCGCCGAGCCCTCGATATCCGCCTGGCACCTCTCCTCGCCCCTCTGGAACAGCCCCACCGGCGGATAGCAAAGCAGCGCTTTCCTTATCGCGCGCTTCACCTGTTGTCCAGCCTTTCTCTTATTATAAGGCGCATCATCCTCGAGGCAGTCCTCAGGATGCCGAACCAGTTCTTCGAATGTTTCGATACGCCTTCAAGGCGCGGGTAATACGATATCGGTATCTCAAGGACGCGCAGTTTGTATTTGAGCGTCTTTATCATCATCTCGACGGAGAACTCCGGCCCCGTAGACTTCAGGTCTCCCTTTATCTTCTCGAACGAGCTCTTCCAAATGGCCCTGTAGGTGCAGCCGACATCGGTAAAACGCGGCGGGTCGATGCCCCACCAGAGGATCTCGACTATCTTCGCGTATACGAGGTTCCCGAGCAGCAGCATCAGGCTCATGTTCGCCCCCTGTTCAACGAGCTGCCGCGTCGTCCGCGTGCCAATGACCATGTCGGCATCCTTTATGTACTCGAGGAACTTGCCTATATCCTTCGAACGGAACGAGTAATCCGCCTCGGTCACGATGAGTATGTCGCCGGACGCCTTTTCGAGGCCGTGCTTTATAGTGTCGCCGTAGCCCTTCAACGAGACCTCCTCGACCCTCGCGCCGGCCTTCCTGCTGACCTCGGAGGTCCTGTCGTTCGAGCCGTTATTGACTACAAGCACCTCGTCGACGTGCTGCCGCAGGTCCTCGATGACGGTAGCTATGGTCGCTTCCTCATTATGCGCGGGTATCACGACGCTTACCTTGTATTTTCCGAAATTCAGCGAACGGATATCATAATTGCACTGGTTCACGTCTTCGATGGTATTGATGTTATAGTATATGCCTTCGAGGTAGTACGGCTTCACCTTCGCGCCTTCCTGCACGGCGAGGTCGAGCGCATCCATGAATTCGACCTTATGGCTCCTGTGCGACGGCTTCGTCCTGCGTATCAGGCCGAATATCTCCGGCCTGAGCAGATATGTCCCGCACCCCAGGTTCCATTGCCTGATCTCGGCCGGTTTCTCGATTATCCTGCTGACGAACCCGCCCTCGATCTCGACGTTATAATTTTTCTTGATGGACTTAATGTCTGTCGAGTGCTTTACCGCGCAGACATAGCCGGCGTCTGCCGGGATCTTCGCAAGCCCGGAATGGTTGGAACCGAAGTAGTACTCATCGCCCAATATGCATATGAACGGCTCGTCGAACTCCTTCTCTGCCAGCAGTATGCCCTTCGCGAGGCCTTCGTCGGGATCGCCGCAATCCAAATACTTGATAGACACCCCGAACCGGCTCCCGTCCCCGAGCCGGGCTTTTATCTTATCGGCAAGGTGCCCCACGATCACGGTAATGTCCTTTATCCCGAGCTGGTCCCTTAATATCGCTATGTTATTCTCGATCAGGGGTTTTCCTTCTATCTCGAGGAGCGTCTTCGGAAGATACCTGCTCTTCGGATATGCCCTTATACCTTTCCCGGCCGCCGGTATCAAGGCCTTCCTTATCGTATGTTCTTGCATCTCTCCTCCGTTACCGTAGGTATCCGCGATATCCCCGATAGCCCTATCCCCGCGAACAACGCCACGATAGGCACCATTGCATCCCTAAAACGTATTAAAGTCCCTATGTTCGCCACAGACATTCCGACTACCGTGATATATATAGTCATAAATACAAGCATCGCAAAAATCTCTTTCGCCTTACCAGAGTAAAATATCTTTCCTATACCGACAACGGAGAACGCCACGAGGATGTACCATGTGATCATCACCGGATATGTAACGGTAAGGCTAAACGAATAAAAATGCCACGGAAGCGGCTCAAGAAGGAAATACAACCAGGCTTTTACGATATATTTTGTTATAAATTGCAGCGTGAAATAGCACTGTGACTGGTCGCCTATAAGGTTTACATTCCATCCTCCGCTGTTAAGGAACCCTATATGGTAATGTAGTATCAACGCATACATTCCCTTAGCGGCCTGTAATATGCGGCCGCCGAACGCCATTATGATCGCGGCTGCGGGTACAAGCGATACGTACAACACCTTCCGCGACAGTGCCGGGTCTTTAGAGAACCCGTAATGCAGCGCGTTATAAAGCACGATCAATGACGCGGATAGGATGAAAACCGGCATCATCAACTTTATCTTCAGCAGTACGAAATAGAACGCGAACAGGACCGACAGCGTGACGAAAACGGCCTTCCTTAACACTCCCTTCCCCCTTGCCGCCTTGTCAAGCAGCCAGAACGAGCATGCGACCGTGAACAACAGGTGGCTCTCCTTGAGGTCTGTCAACGACCAGATGAATACAGTAGGCCAGAATAGTATTATCGCGAGTGCGATCCTGCCTGCCGCGCCGGAATATATATTTTTTGCGAAGTCGTATATTATCCACGCCGTCGCGCATATCGCCAGTATATTTACGTATTTCAACGATACGATATCGTGTCCGAACAATAAAAAGAATATCCCGTTGAATATTGTCATCGAATGCGTATTGTACCTGCTCGATAATATCGATTGCGGCGTGACCGGGATCTCTTTCATGTTCCTGATTGAATCGCTTATATTTATCCCCTGTATGATGTTGTCCTGGGCGTCCCCGAAGATATCCAGTTGGCCCATCGAAAGGCATTTGTATTGCAGTATTATGAGGCCCGCGACCCTCAGGACCACCGCGGCCGATATCATGAATAATACGAACATCCTGTCGTCTTCGCCGGTATTCCTGCGGACCGCGTAAAAGAACGCAACGGACAACAGTATACATAACGCAAAACCCGGTGATATGAGATACGACGAGCCGAAGATCGCGCAGGCCGCCAGAAATCCCGCCGAGACCCTTTTCATTTCCTTATGCCCAGCTTTCTGATGCCTGCATCCGTATCGCCTCCGAATACCTCTTTAGCTCCTACCACGAACGTCCCATCGGCGGGCAGGCGTATGTCCTTTACGCCCTTTGAACGGTATCCTTTATATTCGTAAACGCAGAACTTGACCTCGCCCTTTTTGGCATATGGCGAGCTTATGGATACGTATACCTGCTTTCCGCTGTCCTTCGCCGCCCACCTTACCATGCTTATGAGCCCCCAATCCTCAAAAGCCTGCGCCCCGTAATATGTGTTAAAGAGGTTAAAATCCCTCTTCACCAGCGTATATTTTATCTTCTCCGCAAAACTGTTCGTATCTATTACCACGGCCTTTGCGGATCCCAGCGCCGGGCCGTTCGACTTCAAATACCCGAACACCGCCGCGTTTATCCGGCAGGCGACCACCTGTGTCCATGCATTCCCTGCTCCCACGACGGACATAATAATTATGAACGCTATCAGAATATGTTTCCACGCCTTGCCCGCGTACATCAGCGCCGGCACCGCCATTATGGACACGCCTATCGACGGAAGCATCAGGTGCCTTCCGCCTATTCCTCCCTTATCATTGAACAATATCGGCAACATCATGGTTAAGAACGCCGCCAGCCCGAGCATAAAGGTGCCCTTTCTTATTTCCGGCGTTCCCGTGCCCGCAAGAGCAGACCTCACCGAAATGATGAGCGCAAGCAGCGCCGCCGACACGGCGACAAGCCATACGGTCTGCATAGCCGCGAAATTATAGAAACCGTATAATACGCTGCGGGCCGCATACCTTCCGGCATAATGATGGAACAGCTCCTTGATGTTGAGCGGCAGCATAGCCAATGAGACGGAATGGGACTGCCCTTCCGCTCCGGCAGCCATGCCGTAGGCCCCCGTGAACCTGTAGACCGCATAAAACAACGCCACCGCCATGAAAGGCATTACCGATACCGGCCTGCATCTCTTGTCCAGGAAACAATAGGATAACATCAGCAAAGGCATAAAAAATCCCACTTCATACCAGAATATGCCCGCGGCATACAACAACACTGACGCAAGAAGGACCTCTCTCCTGCCTGTGCCTGCATGGGCGATGAATAGCGCGAAGCTCACGACATATATAAGCGATACGAGGTTAATATTAAGGAATATTAGCGTATGGTACGTCTCAAGCTTGTTCGGGAGCAGGCAAAATACCGCCGCCCCTATGAAAGCCGCGGCTGTATCCCCGAATATCCTTTCAAGCAGCATAAATACGGCCAGCAAAAGCGCGCAGGCGGACAGGAATAACAGGATGAACGCCAGCCCGGCATTGTCGCCTATGTATTTTGCCTGCAGGGCGAGGAACGCGTAATTCAGCGGCCTGTCTGCATACGCCTTTATGTGTGAAGTCCCGCATTCCACGGCCGGAAGCGACCTTACGAGCGTCGCGTAATCATCCGGCGCGAGCGCCGCCCTTTCGAACGGCATGAAATGCGCCGTAAGGTTCATCAGCAACAGCAACGCTATGGCTACGGGCCTTTTCATGCTATATATTGAACCTCAGCACGATGACCTGGACAAGGTTTGCGACGATATTCCTCAGGTTATTGACCTTCGATGAACCGCTTTTCCGCGGCCGGTATCCGGTCGGGACGCTCGTTATCCTGAAACCCGCGCGGGATACCCTTATTATGAGCTCCATGACGACCGCCCAGCCCCTGCCGGAGGACTTCAGCCTGAACATGCCCGGCAGTTCCCTCCTGAACATCATTATCCCCTGGAATACCGGCAATTTCCCGAACAGCGCGGCATAGAGGCACCTCTCCGCCTTAGACAGGAATTTCGCGAACGCCTGCCCTTTCCTCTCGGGGAGGTATCCGAGCACCATGTCATATTCGCCCATCATGGGCCTGAACTTCCCTATTATATCGGCGGGGAATTGCCCGTCTGCCGGGAAGAACGTCACATAACTGCCCTCTGCGGCCGAGAAGCCCGTCCTGTATACGCCCCCGAGGCCCGAATTTGCCGCATGGTGCACGACCCTGCTGTACGGCAGGGAAGCGGCGATAGAGTCGGCCTTCGCGGACGTCCCGTCGGTGCTGCCGTCGTCTATGATAAGGAGCTCGAACGGGTCGCCGATACGGGATAATTCTCCGTGTATCTCGCGGCATGTGTCATCTATGCTCGCAGCCTCGTTATATGCCATCACTATGGCCGAGATTACGGGCTTCATTTCCTTTTCTTTATTACCTTTGCCGGGTTCCCGACGGCTATCGATGACGCAGGGACATCCTTCGTGACCACCGCTCCCGCGCCTATTATCGCGTTCTTGCCGATCCTGACTCCCGGCAGTATGATTGCCCCGGTGCCGATGTCCGAACCGTCCTCTATTATGACGGGCTTGAATTGCAGCTTATTGCGCATTACCGGGGTCCCGGCGCCGCCGGTCCCGTGCGACGATGTCAGGACCTGGACATGCGGGCCGATCCCCACGCCTTTGCCGATCGTGATGCCGCCAGCGCTGTGCAGGAACGCCTGCTGGCCTATCCACGTCCCGCTTCCTATCTTCATCCTGTTCCTGTAGTAACCCTTGATTATCGCGTAATGCCCGACATATACGTTATCACCTATCTCGATATTCTCGGGATGGAAGAATAGCGCCCCTTTCTCGATCACTACTCCTTTGCCTATCTTCGCGAATTGCGAGCGTTTGCATGCGCCGCTTCCGTGGGATTCCGGTCTTTTCATCGCTTCACCCCTTCTGTTCTTTTCTGTACCAGTCGACGGTCCTGGACAAGCCTTCCTCGAGCCCGACCTTAGGCATGAAACCCAGGAGTTTCTTCGCTTTTTCTATATCGGGTATCCTTACTTCGACCTCGGCGCGGTCGTTGTTGACCGGCACTATGCCGCTCGCAGACCCGGTAACCTTCTTTACCATCTCCGCGAGTTCCTTTATCGTGACGGTGTTCTGCGGGTTGCCTATATTGAACGCCTGCCCGACGGCGGCTTCCTTCTCCATACAAAGAAGGACCGCGTCCGCAATGTCGTCAATATAGCACCACGACCTTACCTGTCCGCCGCCGTTATTGAGCGTTATCGGCTCCCCCCTCAACGCCTTCTTGATGAATATATGTATAGCGCCAACGCCCACCTGCATAGGCCCGAATATGTTAAAGGGCCTTATGGATACGGCGGGCAGCTTCTGCTGCATGTAATAGCTGAACGCAAGATGCTCGGCGGCAAGCTTGCTTACCGCGTACGTCCATCTCGGCTCTCCTACGGCGCCGACCGGGGTCGCATCGCTTTCCTTTACGTCCCTCGCGACCGCGCCGTATACCTCGCTCGTAGAGAAATCTATGAACCTCTTTATCCCCTTGCGGCCGGCGCATGCCTTCAGCATGTTATACGAGCCTATCAGCGCCACCTCCATCGTCCTGACCGGCATCGAAAGCACGGTATCGACCCCGGCGATAGCCGCGAGGTGAACTATGATATCCGAATCACCGATGCTCCCCTCGACGCTCGCCGCGTCGAGCACGTCCCCGTTCACGAACTTCAGGTTCGGGTGATCGGCTAGACCCGTATGCTTGAGCGCATCACGGTGCAGGTTATCATATACAGTGACTTTGTTATTTTCGATAAGCCGCCTTATCAGGGCCGAACCGATGAACCCGGCCCCGCCCGTCAGGAATATCCTGCTGCCTTTTATCATTCTTTTGCCTTCCCTGTTTGTGCGTCACGCGCCCTTGATATCAACCACGCGATCCCAGCGCCCATGAACACATGCGTGAACGGGATAATAGTGAACCTGTACCAGTCCTTAAAAAGAGGCATAAGCCTGCCCTCTTCGTAAAATGTCGGTGTAGTCGTAAATATGTAACTGACCGTCTTGAACGCGATAAGGAATATAAGGAACAAAGCCGCGCTCCTTGCTTTCCCTTTGATAAAAAAGCCAATTATCATGAACATGTAAAGATATAAACACAGCGCCATATTATAACAGGAGTTTTTCGGCTCGAGGAATATAAATGCCGGCGTGAAGAATACGTTGTAATCCCAGAAGCTGTAGAAACCCTTTGCGATATGCGGCATCAATATCCCGAACGCGGCCTCCGGATGCAGCAGCAGCTGCGCGAACATATCCCCTACGCCGGACACCATTATGCCCGCCTCGGCGAACCTTCCTTTCTCGAACTGCCAGAGCTGCCCCAGCCACTCATCCTTGAACGCGGGGCTCAGCAGGTGCGAGATCGTAAAATCACCAAACGCTATCATGTTCCTCCATGACCATAACAATGCTATTACCGCGAAACCCGCGAAGAAAGGCAGCATATGCGCCTTACTCTTCCTCAATGTCCATGCTACCCATATGAAAGCCGGTAGTATAGCATAATAGTATTCGGACCTCGCCATGACGCATACGGCGAAGCTCAAGCCCGAAACAAGCGCAAACATATACGGCATAATGCCGCGTTTTCCTTCCACCGCGATCACTCCGCACACGAACAGCATGAGCGAGAAAAGGCCTATAGATTCCGTGCCTATATACACGCCGTATTGAATAAGATAACCGTACCCGGCGCCGAGTGCCGCCGCTATCTTCGCGGCCGTGGCTCCGAACATCCTGTCAGCTATATAGAAGGCCATCAACACGCATAACGCGCCGAGTATCGCGTCCGCCAGCCGGCCGTACAGCGGGTCTTCTCCGAACGCCTTGTAGATCGCCGCGTAAAATATCACCGCGGAACCCTTCTGGTTAAGGAATACCGGCTTCCCGTTAAGGATATCCCATGTCCTTGAGAGCTCTATTGACTCGTTGTGGATCTCCTGCGTATCCGGTCCCTCCATGAACCCTTCAGGCAGGTTGTGCGTCAGCTGGAAGGCGAACATGACCCTTGCCGCAAGCGCAAATATGAATATAACGGCAAGGAACCTTTTTGCATCCCAAAGGTAAAGGACCGCCCTTTTTATCGCTTCGCGAATGCGCCCGATATGCAGCAAATATATGGTTGCCGCCGAAATACACAGTGCGACACCCAATGCAGTACAACCGTGTTGCCCGCCCGGCACACACAACTCATATATGGCATACGGGATAAGCGCTATATAATGGAACGACAGGTAGAAACCGCGTCCAGGGCCCGTGTCTTTTCCGCGCGCCCACCGTACCGCTGCAGCCATATTTATCATCGACATAACTAACACGAAACATATAAATGAGAACAATATTACCACGAAATATACTTTTTGTATCTTCAGGGGGGATGGCACATCCAGTAAAACTCCGTTCATCCTTATAAGCATCGCTCCCAGGCTGAATATTACCGAGGATATCATTCCCGCAGCGATATTCACTCCATGCGATAACTTTACTTTGGAGAAGTACAGCACCGAGATAAGTAAATATATGGCTATATACCTGGCCGTGTCCCAACTCTCGTAAAAACCTTCTCCGGCCGTCACATTGACAAGCAATAATAGCGAGGCCGCGGCATATATCATGGAAGATACGATGAACGATTTGATTTTCATTCCAATTCCGCAAGCCTTTCGAATGAATCTAGTTCTAGTAGTTTTACCATATCCGACGGGTCACCCGTCTTCGCGCGTTCCTTTATGGAGGTCCGGTAGCAATCCGCTGCCTTTTCCGCATCATTCCGGGCCTCATAATTATAACCGAGCCAGTAATACATAGACGACGCCCATTTAGATGACGCCTGCTCCGCCATCATAGTCCTGAGTGTACCTATCGCGGCCTCATAGTCCCCGCTATTTGTATATATGATCGAGAGGAACAGCATTGCGGAATACCTTTCGGCATCTGATGAAGAATTCCCTATGAACTTCCTGTAATAATAGGCCGCTTTATCGTACCTTCCGTAGATATCATAATTCCTTGCGAGCAGATAATCGGCATTATGTCCGCCCTTCCCGGAATAGATGCCCAGATACGCGTCCTGGAAGAGACAGGAGAATTTCCTGCCGAAGAACGCGACATAAGTGTCCAAAACGCCCGATAGGGCGCGTTTTGCGTTTCCCTTGCTTTTGGCGGGGCTATTCCATATTACCGGTTTTATAACTCCCGGATTGAACACGTTCTTTTCCAGGTATTTACTTACGATCTCGAACTCCGCGGGGCAGGCCTTCTCCAGCAGGCACATCCTTGGAGAATCGACCAAAAGCGACGAGTCCTCGCACATATCATTGTATGAAGCAAGCTCCCCGTCCTTCCTGCGTATAACTAGCGCATATTGTGGGTCGAAATACCTCCATTTTCCTCCGATATTCGCTTCAAGGGCGGTATGGTTTGACTGGCCGTCGGGATTGACTGCCATAATCATCCTGCTGTCTATTCCCCGTTTCGCAAGAAAAGCGGACATCCCCCAGGCCTTCTGGTCGCAATATGCTATTCCCCTGATGATGTCATTATAAGTATCCTTATCTACGGCTTGGGCCCCTAACGGCGTGAACAGGTACCGGTGATAATACTCGCTGATGCGCATCGCTGCTTCTTCAGGCCCGTCAGAGCTGCTGGCCAGCCTATCTGCCATCGTTTTATATGCTATCTCTTTGTAAGCGAAATATGCCGTACCCCTGTTGGCCAACATCGCGAACGGAAATAACGTAAACGCTACGGTACAGCATAATATTATTATGACAGCCTTCCGCATCTTCATTTATTACCGCTCTTTCCCCCTTGATAACATCCTGATAACCAGGTTCGGCCTTATCAGGACGAGAAACAGCGCTTTTAACGAATATGCCAGCGCAGGCAGCGGCCTGCCCGCCCTAAAAAAAGACCTCGCTGCTATAGCGTAAAGCTTCGAGAGGCGCGCGGCTCCCCTTTCCGATACGCCGTATATATTCTTCTTCTCTTGCATCAGTATGTGGTCGCGTACGATCGCCGCGACCCTTGATTGGAAAGCCGCGTCCCTTAAGCTCCAATTAACCCCGGTAAAGCCGAATTCGCCGAGAGGCTCTTTGATAAAACCGACCTTGGCGCCTGAAGCGGTCATCCTTATCCAGAACTCGTAGTCGCCCGCAGCGGCATATTCCCTGCGCGTATCGAAACCGTTCAGCGCCCTCAACACTTCCGCCCTGACCGTAGTCCCGCACGACGACATGCAGTTGCCGTCATACAGGAGCCGCTCATGCAGGTCCTCAGACCAAGGCCCGTATTCGAGTACCTTGTCGACTTTGCCCTTGTAATTCCTGTTCTCGTTGTGGCATATGGCGGATACTCCCGGGTCGCTATCGAATGCTTCTTTTACTTTCTCGAGGCGCTGCGGATACCAGATGTCATCGTCATCGAGGAACGCGATGTAGCTTCCTTTGGCCATTTCTATGCCCATGTTGCGCGGCCCGTCGCAGGATGAGGTCGGTTCTGGGTTCCTGATGTATTTTATCCTCGGGTCCTTTATGTCGCTGACGGCAGACTCCGTGCCGTCCGTGGAGCCGTTGTCTATCACTATAAGCTCGAAATCCCCGCACGTCTGCCCCAGCACGCTCGATATCGCGCGCGGCAGGACGTGCTTCCTGTTATAGGTCGAAATGACCACCGTGAATAGGGGCAAATTATCTCCCATCGTCCTTATCTGACTCTTCCTTCATAAGAGCGAGGCCTTCCTTCATGCTATGCAATACCGTCTTGAAAGAGCCGCGGAATTTATCCGTTCCAAGCCATGATTTTAACGGGCGTGGAACTGCGTTCTGCGGGGGATCCTTGACTTCTTTTATGAGCCCTGCATCCAGTTCCAGCGCCCTGCATGCCTCGATAGCCCACTCATACCTGTTCACGAAACTGCCGCCGACCACATGAAATATGCCCGAGGCATTACAATCCGACAGTTCTATGAGCGCTGCTGCAAGGTCCCCCGCGTACGTCGGGTTACCCCACAGATATGACGGCGCATTGAATAATTTGCTTGACCTTAAAGTCATGTAAAGGTTCATTACATAATTAGGCGTTACGGTCTGCGGATCCCATCCAAAAACATTTGTTGTCCTGGCTATTATGTGCTTTTTCATGTTTTTCCGGATCCATTCCTCGGCCTCAAGCTTCAGCCGGCCGTAAAGATTGAGGGGGTTCTTTCCGTCCTCCTCCATATAAGGCCCCTTAGATCCGTCAAATACATAGTCCGTGGAGATGAATATTAGGGATGCGCCAGACTCGCCGCACAAGTTACCGATATTCACGGTCGCGTCATAATAGAACCTGCGGGCTTGCGCCGGGTTTTTTTCGCAATAGTCAACTCCGCCTGGCAGGTTAGCACAAAGGTACACCCGTCTCGGCGCAAGGTCCTTGAATATCCGCCTGGCCGATGCCCCATCAGTTATATCAAAGGGAATGAGCCCGCCCTCGGCGCGCCTGTTGTATGTGCCTGACGCGCTTTCCCCTTTTGCCTTCAGCAATGACAGGACGCGCCTCCCCACCAATCCGTTCGCCCCTATGACGAGAAAATCGACGGTCTGCATCCTACTTATCTATTCTTTTCCATTCGTAAGGGACCTTGTCCCCGTGAGGGTCGTACCGGAGCATCTCGTTAGGCTCATGCGGCAGCGTGGAGCAGTTGGCAACTATCACTGTATCCGTCCCGATGTTCTTATAACCGTTTATTACGCCGGCAGGTATCCTGACGAGCTGGTAATTATCGTCGCCTACGCAGACCTCCATAAGCTCCTTGTATGTAGGGGATTTCGGCCTGTTGTCGCACATGACGAGCTTGATCATCCCCTTTATAACTGCGTAGAACTGGACCTGTTTCGTATGCTCATGCCATCCTTTTATCACTCCGGGATAAGCGGTCGAGAAATAGACCTCGCCGAACTGCTCGAAATGGGG
This sequence comes from uncultured Planctomycetia bacterium, assembly GCA_964650515.1. Lineage (GTDB taxonomy): Bacteria > Omnitrophota > Gorgyraeia > Pluralincolimonadales > Pluralincolimonadaceae > UBA6215. Next base: position 44,639 of record CAZYUB010000002.1, on the reverse strand, counting down.
GTCAGTATTCTTCAGCATGTGCATGATCGTGCCCCTCTCGTCCGATATCTTCTTGAGCGGTATTACCTTTACGCCGTCTATCATCTTTTACCTCCCGTTATCTTCAGGTTATTATCTACCTTCCCTTCCTTCATCAACGACCTTATGGCCCTTATGCGGAAATATCTCTCGGAATCGAACCCTTCGCGCGTCAGCCCGTACCCGGTGTATGCCTCGAGGAGCTGCCCGATGCCCGCTTTCAGTCCCCATCGGGGCCTGAATTCCGGCAATATCTTCTTTATTTTCGAGAAATCAACTTTATAACTTCGCTCATCCGCGCCTGTCTTGTTCAATATTCTGACCTCAGAGCCGGGTACCGCCTTCTGCACTTCGGCGGCTATATCCTTCACGCGGTAATTCTCCGTGTCCTGCCCCACATTGAATGCCTCGTTATGCACCCTGTCCTCCGGCGCTTCAAGCGCGGCCGCGAACGCCGCGCAGAAATCCTCTATATGCAATATCGGCCTCCACGGCTTGCCGTCGCTCATAATTGCCACTTCCTTAGTCAGGTATGCCCAGGCCAACAGGTTATTGACCACGAGATCCAATCTTAGCCGCGGGGACAAACCGTATACCGTGGCGTTCCGCATGAAGACGGGGTGAAAATCCCTTCCCGCAAGTTTAGAAAGTCCTTCCTCGGCCTGGACCTTCGCCTTCGCGTATGCCGTTACCGGATTAATCTTGCCCTTCTCATCGACCGGGGCATCGCTGCCCGATATGCCGTATATGCTGCATGAGGAGGCGAATATGAACCTCTTTACCCCGGCGTCCCTGCAGAGGCCGGCAAGCCTTATGGTTGACCTGAAATTGACCTCCTCGGTCAATCCGGGGTTTATCTCGCCGAGTGGGTCGTTCGATAACGCGGCGAGGTGCACGACCGCATCGACGCCTTCAAGGTCCGCGGCGCAAACATCGCGTATGTCCTTTACCGCCTGCCTGTCTGGTCTCGAACCCTCGGGCACCGGATAAAGCAGGTCGTCCGAGAAATAGCATGTATCCAGACCGAATACCCTGTACGACCTGTCCTTCAAATATCCCGTCATGACGGTGCCTATATATCCGGCGTTGCCGGTCACAAGTACCGTACGCTTTTCTTTCATCTCTTCCACGTCTTCCACGGCGCGGCTCCCGACTTCCATAGCTTGTTCAGGTACTCCGCGTCCCTGACCGTATCCATGCACTGCCAGTACCCGTAATGCCGGTATGCCATCATCTGCCCTTTCCTTGACAGCTTTTGCAGGGGCCCGAACTCGAAATCACAATCCTTCGATGAAGTCAGGTAATCGAATATCTCCCTCTTGAACACGAAATATCCGCCGTTTATATGCCCGGTCGAAAGCTGCGGTTTCTCCTCAAACTCCCTGACCTTGTTCCCCTTTATCACCATCTCCCCGAAGCGGGAAGGCGGCCTTACGGCCGTGACCGTGCATATCTTCCCGTGCTTCCTGTGGAACGCTTCAAGCCGGCCGATATCAACATCGCTCAGCCCGTCACCGTATGTAAGATGGAAATGCTTACCCTGGATGAAGGGCTCCAATCTCTTTATCCTTCCGCCTTTCAGCGTCTTAAGCCCCGTTTCGACGCAGACGACGTTCCCGTCCCCTGAGAAATATTCCCTTATCTGGTCGCCCTTATACCCGAGTGCCAATATGAACCTGTCGAACCCGAACAGTGAATAGTGCCTGATTATATGCCAGATGATCGGTTTTCCGCCTATCTCGACCATCGGCTTGGGCCTGTATTCCGTCTCCTCTTTCATGCGCGTGCCCATACCGCCGCATAGTATTACGACTTCAGCTCTACTTACTTTCGTAAAATATTTCATATATTACGTATTTATCTCCTCTCCTTCTCTGGTATTGCCTTCCCTTGCTTTCGAAGTAAGCCAACAGCCTGGTTTTTCCGCCCGTGACTATTTTTTCGATAGGAGGCAGGTTCTCATCACCGGTCCCTTCATTCAAATATATATAGCGCGGCCTGGCATCATTAATAAGCTCTGTTATCTGTGTAAGCCTGTCCTTACCCCCGTGCTTCAGAGTTATCGGATTATTAAGATAAGGGGGAACATAGGCCCTAGTATGATAATCGGTGAGGATTCTTGCGTCCTGGGGAAGGTTATTCCGGATCCATTTTTCCACCTCGAAGCAAACATCTTCATCTTTTCTCAGCTCATACATGCGCTCTTTTGCCATCGCATAACCGCCCAGCGTCAAATCAATCAGGAAATATACGGCAGCGCCTGTCCCGATAACCGACTTTACAAGCATATTCATATTCGGCCTCGTCATGATGATATATATACCTTCTACGGCCAACAATGACACAAAAACAGTGAATATAAGCGCGTGATGGTTCGTAAACCGGCCCAGCGTAAACATCATCATGAAAAAAGGGATCAAATAAACGGATATTAGTAATCTTTTTCTGCGTCTGGCTTCATCTTCCCTGGCAAGAGTCGTACGATAATTATATTCAACTAACGCATACACGGCAAACAGCGCTAACATGACGATATCCAATGACCCTAACCTTTCGGCGATCGCAGAAGAATATACCGCGGTTAACTGCGGTATGGTCTTTACCTGCTTAAGGATCTCGCCACCGGTAAAATCCATCCCGTTAAGAAAATATGTTTCGAAGAAATGCGCCGGCATCAGCAGCCATCCGAATCCTACGATCAATAAAGCAATGATAAAAGCGCCCGCGGCAAAGACCGAATACGACCCAAATATCTCAAGTTTTTTCCATATTTCCCGCACGTAGTCCTTCCTTGACCTGCTCATCTTGTACAAGGCGATACTAAATGCCGCAAGAGACAAACCGGCCGCGCCAAATACCGTCGCTATCTTATATCTTATAAACGCCTGCCAAAATCCATATTCCTGAAAATATGTCATTCCCGATGTTTTTCGAACATATATAAATATAGCCGCTATCGGCAGCGCGATCATTACTGCCGAAGCAACCAAGGGTATGCACCACACCCCTCTTATATTGAACCGCGCGATCCAGCTATTCTCATTATTTAACATTTGGCGTGAAATATATAATGACGCTATTAACGGCAAGAGCATAAATATGCCGGAAAATTTGACCACGAATCCCATTGCAGACAAAAATATGACGGCAATGAAATATGCTGTTCGCGGTTTATCTATCATCCTGAGAGTATAATCCATGCCCAAGACCATGATAAGTAATAACAAAGGGTCCGGCTTAAGGCTGTTCATGAAATAACCGAAACTCGGGCTAACGGCAAGAAGGCCCGCCACAACTACCTGCTCTGCGCCTTTACGGAAATGCCTGCCGACCAGCCCCCATAAACAAATAATAGCCGCGATCCAGGATATGAGATGAATATACCTGAATATCATTACGAAAGTGCCCGGGGTGAATACCATTTTCTCCGAAAGGAATATGCGGCAGAACTTGACCACGTAAACCATCTCCAACCCGTAATCAAGCGTCATCTGGAAACTGTCCCTGATCTCCCCTGAGTAGTAATACCACATCAGGTCCATAAGATAACCTTCGTCAACGTTGAAATACGGTATAAGGTTAGGGTTGTCGAGGTGTTTGCCGATACCGGGCAAAACAGATGATGCGACCGCAATACAGATAACAAGAAGCAAGATCGCGTAAAGCCCGTATTTAATACGGAAAGGGCTGCGGTTCAATTTCTTTCCTTCCTGCAAATAGCTGTCTGCAGGATCCCGAAGTTCGACGGCATGGCAAACAGGAAGCGTACTCCTAATATATAAACCATCTTCATGAACGGGTTTGCATCCGGCATGTCCACCGCTTCAGCGGGATAATTGTGGTTCCTTTGCGAGATGACCTTAAGTCCGTTCTTTTCAAGAAGGATCCGCAATGATTTATTCGTGAAATGCTGCAAATGGGCCGGCTCATAAAGGCTGTAATAAGGCGTTGCCAATCCCGCCTTTTTTAGAAATCTCGACAATGAAAAGAATATCCCGCCTGCATTATCCGTAGTTACGGATATAATGCCTCCCTGAGACGATAGATTCGCCAGCCTCCTGACAAAAGAATTCACATCTTCAACATGTTCGATCGAGGCCATGCTTGTAACCAGATCAAATTTCCGGTTGATCTCCGTTTTTAGGAAATCTGCCCTATAGAACGCTATGTCCGGAATATCGTTATCGCACAGGTCTATGCCGTAAACATCGACCTTGCGGTCTTTTATCCTTGCGTATTTCAGGAAATCAGCCTTACCGCACCCCACATCGACCACCGATATCCTGCCGTCGCCCAGGATGATCCGCGCCTGCTTCAAAATGTACCTGAATAACCATATATTGGGATTGCTGAACCAGTTTGCATGCTTAAGGTCATAGTAATCCGCATTGTAAGAAACTTGTTTTGACGGCTCAATCACGGAAAATGAATGTCCGCAGGATACGCAGTCATACCGGTTTATCGTCCCGTCTGCGAGGATGGTATTCGCGCTGTTTCCGCAAATAGTGCAGTTTACGCCCATATTATTTTATATATGTCTTTGGTATCGAATTAATCCTTAAAAGCACGTCTTCGAGATTAAAACCTATCAGCTGGCTGAAATCAAGGAGCATGTCTATTCGAGGCCTGTTATCCTTTTCCGCAAGGTTAAGCGCCTCTTCCCTCTTAATCCATCCCTCCCTTACCTGGTTGCTTCGGAAATTATCAAACTCGGAGAAACCTCCTATCGTATAATATATATAATTAATAAAAGCCGTCTGGCCATCGCCCATTCTCCACTGATTTCCGCCGTACTTAACGTCGGACTCCCATCCGTATTGTTCTATTACTGTTTTTTCTATCAGCTTTTCATCCCAAGGCAGGTAATTATAGAGATAGAGATAGTCATCCTTATTCAGGAAACTGGAATAAAACGCGAATATATTGTCCGGGAGTGATTCGTTGAGGTAGGAGGGATTAAGCATGAATTCCTTTCCGTACCATAGCGCAAGGCGCATCTTCGCCGATGCTCCGTAATCGTAAAGGCGCGTATTATTCACAAGCTGCTTGTTTATGCCGCAATAGCCGACTTTGAATTCCATCTGCTCCACCTGTTGTCCAGAAGCGAATACGGTGAAATCAATCCCCGTCTCTTTCCGCAACTGCCTTCCATAGTAGTAAAACATTTTGTCGCCAGCCATGAAAATCGTGACCATGCCAAGCTTAGGCCTTTTAAGCCATGCGTAGATATTCTTTCGTATATGCCTCCTCTTGGCGTGTATATCCGCTGCTCTGATAAGATGCTCAACTCCGAGCTTCCCGGTGATCCTTGCCTGGTTCCTCCTGGAAAGGTCTGTAACAAGCGCCCAATCATATGTATACGCTATAGGATGCATCCCGAATTCTTTTACAAGCACATGCAACCCGTAGGAACTGTCCCTGCCCCCGCTTAAGCCATAAATGCAGTCGGGCTTACCATCCTTCGACCTGTGTTTTGACAACACCTCTTCCAGCGCGGCTTTTCCAAGGTATTCCTGTTTCTTATATCTTCTGCAGTAATTGCATACACCTTCTTCGTCAAAAGCAATGAACGGATATGATTCGGGCAGGATGCATCTCGTGCATCGCTTTAATTCAACCTTCGATTCGCTTTCATCAAATATCTTGTATAACCCGGATCTCTTGCCCGAGATAACCATCTTTTTCCCGCTTTGGTACCCTCTCATGTCGTAAATATCAGGCGCGCCCGAATGTATATCCACTATAGCGGCGGTATGCGGCTTGATCTGCACCACCGGAACAAAATCCCTTCCGGATGCTATCTTACTGCCGGCAAGGAACCGTTCTACAATGAATTTCTCTGAACCGAATACAAACATCCGTGCACTTGGATCGTTACTGTAGAATAAGGAACCTGTATTTGTCGCAAGCGCGATAAACGGCGCGTTCTCGCACATGAATGCAATAGACGCAGAACCTTCTATATCAGAATACGTTTCTGCGAGCGCACTTTTTATATCGCCGCTTTCCGCGTATTTTTCATTTATCAACCCCATAAGCACTGACGTATCTGAATCCGAACTATCCACAACCGCGTTTCTGACATTCGGGTACTTCTCCAGGATCCTGTCCGAATTGGTTATGATCCCGTTGTGAACGCCGACTACGCGGCCGGCGCCGACCGGCTGGTTGTTCTGGGCCACCGCCTGCGTGCCGTTCGTCACAAGGCGGCTGTTCCCGATCACCGCAAAAGGCTTTTCTACCATCCTTGACTCGCCGGAGGCCGCCAGTCCCAGTTTAGAATCGATAAATTTCCGGAAATCCGTTTCCTTGACCAGCTGCGTAGGCCTCATCGGCTTCTTAAAATATGATATCGCGCCTTCTAAGCCTATCGCGATACCCGATGCTTCGCTCCCCCGCCTTTCCGAAAGCCTGCATATCAGAGGCAACATCCCGCGGATGCCATCCTCCGACATCTTTGATTCCTTGTTTAGCACGAACCCGAATATGCCGCACATCTCTAACCTCCCTAGACTAATCTTTTTTTGCGATCAAATACATGATATCACGAAGATTAACATAAAAATCAACCCTTCCAATAGCGGTTTTGCCGATAAATGAACATAATCTGCCCAATCCCGGGATCTTGCCTACGGTCCTGTTAAACAGCATATCTATGCTCCTGAAAAATCCGCAATGAGACTTATAAATAATCCTAAAACCGCCCCTTTCCAATAACTTAGCAAGCGATTTTTCCGAAAAATAATGTATATGGGTGGGTGGATGGATAAGGCGCCATTTACTTTTCATCATTCTTGCGCTAAAGCTCGCTATATCCCCGGTCGTCAGCGCAAGCAAAGCCCCCTTATCGGTCAGCTGCCCGATCTTCTCAATATACAGGTCCGGCCTTTTCAAGTGCTCGATGGTGTCCCACATGCATACACAATCGAATTTTTGTCCCTTATAATCGTGTTTAAGGAATTCATCGCTTTCAACATCCAAAAACAGCCTGTCCTTAGCGTATGACACAGCCTCTTTAGAGACATCGATGCCTTTAACGGAAGTAAAATATTCCTTAGCCTCCTCGAGAAAAAACCCGTATGCGCATCCAATCTCAAGCAGCCGCTTATGCTTGCTTGCGTCCAGGAACCGTTTAAGAACCTTGACCCTAAGCCTGAAATTTTTGCTCGCGGTTTTCCTGTCAGCAACATAATCGCTGTATTCCTCCCCGAAGAAATACCCATGTGAATAAAGCCTTTCTATCTCTTCATCGGTATGCTCTATACCATAATATATATGGCCGCACCCCTTGCATCTGGATATTTTTCCGAATAAGGGGCCTTTATCGTTGCTGCCGCAAACTATGCAATTACCCATGGCTTATTACAGCTCTTTTTCCTTCACGATAAAATCCGGCCTTTCCTTCGTCTGCTGGTATACGCGCCCAAGGTACTCGCCGAGTATCCCTATCCCGATAAGCTGCACTCCGCCGAGAAACATTATGCTGACCGTTATCGTGGCAGAGCCGGGCGGCAAAAGGTTCTTCTCGGGGGAAAAAAGGCTGATCAGGCCCATTACAAAATAGAACGCTCCCCATAATATGCAGAATAACGCCACCAGGATGCCCGACCAAAGGAAGACCCTCAAAGGTACGATAGAGAATGAAAATATCCCGTCAAACGCAAAATTAACGTAATTCCAGAACGAGAATTTCGATTCGCCGGATTTTCTCTGGGCTACCTCGTATTCGACCGATGTCTGCGAAAATCCGACCCATTTGACCATACCGCGAAGGAATTTGTGCTTTTCAGGTATCTCCAACACTGCATCAACCACCTTCCGGTCGAGCAGGCGATAATCCGATTCTCCGTAGGTCAAATTGATGTCCGATATGGAGCTTATCAGCTTGTAAAATATCCTGCTCGGGAACAGGCTGAATCCTGAACTCACCCCTTTGAATTTCTTTGTCGTTGAAACAACACAGTAACCGCCCTTCCACTTCCTGATCAGTTCCGGTATGAGTTCGGGCGGATGCTGAAGATCGGCGTCAAGTGAAATTACCGCGTCACCAGATGCACTTGAAAGACCCGCAACAATACCTCCCTGATGGCCGAAATTCCTTGAAAGGCTTACATATTTTACTTTAGCGTCGCTTTTCCTGAGCTTTTTTATTACATCGAGCGACCGATCCGTGCTTCCGTTATCTACAAAGATGACCTCATAATCAACTTCCTCTTTCTTAACGGCCGACGTGATCCTGTTGCAAAGCTCTTCAAGATTTTCGGCTTCGTTGTAGACCGGAGATATTATTGATATCATATTAACCCTCTCTTTCTATGACCTATGAGTTCCTTCAGCCCGTCTTCCAGACTGTATGACGGTTCCCACATGAAAGTCTTCTTTACAAGAGAAACGTTTATCGAGGCGTCCTTAATGTCGTTCTCCCTTTTCGGACCGTTAACAGCTACCGGGTATTTATTTGAACTAAGCCGTCTAACTATTTCCGCAACTTCCTTGTTGGAATAGCTTTGGCCCTGTCCGGCATTGAATGTCCCTTGTATAGGGGGATCGTTATCAAGTATTTTGATAATCAACCCGCAAAAATCCCTTATGTACAGGTAATCCCTCCTTGGAAGAGGGTCGGTTATCGTCAATTGCTCGCCCTTTTTCGCCGATTCCAGCAAATCGGGAATAAGCCTTCCCTTGATAAGGGTTTTTCCATAAATATTCGATCCTCTTAATATGACAAGAGGTATTGACATTAACTTGGATACCTGACGGCAGATATCCTCGCATATTATCTTACTCGACATGTATGGGTTCACAGCCCCAAGAGGATGGTCCTCGTCAATAGGAACGTACTTCGGGTTTCCGTAAACATATGAACTCATGAACAATAAGGCGGCTTTCGACTCTTTGGCTATTTCAATCGCCGCAAGAGTAGAATCTATATTGTTCCTATATGTTCGAAACGGGTCTTTCCGGCTCTCCTCAATAGATGTCGATGCGGCAAAATGAAGTACCCATTTCAGGCCTTTCGGCAAGGCGCTCTTTTCATTCTCGCCGCTTTCCTGCCGAGTATGTCCGTCCAGCTTGACTACCTTGAAGCCGTTGCTTTCAAGATGCCCCGCCAACTCGGAACCTATGAACCCTCTTGACCCTGTTATCCCTATCTTCACGTTCATCATAGCTTGCAAAGAAGCGAGTCTTTTTCCCTGAATAGTTTTACATACCTTCTGAACCATTCCACGGTCTTCTTAAGGCCTTCATCAAAATCCACCCGTGGCTGCCATCCGAGTATTTCCTTTGCCCTTGTATTATTGGAATACATCCTCCAAATTTCCGTCGGCCTATAGGCAAGCGCTCCTATCATCAGCTTGGACCGCGAGCCCGACATCTTATGTATCTTGCGCACCAGGTCCGATATCGATATCTCTTCCTGCGCGCCAATATTTATGACCTCCTCCGGAGGTTTTTTTAATTTTGCTGCGGCGATAAAGGCGTCGACAATATTATCTACATAATTGAATTCCCTCGTCTGTTTCCCTTCGGTAGTCTTGATTGGTTCCCCCCGCAGGCTCTTAATGATAAGTTCCGGTATTACGGCCCTCTCGCTCTGGTAAGGCCCGAACACGTTAAAGAACCTTAAGCAGATTATATCTTTTCCTGTCTGCTCGCGTTTCATCTTCGCGTAAAGCTCTCCGGCATATTTACCGATAGCGTAAGGCGAGATAGGATGCGGGGTAAAGCTCTCTTCGAACGGAACGGTATTTTGCTTTCCGTACACTTCAGATGAAGATGTATATATGAATCTCTTATATTGCGGGGCGAATTCAAGCAGGTTGGCCGTTGCCATCGCATTCGATTCAATCGCCTCACTGACGTGCATGAAACTGTCTCCGACATGGTTGTATGCCGCAAGATGGAATATGAGATCGTATGAAGTTCCCGAAAATTGCCTCATTGAATCGATATTCCTCAGGTCGGCCTCAATCGGCGTAATATCATCCCATATCGGGGCTAGCCTGACGTTATCTATTATGCTCTTGTATTTCACGACTACTGATACTTTCGCGCCCGATTTCACGAGCCTCTTCGTTAAATGCGAACCTATGAAACCTGCCCCGCCGGTCACCAATACCGTCTTGTTTTTCAAGTTTCCTCCCTGCTTGTATAGAATGCGGTCATTTTCCTGCGAGCCAGCCTAAGCTCGTCCTCCGTATTAAACGTTATCTGCGGCCCCGAATATTCAAATATTCCGAGACTGCCTTTATCTATAAGATATTTATAAAATTCCACGAGTCCTTTACCGTCGGGCATACCTATCATTTTCTGCGGCACTCTTTCTATGTCAGATTTATTAATGACCGCATATCCGATATAATAATTCAGAACGGGTTTTTCCTTGAACGACAAAACTTTCCTATTATTATCATACTCTACCAGGCCGAAAGGGTTCTGGATAGGAGCCACTACTATGGTGGCGGAATTCTTCTCCTTTATATGCGTCTTTAGGAGCAAAGACAGATCAATATTCGCGAAAGTGTCTCCGTATGTAAGAACCACATTATCATCAAACATATTTCGAGCGTTATACAGCCTTTTAAGTATTCCCGCGGGTTCACCGGAATCTGAATACCTGCAATATCTTGAAAAACCGCCTTTTCGTAATGAAGATTTTATCATATCTGCCTTATACCCGATACAGACAATGAAATCCTTAAAACCATTTCGCATATAATGCCCGATCTTTCGCTCAAGTATAGTCACGCCCCCGATCTTAATCAGCGGCTTCGGACAATTTTTCGTGATATCTCCGAGCCTAGCGCCCCTTCCTCCGCACATAATGAGAATGCTCGTCATCGCGACTCTCCAATAGTATGCCTGCTCGGCCATTTGACCGCGAGGCTCCTGTTCATATATTTCGTGTAATGCTCCAGATTCTTCGCCTTCATCGCTTCGGATACCTTCTTGTCCTCCGCGCAAAAATCATAGCCGTCCCATTCCGCGCCGGACATGCCCTCCGCCTTCTCCACGAGCTCCCTGTACGCCCCGGACGCCTCATTTCCCAGCATGCTGTTCAGGTACCAGTTGAAGCAGACCTGCATCTTCCTGAGGAACAGGCGGTACTCCCCGGGAAACTTCAAACACGTGAAAGTATCGTAATTATCGAGCTCTTCCTTTGCTTCCGTATCGATGAGCCCGAGCTCTTCGCAGAACCCGTATATCGGCGTGTTCTTGAACGGGTAGAAAGTCATGACCTTCACCGTGTCCGGCATTATCCGCGCGTTGAGCTTCAGCGTCTCGAGGACCTCCTCTTTCGTCTCCGTAGGCAGCCCTATCATATTGAATGAGCTGGTCATCATATCCAGCTCCTTGTTTATCCTGAATGCCTCCAATACGCTCCTGTTAGGGACGGGACGCTTCATCACCTCTTTTTTTACGCGCTCACTTCCGCTCTCGATGCCGAACCTCACGTCATCGCAGCCTGATTCTTTCAGTATCCTCGCCTTCCTTTCGTTATAGGAAGCGGGGTTTACGTTGCACATGAAAGGCAGGGCCACGGCCTTTTTATATTCCCCGCATAACTTGGCGAGGTATTTCTCGTCGGTTATGAAATTATCATCTATGAAAGCTATCTTCTTTATCTGCGGGTGTTTCAGGACCGTATCCTTTATCTCCGCAGCCGCCTTGACGGCGTCCTTGAACCTTATGTAATCGTTGAGCCCGACCTTGCGTTCGCAAAGATCGCGGTACCTCCTCACATACGAATCGTTTATGCAGTAACTGCACTGGTATACGCAGCCCCTGCCTATCATCGTCTCCAGCTGGTAATTCTTCAGCGGCAGTATCCTGTCCAGGTCGAATAGCTCCTTATCGTCCGGAGGCAGGTCATATAAGCTCTTGAACGGGCGCAGTTTGTTCTTTATTACCGTATTGCCCCGCTTTACCCATATGTTCCTTATTCCGTCGTACTTCCTGCCTGACTCTACCGCGTCGGCAAGCTCGGTAAGAGCATCCTCGCCCTCGCCGACGCATACGGCGTCGACGCCTTCTATCGCGAGGCAGCCTTCCGGGTCCATCGTCGGGTACGGCCCGCCGCATACGACGATGCCATTATAATAGCTCCTGAGCCCTTCCATCAGTTTCCTGGCATACTTAAGCTGCGTCTCGATAAGCGACAGCCCTATGATACCGGGCGCCTCGGACAATATGTCCTTCTTTATCCTGTCCGGGTCAAAGCCGTAGCCCAGCTGCTCGCAGAGGAATATGAGAGCCGTGCTGTGGCCCTTCTCCTTCAGGACGGCGGATAGGCACGCGATACCGTTATTGATCCCCGGTGTGGAGCCGATATTGAAATTTATGAACAACACCTTCATCTTGACGATATGTCCTCGCCCATATACGCCCTGCAGAACGTATGCAGCGTCTTCAGGTACGTGTGAGGGCTCATCGGCCTCTTCCTTATCCCGCCCAGCAGCGTGCGCAGGAACGCCTTCTTGCCCTCCTTCTTCAGCATGAGAAGCGAGTAGTTGTTGAGGTGGTAAACGATAGACTTCTTCACCTTCTCCTTTACCTCCGCCGGCAGGCCGCTCTCCTTCAGCGCTTTCTCGAAAAGGTCTATATATTCCCTCGTCATCTCCTCTTCAAGCTTCTTCGTCGCCTGCGACGGGTGCATACGCCATCCCGCAAGCACCTTATCCTCATAGCAGATAGTGTCCTGCTTCGCTATCCTGAGGAACATGTCGTAATCCACGATATACTTGTATTTCTCGTTGAAACCGCCGAGGGTTTCAAGAGTCTTTTTGTCTATCAGCGCAGTCTCGCTGTCTATGAAGCAACCCTCGGACAGCAACGTCGTGAAGGGCTCCTTTATTATGCCGGAGCAGAACCTGCCGTCCTCTATCGTATTCCTCGCTATCTTACCGTCGTCGGTGAACCATTCCGAGTTGGAGAAGTGCAGTTTAGCCTTCGGGTATTTTTCGGCCGCTTTGAGCTGAACATCAAGCTTTTCCGGACGCCATACGTCGTCGTGGTCCAGTATTGCTATCCAATCGCCTTTCGACAACCCTACCGCCCTGTTCCTCGCGGCTGCGAAACCGCTGTTTGGCTGGCTGTGGTAGGTTATCGGCAGGCCCTTCTTCACGAAACCGTCCACTATCGCTTCCGTCCCGTCCGTGGAACCGTCGTTTACGATCACGAGTTCCCAGCCATTGAACGTCTGGGCCGCCACGCTCTCAAGGGTTTGCGCAAGATATTTCTCCGAATTATAGCAGCAGACCTGCACGCTGACCAAAGGTTTCATGCCGCGGCCACCGTTGCCGTGGTCAGGTCAGGGTTGTCGAGCCCCATGTTTGCCCTGAACCGGCGTGTCGTGTCCTGGTCCGGCGTCCTGGCGGATTGCTCTTCTACCCGTTTCCATGATAACCGCGATACGTCTATGGTCCATTTATCTTCGTCGGGAAGGACGGACGCGCATATATATTCCCTGCTGGTTAGGGCGAGCGCCGGCACGCCCGAAAGCACCGCTTCCTGCAGCACCGCGGAGTTCGATCCTATTATCAGCCTAGACAACTCAAATTCCTCCTTGAGCTGCACCTTCGACAGCTCTATCGAGCCTGTCTTGGATGCCGCTTCTATCCAATCCCTCTGTTCCCTGCCTATTATACCGGCGGGATGCAGCCGAAGCCGGATCTTCCTCTTATCCTTATATTCCTCCGCAAGCAATGTCTTTGCCGCTTCCACGATTATCGCGGTGTCATACTCCATTATCCCGCATACGAACGTTACCGCGTCAGCGCGCGACCTGTCCAGCCTGCCGGAGTCCTTCCATTTCCTGAACCTCGGGCTGCAGCAAAGCCGGAGGTCCGTGCCCGGGTAGTACCTGCCGAGTAGGGCTTTTATACCCTCGCTGTAAACATAGAATATGTCCGGAAGGGCGCACCCGGCCCTAACTTCGGCGGCCTCGGGAAAATACCACAGCTTCTCGGGCAATATCATCGCATGCTGCGCGGTAATGCCTTTTACATTCAGCTCTTTAGCCGCTTTCCAGACCATCCTTGAATAGAAATGCATCTCATGCGGTACGAACACCGAACGGTATTCCGCAGGCTCGCGGCTGAGCACCTTATGCACCAGCATGTAGAAATCATAATGAAAACACCAGGAATAAGATATCACCCACCTGTGGAATATGGCCAGCGATTCCATGTATGCCATGCTCAGGCGTCCCGCCAATAGTTTCCGGATGAAATCGGCGATCAGCGCCATTTCCAGCTTCTCTCCGATCACCATCTTCTTCCAGAAGCCCAGCGCAGTATAGTTGCTGCCGATGATTTTTGTCCTCGAGAAGACGAGTTTGTCTTCATGATGCGAAGTATCTTCGATTATATAATCGGTGCTGAACTCCTTTGAATGGTCCGTTATCTCCTCAGCCATCACGATAAGCACCGGCGCTCTTTTCTCCCTGTATGCGTAGGAGAAACCCCTGTAAGCGAAACACCTTATTACCCCTATTAGCGCATAACGCAGGTACATGCAGCAAAGCGCGGGAAGCTTATACGCAACCGGCTTTTCAAGATATACCGGATGCCAGAGTTTCGTATCTTCCGGGTCCCTGTATGCCGTCGGGGATGCCCATACAAGGAATCCGAGCCCGGGGCCGAGCCGCCCAGCGGTACGCGCGTTCAGGCCCGCGCACTCCTCCACCAATCTTTTCGTGGAATCGGTTAACGGCATCCGAGTATGAACTCCTCGACCGGGAACCCGAACCATCCTGTAACGAACCTGAACCTGATCAGCGATCTTAGCAGCGGGTAGAGCACTTTGTTGCGCAATGTCTTTCTCGGCGAGAACTGGAAGCCGATATTGTAATAATTGTTCATCCTCTCGAATATCTTCCTGTCGAATATCCACGGCTTGCCCTGCGCGGAATAGAATCCGAGGAAACCCGAGAAGTCGAGGGCTGCCCATTCCGCAAGGCTGCCGGGTTCCTTCAGGTCGTATTTCCTGACCGCTTCGCTGTATATCGGCGAACCGGGATACGCGGCAAAACTGAGTATCGGTATATCCGACCTGCAGTCTATATCTTTCAGCTTCAGCGCGAGCCGGTAGGTAGCCAGTATATCTTCCTTCGTCTCTCCCGGAAGCCCTACCATCATCGAATACCTCGGCACGATCCGCGTCTTCGAAAGCGTCCTCGCCGCGTTCACGGTGTCTTCCACTTTTATCTGCTTATGTATCTTATCCAGCATCGCCTGCGAGCCGCACTCGGCCCCCATCACCGCCGTGACCATGCCTATCTTCTCGAGCCGTTTCGCGACCTCTTCAGAAATGTAGTTGTCCCTGAAATACGATACGCGCATCCACGGTCTGAAATAGAACTTAAGCCCCCTCTTCTCGACAAGCTCGATGAAATCCATCGTCCTCTTCTTGTTTATGAAGAAGTCCTCGTCGAGCAGCTGGAAGAAGTTCGCTCCGTATTCCTTCTGCAGGAATTCTATCCTGTCCACTATCTCCTTCGCTTCCATATACCGGTATTTCCTGTTCAGGATGACGTTTATGCAGAACGAGCACTTATAAGCGCATCCGAGCCCCGTTATTATGGGCATCATCACTGCATCCTTTAGCGGAAGGTCGTATGCCTTCGGGAGCAGGTTGTTCCTGGCGTAGCGGAGCGCATCGAAAAGAGAGAAATCGATCTGCGGTATCTTCGTGATGTCATCAGGCAGGTACGGCGCGTTCTTTATCGTTTTTCCGTCCTTCTTGAAATATATGCCGGGCACGTTCGAGAGGCCGCCGCCGTTCTTCAACGCCTCTGCGAGCATCGCTATCGAACTGCACGCCTCATTGACGGCTATTATGTCTATAAGCGGGTCCGCGATCGTCTGTTCCGGGTATAAGGTCGCGTGCACCCCTCCCCACACTATCTTAAGGCCCGGATGCGACTTCTTGAGCGCGCCGGCCACTTCATAAGCCCATTTGACCTGCGAGGTCATCACGGAAAATCCCGCGAAGACCGTGTTTTCGTTGACCGCCGCGCGGACCTTACCGATGCATTCCGCCGACGTATACATATTGCCGTCGATGATCGTGACATCATACCCCGACTTGTCGAGGATCGTCGCGAGCAGCATGATGGCAGCGAACGGGAACAGCACTTCGTCGCATTTGCCCCCATCCTGCGCAAGCGACGGGTTGATGAATATTACGCCCGGTTTTTGCATATTATCTTTTTTACCGCCTTCAGGTCCTCAGGAGTATCAACCGCCATGCTGCCGCTTTTCACTTCGATCATCCTGACCTTTATGCCGTTCTCTATAAAGCGCAGCAGCTCGATATCCTCTATAAGCTCGGAAGCCCCTCTCGAAAGCCCGCCGAACGCCAATAACGCCTTCCTCCTGAACCCGTATACGCAGACCTGCTTATAATACTGCGCGTAGCCGCCCCTCTTCGGATAAGGTATCGGCGCCCTCGAGAGGAATACGGCGTCGCCCTTCGCGCTCACCGCGACCTTCGGGACGGTCGGGCTCGGTACCTCCTTCGGGTTGCGTATTAAAGACATCAGGTTCGTAACATCGAATCCGGAATTCTTTTTCAAAAGGGGTCCTATCGCGCTTCTTATCATAGCGGGTTTCAGCAGGGGTTCATCCCCCTGTATATTCACGTAAATATCCGCTTTGACCTTCCTCGCGACCTCGGCGACCCTGTCCGTGCCTGTCTGGTGCCTGCCCGAGGTCATCACATACGGTATCGCGAGCTTTTTGCATACCCGGGCTATCCTGCCGTCATCCGTAGCGACATAGACCTTCCCGAGTTCTTTTACCTTCTCGGCCTGTTTATATACCCACCATACGAGCGGCTTTCCGCATATATCCGCCAACGGCTTGCCGGGAAACCTCGATGACTTGAAACGCGCCGGTATTACCCCGATTATTTTCATATGTAATTTTCCACGCTTTTATAGAACGCCTTGTAGGTCGTGGGCGTTATGATATGGATACCCTCCCTGCCGTTCTTCTGCAGGTATGCCTCGATCTCCTCCAGGAACTTCTGGCACCACATATGCCTCTCGATGATCATCTGCTTGTCGGTCTTTTCGTCTTTCTCGTTGTAATAGAGGGCCTTGCCCTCTGTGCCCGGGCCGAGGTAGCCGTCCATCCCGGCGACGAATATCCTCCTGGCGCCCATTACTATCGCCGCGCCGATAAGCAGGACCGATATCGTCCTGCAATTCGTCCGTATGACCCCGTCATCGATGCCGAAATGCGCGTTCAGGACATCGTTATAATACAGTTTCTCGTAGTCCCTGTCCGTGTATTCCCTGATGAACTCATCCGGGAAATATTCGCTTATGAGGAGTTTCGACTTCCCGGATACGGTACCGGCGTAATCCGTGAACCTCCTCTTGTTGTTGAACGCGTGATAATGCGGGACGAACAGCCCCGAGAGGTTGTTAGCACCGAGTATGACGGGGTCCGTCTTCCTTATGAACGCCTCTATCTTCTCCCTGTTATCCTTCAGGCCGGGCCCGTTGGCCAGCACCAGGAAATCCCTGCCTTCATGCCTTCCCGCATACGGCACTGATGCCCCGGTTTTCCTGGCCTTCCCCGCCTTCTTCGTGACGGAGGAGGTCTTCAGCTTCCCGATAAGCCCGTCCTCTATGATCTCCTTTAATATCTCCGGCTTGTATCCTAACGGGTTCCTCTTCTCAATGGCCTCCATCGCCTTGCATATCTCGTCTATCGTATATTCCCTGTAATTTATCAGGCCGCTCGCGTAGTTCGGGTGGCATTTGTACATCCCCGAGAGCATGAACGGCAGCTGGTATCCCCAGTCAATCTCCTTCCTCATCGGCAGGAAGTACCTGTCTATGCAATTGAGGACCGGGATCGCGTTATATTTCTTATCGCCTAAAAGTTCCTTATAGAGTACGATTATTTCGGTCGGCAGGTTGCCCGCCCCGCGGCCAATGCCGTAGAACGTAGAATCGGCTATATCCGCGCCGCAGCGGACCGCCTCAAGCGTGTTCGCGAACGCCATCTGCAGGCTGTTATGCGGATGGAACCCGACCTTCGTCCCGCGTATGCCGAGCAGCGGGCTGATGAGCCCTTCTATCTCGTTCGGGAAGACCGAACCGTAGCTGTCCACCGCATATACATAATCGAGGCCCGCCTTCCTGACCATCGAGACGAACTTCTTCTGTTCCGATTTCGTGTAGTTGCTGTATCCCATCGCATTAAGCGATGTCTTATAGCCCTTCTTCTTTATCCTGCCGAGGGTCTTGATAGTTTCCGCTATATCGTTCTTATGGGCCGCTATCCTCACGATATCGACAACGCTCTCGTCGCGCGGGACAAAGTCGTCCGCCGATATCCTGCCGAAGTCACCCATCAGGGCGAGTTTCGCGCCGTCTATCCCTTCGATCGTCTCGCGCAGCAACAACTCGTCCGAGAACCTCCAGGGGCCGTACCTCTTCCTGTCGAAATGCTCATCCGTCCCCCTGAACCCTATCTCGATGACAGGCACACCCGCTTTCGAGACGGCCCTATAAACCTCCCTGACAAGCGCCTTATCGAACTTCCAGTCGTTGAGGTAACCGCCGTCCCTGATAGTACAATCAAGGATCTCGAATTCTTTATATCGTTTTTTGCTGTCTTTCATATAAAGCCCTGTAGACCCCTTCTTTCTTTATAAGCGCGGCATGCGTCCCTTCCTCTACTATCCTGCCCTTGTCCATGACTATTATCTTGTCCGCGTCGATCACCGTGGAAAGCCTGTGCGCTACGACTATGACCGTCCTGTTCTTCGATACCTCGTTTATGGCCTCCTGCACTATCGCCTCGGAATGGTAATCGAGCGAGCTCGTCGCCTCGTCGAGTATCAGTATCTCCGGGTCCCTGATTATCGCGCGCGCAATGGCTATCCTCTGCCTCTGCCCGCCCGACAGCTTCAATCCCTTATCGCCGACGACCGTCTCGTAGCCTTCGGGGAAATTGCTTATGAAATCATGCGCGTTGGCCAGCTTGCACGCGTTGACAAGCCGTTCGTGCGTCACTGCCTTAAGGCCGAAGATGATATTCTCCTTTATCGTCGCGTTGAATATGAACGTGTCCTGGCTTACCATCCCGATGAGCTTGATAAGCGAGGCGTACTTGATGTCCCTCAGGTCTGTCCCGTCCAGGGTTATCCTGCCTTCGTCAGGCACGAAGAGCCTTACAATGAGGTTTATCAGCGTTGTCTTGCCGCTTCCGGAGGCGCCCACGATGGCGGTGGTCTTGCCCTTTTCGATATTGAAGGAGACGCCGTTAAGTATCTCCTTCTTCCCCTTGTAATTGAAGCTCACGTCCCTGAACGCCAGTTCCTTCCTGAACCCGTCTATCTTCGTATTGCCGTCCTTGATCCTGTTCGTGTCCTCATGCAGGTCGTCGTACAATAGCTCGACCTCGGGAAGCGCGCCCATTATCTGCATACGCAGCCTTCCGAATGACGTCAGGAAAGGGATTAGCCTGTAGAACGCGTACGCATATACGCCCACAAGCGCTATCTTGGCGGAAAACGCCTGATCGGCGTCCGGGCCTTTGCTGAAATGCCTGAAGAATATGGCAACCATTATAAGCATCGCCGCGGGAAGCAGCTGCATTACCCTTTCGGGGATGCCTATCCATACGAAATCCTCTATGACGAGGGTCTTGAAGCGCCTTACCGATCGCTCGAAATTATGCCTCCAGAACTCCGACGAACCGAAGACCTTTATATGCTTTATCCCGTCTATCACCTCGTTCGCTATGACGTTCGCTTCGGTGCTGACGGTCGCCCTCTCCGTCCCTATGTGGTAAGAGACGCGTTTGGCCAGTATCTGCGTAAGGAGATTGAAAGCCAGGCCCGCTACGAGGAGCACCATCGTCACCCCGAACGACATCGAGAAGAGCAGCGCGCCTATGCTTACCGTCATCAGCATCGCGTTTATGAAATCGGGTATGAACTGCAGGCAGCTGCCGAGGCGTCCGGTGGCCGTAAGCATATTATAGAGGAGCCTGCCCTGCTTGTTGTCGAGGAAGAACTGGTAATCCGAATTGACGTACTTGTTGAAGATCTCTTCCTTGACGTCGGTTATGACCCTGCCTATCCCGTAGCCGATCAGCACGTGCCTGACGAATCCGAGTATCTCCTTGACCACGAGCAGCACCACTATCAACACGCATATGTTCAGGAACCTGTTCCCGAACGGCATCAGCGATATGATGCCCTCCATTATCCGGAAGAACTTTCCGGCCGTCTCGGCGCTCTCCCCCACGACCGACGTGAAGAGCGGAAGGAACATCGATATATTCACGCTCTCGAGCACGGAATATCCTATCGTGACTAAAAGCATCGTCACGTAGATGCGCTTGTAGCGTTTCAGGAAGAACCATACTGCGTTGACTTTCCTTTCGGGTCTCATTTTATAATAGCGCCTCCAGCGGTTGCCTTTCGTTTTCAGGGTATATATATTCGTCGAACAGTTTACCGTCCGTTCCTAGGCCGAGGATCTTCTCTATTGCAGGTCTAAGGTCGCCGGCCTTACTCACATGGTATATCGCCGACCGCGGCATTTCGCCGTTGCTTCCCGCCTCGACAGCTTCTATGTGCATATAGCGCCCCGAACCTCCGTAAAGAAGGACGGGTATCCTGTTCTGCAGGGCTTCCTCTATCGTCGTAGATGAGAAGCTTACCAGCAGGTCCGCAGCTCCGAGCGCTGCCGAAAAAGGCCCGTCTGTGCTGAGCTTCACTTTATCGGAAAATGGCACGAGTTCCCTGATATCTTCAATCCCTATATCCGAGGACGGCCTGAAACGCACGATAAGCGCCGCATTGGGTATCCCCTCCACGGCCGCGGCGAGCTCGCATATGCCGCGTATGTACTCATCGGGCGTCTCGTAGACGAACGGCCTTAAGCTGTTCGCCGCCTTCGGCGTGCCTGCATGCACGATAGTCCTCACGCCGCTCTTCCTGCGTTCCACCGGTTTTCCCCATATGAGAGGGCCGGTCCTGATCATCCTGCTTTCCGTCTTGAAGGCATCGACGTATCCTTCCGCGACGGGCGTCTGCAGCGCGATATCCGAGAACGGCGCCCTCAGAAGCGCCCTTCCGTGCTCGCCCCATTCTATCCTCTCAGGGACGTTCTTAGGCCGGACATGCGAACCGTGGCTTATCAGCAACGTCCTTACACCTTTCCTCGCGCATAATTCCGCCAGTATCACATCGTCCGCCCTGTTGCCGTTGGAGACGAACAATGACGCCTTCGACCTGTCGACAAAATCATTGAGTTTCACGGTCCACAGCATAAGGCCCATTATATGGTCGCCGAGGTTATCCTCGATCTTGCCCGAGACGGCCTCCGCGAACGATACCCCCTTGTAGGAGAATACCGAGGGGTCTTTCCTCATCTTTTCGACGAGCTCCGCGAAGTTCTTCTTCTGCGATATTATAGCGGCGGAATACGCGCCGCCGAACAGTTTTATGACCGCGTCAGACAGGCCGTATGTGAATATTACCGGCCCCCTCAGTATCTCCGGCCTCTTGCCGCTGCCGTCCTTTACCGATTCCTTCGCGAGCTTGTCGAGGTTATAGAACCTCGTCGTGAAGAATACCGGCTTCTTGCCCGGGAATATGTTCTTTGCCCATACGGAGGCCTCCCATAAAGAGAACTTTATGTTCTGCAGGATGAACCTTACCAGCGACTTCATGTATATTGCGCGCGGTCCCTGTTCCCTGCGGGCCTCGGCGTCCCCATTCCCTAGGTCTATGAATCCTGCGCCTTTCGCCTTCGCGGTATCCCTTACCAGGCGGCCGAAATAGCCTTCGCTGTTCTCGATATACAGGCTGGACACCGCCGCTTTACCGCCCGCCCCGTATGCGCATACCGCCTCCGGCCTATGTGCCTCAATCGCCGCGGATGCTATATCTATTGCCCAGATGCAGTAATGCATTGCGAACCTTGCCCAGTATATGAAGAAATCCCTGTAGGCGCTGCTGACCCCCATCCCGGTATCGGCGAAACGGGCATTCGCCTCGAACCATTTGACAAGCTCATCCGACTTCTGCAGGGTATTCACATGGGAATCCGTCGTGAAATAGTCCGCGGTATCGGCAGCGTGAAACCCCTTTCTCTTCAGGCGCGCACGGATAGACGGGTTCATCGCTATCAGGAGCGTATCGCCGGCGGCATCTTCCGCGGGACGGCCATCCATGTAAGCTTCGGCCTCGTTTATGCCGTTGATGAATACGAGCTTTTTAACGCCGGAAAAAGCCATTACCTCCCGAATACCTCCTTTATGAGCGATGACGCGAGCTTATAATCCTCCTCGCTCCTGACCTCGAGGTGCGAATACGGGTTGTCCAGTTCGTAGATGCCCACCTTCTCACCGAGGAGCTTGCCTTCCCTGAGGAACTCCGGATGCGTCACGCAGCCCACACCCTTCAACTCTATATACGTGGGCTCCTTGAACTGCCTCGGGGTTATGCCTTCCTCTATCTGCGATATGACACCGTCCTTCTGCTGCCATATCGCCTTGTTCTCCTTCTTCGCCGCGACGACGCTGTCGAACCCGCCTTCCGCGAGCTGCGCGATCATGTCGTCGAGCAGGCCCTCGGGCCTGAACGGGAACGTGACCTCCAGCAGGACGACGATATCCGGAAGTATGCGCGACTCCTCGAGCTTCTTCATCGTATACCGCAGGACCTGCGCGAGGTCGATATTCTCTTTCGAGAGCGAAGGGTCCCTTATGAACGGCACGTTCGCGCCCAGCTTCCTCGCCAACTGCCCGGTCTCTTCGTTATCCGTGGAGACTATCACGTTATTTATGTACTTCGATCCCTTGGCCCTCTTTATCGTGTATTCGATGAGCGGCGCATCCCCGACATACCTCGCCGCGCCCTTTACCGGTATTATCGCCGCGACGTCCATCTTCTCCATGTCTATCGGCTTCCTGCTGAATCCTGCATGGAGCTTCTCCATTATCTTCACGACGTTCGAGCAGCGCTGTTCGTTGCTGTTCTGGTGTATACCGTGGTAATGGTATACGCTCGCCTCCGGCTCATATATTATCTTATATCCCTGTTCGAGGACCTTTTTCGCCCAGACCCTGTCCTCGATATTCGTGACGGCCTCATTGAACGGGTATTTCCGCCAGGTCTCTTTTCTCATCGCGCTGTTCGCGTTGTGGAAAAAGCTGTCCTTCTGCTGGACCTTCCTGTCGAGCCCGAAGACGAGCGTAAGGTCCCGCTTGTCGGAATCGGGGGTAAAGCTCATCGGCTCCTGCCTGCCGTATACGCCTGCCACCCCGGGGTCATCGAGGTCCTTCAGCAAGTTCCCGAGCCACTTCGAGTTCACGGGTATGCAATGGCCCGAGAGGCATACTATATAATCCCCCTTCGATTCCCTTATTCCGATGTTGAGGGCTTTGCCCGGCAGGTATTCTGTGCATTTCACGACTTTCGCAAGTTTGAACTGCCCAGCCTTCTCGAGCGTCTTGTCCTCGCTTTCGTTATCCACGAGTATGACCTCGAGATCCCTGTATTCCTGCTCGAATACGCCGTGCAGGCACTGCGTTATCCAGCGCTCCTCGTTCTTTGTCCTGATTATGATAGAAGCGAGCTTTCCCAAATTATCCTCTCCTGCCCTTTACGGCGAGCTTGTCGTATCGCAGCTTGTACCCGCCTTTTTTTGAGATAGACCGCAGTATAAGGTCCGCGGCCATCAGGTCTTCCTGCCTTTTGATTATTATGCCCGCGAGCTTGCTTACCGGGTAATACCCCGTCTTACCGCAAAAGAACGCAAAACCCTTTTTTTCGAACTCTTTCATGAACCTTCCCGTCTTCCATGCCATCACCGAATATACGAAGGGCTGTACAGGGACGAGGTCCTGCGTCTGCGCGAAGACCTCCTTCAGCTTGAAATTGACCGGCTTTCCTTTATATACGCAATGGACCTGCTCGTCCTTGACGGTTATCATCGAATCGAGCTTCTTTTTTTCGAAATATTCCATGGCGCCCCTTACCTCGTCCGCAGTCTGCAGCGGCGACGTCGGGTTGACCCACGCGACCACATCGCACGGGTTATTCCTGACGAAATCATATACCACGTAATCTGATTTCGCGGCCGAGGTCGCCCATTCCCGCGGGCGCAGGTAGAATTCCGCGCCGTAACGCTTCGCTATCTTCGCGAATACGCTGTCTTCCGAATTTATGACCACCCTGTCGAATACGCCCGAATCCTTCGCCGCCTTTATCGCGTAGTAGATCATCGGTTTCCCGCCTATCAACGCGAGGTTCTTCATAGCGAGCCTCGTGCTGCCCATGCGCGCGGGTATCATTGCGACCGTCCTGCATTTACGCTTTGCCATGTCCGACTCCTGACGATAATATCGAATAATACGCCTTGAAGTACGCGCCGGTCAGCCTGTTCATGACCTTCGCCCTGATGCTTCCCGACTCCTCTCGCCTGAACAGGTCCAACAACCTTCGCGCGCCGGCCTTCTTATTCTGCGGTCCCGCGATCTGCGCGCCGGCCGGCCTGCAGATCATCCTTATATATTCGTCTCCGTAAGCCACGGAGAACCTGTTCTTCCCCAGCGCCGACGAAAGGCTTTCGAGGTCAAAATAGTAATTGTGCTCAACATCGAACGAAGATAACGGCCTGCCAAGGCCCTGTCCTTTCACGCCCGGCACTTCTATGAAAAGGTATCCGTAAGGGTCGAGCACGGAATGTATGCGCGATAAGACCGCGTCCATGTCCGATACATGCTCAAGCAGGTGCGACAGTATTATAAGCTTCGGCCTCGCCCCTCCGAGGTCGTGAGTCATGAAATCGCCCTGAACGAGGTCGAGCCCCTTGCTTTTGCCGAACTCGACCATTCCGCCGTCGAACTCGATGCCTGTCACGCTGAAACCGTCATTCCTCCACGGGACCAGGTTCGCTCCGTCGCCGCAGCCGAATTCGGCGATAAGGTCCATATCCTGCTCCAGTTCGGCGAAATGCCTTATGAACCCGTATCTCGGGTAGGCGAATTCCTTTATCCTTTTCCTGAACAGCGCTTCTACCGCACCGGGAGAACGGTCCTTGCCTCTAAGCTTGTATGATATCTTCTCGTATAGGTACCTGTTCGCCTCCGGGTCCAATATCCTGTTCTTGAAGCAACCGCCGCAGGCGTCGCAGACGGCCACTTCGCACGGCAGCCCCCTCGCGTCCCTTTCCGATATCTTAGTGAACTCCGTCGCCCCGCAGAAAGGGCATCTTTCTACGTCGATGTATCTTCCCCTCGCGTGGATTTCCTTAAGGAAGAGCTCCCTCGCCTCATTCTGCGGGCTGCTCAGCGATTCGGGCGCCCGCGCCCCGTCGAACCTGTAATCCGCGCCAAGCAGTGCTTCCTTTATCACGACGCAATCCTCGTATTTATGTTCTTCAGCGCCATATCCCTGTTGATGACCGTATCGTCCATGCCCTTTATCAGGTCCTCGAATACGATATCACTTCTCTTCCTGAACCTTGCCGGGACTGCGACAGGGGCAGAGGTTTGCCCGCCCGGATGTCCCCGCCAGATGCTCTTCAATTTTCCTTTGATGACATCCTTCAGGTCCTTCCTCCTTAAATGCAGGCGGATCTTCTTTAAAAGGCGCGCTATCGCGGCAACCGCCCCGAACCTGTATACCCTCCTGAAATAATCCGCGTCGACCTCTTCCTTTATCCTGTCCGCCCATCCGGCGACAGTCGAGTCCGGCTCATCGGTAAGATTTACATGGAAGACCCCCGCGCCCGCGACCTTGCCGTCAAGCGAGGTGAGATATTCGTCTTCGTCCTTGATGGCGCCCGACAGCTTCGCGAAATCATATAGCGGCGCGCCGGGTATCGGCAGGGCGTACGACCATTGGTACTGCTTATAACCGAGGTTCAGCGATTTAAGGAACCCTATAGATTCGTTGACTGTCCTGTCCGTCTCTCCGGGCATCGCGAGGACGATCGTCGGCGACGTATATATCCCCGCCTCCCTGGTCCAGAGGGCGACCTGCCTGTTCTGCTCCACAGTAACCCTCTTGTCGATGATATTCAGCATCCTCTGGTTGCCGGCCTCGAAACCATATTCGATCATCCAGCATCCTATATCTTTATAAGCGTGCAATATATCCCTGTCGACCGTGTCGACCCTCATGCCGAGTATCCTGAAGACGAGGTCGAGCTTCCTCCTCTTGTACTCCTCGATAAACCTCCAATTATGTTCCTTGTTCGGCGCGAAGCATTCGTCCCCGAAGGAGAAGTAGCTCGTGCCGAATTTCTCCGCGCAGTATTCTATGAGGTCGAATACATATTTCATGGAATGGGTCCTGAGCCCCGGGTATGCCCTGAAGCAGAATGAGCACTTCCCGAAGCATCCTCTGCCTGTCGGTATCGTCACCATCCCGCCCTTACGGCCGGGATCCGTTATCCTTCTGTCCTTTATATCCTGGATGAAATACCCTATGAACTCCTTCCCGTCAGGCATATACCTGGACATATCGACAAGGTCGAATGCGGGATACGGCAATTCATCTATATTCGCGATAAGTCTCCTCGCGCCCGTGAATACGTATTTTCCGCCATCCCTGTAATAAAGCCCGGTTACATCCGAAGGAACCTTCCCGTTCCGCAGGCGGCCGATGAGTTCCGTTATTGCCGAATCTCCTTCGCCCGCTATGACGTAATCCACCGGCATGTTCCTCAGGACCGTCTCTGCCGCGCTCGATAACCCTCCGCCGAGTATCTGTATGCTCTCCGGCATCGCGGACTTAATATCCGTGCTGAGGCATTTGATATATCTATATGACGGCGCGACTATACCGCTTATGCCTATAAACCCCGGCCCGAACGCCTTCAGCCGTTTAATCACTTCAGCGTTCGATATCCTGTCTGTATCGACATTGATTATGCGGACCTCTAGCCCCGCCTTCCTTGCCGCGCTGGCTATGTACATCGCCCCGTACGGCGGATACACCGTATTGCTTACCCCCGCCGGAGGGACTATTATCGCGAAGTCCGCTCTTTCCACTATATGAATTCCACCCCGTATTCGGCGGATAACTTCATGAAGGCCTCCGCCTCCTGCGCGGCCATCGGTATCCCTTCTTTCATCCTTGCCGAGGCGGCCTTCTTCTCCGGGTCTCCCGCCACCTGCACCGGTACCCCTTTCTCCATGGGAGGCTCATTCCTCAGTTCATTCAAAAGCGCGGACATGCGCCGCTTGAACACTTTCTCTTCCTGGAAGCAGTCTATCCTCATGGCGCAAATAAAATGTCCGAGGAACCTTTTCTGCGATAACGGCGCCTTGAACATGCTCGATATATTCGGGCCATATGGCATGCCGGTAAGTATCCCGCAAAGCACCTCCACCATCAGGCTGAGGCCGTATCCTTTGTATCCGCCTATTGGAAGCAGCATCGATATCTTATCCGCATCCGTCGTCTCATTGCCTTCCGTATCCGCGCCTACGCCTTCCGGTGCGGGATGCTTGCGCTCCCTCAGCTGTTTTATCTTGTTGAAATTATAAAGCGTCGTGGCCATGTCTAGGCAGAACGGCTCTTCGCCCTCCACCGGCGCGGCGAAAGATATCGGGTTCGTCCCGAGGAACGCCCTCTTGCCCGCATATGTCTTCATCAGGGAATCCGCATGAGTGAAACTCAACCCTATCATCCCCTGTTTGGCTATCTCGAGCGTGAAATATGCGGCCGCGCCGAAGTGGGTCGAATTGAACACGGCTATGCTGCCCGTCCCCGCTTCCTTCGCGAGCTCCACAGCCTTCCTCGCCGACTCTATGCCCGCGGCGTGCCCGAACGTATGGTCCGCGTCGAACTTTCCGGTAGAGGCTGATGTCCTCTCGAACTTATATGCGGGGCCGGGATTTATCCTGCCGGCTTTTACCGACGCCATATAATGCGGAAAGAGCCTTATGCCGTGGGAATCGACGCCCCTTAATGACGCTTGCACGAGTCCTTCAGTGACATGATACGCAACATCTTCGCGCACCCCGGCATTCAGAAGCACTTTCTTTATAAATACCGATAACCGCTCGTGCGGTACGGATATCCTTTTCATCCGCCTATCTCAACCCATTTACCGTTGCGTTTCAAGCTTGTATTAACGGCTTCAAGCACCATTGTGGATATAAGCGAGTCGCTGAAGGTAGGCCTTTCCTTCTCAAGTTCTTCAATGGTTTTGCTGCCGTATTCTACCGCTATAGAATCATCGAGAAAGGTCTTTATGCTGTCTATTCCATAGCCGCGAAATCTCACATTCCCATAAGGGCCATACTGGCCGCAAAAATACGGATTGATCTCTTCTATGCCATTCTTGTCGGTAACCATCGTAACTCCGCGGTCCTTTTGATCTGACTCAAATCTTCCTTTCGTGCCTATGACCTTTATCTTCTGGTCGGACATTGCCGATGTCTTCTCGGGATCTATCCAGTTGGTGAGTATATGCGAGACGAATCTTTTTCCATTCTTCATTTTCCACTCGGTAACGGCTTCAACGGCATCATACGTATCAATGCCTTTTGATTTCAGCCAATACGACTGGCCGGTAGCCATTGCCCGCACCGGTTTCGCCTTGGTGACAAAGTGGATCATGTCCACATAATGGATCCCAAGGTATTGGAAAATATTAGTAGAGGCTGCCCATCTCCTGAATACTTTTTCCGGCATGCTCTTCCTTTGGCTGAACTCAGCAAGGAAATACAGCGGGTCACCTATAGCACCCTGTGATATAACATCCCTTAGCTTCAGATTGGCATCATCATACCTTTTATGGAATTCCACCGCGCAATACACTTTCATCCGTTTCTGAAGGCCTACAAGCGACCTTACTTCCGCAGCGGTCGATACAAGCGGCTTGACTACAAGCGTATTCAATCCCGCTTTTATGGCCGCCTTTGCGTTACGCTTATGCAGCCTGTCAGGTGTCGCCACAAGTGCGCATGCCGGCCGAGGCATGTCTTCTATAGCTTTAAGGTACGCCTTTGCGTCGTCGTTCCCTTGCGGATAGAAAGATACCGGAATGGATACGCCCATTTTCCTGCTGAGCGCGCTTATCTTCCTTCTCGCTTCCTTTGCGCCGGACGCACTCCTGCCCGCTACAATTACCTTCCCGATATTTCCAGTCCTGCCCCATTCGAATATCGCCGGCATTATGGTCCCGTCCCCAGATGTGCCGCGGCCGCAAACGTACATGCCTGTTCCCACAACAAGAATATTGAGCTTATCCATTTGTTTGTCCCGTCCTTATGACCTTGTCCTGCCCCCATTTGTCCCTGTAAAACCTATCGGCATTGTCCAAAGCCTCGCGCCTTGTCATTCCTTTATCGAACGATTCCAGTAATATTCTCATATACTGACCCATGCGTTCTCCACCCTTCCAGTCACGGAAGGAGTCGATCTCATTTAAATGATTTGACCAATCCCCGAGGCCTTCTTCACTTCCCGGGTCAAAGGCATATCCTTTCAGCGCACTCACCATCTTATCAAGATCATCAAAGATTATCCTGTTATGTCCCCATTTGTAGAATTCATGCCCTATCAAATGAGTCGCGTCATAATGTATGCCCCTGCATCCTGAAATCACCGATTCCATTACGGCGGACGATATCCCGGTTCCGACTGCAAAATCCGCACCGAATGATGCATCTGACGGATACCTTCCCCACTCGTCGTCCATCTTTATACATCTGCCCGTATCCGTTGCTTTGGCCATCAATGTCCGGATCCGCGGCAGCCTCTCCATGACCATGGGTTTCTTGGATTTAATTATCAACCCGATTTTATCATCTGCAATGGCCCATTCAAAAAATGCTTTATAGAAACGCACCATGTCATTCGTCGATACAAAATAATCGCATCCATGCATGTTATCAAACAATGCTATTACGGTCTTTGCCCCGCGAGTCCTCATATCCTTTGACGGTAAACCTTCTCCATCGAAACGCAACCTTTTTAGTGCGTCATAAGTATAGCCGGTCAGTACAATATCGTCTATTGTTTCAGTTCCACAACCTAGTTGCCCCGCGGCCCTGCTGTTCCACATGAAGAACAAATGCTTCGGATGATATCCCAAATGGTATCTATAAGGAAGGTATGCTTCCGAGCGCTGTTTACCTGCAAGCAACCCACCCTTTTCCCCGTCCATATCGAAAGCAATTGCCTGCGCATGGTTCTTTATGGCGCCTTCCTCGGGAATATAGTTTATCCTAACATTAAAATCATCATGGAATGCACGCCAATATTTAACATCTCCGATAATATCGTTACCTGCTGCGTATATCCAACGCTCCACGGAATTGGACGCAGACCGGATATCTACAGCACTATCCCTACAATTTGCCGGACCCGGCCATAAAATATTTTCACCCCCCTCGACAATGCCTTCTTTCAATACCACGGTTGTGAACCCCGCTTTTCTCAGCTTATCAACCTCTTCCTTCCTAACAGGATTTCCGTTACTGTTGTTGGGGGTGTCGAAATAGACTAATACCTTCATGGGATCAATCCCGCTTCCATCATACCAGTTAAGGTCATTCCTCTTGAGCGGATCAATTCCTTCTGTATAATGGCACGCGATCATATATCCGTCAGGTTTGCGCAACGTCATGCTATAATTATGAGCGCGATTCTTCCTATATAACATATCTTTGATCCGCTTACCAATAATAGGTAATGACTTATAAACTGAGCATACTTTTATTTCGGGTATTATCTTAATATCGTTAAAATCCCAGCATTGAATCAGTAGCGGGAATATTCCTCCGATCGGAACCTTTACAGGACGGTTCTCCGGAGATACTTCTTTTGAGTTTCGCCTATACCAATCAATCACGCAGGCTTGGCGGACATAAGGATACACTTCCTTCTTCAGCAGGTACTGGAAATACGACCGAACCCTTCGGCTTGGAAGCCTTCCAGAAATCTCTTCATACGCGCGCTCGGATGCAATGGCCTCCGAAATTTTAATAGCAAGATCGGAGGACTTTCTTTCCACTTCATATCTTAATGACGAGCCGTCCGGTGACCTCATCATACCCAAGTCATATGTAAGCATATTTATTTTAACAGTATATCCAGCAGTTCACGCACTACCCCGCCGCCGCCTTTTGCCTTTGTGATTATCCTTGCTGCCTTCTTTGCCGGGGCGTAAGAGTCGGCTGGCGCAACCGGATAGCCGCATTCCCTCATCGCTTCGAGGTCATTGATATCATTTCCAACGAACATTACATTCCTGAGAGACACGCCGTGCGTCTTGCATAATGATACAAGCGCCGACCTCTTGTCTTTCAGCCCTTTTTTGATACCGATGCCCAACTTTTTCGCACGGGATCTGACGACACCGTTTGTTTCTGTAGTCAGTATGAATTGCGGGACACCCAGGGTTTTCAGCATGCCAACCGCAAGTCCGTCGGACCTGTTCACAACAACGCTCTCCTTGCCGTCCTCCCTGAGAATCACCTTGTTATCCGTGAAGACCCCGTCGAAATCATACACAATAAGGCCGATATCATCCAACATGCGGCATTTTTTAGTACCCATGTAAACCTCCGCTCTTCTTCGCATTTATGTCTGCCTGAATCCCCTGAATGCCGGATCCTTCTTCAGGTAAATGTCATCGACCTGTTTCATGGAATCGGAATGTTTGTTCTCGTAATATTTAGTTATCAACCTCTTGTTCGCGTCCAGCAGGCAGCTGTAATACTCCTCTTCCGCCATGTCCGTGAAGTTTACGCTCATGAGATCCGAATTGACATGTTTATTCTCATAGAAGTCCGCACAATCCTTCAATAATCCTTTCTCTATCGCGTAATAATAAAGCGGCGAACCGGGATATGGAGTGACGGGCCGTATAGTTCGTAATTGCGCATGGTCATCGTATTTCAACAGGAAATCCACTGCCTTGTTTATAGTCTGCCTGTTGTCGCCTATGTTCCCGAACATGATGTTGAGACCCGGGCTTATTCCCGACTTAAGCGTGGTCTCTATGCCCTTAATTATCATGTCGGTCGTCAATCCCTTCTTCATCATCTTAAGCACGTAATTATCCATCGCCTCGATGCCGTAATTGATGAATACACATCCTGCGCGTTTCATGATTCCCAGGATTTCGGGCTTTGCATAGTTTAGCCGGCCATTGCACCACCATTTTACCTTCAGGTCGTTCTTGATAAAACTTTCGCAGAGCATGGCCGTCCTTTCGGCGGATGACATCAGCAGTTCATCGGAAAATACTATATATGTCACGCCGTACTGTTTTTTAATATACTTTATCTCGTCGACTATGCTTCCGGCGCTCCTGGGCCTGAAGCCCTTGTCCATCCTGTAGCAGAAGGTGCATTCGAACGTGCAACCCCTGCCCGACAGTACCGACATCACGAGATCCTCGTTTTGCGCATGTGGCATCCGCAACAGCCGGTAATATTCAATCGGGAAGAGCCCGTACTCAGGCATCGGTAACCAATCGACATCCTCTATGAGTTCGCGCCTTTCGTTGACAGTAACGGTATCTCCGGTCCGGAACGCGATACCTTTTATGCCATCAAGCCTCCTGCGGGAGCAGAGCGAATCGACGAGTTCTGTTATCGTGACCTCACCCTCACCTATTACTGCCGCGTCCGCCAAGGTCTTCTTTAGGAAATATTCCGGATCCGGCGAAGGGCCGTGCCCTCCGAGCACATAAAAAGGCCTGTTCCTGGACCTGTTTATCGCCTCAGATATCTTCAGAAGCTTCCTGTACTGGTAATAGCCGGCGATAACACCGACGCCGACAATATCATACTTATTCGCATCGAGGTGGGCCGTAAGATGCTCGTCCGGATAATGGTTCACGTCCTGACTGTAAACAGAAACATCGTGCCCTTTCCTTTTCAGGACCGCGGCGACATAAGCAAGCCCCTGCGGGAAATGGTGAACATAGGACCCGTTATCGTATGCCACGAGAAGTATCCTCATTTACCACCTATCCCGCAGAAACTGCCAATAAGCTTCATGTCGCAATTCTGCGTGCACTTCACCTTGCGGCACATATCGAAATGCAACTTCCTGAAATCCCCGTATTTACTGCCGTTCCATATGTCATGCAGCATCTCCTTCTTCGCATCGCCGAGGATTATCTCATTGTTGAAATCCTCAACGCACATCGCCGCTTCACCATTTGATTTCACGGTCATAGATGACCAGGGGAACTGGCAGAACTCCAGCCAATGGATCGATTTTGTCTGGATATCCTTGCTGCTGTACCATTTCTGGTCCTGGCTCTTCAAGTAAACGTAGGCATCAAGGCCCTTGAACTTCTCCTGCAACTTCACGAAATCATCGTCTTGGGTCTTCCTGCCGAGGTCAAGCATCGTTATCACGATAGTAGTCTTGTAATCGTTGGCTTTCTTGATACGCAACAGTTCTTTTATCCTGTCGAAGCTTTCGGAAAAGTTCGAGGCGTCACCCCTTATCTTCTTGTGCGCGCTGTCGTCCACGCTTTCAAGGGAGAATTTGACATAGCAGAGGCCTTTCTCGAACATTTTTGCGGTCCTGTCTATATTTATGTTCGCTGGATTGCAGCTGAAATATGACGGTATACCCATCTCTGTAAGCAGGCCGATCCGCTCCGGCATCTTTACGTCGAGAAGCGGGTCGCCGTATCCGTGGAGCACTATTACCTTCGGTATCACATAAAGAAAATAATGGTTCTCGCTCATGCCGTCCTTTGGCACGCCGTAATAGCTTTCGCAGAAATCCTCCCACTGCTTCCACTCCTGCGCCTTGAAAGGTCTGAGCTGCCTGGCTACCTTCCTGAACGTCTCCATGTCCATCGTCTCGATTGGACGGGTCATCATGCTCGTCCTGGGGCACATGACGCATTTCATGTTGCATGCATTGGTAGTCTCTATATTGAAGACGACGGGATCCTTGCTGCGGCACCTTTCAAGCTCCGCATAGAGCTCCTCCTTCCCCGGTTTTTCTCCGGCCGCAAGTCGCTTCTTTATTCCCGATGCCTGCTGGTAGAATCTAATATCGAACATTCCGCTTCTCCTCTAAAGGGCCGTCCAGCCGCCGTCAACGGCGATGACTGCGCCCGTCATATATGACGACTTATTCGAACACAGGTATCCGACGATGCCGTCCAGCTCGCTCCTGTCCATCATGCGCCCGAGCGGCACGCGCCCGCCGTATTCCTTGATGAACTGCCGTCCCTGGCTGTCTTTCGCTCCGCCCGGCACTATGCAGTTTACCCTGACCCGCGGCGAAAGGTGCACGGCCATGTGCCTCGTAAGTTGTATGACCGCCGCCTTCGATACTGAATAGCCGATATGCTTTTCGCCCTTCTTATAAAGCGCCGGGGCCGGAGACACGACTCCATATATTGACGAAAGGTTCACGATGCCCCTCGCCCGCCTGTTCCGCGCGAATTCTCTGCATACCGAGAAGAGCGAGACAACGTTGACCCTTAGGAACTCCTCTACGCTCGATAGGCTCACTTCGAAAAGAGACCCCCTTTTACCTCCTTCGGTCACCGCATCGTTCATCCCAAAGCAATTTACCAGGTAGTCCGCCTTATTCTTCGCGAACCATTCTTTTACGAATGCCTCATCAGTCAGGTCATGCCCCAGGCGGCGTGAAAGCTTCAAAACATCATGGGACTTCCCGAGGCTGGATGCTATCGACCTGCCCAAAAGCCCTTCGGAGCCGGTAATTACCACTTTTTCTTTCTTCATCTCTTTCCCCCGTGCTTCAGCTTCTCTATGACCTTTTTCTCGCCGGCTGTTATGGCTTTCCTGCCGTCGCCGAGTATCATGTCGACATCCTTCATCCTTTTTCTCAGGAGGTCCATAGCCGCGACCTCCAAGCTCGCCGACTGGTCCGTGCCCCATAAGTTATGGCTTATTGTTATGTGCCTTTCGATTATCCTCGCGCCGAGCACGCACGCATAGACCGTCGGCTCGACATTATATTCATGGCCGCTGTAACCCACGACGCAGTTATACCTCTTCTTAAGGGTCTTTATGCAGTTCATGTTAAGCTCTTCGAGCGGGGTCGGGTAGCTGGAATTCGTATGCATCAGCGCGAACCCGGACGCATACCTCTGCAGGACATCAACGAGGCTATCGATCTCCTTTATCAAGCTCATCCCTGTCGAGGCAATAACGGGTATCTTCGTCCTTGCTACCGCCTTTACAAGCTCAAGGTCGGTGATCTTCGCCGAAGGTATCTTTATGAAAGGTACCTTATACTTAAGCAGAAACTTCAGGCTGTTCAGGTCCCAGACGGACGCAGTCCAGTCGAGCGGCTTCTCGGCGCAGTAATCGTCTATATAATCGTACTCTTTCTTGCCGAACTCGATGCGTTTCCTGTACTCGAGATACGTCATCCTGCCCCACGGCGTATCCTTCGGCACCTTCTTCTGCGCCTCGGGAACACAGGCGTCCGGGTCCCTCTTCTGGAACTTCGCGCAATGCCAGTCGCATGCCGCCACTGCATCAATGAGCTTCTTTGCCAGCTGGATGTCGCCGTTATGGTTTATGCCTATTTCGCCGATAAGATATATGCCCTTGATATTCTTTAGGTCAAGCATCTTTGATCCCCTTTGCCTTTTTCCATGTCCTACCTATTATACGCGCCCGCAGGAAGTCGCCTTCCGTATCTATGTCTATCGATGACCACGGCCCGTCCTGCAAGTATTGCCTGACGCCACGGCCGTACCATTTTCTGTGTTTCCTAAAATATCCGGCGTTCATCACGTAGAACATCCCGTTCTCGACCGAATATTCATCCCCGAAGTCATCCGTATTGCGCCGTTTCCCGGCAGTCGCGAACTGCGGTTCGCCGTTCTTCCATATGTAAGGGATTATCTTTGCCGCCGAGACCAATGCCGGTGGGCGCCCGGAATCGACAGCTGCCTTTATCTTCCTGTAATCATCCTTCGACCTGAACGGGGATGTCGGGTTCAACAGCCAGAGGTAATCGCCGTCGGCCAGCCCGTACTCGACCATCAATATCGATATGAGGTCCTTCACGCACGACCTCTTTGCAGCAAGACGCTTATCCCTTCGATGCACAAGGACACCGGCCGGCGCCTTATAATCCCTTTTGTCGGTCGATACGATGACCTTCTCAAAAATACCTGACGGTATACCCGCCAGCGTAAAATCCACGAGGCAAAGACCGTCGAGGAACTTCCTCCAGTTCTTGCCCCTGCACCTGCCCGAATGCTCTTTGGCCGGGACCAGCGCGTAATGCCTGGCTCTCTTCTTCATTTTTTGGTACCCCTTGCTACGATATAGGTAACTTTATTCTTCAGGGTATCGACAGTGAATATCCCACTGCCGCCAAGGTCAAGGAACTTTATATCCTTGAATGCGACGCGCATCGCCGCTTCGAGCCTTTCCCGAGTCAGCTCGCTTATGTGGAACGGATTATCTTCTTCCGAACCGGAGAACGGGCACGTCATCCAGGCCTGTCCGCCGGGCTTAAGCCACTTTGCGACGCATAATAAATAACCTTCAGGGTCCGGTAAATGCTCTATCGTTTCTATGCTTATGACCTTGTCGAACTTCATCCTTGGGTGGAATCTTTCGGCCCTAGAAGTGCTAAACCTGACATTCGGTTTCCGGTGGTGTCTCCTGGCATATTTTATCGTCTCTGGATCAATGTCAACGCCCTGGACAAACTTCGCCTTTGACGCCAGGATCTCGCTGCCATAACCGCTACCGCACGCGATATCCAGCACCGAATCCGACGTCCGTATATGCGGCAAGAAATACCTGTACCTCCCGAAATGCCGCTGGTATGCTGCCGTGTCGAAGACGTTCCGGCGGATGCCCATATCGGGGTCGTCGTGTATATAAAGCCTTTGCACATTGAACCCGCCGCGTGCGGTGTGGCTCAGGCATTCCTTGCGGAACGATATCATCGCCTCCGCAACAGCGACATCATACGGCGTATCTATATCCACGCTGCTGATCTCGTCCATCTCGAACCCGTACGTACCGGCTGAGATCAACATATCGTTAAGCTTTCCGATCCTGTCCGTCTTCACGATGAACAACGCGCCGTTAAGCCTGTAAGGGGCCGGCTGATCCTGCCGCCTGTAATATCTTCCGCCGGTTTTCAGGAGAAACTTCACTTTTTTCGTCTTATCCAGCAAAAGCCCCCCGAACGGTGAAATCTTCGCTTTCGTGACCCCGACTACACTGTCGAAACAGGGCAGCTTTCCTGCGAACCTTATCGCGCTGTTCAGGTCCTTAGATGTCCTAAGCGGGGCGGTCGGGAATAAAAGCAGCAAATATTCCGGACGACGTGCGCCAACCGACTTAACGGCATGCGACAGGACATCTTTTACGGAGGTGTTGTCACCGGATAATTTCGCGGGGCGCAAGACCGGCTTTATTCGCCCATGCATTTTACAGGCCTTGGCCAACTCAACATCATCGGTAGACA
Source organism: uncultured Planctomycetia bacterium (assembly GCA_964650515.1). Lineage (GTDB taxonomy): Bacteria > Omnitrophota > Gorgyraeia > Pluralincolimonadales > Pluralincolimonadaceae > UBA6215. The sequence goes on along the minus strand of CAZYUB010000002.1, from coordinate 7,163 downwards.
GGATTATATTCCGAACACCGGAGGCACCGAGTGCAGCCTCCAGCGTATATTCGATGAGCGGCTTCCCGGCCAAAAGCATCGTGTTCTTACTGTAGATGCCCTTGCTCCTTGCGCGGGCGGCTATTACGATATCTATGGTCATCACTTCTTTCTTCCGGGCCTTACCTTCCGGCCGGCCTGATCGTACTTCCTTCCGCATGCCCTGCACGCGCCTTTGCCTGACCTGAACGCAATCTTTTCCCCGCATTCGCATATCCATCCGCGTTGCCTGGCCGGATTCCCGTAGACCAGGGCGAAGTCCGGCACGTCTCTCGTTACCACTGCTCCTGCACCGATAAAGGCATTCCTTCCTATCGTGATCCCGCAGACGACCGTCGCGTTCGCGCCGATCGAGGCGCCTTTCCTTACGAGCGTCGGCCTTATCTCGTCCATGCGCGGTACCGCGCTGCGCGGGTTGAATACGTTCGTGAATACGCACGACGGCCCGCAGAAGACGTCGTCCTCGAGGACCACGCCTTTGTAGACGGATACGTTATTCTGTATCTTTACGTTATCGCCTATCCGCGCGTCGGGGCCTATGACAACGTTCTGGCCTATCTTGCAGCCGCGGCCAATTTCGGAGCCCTCCAGCACGTGGCAGAAATGCCATATCTTCGTGCCGGCGCCGATCTTGACGCCCTTGTCTATATATGAGGACTTATGCACCGAATATTTTTTCTCAGCCAATTTTTACGGGCCTCCCGTTTTGCTCAAGCGATTCCTGCGCCGCCGCAAGGACCTTGAGTACCTTGAGGCCGTTCTCTCCGTCCGTAAGCGGCCTCTTGTTTTCTTTTACGCAATCCACGAAATGCCTGCATTCGACCTTCAGCGGTTCGACCATATCTACCTTCGGGATATAGATGTCCCCCTGGCGTACGGTAAGGAACGCGTCATAGCTGCCATAGTTCTTGCTCCAATCCACGCCCTTGTCGTATACCCTAATCTTCTCGGTCGCCTCTATGTCATCGAATACGACCATCTTCTTAGACCCGACCACCGTGAACTGCCTGACCTTGTGCGGGTCGAGCCAGCTCGCGTGAACATGCGCCATAAGCTTGTCGTCAAAAGCAAGCGAAACGAATACTACATCCTGGACAAAATCCCTTATATAGCATTTTCCGGTAGCGGACACCTCTACGGGCATTCTTCCCGTCAGGTATATCGCGACGGAGATATCATGGGCCGTCAAGCTCCAGAGCGCGTTCTCTTCCGCCCTTACCTGCCCGAGGTTTACCCTCGTTGAATACATGTAATGCAGGTCACCGAGCTCGCCTTTGTCTATGTAAGATTTTATCTTCTCTACGGCGGGATGGTATAACAGCAGGTGGCCGACCATCAGGACCTTCTTGTTCTTTTCCGCGGCCTTCAGCATCTCCTGCGCATCTTCCACCTTCAATGCGAGGGGCTTCTCGACGAAAACATGCTTCCCGGCGGAGAGCGCCTTAACCGCCAGCCCGGCGTGCGTCTCCGACGGCGTAGTAATAATTACCGCGTCCACCTCCGGGTCCCTGATTATGTCGTCGTATTCCGTCGTCTTTACGGCCTCCTTGCCGGCGACCTTGTCGAGCACATCCTTGCTCTTGTCGCAGCATATCTTCATCCGGCAATCCTTGAGGCCCGAAAATACGCGGTAGTGGTTCTGTCCCCACCTTCCAAGACCCGCCTGCGCGAGGGTTATCATATCGCCTCCCTTAAAATTTTCGAGATATACCCGATATCGCCGTCGCCCATCTTCGTATGGAACGGAAGCGCGATGCAGCGCTCATATGCCCAGACCGAACCGGGATAATCACGGTCTTTCAGAGCGTATTTCTTCCTGTAATATGGCTGGCGGTGTATCACTATGTTGCTGATCGTCGCCTCTATGCCTTTTTTCCTCAGGTGTGATATAAGGCCCGGCACTTCCTTCCTGCCTTCTACCGCTATTATGAAGGACTGGTATATATGCCTGTATCCGGCCGGAACTTTATCCGGGACCACGCGCAAGCCGCCTATCCCGGATATCGCCTTCCTGAATCTTACTGCGAGCGCAAGCCTCCTGCTTATTATCTTCTCGACCTTCCCGACCTGCGCTATGCCCAGCACCGATGATATCTCCGATATCCTGTAATTGAACCCCGCTTCCGAGAATATCCTCTCGCTGCCGGAGAGTTCCATCCCGTGTTCCCTGAACTTCCTCAACGACCTCGCGAGCTTCGCGTCGTTTGTGGTTATAAGCCCGCCTTCTCCTGTCGATATGACTTTGCGCGGATGGAAGCTGAAACACCCGAGGTCGCCGATAGATCCGCACATCCTGCCCTTATATTTCGCGCCGAACGCGCATGCGGCGTCCTCCACCACGCGGATCCCGCGCTTGCCTGCCACGGCCTTTATCTCGTCCATCTCTGCCGGATACCCGAACTGGTGCACCGGTATGACGGCCTTTGTCTTCCTGTTTATCTTCCGGCGCATGTCGCCCGTATCTATGTTAAGCGTGTCCCTGTCTATGTCGGCAAGGACCGCCCTGGCACCGACTATCTCTACCACGTTCGCCGCGGCGGGGAACGTGAAATCCGGGACTATCACCTCGTCGCCCCTGCCTATACCGAGCGCGAGAAGGGAAAGATGCAGCGCGGCGGTGCCCGAACTTACGGCCACCGCTTCCTTCACTTTAAGGTATTTCCTCGCGGCGGACTCGAGTTCCTCGGTCTTAGGCCCTTTGGTCAGCCATCCGGAATCGATGACTTTCTTCAACTCAGCCGATACCTCCCTGAACGAGAGGTCAGGATATGCTAAACGGATCATGATAGTCTCCAATCCCGCTGCGGCGGGACGCTTCGTTTCACTACGCGGACTCCGTCCCTTTCGGTTACATTCTTGTAACTTAGCGCCATATTCTTGTCTGTTTTTCCTGTTCTACAGCCTTTCGACTACGTTTGTGTCCACTTCCGCGGCCAATGACCTGCCGAGCAGGTCTACCGTTATCACGAGCGTGCCCTTCTTATCGTTGAACCTGTTGAATATCCCTACGGCTCCCCTCATCGGCCCGTCAACGACGACTACCCTCTCGCCCTCCTTGAGATACGGGTGAGGTATGGGGTCGATGCCCGACTCGACGATCTTCCTTACGCCCTCGATCTGGTCGTCCGGTATCGGCAGGGGCGACGCCTTGGATCCGAGCATGTTCACGACGCCTTCCGTCTGTTTTATCCCGAGCCAGTCCCTCGGGTTCGCGGGGCATTCGACGAAAAGATATCCCGGGAAGAGCGGCCTTGCGACCTTTATCTTCCTGTCCTTCCTCCTGCTCCATTTCAGTACGGTGGGATAGAATGTATTGACGGAACGCTTTCCGAGCAGGTAGCTTACCTTGAACTCGTAGTTCGACCTCGTCCTTACCGCGTACCAATTGAGCGCCGGGGCTATCATATTTCCGCCTAAAAATAAAAGACCGGGACCTTCGACAGGTCCTGGTCAGCGTTTATGTTTTTTATTATCTTGTCCTTGTACCGTATCGACGTGACTATTATCGCGTCGGGCTTAAGCTCCTTTATCGCGCCGGGGCCGCCGATCGTGTAATTGAACTTCTTCGTCCCTTGTTTCTGCGGGTCATCGTCGATTATCCCGAGCAGCTCGATATTCGCCTCATGCGATATCACGAACGCGACTTCCATCACGTCGCCCGCACCGTAGAATACGGCGCGTTTTACGCCCTGCTCCGATATGTGTTTCATCTTGTCGGATAGGTTCTTCTTGAGGTTTATGTAGTAGCTGACGGTATATTCGAGGAAATGGTAGGTGAGCCTTGTCTTCTCGGTAAATCCTTCCGGGGTCAGGTAATACGAGATGCGCTTATGGTTTATGCCCTTTATTTTTATATAGCCCTTCTTGGCCATCTTCTTCAGGCACGCGTTGGTAACGCCAAGCGCCACGCCCAGCTTCTCGGACAATTTTCTCTGGGAAGCGGTGGAATCCCTGGAGATCTCCTCCAGCAACTGAAGATTTCGCAAGTCTTCTGTTGGTCTTTGGAAACTGTCGTTAGTAGGCATAACGTTCTAGGTATGAACGATTATATTTTACGTTATAACCTGTGTCGTGTCAAGGGGAAATAATGATATCGGAAGGGGTTTTTATCGGTTATTTCTGAAGTAACTTATGGTATTCCTGAGGCCTTTTTCAAGGGGCACCTTAGGGCCCCATTTCAGGTATTTCTTTGCCCTTTTTATATCCGGGCGGCGGACTTTCGGGTCATCCTCGGGAAGCGCTTTATGAGTTATCTTCGACTTGCTCCCGGTTATCTTTATTATGGTCTTGGCTATCTCCAGTACGGTGACCTCATTTGGATTACCGATGTTAACCGGCTCGTTGATCCTTGAAAACATTAGGGCATATATGCCCCTTACAAGGTCATCTACATAACAAAAACTGCGCGTCTGGGCGCCCTTGCCATATATTGTAAGTGCCTTTCCCGTAAGGGCTTGCATGATAAAATTCGGGACAGCCCTTCCGTCGTTCTTCCTCATCCTCGGGCCGTACGTATTGAATATCCTTACTATCCTCGTGTCCACGCCATGAACGCGGTGGTATGCCATTGTCATTGCTTCGGCGAACCTCTTCGCCTCGTCGTATACTCCCCTCGGGCCGATCGGGTTGACATTGCCCCAATACGACTCGGGCTGAGGGTTTACCAGCGGATCGCCGTAGACCTCGCTCGTGGAAGCAAGCAGGAATTTTGCCCCTTTGGCCTTTGCCAGACCGAGGGCATTGTGGGTACCCAGGCTTCCTACCTTCAACGTAGGTATCGGGTATTTATGGTAATCGACCGGGCTTGCCGGAGACGCGAAATGCAGCACATAATCGACGGGCCCGCCTATGTTCATCCGTTCGGATACGTTATGCCTGACGAACTTGAAATCCGTGCGCGAGTTCCTGAGGTGGGCGATGTTCTCGATCTTGCCGGTTATCAGGTTATCGACGCATATTACCGAATGGCCTTTTGCCAGCAAGTGATCACACAAGTGCGAACCTATGAATCCCGCGCCGCCCGTTATCAGTACCTTCATATCCTGCTCCCTGCTAAGTATTCCTTTACGCATCGCGCGGTATATTCCAGCTCTTCCTTCTCAAGCTCGGGATATACGGGCAATGCGAGGACCTCATCGCAGGCCTTCTCGCTCACAGGGAAATCACCTTTCTTCCATCCGTATTTCGCATATACCGGCTGCAGGTGCAGCGGTATCGGATAGTATACCGCCGTGCCGACTCCCTTCGCGGTAAGTGCTTCCCTTAGCCCGTCCCTGTTCCCGCCCGGGATCCTTATATTATAAATATTATATACATGCTTTCGCCCTTCGGCTTCGACGGGTAATACGGCTTTTCCCGACGCCTTAAGAGGCGCGAACGCCTTGTCGTAATATGCCGCGTTCCTCCTGCGTGACTCGTTCCACCCGTCGAGGTGGCGCAGTTTTACGCGCAGTATCGAGGCCTGAAGTTCGTCGAGCCTGCTGTTGCGGCCCTCTATCTCGTGGCGGTACCTCTGTGCCTGCCCGTGGACGCGAAGCATCTTTATTTTGTCTGCGGTCTCCTTGTCCGAGGTAGTCACCATGCCTCCGTCGCCGAAGCATCCGAGGTTCTTGCTCGGAAAGAAACTGAAACACCCTATATCCCCGAACGAGCCGACCTTCGTCCCCTTATATTCCGCGCCGATCGCCTGCGCGCAATCTTCGATGACCTTGATCCCGTGTTTTTTGGAGGCCGTCTCAACGGCCGACATGTCGCATGCCTGCCCGAAAAGATGGACCGGTATGACCGCCTTCGTCCTCTTCGTTATCTTCTTCTCTATCTGCGATGCGTCCATATTGAACGTATCCGGCTCGATATCGACGAGCACCGGCGTCGCACCGTTAAGGCATATTGCTTCCGTCGTCGCTATGAACGTGAACGGCACAGTTATCACCTCGTCCCCGGGGCCTATCCCGAGCGCTTTTATCGCCAGTTCGAGCGCATCCGTCCCGTTGGCGACTCCCGCGGCATACTTCGCGCCGCAGAAGGAAGCGACCTCCTGCTCCAGGCCGGACACATTCTCTCCGAGGATGAATGAGCCCTTACTTATGACCGACGATATCGCGGGATCGATCTCGCCTTTCAGCGCGTTATACTGCCTTACGAGCTCGAACAGCGCAACTTTCATATTATTATTTTCCCCCGGATGCGCGCTTCACGCTAAAATATTCGACCGTCTTTCTCAGCCCCTGGACAAAATCCACCTTCGGGTCGAGTTTAAGCAGTTTCTTCATCTTGGTTATGTCGGAAAGGGTATGCTTTACGTCGCCGGGGCGCGAGGCCTCGAAATTCGGACGGACATCCCTGCCCGTGATGTCGTTGATTATCCTTATGAGGTCGAGCAGGTTATATCCCTTCCCGCAGGCGACATTGAAGACCTCTCCGGATATCCCCTCGCGGGTCGCGGCCGTGAGGTTCGCGTCGACGACATTATCCACATACGTGAAATCCCTGCTCTGTTTCCCGTCGCCGTGGACCGGCGGCTGCTCGCCCATGAGTATGCATGTTATGAACTTCGGTATAACTACCGCGTATTCGGATTCGAGCGACTGGCGCGGCCCGAACACGTTGAAATACCTGAGGGCTACCGTCTCGAGCCCGTATGACTTCGCGAAAACCCTGCAGTAATGCTCGCCCGCGAGCTTCGTTGCGGCATACGGCGAGACCGGCTGCGGTATCTGGTCCTCGCTTTGGGGGAGCTTATCCGAATCGCCGTATACGGAGCTTGAGGATGCGAATACGACCCTCTTCACTTTATTCTCGGCCGCGGCGGACAACACGTTCAGCGTCCCCGTCACGTTGACCTCGTCGTAAAGCCCGGGGTTCGTCATCGACTTCGGGACGGAGCGCAGCGCACCCTGGTGTATGACATAATCGCATCCCTTGAGCGCCTTCTTCAGCAGCGCCGCATCCCTGATATCGCCCTCTATGAACTCTATATCCTTCATCACGGCCTTAAGGTTGTCCTTACTGCCTGATGAGAGGTCATCGAAGACCTTGACCTCCTGCTTACGCCGGACAAGCTCATCGGTTATGTTCGAACCGATGAATCCCGCGCCGCCCGTCACAAGGTATCTCGCCATTAG
>CAZYUB010000001.1:0-205713 GCA_964650515.1 uncultured Planctomycetia bacterium | reverse complement strand
ACAGGGTTCGCCTGAGCGTCAACAATGGCGGAGAGGCAGGGATTCGAACCCTGGGAGCCCTTTCGGACTCACACGCCTTCCAAGCGTGCTGATTCAACCGCTCTCACACCTCTCCGCGTTTGAGTATATTACCTCATTATCGACGGGAAATCAACTGTATAAGCACGCAAAAGGGGCCGGACAAAATGCCCGGCCCCCGAATTTTGCCTGAAAACCTAGCGCCGTCCCCCCGCCCTCCCGGAGCAGACATCCCTGCCGCGGCCGGAAGTATACTCCCAGTGCCCGCCGCGTTCCACCTTATACTGCACGTAATGCCCTTCTATGTAGACATTCCCGTATCTGCGGTCATATACGGTATGTCCGGGGACCCATACATCTTCATACCTGTACTCAGGTACCCAGATCTTGTTGCGCGGGGCTTGTTTTTCGACAACTATGATCTTTTCATGGCGGACGATTCCGCTGTCCTGCCGGCCGCCGCTTATGCCGCTGATATCCATCACACTGCCGATGATATCCACCCTGCCGCCGGTAAGTATCCTGGCACCCTCGACGCCTGTCAACACCTTACCTACAAGGTCCCAGTCGCTGGCATGCGACACTCCCGCAAACCCCAACAGCACGAACATCGCCGCTGCTATCGCTATCTTCTTCATCTCGCGCCTCCTTTTAGATGATTAGACGCTAACGGGAGTGAAAGGTTTACAGGGCAATGCTTTTGGGGAACGGCTCTTCCATCGCAACTGTCCATACTTTATTGATATAATTCAACGAGAAATAGTTCTGCATAAGGTGGATCCAAAAAGCACCTTTTAAATTAAGGTTTATACTATCGTCATCTTCTCTTGTAAGCCCCAGAAGCCCGGTCAGCTTGAATAATCCTCCCAATTTCTTGTCATTTCCGTGAAACACCCTGAACAGGTCTTCTTTATTGATACATGTATCGTAAAGTCTCCAATATAGCCAAAAGTATTCCCGCATTTGCTTACTAAACCTCATATACAACGCCGTAGGAAAATTACCCGATGAACACCTGTTTATATATTCACTTACCGAAAAAGTGTTTAAATAATAACCATCCGGCAAATGCGACCCGGCTCCGGCACCGAGGCCGATATAATTATCTCTCGTTACCGAGGAATACCTGGGCGCATTCCCTTTTCTAAATCCCCAAACCGACACCCTATCAAATCCTTTTTCATTGAAATAATTGTGTATAAAATAATATAACTTCTTCCTCTCCCCTATATTCGGCATCTTTACCTTTTTTAACCGCAGATATTTTCCTATCGTCGTATACGGGAAAGTGAATAAGGGATATGTGGTTACCTGATTCACTCCCGATCCTATCGCCCTTTCCAGGTCGTATTTTAGGCCGTCGATCCCCTGTCCGGGCAACGCAAACATCAGGTCTATGTTTACGGACTTAAACCCGGCGGCCACAAGAGCTTTCAACTTTTCATCCAGCTCCGATGCCTTATATTTTCTTCCGATAAATTGGAGGTTTGTATCCCGGAAACTCTGGACGCCGCAACTCAATAATCCTACGCCTTGTTCTCTCAGTTTAGCTATTACGTCATCGGAAATGTCATTAGGGCTCGTTTCAATGCAAATATCGCCTTTCAAAACAAATGCAACCTTGATTTCTTTCAATATTATCCCGAGCTCGTCTATCAGCAGCGTGGGCGTCCCGCCGCCAATATATATCGAAGAGATCTCGAACCTGCCGTAACGGTCTTTATATAACCGTATTTCCCTTATGACAGAGTCGAGATACGGTTTAACTAATTTTTCATCATATTCGATCTTATTATAAGGGCAGTAGGGGCACATATTCCTGCAAAACGGGATGTGGATATAGAGATTTATCCTGTCTATCGGCTGGTGTTTCGGAGAATAGCATTGCTCAAAGACATATTTCGAGTCCTTGCCTGTAAAATATGTCCTTATGAGCTTTGTGGGCAAGATAGGCATAAATGGCATTTAACCAAAAGAGGTAAGATATTTAATAATTGAATTACCCTGATTGTATTAGACTATTATTACTTCTTTATCGAACATTTCCTCGGGCTCATCTCTCCATTGGCCAGAATGACGTATCGCGAATGTCTTGGATACCGGCTTAGAATTTTCGCTGTATACAGATACTAGCATTTTGTACTTAATGTTGGGTTGAATTATTTTAAGCTGGGAATTCGGAAATGGTTCTTTATAATCTATATGCATTACCGATTGCATTCCTACTTCTTCCGTATGGACAAGATCGCAATACCATGCTGGACTATTTGGATTAATATCCATAAATCCATCTTGTGATTTATCATTGCTCCAGTTCAAATTAATATTCTGAAATGTACTATCTTCTATCCATTCCCCCTTGCTGTTGTTTATCCAGAGTTTTTCAGCAACACATTCGCATTCTTTAGCCTGAGTCTTTCCTACATTTTTGATACGAAATCTAAAATGATACGTATTTTGTGAGACTCTTATATGATGATGACCTCGGACATCTATCACATTCGATGTGATCCTAGATTTTAAGCAATAAGGTGCTTCTAATTTAAATTCGATTTTTAAATTAGGGGAAAATAAGTACTTTTTAATATCATCCTGAAATAAAGCAACTATTGTAAGGGGAATGAACCAAAAGAGCGATAGAATATCTTTTAATTCAACTAATTTATAAACAAAACATAATACTACACCTATAATACAAATTATGAATGCCCCTAATACTATTATTCTTCTCATAATTTATATTTCCGCTTCAATTCTTTGTTCTAAAGTATCTAAATTACCTTCCTCGAATGATGGATTTAATTGATTACTCGGGCCTGAATAATATTGATACTTTCCGCTGATTTGATTCTTTCGAATGTTGCCTATATACCGCAAGCCTTTTCGTACTTCTATCAACCATCCGCCTAGCAAGTCTTTCTCTTTATATTTAAAACTAGCCACTGATAAGCCCTCCTTTACATTTTTGAAGTTATATTCTAGTTAACAATGAGCAAAATTACTATTAATATTCAGTTAAGAATTTATTTACAAACTGTCGAGCTTTTGTATCACAAATTGTCATATTTAGCTTCATAATCCTTTAAAATCTTGTCAATTTACACTTGACAATTTGTCAGTTTTTGACTTGACACACACAATATATATGATATATTAGTGTGTGAAAAGACCCAGTTTCCGAATTGTCACCCTTAGGTGCGCGTGCGCCAGACATGGCGATAGGAGCTGGGTCGAACTTTTTATTAGGGGAAATCCCACACATTCTCCTCTCTCGCCCTAATTATAGTCCTATAGGCAAGCCTATCTGTTTTGCTTAAATTATATGATCTGTGAATCGCACCGGCCACCATATCGGCAAGCTGAATTAATGAATCCCTGCACGAATCAGTATACTTAAAATCTGTAACAACTCTTGAATCAGGCGTATTTATTTCACGCCGAAGATAGGTAATAAGCCCTTTTCTCATCTTCTTCTCCCCGTGTCGGTCCATACGTAATTTTGCACTTGTAATTGTGCCTGCATTATTCTTAAGGACCAATTTGATGGCATAATTATAAAAAGACTCTACATTTCTTTTTAGCTCAACCCCATAAACCTTATCCTTATGTACCACAATCCCTCTAATTCTAAATTTGCACTCCGCTATAGCTCTAAGGAATCGATTTCTTATATCCTTAGAGCATTTGTTAAACCTAAATTCGTATTCGTCGCAAAGACCTATTTCTCTGCGTAGGCGTTTTATCTTAAGGTCTGTTTCCTGGGCTTCTAGCGGATCGTCAAATATTACACAGGCAATTACAAATACCTGTGAAGAGCCCTTATCTAGCTTAAAACCTGGATCACCTGAATCATCCAAAAAGATTAACATAGTATTCGCTATTATTCCATTGTTGCCTGGTAAATATGATACTACGTTAGCTTTGAGTGTCAACACTAAAGCTTAGTGTTATTTCTCCCCACGCTTCCACCACATAAATCATATAAATAGTGTAATTCATATATGTGGATAACTGACTTTATTGGATGAATACCTGATATTATACGTATAGGTAAACTATGGGGGTTAGGATAGATATGCTGATTTCGTGAAAGGATTATGGGGTGTGCTTAAAAAACATGGCGAAGAGTGGAGGATAATAACGTTTCCGCTCCCAATGCCCTTATAATAAATATGTTACGGCTATACAACTCATCCCTATGCAACTTTTGTACGGTAAGGAAACTACTACTATTCCATCCAAAATCCACTAAATAGCGAAGCGCCTTTGATTAATCGTTTTTCCTCATTGGTATCTAAATCATATAACCACAGATCTTTCGTCTCCGCGAGGATGAATGGTTCAAAAGCTCTGAGCTTGCTAAATATAAGATACCGTTTATCAGGGGATAAAACAAATTTAGAACTACCTCTTAGATTAATTTTCTTCAATAAAATAGGCATATAATTATCTGTGTCGACTAAATATACCTTTTTTCTATCAGTACATAACAAAAGCTCCCCGTCATTGCTCATTCCAACTGGCTCCAGTCCCTTTATGGCAATACTCTTATCTCCGGTTTTAAGAGCAATTTTTACAGTGTTTGAATTAATGTCCGAATATAATATTGTATCGTTTGATTTCCAAACACAACCACGCCCTGAATAATCATCGGCAATTATCCGTTCATCACTTTTATTGTCTAAATCATTGTAATTCTTTATTACTAATTGATACCTATAGTCTTTAGGTAAGGTCATTTTGCCCTTACCTTGTGGTTTAATATATCTTCCAAAGGATATTATGCGGCCATCCGGGGAAATAAATAACTGTTTTATATTATCAGAATTCTTAATTTCCAGCCAATTTTTACAACCGATGTCACATTCAAATATGCGTCCCCTGCCTATTGGCCCGTCATAACCTATAAATACTATTCTGTTTTCAGACCTCAAGTAATTGGGATAAATCACGTTAGAGATATCTTTATTAGACGCGATAGCTTCTTTTTGGGAAAACAGCAATTCTTCTTTTTCTGTACTAAAATCGTACCTAAGGAGGTTTGCGCCATCTGAGTAAATAAACATACCACGAGGCGCTTGGACGGCTGCAATATTACCTTTCCTGGCAGCATTTATTAGGCCGGTATCGCCCGCATAGGAATTAAGGCATGGTAGAAATATAAATAGGCAACCTAAAGCCAATATCCTTACTGTTTTTAGGATTTTCATCGGATCCCCTTTACTTATTTTGGCAGGATTGGGGCACAAAGTTCCTATTGATTTCTCGAGATAATTATAACTCTACGGAAGATACGAAGTAAAGAAGGAAGAAAAATACTGGCGGAGAGTGGAGGATTCGAACCTCCGGTCGACTTGCGTCGACAACGGTTTTCGAGACCGCCGCATTCGACCACTCTGCCAACTCTCCGCGCGCTTAATTTTTCGGTAGCTGCGCGCGGACCCCGAGGGTATATCCCGAGGGGTTGCACGCCCCAGCCTACCTATTTCTCTTATACAAACTCGTCAACTCCGCCTGCCCCAGAACATGCCCCTGCATCGCCTGCTCGACGTCCCGGCGCTTCGCGCCTTCGGGGAGGCCTAACTTCCTGTCAATCGCATAAACCTTGAATATATACCTGTGCGTCCCGCTCGGCGGCATCGGGCTCACGTAATCAAGATCGCCGGCCGTGTTTATGCCCTGGTTGCCGGGGATACTGTCCTCTCTTATTTTCGTCTCTACGGGAATATCATAGACCACCCAATGGGTGAAATTCCCGCCTACGGCGTCGGGATCATCCATGATGAGCACGAGGCTCTTCGCGCCGTCCGGGATTCCCTCGATATCGAGCGGCGGGTTCACTCCCTGCCCGTCGGCGGTGAATTTCGCCGGTAAAGCACCGTTATCGGAAAATTCAGGAGATGTGATCTTCATAGCGACGCCTCCTTTCGACCCGGGAATTTATGGCGGAGAGTGGAGGATTCGAACCTCCGGAGGACTTGCGTCCTCAACGGTTTTCAAGACCGCCGCATTCGACCGCTCTGCCAACTCTCCGCTAATATATCATAGAGCTATGCACCGCGCAACGAGAACATCTGCCTCCAGAGCCAAACGTACATATCTTTCCCCGCCTCATACGCGTTATACGCGTACGACTTGAACGAAAAATCCGCGAACACGAAATTCAGTATCAGAGCCGCTATGCTGAGATTTATCAGGTATATCAGGACTATCGAGAACATATACCCGCTTTTTATCAGGTCGGGTTGCTTCGTCTTCAGGAATTCGACCGTCATCACGAAGTGGAACGTCAGTGTGAGCCCGACGGAGAACAGGAAGAGCGAGATGTAATCTTTTATGTTCCATATCTGGCGCGCGACGTGCCATACGAGCATTATTATCAGCGTATATGTCGGGAAGAAATACGGCGCCAAACTGATGAAGATATTCGACTTCGTGCCCTTGACCTCCCCGCCCTTCTTCGATACCTTGAAGCTCTTGACCTTTCCCGCGGAGATAAACATCGCGAGCGCGTGCGTAAGCTCATGGCCGAAGATATAAACGACGTTCGGCTTGAAGAAGACCGTGTGTATAATAAGGTAGACGACCGCGCCGAGGATGAAATACCCCTGGTTGCTGTCGAGCGAGTATATCCTGCCTATTTCGCGGTACAGCGCGTAAGAGGACGATATTACGAAGGGGATCGCGAGGATCGAGACGGCGAATTTGGCTATTCGGCCCATTACTTTTTCGGTGGTACTATCCTGTCCCGTCCGTCCATGTACGGCCTCAGGACCTCGGGGATAGTCACACTGCCGTCCTTGTTCTGGTAGTTCTCGAGTATCGCTATGACCGTGCGGGCCATCGCGACTCCCGAGCCGTTGAGCGTATGAATATATTCGGACTTGCCCGTCTCTTTTACGCGGTATTTGATGTTCGCGCGGCGCGCCTGGAAATCCTCGAAGTTCGAGCAGCTCGATACCTCGAGCCACGCATTGACGCCGGGCGCGTACGCCTCGAAATCATAGCACTTCGCCGCGGAAAAACTCAGGTCTCCCGTCGAGAGCATCACGATACGGTACTGCAGCCCGAGTTTCTGCAGGACTTTTTCGGCATTGCCGACGAGCTTTTCGAGTTCGTCGTAAGAGGTCCCCGGCTTCACGAACTTGACCAGCTCGACCTTGTCGAACTGGTGGACCCTCATCAGGCCCTTCGTCTCCTTGCCGTAGGAACCTGCCTCGCGCCTGAAACACGCCGTATACGCGGTATAATAGACCGGCAGCTCCTCTTCGTTGAGTATCTCGTTCATGTGCATGTTCGTAAGCGGCACTTCCGCCGTCGGGACGAGGAACAGGTCGTCGTCCTTAAGCCGGTACATGTCCTCCTCGAACTTAGGCAGCTGGCCCGTGCCCGTCATCGCCGCGCGGTTGACCAAAAACGGCGGGAATATCTCCCTGTAACCGTGCTCCTTCGTATGCAGGTCGAGCATGAAATTTATCAAAGAGCGCTCAAGTTTCGCGCCGTCGCCCTTGAAGAGCGGGAAGTTGCTTCCGGATATCTTCGATGCGCGCGGCAGGTCCAGTATATCGAGGTATTCACCGATCACGACGTGCGTCTTCGGCTTGAAATCGAATTTCTTCTCTTCGCCCCATCCCCTTACCGCCTTGTTGGCGGAGGCATCCCTACCTACGGGTATCGACGCGTGCGGGATGTTCGGGATATTGTATAGCGCCGCCTGGATATCCTTCTCGACCGCGCGGACCTGCTCATCGAGGGCTTTCTCCTTCTCGGAGATGGCCTTCATCTCGGCGATCTTCGCTTTCGGGTCCTTCTTATCGCGAATGAGCTGGGCTATCTCGTCCGAGGCGATGTTCTTGTTTCGCTTTATGTCCTCGGATTCCTTCAGGATACCGCGGCGTTTCCCGTCGAGCGCGAGCAGCCCGTCGATATCCGCGGGTTTGCCGCGGTCATCGCAGGCCTTCTTTACCTTGTCCGGGTTATCCCTTATGAATTTTAGGTCTAGCATAGGGGGACACTTCTCCGATTGGCTTAAGAACCGTCCCTAAAAATTGGTGAGCCGCCTGAGACTTGAACTCAGCACCCACGGCTTAAAAGGCCGTTGCTCTACCGGATGAGCTAGCGGCTCACTGTTAGATCTCTGTTATCTCTTTTTCTTTCGCGAGGAGCAGCTCTTCGATCTTCGCGATATTCTTGTCGGTCAGTTTCTGCACCTGCTCCTGGCCGCTGAACTTATCGTCTTCCGTGATGAGCTTCTCCTTCTCGATCTTCTTCAGGTGCTCTATCGCGGAGTGGCGCACGTTGCGTATCGAGATCCTCCCGTCCTCCGCCATCTTCTTCACTACCTTCGCGAGTTCTACGCGGCGTTCTTTCGAGAGGTCCGGCAGTACCAACCGTATCAGTTTTCCGTCGTTGACGGGCGTGATGCCGAGATCCGACTTCAATATGGCTTTCTCTATCTCCGCGCTTGCCGAGGCGTCCCACGGCTGGATCACGATGCATTTCGCGTCCGGCGTCGATATGGCGGCCAGCGATTTCAGCGGAGTCGGGGTGCCGAAATAATCTACCCTTATGCCGTCGACGAGCGACGGCGTCGCGCGGCCCGTGCGGACCGTCGAAAATTCATGCGCGAGCACGTCCGTGCTCTTCTTCATGTGCTCTTCCGCGTCGCGTAACACATCCTGTACGGTATGGCCCGTGAAGTTGCTCATCTTACCCGCGCCTCCTTATTTATTATGAGACGATCGTGCCTACCCTCTCGCCTAGGCAGGCACGCTTGATATTGCCCTTAACGTTAAGGTTGAAGACCACTATCGGAAGGCTGTTATCCATGCAGAGGCTGATAGCGGTCGAATCCATGACCTTGAGCCCCCTGCTTATCACTTCGATATATTTCAGCTTGTCGTATTTCTTGGCGTGTTTGTCTATTACGGGGTCGGCCGAATATATCCCGTCGACCTTCGTTGCCTTCAATATGACATCGGCACCGACCTCTATGGCCCTAAGCACCGCGGCCGTATCCGTCGTGAAATACGGGTTGCCTGTCCCGGCCGCGAATATGACGACCCTTCCCTTCTCCAGATGGCGCATCGCCCTGCGCCTGATATACGGCTCGGCGATCTGCTCCATCTGTATGGCCGTCATGACCCTCGTAAAACATCCGAGCTTCTCGAGCGAATCCTGCAGGGCCATCCCGTTTATGACGGTCGCAAGCATGCCCATGTAGTCAGCGGTAGAGCGGTCCATCCCCTTCGAGGCGAACTTCTCTCCGCGGATGATATTGCCGCCGCCGATGACAACGGCTATCTCTATGCCAAGATCACGGACCTCTTTGATCTTTTCCGCGATCTCGGAGCATGCCTTCGGCTCGATGCCGTGGCCGTGGGGGCCGCTTAACGATTCGCCGCTTATCTTGAGGAGCACCCTTTTGAACAGCGGTTTGCTCGGCTTTGCCATTATTTTACGCCTCTTCGCCTAACTGGAACCTTACGAACCTCTTTACGACTACGTTCTCGCCGGTCTTCGCGATCACCTGCGTAACGTAATCCTTCATCAACAGCGACGGGTCCTTCACGAACGGCTGCTCGAAAAGGCAGAGCTGTTTTATCTCTTCGTCGCTGAGGTCTTTCGGCGCGTCTTCCTTCTTCATGTATTTCGGGCTCGTGGACGCCACCTGCAGCGCGAGGTCCTTTACGAGCTTCTGGAAGTCATCCGTCCTCGCGACGAAATCCGTCTCGCAATTTACCTCGACGAGCACGCCTATCCTCGAGTCGTGGTGTATATAGGAGTGGATCGTGCCCGCCTTCGCCTTGCGCAACGACTTCAGCTCGGCAGTCTTTAGCCCCTTCTCCTTCAATATAGCTATGGCTTTCTTCGTGTCGCCGCCGGACTTCGTCAGCGCGTCCTTGCAGGCCATCACGCCGGCGCCGGTGGATTCCCTCAGTTTCATTACGTCTTCCGCTTTTATCGTGGTCGTCATTTTATGCCTTTGTTGTCTTTTTCTTTTTTACGGCCGGTTCGGCCTCTTCGATCTTCTTTCCCTTAAGGACCTTCTTCTTCAGCTCTTCGGCCGCATCTTCATCGACTTCTACCTTCTCATCCGCGTCCTCGGCGGCCTGCCTTGCCTCTTCCGCCGCCTTATTGTCGAGGTACGCCTTGCGCCCCTCTGATACGGCGTTAGAGACGAGGCCCGATATGAGCTTTATCGAGCGTATCGCATCGTCGTTGCCGGGTATCGGATGGGATATCTTTTCCGGGTCGCAGTTCGTGTCTATAAGCCCGACCACCGCTATTCCGAGGTTATTCGCCTCCGAAACGGCGATCTCTTCCTTCTTCGAATCGACTATGAATAACGCGGCCGGGAGCTTGCCCATGTCCAGCACGCCCTCGAGGTCGCGGTTCAGTTTCGCGAGTTCCCTGCCGAGTTTTGCGGTCTCTTTCTTGGAGAGTTTCTCGAAGGTGCCGTCCTCCTGCATCTTCGTGATCTCCTTGTGCCTCTTTATCGATTTCTTTATCGTGGCGTAGTTCGTGAGCATGCCGCCGAGCCAGCGCTCAACGACGTAGAACATGCCGCAACGCTGGGCCTCTTCCTTTATCACGTCCTTCGCCTGCTTCTTCGTGCCTACGAAGAGGACCGCTTCGCCCCTTGAGGCCGTCTCCCTGAGGAAACCGAGGGCCTTCTCGAGGGCCTTCTCCGTCTTCTCGAGGTCGATTATATAGATACCGTTCTTCTCTCCGAAGATAAATTTCTTCATCTTGGGGTTCCAGCGCTTCTTCTGGTGGCCGAAGTGGACGCCGGCTTCAAGCAACTGCTTAATCGTCTGTGTAGCTGCCAATTGTACTTCCTCCTTTTAGTTTTCGTTATTGGACTACGGAATTGGGTAATATTAACACAATTAAGGGGCTATTTCAAGCGTTATTTGGCCCTCAGGCAATCCCCTCTTCGAGGAATTGGAGGTCGTAAAGGCGCTTGTAGAGGCCGTTCCTGCGGAGCAGTTCTTCGTGGGTGCCCGTCTCTATTATCTTTCCCTTCTCCAAAACGATTATTTTCGTGGCAAACTTGACCGTCGAGAGGCGGTGGGCTATCACAAAGGCTGTTTTGCCCTTCATAAGCTTCTCGATGGCGTCCTGGACTACCGCCTCGGACTCCATGTCAAGCTGTGAGGTCGCCTCATCGAGTATCAGGATGGGCGCGTCCTTGAGCACGGCCCTGGCTATCGCTATCCTCTGGCGTTCGCCGCCGGACAAACGGTGGCCCCGCTCGCCCACGACCGTATCATACCCCTCCGGCAGGTTCGATATGAAGTCATGCGCGTTGGCTATCTTAGCCGCCCTTGTTATATCTTCCTCGGAGGCCCCCTGCCTGCCGTAGGAGATGTTCGACTTTATAGTATCGTGGAAGAGTATCGTCTCCTGCGTGACTATCGCTATCTGCCCGCGCAGTGAGGCGATCGCGGCATCCTTAATCCCTGTGCCGTCAATAGTTATGTTGCCCTTGCCGGCGTCGTAGAAGCGCGGGATCAGGTTAACGATGGTCGATTTTCCGCTCCCGCTCGGGCCGACTATCGCGATTATCTCGCCTTTCTTCGCTTCTAAACTGACGTTTTTAAGTACAGCCTCTTCGCCGTAGGAGAAATCGACGTCATCAAATACTATCCTGTCGTTGAAAGGGCCCAGGTTTGCTGCGCCTGGTTTCTCGCAAATGGTTGACTTGGCGTCAAGTATATCGAATATCCTTTCTGCGGCACCGAGAGCTTTCTGGTTTATCGAATTGATCTTGCCGAGTTGGCTTAACGGCCTTGCGATCAGGAAGGCAGCTACTATAAAAGCTATAAAACCGCCCGGGTCTCCGCTGCTGACTATTATATGCTTTCCTCCGAGCCATAAAGCGAAGGAAACTACCGAGATACCTATAAATTCTATCGCCCAATCGAGGAGTTTCTCCCTCTTCGCGGACTTCATGAACATTTTATAGAGACCCTGGTTTTGCGATGAGAATTTCTTCCTTTCTTCCTCCTCCATAGAGAACGCTTTTACTATGCGCATGCCGCTTATCGTCTCTATGAGCGTAGTAGTGACCGAACCCATCTGCTCCTGGGTCTGCTTTGATATCTTTCTGAGCTTCTTGCCTACACGGACTATCGGAAACAATATAAGCGGCAGGACTATAAAAATGATTATAAGCAACATCCAGTCGATGCCAAACCACGACCTTAATAGGAAAATCATGGCAATATAAACAATTACCTGGGAGCTCTGGTATATAAGGTTTGTCACGCCCTCAGTTATTGAGTTTTGGATTATGCTCGTATCGTAGGTAATGCGTGAGACAAGCGCGCCGGTGTGGGATTTATTATAAAAGTCCAGGGAGAATTCCAGCAATTTATCGTAAACCACCCTCCTGAGGTCGGTTAGTACTTTCGTGCTCACGTCCGTCATTAAATACGACTGAAGGAACATGAACAGGCCCCTAAGGAAGAATGCCGATATTATGCCGGTTATTAGCCAGCCCAGCAACGGAAGTCTCGGGACGGAATTTATCGCGGCTATTAACTCTTTCGCGAACTGGGGCATACCCTCCGGGATAGACATCGGCTCGCCACGCAGTATGTTGTTCACTACGGGCATTATGGCCGTTGTCGAGACAACACCGAAGACGACGCTGTTTATTATCATGCATAGGTTTGCGAAAACGAGCGTCGGCAGGTGCGGTTTTACGAATTTAAGCAGCCGAAGGTAGAGCTTCATAGCTGTAAATCTTACCACACCTGCCCGGGAGTGTCAAAGGTAATGCGGCCGCTCATTTGGGGCTATTTTTCCGATATTGCGGCGTCGTCGGCGTAAAAAGTCCCCTTGCCGTCCTTATTGAAGAACTGTATGACCAGGTTGCATGAGTCAGCGCCCTCGGGAGCCGGCGCTGTCACGTTGACGAGCTTCCAATCCGAATCCGGAAGGTCCGGGCCCCATGTCTCGCCCCAGGTGCGGGTGCCGTCTATCTCCCTGTCGCCCTTGCGCCATTCTAAACTTACCTGCCCGTACGCTCCGCCCGTGATAGGGTCTGTGGACGAATTACGGACATAGCACGAGAACGAATAGGTCTTGCCGGGCGTCACCGGCTTGAAGTTGTACAATATGCCGCTCGCGCACTCCGGCTTCGCCTCCGAGCTCACATATATAGACTGCGCGCCCGTATTCGCGGCGTCGGTAGTGACACCGTTGTAGTCGCCGTTCCAGGACCACCATCCGGCGGGCTCCCCGCCCGCGGCGCCGGACGGCTCTTCAAAACTCGCGTTCGGTATCGGGCTTTCCGCGGCAATTGCCGGGGCCGTGATACCCATCGCCATAGCTATCAACAGAAGATAATATCTTTTCATCGGTGCCTTTCTTTTTAAAATAGGGGGTGCGGGGCAAAGGCCTTTGAGCTTACTATCCGGGTATGCTCTCGGGGCCCTTGCCCCGTTCTTCCTCGGGTTAGAAGGAAGATCTTTCGAAATTACCTGGTTGTCTTTTTCCTAAGGCCTATCAATCCTGCCAATCCCGATCCGAGAAGCAATAAGCTCGCGGGTTCCGGGACCGCCTGCGCGTCCATATCATCCCAGCCGATAGAACCGCCGTTCGGCGTCGCGCCGTTAGCGTCGGCAAGGTTCAAAACGACGCGGGCCTTATTTGCGTCAGTCGGGGCAACGAATGTCCCTGAGAGCGACTTCCACGTATTCACCGCGTCAGTTCCGCCGACAAACCGGCCGATCTCGTTCTCGGAAAGTTTCGTGTCAGTGTTGAACCATTCGACCTTAAAGACGCCGTCCCAACCGACAGGAGCGTCGGCTGAAGGGGCGTAAGCGAAACCGCTTAAATTATACTGGGTACCCGATGTGACGGCAAAGTCCTGGTATGTACCTGTATCATCGGACCATGACTTGATGCCTCTCGCGCCGGCTGAGGTATGGTTGTAATCATTGTGATACCAACCGCTGTTTCCCCACCTCGTCCAACCGTCGATAACGGTGGCCGCATCCCCGTAGTAACCCATTGTGCCGGACTCAAAGTCCCCGTTGGTCAACAAGTTAGCGAAAACGTCCGACGGTGCCACGACCAACACTACCGCTACTGCCAATACCGCTGCAAACACGTTCTTCATACTGCACCCTCCTTTCTCTGGTTTATGCCCACGTGTGCATTGATGGGCAAAAAAATATCACTTCTCCGTTGATTCACGTACTATAAGCCTCGCGCGAAGGGCCACTTCCTCCACCGGCCTCTTGGGGTCCTCTATGAGGTTCAGCATCATATCTATCGCCTTGCCTCCGATGTCCTCGAGAGGGAACCTCAAGGTCGTCAGGGACGGCTTCAGGAACTTTGCCCCTTCCCAATCGTCGAAGCCCATTACCGCTATATCCTGCGGGACCTTCATCCCCTTATCCTGCGCCGCTTTTATGACACCGGCCGCCATCTCGTCGTTGGCGCAGATCATCGCGTCCGGTTTTGACGGGAAGCAGAGGATCCTCTTCATCTCTTCATACGCTTCATGGAAGAAAAAGTCCGCGTTGCCCGTGATATTTTCGTCATACTCGAGCCCGAACTTCTTCAGGGCATTTTTATAACCCTCGGAACGGCCGATCCCGTCAACGGACATAAGCCCGCCGTTCATCATGCCTATCTTCTTATGGCCGAGGTTGACCAGGTGGCCTACCGCCTGCCGCATCGCGTCGTCGTTATCGAGGCTGATATTGTTCACCTTCTTCGTCCCGAGGTACTTATCGATGAAGACGAGCGGAACGCCCTCTTTCTGCAATTCTTTTATGTTATCCGGAATATCTTTATGGTACGCGACGTTATAGACGATCAAGCCGTCAACGAGCCAGTTCCTGACTATGTCGCTGCACGATAGCCCTTCATCGGCCCAGTAATCGGTTGAGAAGAGCATAAGCGCGTAATTGTTCCTCCTGCAGGTGTCGGTTATGCCTTTCAATATGGGCAGGACATGCGGGTGGAGGTCGGGCGCTATTATCGCGAAAGAGCGCGTCTTCTTCCTTACAAGGCTGCGGGCGATCAGGTTCGGCTGGTATCTCATCTCGCTTATGACCTGGAGCACCTTCGTCTTGGTCTCCTGGCTTATTGCAGGGTTGTTGTTGATGACCCTGGAAACCGTCGAATGCGTTACCCCGGCGCCTTTTGCTACATCTACGATCGTTGGTCTCTTCTTCATATTGTTCACGTGTGCATATTATACCCTATTACGGTCCGGTGTCAAGATAATTAAAATGCTAATTTTGGGGAAATTTTTGTATCAAAATTTATATCTCGCCTCGGCCCAACCCGTATGGGCGGCGAAGTCCTCTTTATATTCAAAGTCATAATTCGTCTCAATACTCCAGCTGCCCCTTGTTATCAGGGCAAGCTTCGCTCCGACGTTAAGGGCGTTCTGCGCCGGTTCGAATCCCTGCGTCGCGAAAGAGCCGCCTCCTCCGGCAAATGTCGAGGTCGTCTCCTGCCTGTCCCCGATGAAATCATGGAGCCATCTGACATGGACCTCGGGAATGACCGTGCCGGATCCTGTCTCGAACGCGCGGTCGAACTTGACGCCGAGGCCCGACTGCAGCATGTCGTAGTTCTGGCTGTTCATATTCAGGTCCAGCGCGCCCGCGCCCGTCTCGGTATAGCCCTCGAGATGCAGACGCATATACTGCAGGGAGGCGACAGGAGTTATGTTCACGGGCTTGGCCTTGAACGTATAGCCGCCGTCAAGCAGAACGGAATACTGCTGGCCGTCGTAATCGGCGTCCGCGGTCCTGGTTATGGTGCCGACCGCTATATGCCTCTTGCCCTCGTACTTGTTATACGCGAACGAGAACGAGCCGTTCAGGTAATACGGGTGTTCGGGGTCTATATAGCCGGCGTATAACGTGCCCTGGTAGCTGTCTATGTCGGTCTTGCCGCTGTTATCCTTCGAATTGATGCCGGTCGCCGCATAACCGCCGCTTAATCCGAGGCGGACCCTGTCGTTGAAGGCCGGGATGTCTGCACCGAGCGCCGTGCCCCAGACCGTCGCGCGGTAGCCGTTGCTCGTGCCGCGCGGTTTCTGTTTCACATATTCGCCGAAGCCCTGGCCCCATGCCTCAAGGCCGCTCTTGCCGCTGCTTCCGGCCGAGACGCCGGTCTCTGGGCCGGCGGAGCCGTGCGAACGCGCGAATAGGGCCCCGAGCCGGTCGATGACGGTCGCTATGAACTGGTTCAATGAGGTATTGCTTGCAGTGACCGTGCCGCTGTCGACAACGGGTGCCAGCGTATCGAGCGCGGCTTGTAAGCTTTCATCGTCGGGAAGCGTATCGAGCTCGTTCAATATCGTGAGCATATCGCCAGAAGCTCCGCTCTCGCCTATCTGCTCGAGGATCGCGCCTATCACGCTCGCTTCGCCGGTGGTCGCATTGCCGTAAGAATGCGCCCTCGTCGCGGTAAGCATGAGGTCTTCGGAATCCGTTGCGACCGCGGCGAATGTAAGTATCCTGCTGTTAGAAGTGACGGGTAAGCCGCCTGCGACGCCGGTCCCGCCGGTGCCGTCGACGATCGTGAATGTAGCCCCGGAAGGCACGTATCCGCTCACGCTGACGTTTACCGTCGCCGTTGCCGGGACTGTTGCCGCTCCGGTTGAGACCACTTTTCCGCAGGAAGCGGTCCCCTCGATTCCGGCCGCGATGCTTCCGCCGTCGGAAATATCGAAGGTACCGTCGATATCCATCCTGCCAGAACCGAGACTTATCCCTTTCGTGACCGTATTGCCGGCCTGCGTGACCGTCGCGCCGGAGCCGGTCAATTCTATCAGTTTCAGGGCCGCGCCCGCGCCGCCTATATTTCCGGTGATCGTGTTTGCGCCTCCAAGGGACAGCGTGCCCGTGCCGTCAGTGCCGGTCGTGATATTTGAGCTGATATTGTTTCCGGCGGCCAAAGTCACGAAACCGTCTGATGAGAAGTTAAGCGTTGTGGGAGGATCCCCGGGGTCGGTGAACGAGCCGTTCATCAGCAGTGAACCTGCGTCGACCGTCATGTCAAAAGCCCAGATATCGCCGTTGACCGTGACCGTCGTGCCGGCGGCTCCGACGATATTTACCGCCCTCAACGCGGCGCCGTCGGCGCCCATATCGCCGTTGACGGTGCCGTTGCCTTCGAGCGTCAATGTGCCGAAATCATCATAGAGCGTCGTTACGGGGCCGATGACGGCCGTACCGCCTATCTCTATCTCGCCGTCGGAGTGTTCCTCCCCTTCGCCGAAACCGAGGGTGCCGGCATAGACGTCCCCCTGCAGGTCCAGATTGACGTTGTTGTTATCAAGGAGTATCGCCTTAAGTGAAGCGCCGGGCGCGCCTACATTGCCCGTCACGGTGCTATCAGCATGGAACCCCAGCGTTCCTGAACTATCCGTTCCGCTGCTGTTCAATACGCTGCCTATCGTGATCGTCCCGTCCTCCAGCGTCACTGTCCCGTCACCGCCGAAACTGAGGGTCTCGGTCTCGAAACCATAAGTGGCGACTATCGAGGTGCCTGTGCCGTTCGCGTTGACCCGTCTCAGCGGGAATCCGAGCCATTCTAACTCAGCGTTCCCGCCGAACGTCACCGTGCCGGCCGTACCGGCTGTGTCATTTTCGATCACTCCGTAAAAATCCCCGCCTATTATCAATTCGCCGTCACTGTCGAAATTCACGCCGTTGCCGTCTATTATATAAAGGTCGCCTGTTACCTCGACGACATCCGAAGGATCCGCCTGGTCCAACCTTATCTCATAAAAGTTTTCCAGCGCGGTACCAATCGAACCATTAATGACGCTCGAACCCCTGAATTGAATATAACCGTACCAATCCGACTCGGTCGTGATACTGCCGGCGGCCGCGCCGTTGTTATAATCGGCACCGTCGGAGAAGACGACGGTCCCGTCATCCGCGACATAGATCTCCGAAGCATAAACATCGCCGTTCAATGTCAAACTTTCGGGAGACCCTGCGGCTTTAACGAGCAACAGCGGGTTCGCGATCGTCCCTATCTGCCCGGTCGCCGTGCTGGTGCCCGCAAAATTCAACGTGCCCGTGTTCGGAGTGGATGTCGTTACGGCCGCAGTAAGGTTCTTGTTGTCCGCGACCGAGACCGTGCCGTTGCCACCGAAGTTCAGCGTTGTTGCATACGTATTGCCCCCGAGTGTCAGCGTCTCGCCTAGGCCGCCGTTCGCGTTTATCGTAAGCGCCGCGCCGGCCTGGCCGATATCAAAACCGCCGGTCGTGTTCACGTTAGATGTGCCGTCAAATGTAAGGATCCCGCCGGCACCTCCGGCTGCCGTAATGGCCGATTCGATATTGCAGTTGTCTTCGACCTCTACCGTGCCCGCGGCCGCAAAGTTCAACACACCGCCGGCTCCCGTATCAACTTGATCGCCTGTAAAGACGATCTTTCCCGTAGAGACCTCGATGTCCTTCGCGAAGACGTCGCCGTAAAATGTCGATGTGCCGGTAGCGGCGCCGGTAACCTGTTTCAGCCTTAAGGTATTGTTCCACCCGACCAGTTGCGAGAAGTTGTTATCCCCTCCGAGCGACAGCGTGCCTATATTGTCATCGCCCGGCTCGAGGACGTTCCCGCATATTATTCCCGAAAAGTCCTTGCCGTTGGCTATCGCGAGCGTGCCGTCCGCGTCAAAATCGAAGAGCACCGCGACATAGGAGTCGCCGTTGATAGTCACCGTCTTGCCGGCGGTCTTCAATTGTATTACGGAGAGATTGTGGCTGGCGTCGCCGATATCGCCGGATACTGTCGTGCTGTGGTAAAAATCGAGCGTGCCGACACCGAGCAAAGCGGTGTTATCTACCGTGACCGCCGCGATCGTGTTGCCGTCGGCGCCGCCGGTCGTCGAATACGTCCCGGAAGCGTTACTGCCGGTGAACCTTATGCCGTCGGTCGCCGGGGCTGTTGCCCAGGATTTGCTCTCATCGTCAGCTACCGTAACTACATCTGCATAGGAGTAAAAACCGGTTGAAAGGATCAGCGCTAGGGTCGATAATGCCGCGAAACCGCGATTACCTTTCATGTTACCCTCCTTTATAGAGCCGTTTTGCCCATTATATATTCATTTGGCTGTCAAGACAAACTAATAGTTATTGCCGATAACGGCGCTAATTGATAGAATAGTGGCGGAGGCGATGATATGGGAAAGATAAAAGTCGGTGTCATAGGGGTCGGGCATCTCGGGCAGCATCACGCGCGCATATACGCGGATATGGACGGCGTGGAGCTGGCCGGCATCTGCGATACGGATATAAGCCGCGCGAAACAGTTCGCCCGCAAATACAAGACGACCGCATTCTCCGATTACAAGGAGATGTTTGGCGTAGTCAATTGCGCTTCCGTCGTGGTACCCACGGATTTCCATTACCAGGTCGCGAAGGACTGCCTCCAGAACGGCATATCCGTCCTTATAGAGAAACCGATGACGAAGTTCGTCGGCGAAGCCGAGGACCTGCTGGCCATCGCGAAAGACAAAGGCCTGACCATACAGGTCGGGCATATCGAGAGGTTTAACGCGGCTGTCCGCGCGCTCGACGAGATCCCCGGAAACGTCCGGTTCATAGAATGCCACCGTCTCGGTCCCTTCAAGAAACGCGCGCTCGACGTCGGCGTAGTGCTTGACCTCATGATACACGACATAGATATAATACTCGCGCTCGTCAAGTCGGAGATCGCGTCCATTGACGCCGTAGGCGTGAACATCCTCACGGGCCACGAGGACCTCGCGAACGTCAGGATACGTTTCAAGAACGGCGCCGTCGCGAACCTGACGGCGAGCCGCGTGACCGACAAGGAGATGCGCAAGATACGCCTCTTCAAGGACGACTGCTACATATCGCTCGACTATATCAAGCAGGAGTCGGTCATCTACCGCAAGATAAACAACAGGATAACCGGCAAGCTCATAAATATCAAGAAAGAGGAACCGCTGAAGAAAGAACTTGAAGCGTTCGTAGAGTGCCTGAAGGCCGGCGAGCGGCCGCTCGTCTCCGGCGAGGAAGGCCGCGACGCGCTCAAGATAGCCCTGCAGATAGAAGACGCCATAAAAGAGAACCTGAAAAACAATGCCTAAGAAGATATTCATCATCGCCGGCGAGGCCTCCGGCGACCTCCACGGCTCTAACCTCATATCCGAGATCAAAAAGCTCTCTGCGGATACCGTGTTCATCGGTATGGGCGGGCCGCTGATGGTGAAAGCGGGGCTTCGCTCCTTCCAGGACATCAGCGAACTCTCGGTCATAGGCCTCGGCGAGGTCCTCGCCAGCCTGGAGAAGTTCAAGAGCGCCTTTCGCCTGCTCGCGGATAAACTTGATAGCGAAAAACCCGATTGCGTCGTGCTGATAGATTACCCCGAGTTCAACCTGCGCTTCGCTCGCGAAGCGAAAAAACGCGGCATCCCCGTGATTTATTACATAAGCCCGCAGATATGGGCCTGGCGCAAGGGGCGCGTTAAGGCCGTAAAGAAATATGTCGACAAGATGCTGGTCATCCTAGGTTTCGAAAAGGATTTTTACGCGAAATACGGGGTGGACGCGGAATTCGTCGGCCATCCCCTGCTTGATTCCGTAGTCACGCTGTCTTCGCGGGGCGAATTCCTGCAACGGCACGGCCTTGATGCCTCAAAGAAGACCGTCGCGATACTTCCGGGCTCACGCCGCACGGAGGTCGAGAAGAACCTGCCGCTGATGGCCGAGGCCGCGGAACTCATCAGGGAAAAGCTCGGTAACGGCGTCCAGTTCATGGTCGCGAAACCCGGCGGAATGGACGCCAACCTTTATGAGGAAACTCTCGGGATGGAAGGTTTCAGGCCGGAACTCATCGAGGATGAGACCTACGATTGCGTTAACGCGGCGGACCTCGTCCTCGTCGCGTCGGGCACGGCAACGCTCGAGACGACGATCCTCGAAAAACCCATGGTCATAATCTACCGGGTATCGTTGCTGACCTGGCTCTTCGGCAAACTGCTCGTGAGGATACCGCATATCGGGCTAGTGAATATAGTCGCCGGAAGCAGGATAGTCCCGGAGTTCGTCGGTTTCCGCATAGACCCTTCCAGGATAGCGAATGAGGCGGTATCAATACTACAGTCGCCGGCCCGCAGTGAAGGCATGAAGACCCATCTCGCCGCTATAAAAAATAAACTTGGCGGGCCCGGCGCAAGCAAACGCGCCGCCGAAGCGGCCTTAAAAATAATACTCGGATAAAAGTTCTACGGGATGGACGATCTTCGCGGAAGTGAACTGCGCTATCTGCGTCTTGCATGAACCGCACGCCGTAACGACGTAATCGGCGCCGGATGACCTTATCCCCTCAAAAAGCTTCCCGCCTATGGATGCCGATAGGTCGTAATTCTCGTTCTTGAGGCCGAAAGTGCCTGCCATGCCGCAGCATGAGTCATCTATCTTTATTATCGATATGCCCGGGATGAGCTGGACCAGCGATTCCTGGAGCCCGCCTATCTCCTGCGCCTTAAGATGGCACGGCGTATGGAAAACGACAGCCTTATTCGAGGATTTGAAGTTCGTGTTCATCCCGCCCTCGTTCAGGAGTATCCAAAGGTATTCGTGTATGTCATACGTGTTCTGGGAGATGAGCACCGCCTCGGGGGTGGAGAATATCCTCGGGTAATCCTCCTTGAGCGCGAGGCCGCAGCTCGGGCAGCTTGTGATGATATCGTAGCCGGCCTTTACATTCTCATAAAGATCCCTGATATTCGCGGATATCTCCTTCTTTGTCCCCGCGATATTCCCCGATGATATTCCCGGCATGCCGCAGCACCTCTGCCCGGCAAGCATTACCGATACGTTGTTCTTTTGCAGGACTTTTATCACCGCCGCGCCCTCGCCTTCGGCATTGAACAGGTCGACATAACACCCCGTGAAATATACGGCCTTCCTTGCCGCATGCCCGCCGCCGGCCTTTCCAACCGCCGGGGCTTTCCCCGAGGGGACCGGAAGGGACCTCCTGCTATCCACGCCGAACATGAGCTCCGACAGGAATTTTCCCGGGGCCGAACCGAACAATATCTTCGCGAGGCCCGGCACTTTCGCCGGCAACGAGCAGAGCAGGCGCACTTTCTCGAGCGCCGACTGCGAAAATCCTACCCCCCATTCTTTTACGTATATCTCTTTAGCCATCGAGCATACCTGCGACATGTCTGCACCGGTCGGGCATTCGACGCGGCATGACTTGCAGTTGATGCACAGGTCAAGAAGCTCCTTTATCGCGGGATCCTTCAGCAGTTTGGCGTCGAGCTCCCCGGTCATTATGCCTTTTATGACAGCGGCCTTAGCGCGCGGGGACGCGAACTCCTGCGGGAGGATGACGTTCACCGGGCAGGCGTTCCTGCAGAGGCCGCATGCGTGGCACTTTTCGACCTCTTCCCTGACGGCCTCAGAGTCGAATGCCGTGCCGGTTACCGCGTATTTCGTACCGGCGTCGTATACGAGGTCGTGCGCGACCTTCTCGTCCTTTCCTATCTTCTTGCCGGGATTCAATATGCCCTTCGGGTCGAATATGTCCTTTATCGCGCGGAACATCGGGTAGAGCGGACCGTACTGCTTCTTCATGTAGGGCACCCTCAGCATCCCGTCGCCGTGCTCGGCCGATACGGAACCTCCAAGAGATATGACCATCCTGTAAAAATCGTCGGCCATGTTGTCCATCTTGACAAGGTCGGCCTTGTCTTTCATGTCCATCAACGGGCGTATGTGCATGTTGCCGTCGCCGGCGTGGCCGTAGACGCACGCTTCGACGCCGTAATGCCCGAATATCGCGTACGCGCCTATCACGAACTCGTCGAGGTTCTCCGGAGGTACTATCGCGTCTTCAATGAAGGGTATCGGGCGTTTCTTTCCTTTCACCCTGTTCATTATCGGGACCGCCGCGCGCCTTACGGCCCAGAGCCGGTCGCGTTCTTCGGGTTCTTTTGCGACGGCTGACGCATTCTTGACCATAGATACGCACAGGTCGATATCCGCGTCGTCCGCGCCTTCAAGGTCCACGAGCAGCGCGCCCTTCGCGTCCTTCGGCAGCATCGATTTCACGGAGGGTTCGGCTTCCCTCGCGAGTTTTATGAACACCTCGTCCATGAACTCTATCGCCGAAGGCTGCGCGGGCTGCAGCCCTGATATCGTATCGGCGAGTTTCGATATATCCTTAAGTATTATCATGACCGACGCGGTGCTCTTCGGCAACGGCGCGAGGCGCAGCTTCGCTTCGGTAACAAGGGCAAGCGTACCTTCGGAACCCGTTATGAGTTTCACGAGGTTCGTAGTGCTGCGGCCTGCGGCCTGCGCAACATTATACCCGCTTGAGGTCCTCCTGACTTTCGGGGCGTATTTCTCTATATTCTCCGCGTTCTCCCTGAATAGGTCGGAGAGCGGTTCTGATATCGATTTGATGGCTGAATCCGGCTTGAGCCGGACGATGCTGCCGTCTGACATGACAACTTCGAGCTCCTCGCACCAGTCCGAAGTGCTTCCGTATTTGACCGAATGCGGGCCCCCGGAATTATCAGCTATCATGCCGCCTATCGTGCAGTAGTCGCCGCTCGACGGGTCCGGCGGGAAGAACATGCCGTATTTGGCGAGGTATTTGTTGAGGTCGCCGTATACGACGCCCGGCTGGACAATGACCGAATCGCCGCCGCCGTAATCGACTATCCTGTTGAGGTATTTCGTGAAATCTATTATTATCCCGCTCCCGACGGCCTGCCCGGCAAGGCTCGTGCACGCGCCGCGCGCGGTCACCGGGATATTATTCCGGTACGCGAACTTAAGCGTCTCGCTGACGTCGTTCTTGTCTTTCGGGAATACGACGCATTTTGGCTTGATCTTGTAGATGGAAGCGCCGAAGGAATAGATCTGGCGGGTAATATCGTCCGAAAGGACGTCTCCTTTGACGGCCCTTTTGAGCTCTTTATCCGATAATGTCATTTCGATACTGGCAGTGTCACGAGAGCGTGCGGGACGACGTAGACCTTGGCGTCCCTGCCGCGGGTGGCGAACGCATATTTGAGCGCTTCGTCCATGTCCTTGAACGGGATCATCTTCATGTTCCTGACAAGCCCGGGGAACTTAGTCCCTACCATCGCGCAATCGGCGAACATCAGGGATTTCGCGACCGCATACGCCCTCTGCTCGCCGGCGAGGCAGTTCTTGCCCTTCATCTTCCGGACGATCTCTTCGGCGCTCTTCGCCTTCATCATCGCCCCGTAAAACCTCTTCTCGCCGAGGCCCCTGCCTATGCCGTCCTCGCACGTCGCGGGTATCAGTATAAGCCCGCCCCTCCTGATGACCGGTTTCTGCGTATTCGTGAGATATGTCAGCGCGCGCGACGCCTGGTAAATGTTGACGTCTTTCGGCCAGCCGACGCCGCAGATCACGATATCGGCGGGCTCGTCGACTTTTACCCTGTAATAGAGCATCGCGTGCTCGATGCCCTTATAGAACGCGAGCTGTGGTTCGCCAGCCGTCGCGAATACGGTGTGCCCGAGCTCGTCGTTCATCACGTTTATTATGAATTTCAGTTTCGCTATGCAGGCAACTTCCATGATCCAGCGGTGGAACGGGTTATCTTTTATGACGCCGGGCTTCGCGCCGGGCTTGTCGATGAATTTCGGGGAATGCGTGAACTTTATCGTCTCTTCGCCGGCCATGCCGATGCTGAGGGTCTCGGGGCCTCCGGAGAAACCGGCATGCAGGTGCGGCTCGATCACGCCTATCGATATGACATGGTCGTTATAGAGAAGCTCCTTGTTCACGACGACCGGCACGCCGTTCGCCACATACCCGAGATGCGTGAGCTTCGCCGGGTCCGACGGGTCGTGCACCTTTATCTTTATGCGCCTGACTATGTCCTTGCCGAAGGCGGCCACGAGGTCTTCTTTTACGGGCGGGGTAAGCATGCCTACTGCCATGAATATCGTGACGCCCCTGTCCTTTACCCCTCCCCTAGCGAGCTCCTCGAGGATGATAGGCAATATAAGTTTCCTCGGGCATACCCGCGCGAGATCCGGCACGACGATCGCGACGGTGTCGCCGGGCGAGACGATATCCTTCAGGCGCGAGCATCCCATGGGATTGAGCACAGCGTCCCTGATTATCCGTGTTTCGCTTTTCTTGATATGGGCGCGTTTCGGATGGAGGACCCCGAGGAGGTTCCTGTCGGGGACTGAAACGTCAATCTGGGTTTTACCGTAAGGTATCTTTATCTTCATAACGTGCTGATATTATACCAGTTAAGCCCCATACTGTCGACTATTTTTGGGTATATACCATGACATCCTGTGAGATGATGTCGGCCAGAAGCCGCATCCGGTCCTTGGGCGGGTCGTACACTTTTATGACGTCCTCATATTTCCCGAAAGACGGCGCGATGCCCCTGAACGAGTTCGGGAACGACTCTATGAGGCCCCTGTTGAAGAAGGTGTGCTCGCTGTCCGGGAAGACCGCGAGGTAGAAGATGTTCGCCTCGACGAGGTCCTGGAAAAAATGCGTGCCGAACGAGAGCTCCGGCGCATAGTCCGCTTCGGTGAACGCGAGTTCCCCGAGGACCGCGATATTATTTATCTCCGAGAAAGATACCGGCACGCCGAGCGACGGCGTAGTCGTGCCCCACCTGCCCGGCCCAACTAGGAACACGGGCATCATATCCCTGTCGCCTATTGCCCTGTTGATCTCCCCGACGGCCCGCGCGATGTCGTATTTAGACGATAGCGGGAGGGCGCTGTACTTATGCGGGTCGATGTATACCAATCTTCTTATCGGCTGCGAGACGTTGCCCCCGAGGAAAGACCCCTTCGACATGAGAAGGACTTTGTCATTCTCTACCTTCTTCGGGAATTCGACCTTCCTCGTCCCGAGCCCCTTCGCCTGGAGCGGGCGGCATTGCAGGAGGTTTATCCGGAATTCCCTGTTGTTCTTGAAATTCACCGTGAATTCTATATCGAGAGGATATCCGTAATGGCGCTCAAGGCACTTCAACGCCTTCTGCATGATCTCGCCGAACTGCGTTCCGGTAAAAAGCTTGTCGAAGGTCAGCACCCAGAATTCTTCGCCGGTCCTTCCCAGCTCCTCCATCCTGTGGGAGGCCTCATAATCCTTTACGCCGGAAAACTCGAGGTTGACGTCCACGCCCTGCGCGAGCAGTTTCCGCAGCGGTACCGTCTCGAGCTTGTTCTCTTTTATGTTAAGCACGTCGAGGTCGTGCTGCGAGAACCTCTGGATATCTTTCGCGCCGGCCTGCGGTTTCGCAAGCGGCATATCGAGCGCGGCTATTCTCGGGTAATCGCCTTCGACGCGGTTGACCGCGCGCGTGCCGAGGCCGACTACTATGCGCAGCATGCCCGCCTTCGGGTCCATCTGGCTGTTCCATACGAAAGTGTTGTACGATATGCCGACGCCGGCCATGTCGGGGAAGAAGTAATCCGCATGGTAGGCGCCGGACACCCTCTGGACCAACAGGGCCATCTGCTCGTCCGACAGGTCGAGGCCGCGCTGGTGCCTGTAGGCGAGCGCGTCCTTGTTCATCGTGCTCGCGTAGACGCGCCTGACCGCCTCGGTGAACTTCGCGTACCTCTCCTCCGGCGTTCCCTGGTTCACGAGGAAGATGCTCTCGTATTTGCCGGCGAACGCGTTGCCGAAACTGTCCTCGAGCAGGGAGCTCGAACGCACGATTATCGGGGACTGTCCGTAATATTCGATGAGCTGCCGGAACTGCTCCTTTATCTCGTCGGGGAACACACCCGCGAGCATCTTTTCGCGCAACGACTCCGCGACGGTGAAATAACCGTCTTTCGTCTTCTGCTCCATCCTGAGCTTCCACCATCCGTTCTCGACCATATACGTGTAGAAGACGTCGGAACCGACGTAAAACGAGTCGTGCGGCTCGAAATACCCGTCCATGCCGAGCGAACGCTCTTTCATGAGGATGCTCCTCGCGAGCAGCATGCCGACGGCCTTGCCGCCTATGAAACCCGTGCCTATCATCTTCGATTTGGCGGCCAGGAGGTCCTCAAGCGAAAAGTTCCTCTCCGACAGCGCGAGAAGTTTTTCCTCCCGCGCGATCATTATCCTGCAGAGGCGCTGCAGCATATCCTTCTTCTCGTCCTGCGAGCCCGCCTTTAACGCGAGATCCTCTGCCTTCATGAAGAGCCGGTCCCAGTAATCGAGGTTCCTGCGCGTGCTCTTCGTCCCCTTCTTCAATATGTCCGAAAAGAGCCGCGCGGTATCTGCGCTGTTGGCTATCGGGACGAAACGGTCGCGGCTTATCAGGTGCGGAAGGAACATCGTCGGCGAATACCGGTTCCAGACCTTCAGCGGGTGGACATAATACCTGCCTTCGTATTCGTAGACGTCTATCAGCAGCTGGGTTATTTCGCGTATACGGGCGACCGTCCTGAAGGAGTGTTTGTTTCGCAGTATAGAGAAATAGGCGATCGTGTTCAGCTCGTAAAGGTACGGGCACATTATTTTGAAGAAATTGCCTATCATCAGGTCGTTAGCCCATGCCGGCAGGAGGTCGGAGAGGCAATCGAAGACGTAATATACGCCTTCGCCGTGTTCTTTTATTATGCCGTTGAGTTTCGTCGAGAAGGACTCGAAGCCCTCATACGCGTCGAGCTTGTATACAAGGATGCCCTTGATTTGCTCAAGCAGGGGCTTGTGGTTGGCGAACCTTATGTATATTACCTTCTTCTTCTCTTCTAGCGCTTTCTTCACGAACGGCGCGAGAAAATGCTGGTAATCCCTGACATCGTCGATCTGCCATACGACATTATCGCCGATCCTCAGGCCGGTAATGACCTTATCGAGCCCTTTCAGTCCCGTGCTTATAGCCACAAGGCCTCCGTCTCAAAAATAAACAAGGGCGCCCTTTGGGACGCCCTTGTCCTTATCATATACGCGGCGGCTGTCAGACCAGGCCCTGGTCTATCATCGCATCCGCCACCTTCACGAAGCCGGCGATATTCGCGCCTTTCACGTAATTTACGGAATTGCCTTCCTTGCCGTATTTCACGCACTGTTCGTGTATAGCTATCATTATGTCGTGGAGCCTCTCGTCGACTTCCTTGCGGGTCCATGAGAGCCTCATGCTGTTTTGCGACATCTCGAGCCCTGATGTTGCCACTCCGCCGGCATTTGAGGCCTTTCCGGGGGCGTAGAGTATCTTCGCCTTCTGGAACACCTTTATGCCTTCGGGGGCCGTAGGCATGTTCGCGCCTTCGCCTACAGCGATGCATCCGTTCTTGACGAGCATCTTTGCGTCTTCGCCGCTGATCTCGTTCTGCGTCGCGCTCGGGAAAGCGACGTCGCATTTCACGCCCCACGGGCGTTGGTTATCATAATACTTGCACTTGAACTCTTTCGAGCAATCCTTGATCCTGCCGCGGCGGACGTTCTTGAGCTCCAATACGCAACTGAGCTCCTTCTTGTCTATGCCGCCTTCGTCGTATATGAACCCGTTCGAGTCGGAGAGGGTCACGACCTTGGCGCCAAGTTCGATGAGCTTCTCGACCGTATACTGGGCTACGTTGCCCGCGCCCGATACCGCGCAGACCTTGCCCTTTAGGCTCTCGCCCCTGGTCTTTAGCATCTCTTCGACGAAATAAACGCATCCGTAACCGGTCGCTTCCGGCCTAATGAGGCTTCCGCCCCATTTCAGGCCTTTTCCGGTCAGCACGCCGGAAAACTCGTTGCGTAATCTCTTATACTGGCCGAAGAGAAAACCTATCTCGCGGCCGCCGACACCTATATCGCCCGCAGGGACGTCCGTATCGGGCCCTATATGCCTCTGCAGTTCCGTCATGAAGCTCTGGCAGAACCTCATGACTTCGTCGTCGGACTTGCCCTTCGGGTCGAAGTCCGAACCGCCCTTGCCGCCGCCCATAGGCAGCGTCGTCAGCGCGTTCTTGAATACCTGCTCGAACGCGAGGAATTTCAGTATGCTGAGGTTCACGCTCGGATGGAAGCGCAGGCCGCCCTTGTACGGGCCGATGGCGCTGTTCATCTCGATGCGGAAACCGCGGTTGATGTGGATGTTGCCCTTGTCATCGGTCCAGGGGACCCTGAACATGATGACCCTCTCGGGCTCGACCATCCTTTCGAGTATCTTCTCTTCCTGGTATTTCGGGTTGTCGTCGACGTACTCGGTGACCGACTCCACGACTTCCTGGACCGCCTGGTGGAATTCGAGCTGGCCGGGGTCCCTTGCGATGACCTTGGACATAAAATCTTCGATCTTCTTGCTGGGCATTTTGCTGGCTCCTTTTATAGTTTTATAGAAACAAAAAAAGCGTCCCCTTTGTCGCTTATATTAGGTAGACGCCTTTGTCTTCTGGAATATAGGATATCAGAAGCCGGGTGAGGTTGTCAAGGCCAATAGATATCCTATTTGTAATATAAGATCTGCGTCCTTGTAAGGTAAGTGATCGTTACATCTTCCAATACGGGTGTGTTTGTATATGGCGAAGATGTCCTAAGGCTCGCCCTGTACTTTATCGAATTGCTGCTGGCGTTAATGGGCTGGCCGGTCCCGGGGGATGCCCAATTACCAGCAAAGGAGCCGCTTCCCGTATCCACATCGAAGACCAGGCCGCCACTGTCCGATGTCCAGGTGATCGTCCCCCAGTCA
This sequence comes from uncultured Planctomycetia bacterium, assembly GCA_964650515.1. Lineage (GTDB taxonomy): Bacteria > Omnitrophota > Gorgyraeia > Pluralincolimonadales > Pluralincolimonadaceae > UBA6215. Next base: position 176,022 of record CAZYUB010000001.1, on the reverse strand, counting down.
ACCGTACTTCCGGGGGAAAAAACCGGAGAGGTGAAGTCTCCGCTCGCTTCGTAGAGGCCGCTGTTGTATTCCGCCTGAACGGCGTTATCGGTCAACTGTGAATTCCAAATCCTCACGGAACCTATAATGGCATTCGAAAGCTCCATCTGATTGCCATTCCACTGGCCATACTCAAAGCCGGGCATTATGGCATAATCCGCGGTGGAATCGGTGTAGGGGGTATGATAATAATAGACACTCGTGACCCTCTTAGTGCCGTTAATATATAAGACTATGGGATTAAGGGAGGTAGTATAATGGGTAGGGTCCATAGGGTCCGGGGGATTGCTCCAGGAGACGACTAATTGATTCCATTTTCCGGCATCCCAGCTTACTCCGGCTGGCGTCCATCCCCATTGCCATCCCCATACGTGCGACCAATCGGTACCGTTATAATAACCTCCTCCCCCTATAAGCCCGGCCCACAGAAAACCGTTATCTGACCAGAAAAAAAATGTTTCAAAAGGCAGGCCGTTCGGGGGTGTGTGGGGCGGGATAGATATACCGCTGGTAAACCTGAACATCTTCCTGTCCTGGTCGGAATCCCCGTATATCATCGAGTCAAAACTGTTATATTTGGGCTTGAACCATATCTCTATCGTACCGGCGCTGGGGGATATGTTAGATACCGGGTAATAATAGGGGCGGACGGTATCAAAGTAATCTATCAGGTCTCCGTCCGGCTGTAATTCTCCCCGCATTAGGGAAGATGAAAAATCCACGACGCTTGAGATGTTGGGTTTATTCGCCGTGTTCAGTAGGGCAAGGTTTCCTCCTCCGGCATCGGCATTGACCGTAGTCCGGTAATCGGCCCTGAAGTATGAAGGGCTGTTTGGCGTCGTATGCGCCTTCTTTGCCAACATAATTTGGCCGTCATAAGTCGCCGCGCTCACTCCTGCCGCAAAAGGTTCCGGGTATGTGTCCACTAAGTTTTTAGTGCCGGCCTCAAACTGCGCTTGCGTGGTTTCCCTGTAAATATCATAGATTTTAGCAACCGCTCCGATGACCTGCCGGGAAGCCAGCATTGCGCCTGTGGAGTTGATCTCGTAATAACCTCCCGAATCAAAACTGAACTCGGTCGTAGAGATCGCAAGGCCCGGATCGGCGCTGTCACAGTTATGGTTATAATTGAAATCCAGAACGTACTTTCCCAGATATCCCAAATTACGAGCCCATCTATCGAGCCTGATCCACGAGAATCCGGTATTGGGGTTAGAGTTCGCCATGACCAGGTCGGAGTCCCTCGGGCCTATGGAAGGGCATGATTGAATGGACGCGTAAAATTGGCGCCATGTGGAATAAGGCCTGTTTGCCACTATATATTGGGCTAGGGCTTGGGCTTCTGTCGAATCTATAAGGAGATTACCTGAGCCGTTGCATGCTGAGCAACTGGGGTTTCCTCCGTAGGCAGCCCTGATATATCCGTCTCCCCCGCAGTTAGGGCAATTCTTGTTTGAGCGCAAACCCGTAAGCACCGCCTGGATCACCTGCTGCGAAGCGGTATTGACATTGACGGGCGCCCTGGGCTGAAGAGGATATACGGGTGTCGACAGGTCAATAGGATTTACGACACTGCCATCGACAAAACCATAAATGGTAATATATGGCTCTATAGCGGCATACTTGCCGTCTACCTCGGCCTGGCTCCCTGACAGGTACATCTTGACCTCTTCCTTCCCGGAATAAGGCCTGTTGAAAGCTATATTGTCGCAGTCAGCAACCGTGAGTGATGCTCCTATGATGGCGTTCAGGTTCTGCAGGATTTGCGATAATCGCAAATTAGTATTTTGGTCGTTAAGGTTTATCCTGCTGGCGCAATCCACTACCGCTACCGAATAGCTTCCGCTCCCCGAGAAGAAGCTCGAGTCGCTATAACCGCTCGAATACCAGACCTCGGCAGCGGTGTCGACTGCGTTCGCGCGGACGCCTTCTGAACCGTATTTCAGCTCGGCAATGGCCCTTGCTAAGCCGCCTTCCGCCAGATATCTCGCCTTTACCTTGTTGATATAATTCCAGGCCTGCTTCCGTTCCAATATGCTGTTAATGGCAAAGACCGTTCCGATAAGCGCAAGCAGCGAAAGCACTCCTAGCGCCATGACCATGGCGATGCCTTTCCTAGACATTAATTTAAATCCGCCTCTTTTATCGCGCTGTCAATCATCTCTTTAAAGCATTTGCTCATGACCTGGGAATTCGCTCTTGCGTCCGGGTCTTTTGATATCTTTTCGAATTTCGCCGGCTTCTTTAACTCCATCTGGTAGGCGTTATAAAGGCCCGATAACAGCTGTACCGCGATCTTAAGGTTCTCCTGGGCGCGAGGGAATAAAGGCGTCTCCTCTTCCGACGTCTTATTTATCTTTGCCTCGATCGTATTAAGCTTGGATTGCCACCCCTTAGACCAGCGGTTCCATCGCCCTGAATCGAAATTCTTTTTGCCGGAGACATACTCTCTCTGCAGGTCCTCCTTTAACCTGGTCAATTCGCCTGCCCATGAGACTATCTCGTTTTTCACCCTCTCCTCGCTCAGCTGCGGATCTTCCCCTTTATTGATGTTGAGGATTATCGCGGCATGCACGTTATCATCGGGCCGGCTGCCAAAAGCGGCCTTTACTTTCATCAAGACCTCTTCGGTCTGTCTATAGGCAATAAAATCCCCCTCGACCGAATACTTGCCTGATACCAGGCGCTTGTCAAATGGCCCGAGTTTTAACGAGAATTGCCCGCTCTTGACCGAAGTCTCGCATGATGAGATGAAACTGTCCAGCCTTTTAAGGAAAATATAGATGAGCGCGCCGTCGGGAAGGTTTGTCGTACCGTTTATATCCACGATGTCTTTCCCGTCCTCGACCGAATATTCGGCGTTCAAAGAGATGCTGCAGGATATCTTCTCCTGTCCGCCTTGTTCGGTGACAGTCTCTTTTTCGGGAGCCGCTCCCTCAAAGAAGCCGGGGGGCAATTCCCCCTCTTCGATCGATTCTATCTCGGTGAGTCTTATCCTCGTCTTCCCAGCGGGCATCCTCAATTCAATATAGGCGCTATTCTGGTCTATGATCTCGCCCAACAAGGCCTTCCCGCTTTTAAGACGGATGGTGTCGGCGTATAAGGCCGGCATAGAACAAAGAAAAATCCCGAATATTAAGGCGGCTTTAGAAAATTTTCCGTTAAAATATTGTGGCGCTAAAATCATATATTCCCCAAATGGACGTATTTAAGCCTTTTCCCGGCTATTCCGCCGGCGCGTTTAAGCGTCTCGATGTCGGTCGGCAAGTTCTTCATCTGGTAGCACGGGAAATACCGCGAAAAATGCAGCGGCGTCTCCGGCCCGGTATTGTCGCATACCCAGTCGGATAATTTTTTAAAATCCCCGTCGGTATCGTTGAGGCCCGTTATGACAAGGTTGGTTATTTCTATATGGCATGATTTCGCTGATGTTTTTATTGTGCGCAAGACCGGCTCTAAACTTCCCCTGCAGTATTTCCTGTAAAACCCGTCGTCGATGGATTTCAGGTCTATGTTCATCGCGCCGATATAAGGCAGCATCTCCTTTAGAGGTTCGGGGTTCACGTAGCCGTTTGTCACGAGCACGTTCTCGAGGCCGGCCTTTTTGGCCAGCTTCGCGGTATCGAGGACGAACTCATACCAGATGAACGGCTCATTATACGTATACGCGATGCCGAATGACCTGAGTTCTTTCGCTTTCGCGACGGCCCATTCGGGTGTTATCTTCTCGGACGGGGCGCCGCCGTCCTGTGATATCGCCCAGTTCTGGCAGAACGGGCACTTGAAATTGCACCCTTTCGTGCCGAGCGACAGGATATATTCGCCGGGATGGTAATGGTAGAGGGGTTTCTTCTCTATGGGGTCGAGCGCGACGGACGTCGTCTCGCCGTATATGAGGGAGTAGAGCGCGCCGCCGGTATTTTGGCGCACCCCGCAAACTCCCGTCGCGCCATCCGCTATTTTGCAGTCATGCGGGCAGAGGCGGCAGTGCACTGCCGCCGTAACGGCCGCATTTTCCCAGTATAACGCTTTTTTCAATACCTGTTCTTCTCGTCCGGTTTCTGACCTTCCTTGAGCAGGCCGGACAACTCCTTCATGAACTGGTTGATGTCCTTGAACTGCCTGTAGACCGAAGCGAACCTGACGTATGCAACCTCGTCGAGGTCGTGCAGCTGTTTCATCACGAACTCGCCGATCGTCGTCGAGGAGACCTCTTTCTCGTAATTGCGCTGTATGAGGCGCTCGACCTCATCGACCATGCCTTCTGTCTTGTCCATCGGGACCGGCCGCTTCTCGCATGCCTTGACTATGCCGGAGAGGAGCTTCTTCCTGTCGAACGGCTCGCGGCGGCCGTCCTTCTTGATAACCATCATCTGGTGCTCTTCGAGGCGCTCGTAAGTGGTAAACCGTTTCTGGCATTTGAGGCATTCGCGCCGGCGCCTTATCGTGTCGCCTTCGGCGGATATGCGCGAATCTATGACCTTATCCTCTATAGTGCCGCAGAAAGGGCATTTCATCTCTTCCTCTTCACCGGTTCGGTCCTTACGGTTATGCCAGCCTCCTCGAAGAATTTCCTCGCCATCTCGTCGGGATATCCCGAGCCGATTACGATCTCCTTTATGCCGGCGTTGATGAGCATCTTCGCGCATATTGAACACGGCTGGTTTGTGCAGTATAGCGTGCTGCCATGTATATCGACGCCGTAAAGCGCCGCCTGTATTATCGCGTTCTGCTCCGCGTGGAGCCCCCTGCAGAGCTCATGCCGCTCGCCCGAGGGGACCTTCAGTTTATCGCGGAGGCAGCCCGTCTCCTCGCAATGGGCGATGCCGCTCGGCGTTCCGTTATAACCCGTAGTAAGTATCCTGCGGTTCTTGACAATCAGTGCGCCGACGGACCTCCTGAGGCAGGTCGAGCGTTCGGATATGAGTTCCGCGATCCTCATGAAGTACTCGTCCCATTCAGGGCGCTTCTTCTTCGAGGACGGTCTTTTTACCATATCATGCCCCCTTCAGCAGGTCGGCGTAAAGCGGGAACCTCTTTACGAGCAAGCCGACCTTTTCGCTGACCCGGTTCGCGGCCCGCGCGTCCGTTATATTGCTCAAGACCTCGTCCACCAGCGACGCGATCTCCTCCATATCTTTCTCTTTCATCCCGCGGGTAGTCACCGCAGGGACGCCTATCCTTATCCCGCTCGGTTTCATCGGAGGGTTCGGGTCGTAGGGGATAGTGTTCTTGTTGACGGTTATCCTCGCCCTGTCGAGCGCCTCCTGCGCGTCCTTGCCGTTGAGGCCCTTGCTATTCAAATCTATCGAGAAGAGGTGGTTATCGGTGCCTCCCGACACTATCCTGTAGCCCTTCTCCTGGAAGGATGCCGCGAGAGCGCGCGCGTTCTTGAGTATCTGCCCCTGGTAAACCTTGAACTCCGGCTCGAGCGCTTCCTTGAACGCGACAGCCTTAGCCGCTATGACGTGCATCAGCGGCCCGCCCTGTATACCAGGGAAGACCATCGAATCTATCTTCTTCGCGAACTCCTTCCTGCAGAGTATCATGCCGCCGCGCGGCCCGCGCAGCGTCTTGTGCGTCGTCGTCGTGACGAATTCCGCGTAAGGGACCGGGTCCGGATGCAGCCCCGCGGCCACGAGGCCGGCGAAATGCGCCATGTCAACCATGAGGTACGCGCCGACCCTGTCGCATATCTCGCGGAATTTCTTAAAATCTATCGCGCGAGGGTAGTTCGACGCTCCCGCGAGTATCATCTTCGGTTTGCACTCGGCAGCTATCCTCTCTATCCCGTCATAGTCGAGCATCTCCGTCTTGCGATCGACCATGTAAGGCACTATATTGAAATATTTCCCGGAGAAGTTCGCCTTGTGCCCGTGCGTCAGGTGGCCTCCGCAGGCGAGGTCGAGCGCCATCACGGTATCGCCCATGTTAAGAGCCGCAAAATAGACGGCCATGTTCGCCGACGAGCCGCAGTGCGGCTGGACGTTCGCGTGTTCCGCCTTGAAGACCTCCTTCGCCCGGTCAATCGCGAGTTTCTCGGCGGCATCGACATGCTCGCATCCGCCGTACCAGCGCGCGGACGGATAGCCCTCCGCATATTTATTCGTGAGCACCGAGCCCTGCGCCTCGAGGACAGCGCGGCTTACGAAGTTCTCGCTCGCGATAAGCTCTATGTTGCCCTCCTCGCGCTTCGTCTCGTTGATTATCGCTTCGTATGTTTCCGGGTCCGCCTTCTTGAGATGGTCCATCAAAACGCCTCCAGGTCTGATATCTGCTTTACTCTCCTCAAATGCCTTCCCCCCGCCCTCCTCGTCGAGAACCAGGCGTCGAGCATCTTCTTCGCCTTGAAAATATTCGTCGCCCTCGCGCTGAATACGATGACATTCGAGTCGTTATGTTCGCGCGAAGAGCGCGCGCCTTCGATATCGGAAACGAGCGCCGCGCGGACACCGCGCGCTTTGTTCGCGACTATCGACATGCCTATCCCGCTCTTGCATATCAGCACGCCTCTCGGGAATCTCTTCTTGCTTACCGCGTCCGCTACGGCGTACCCGAACTTCGGGTAATCGCAGGACTCGGCCGAAAAACACCCGAAATCTTTTACCTCGTGGCCTTTGGACTTGAGGTACTTTATGATCTTCGCCTTCAGGTCGAAACCGCCGTGGTCGGCGCCTATAGCTATACGCATATCTTCTTTCCCACCCTTTCTATAGCGTCCTTTAAAGTCATAAGGACCGATTCATACACTTCCTTCGGCTTGCCTATCGGGTCCGTGACCCACAGGTTCTTCGGTTTTTCTGCGTCCCCGTCATAAGCGTATTCGACTAGCAGGTGTGTCTTCTCCGAGGCCTCCGGCAGGAGTTCTTTTATCGCCTGCGAGTGCACCGGTTCCATGCAAAGTATGAGGTCATATTCTCTTATAAGCTGCCCCGATACCACCTGGGCCCGGTGGCCCGACACGTCGATATGCTCCCTCTTCATGACCTCTACGGCGTTTGAACTGGCCATCATGCCCGGTATCGTCGCGATGCCGGCAGAAGCGACCCTGACTTCCGCGCACTTATGCTCTTTCAGCCATTTCTTCAGTAGGCCTTCGGCCATTACGCTGCGGCATGAGTTGCCCGTGCATACCATAAGGACGGATTTAACCATCGGCGACCTCGCATATTTTGGGCCCCGGGATCGCGCCCTCGCGCAATATCACCGGCTTCCTGCCCGACATATCAACTACCGTCGATTCTTTCCCTATCTTTGTCCTGCCGCCGTCTATGACGACCTCTATCATGCCGTCGAGGTCCCGCAGGACCTCTTTCGCGCTCACCGGCGGCCTGTTGCCTGATATGTTGGCGCTCGGCGCGACTACGGGTACGCCAGCCGCCCTGATTAGCCTCAACGCTATCCTGTTATCGGGCACCCTGAACCCGGTCTTCCTGCCGCGCCTGTCCTTCAATACGAGCGTCAGCGGGCCGGGCCAGTACTTCTTCATCAATCTTGCCGCTTTCAGCGGTATGCGGCCGGCCATCTTCTTCACGTCCGCCAGGCCCGCGATATGCACGGTAAGCGGTTTATTCAGCGGGCGGTTCTTTATCTTGTAAAGCCTCCTGATCGCCCGGGCGTCAAGAAGGTTCGCGCCGAGGCCGTAAACCGTCTCGGTCGGGAAACCCACAAGCCCGCCGTTCCTGAGTACCGAAGCCGCTTCCTTTATCTTTGCCGCATCCGGCCGCGAGGCGTCGATGCGCACTACTATCGTCATAAGCTTAATTTTTTGTTCTTCGCTATCACGTCTGCCTCAAGCCGTTTCTTGAAGGCGTTAAGTTCGCCGGCGACCTTCTTGTCCTCGAGCGCGAGTATCTGCAGCGCGAATATTGACGCGTTGCGTGCGCCCGATTTGCCTATCGCCATCGTCGCTACCGGCACGCCGTAAGGCATCTGCACCGTCGAGAATAGAGAATCCATCCCGTTGAGGCTGCTCGTCTCCATCGGCACGCCGATGACCGGCAGGCGAGTCATCGAAGCTATTACGCCGGCGAGGTGCGCCGCTCCGCCCGCGGCGGCAATGATGACATGTATGCCTTCCTTCTCAGCGGCCTTCGCGAACGCGTGCACAAGAGCGGGGCTCCTGTGCGCGGACATTATTTTGAGATCGAACGGGACCTTGAAATCCTTGAGGACCTTCAGCCCCTCTTCCATCGTTGACAGGTCGGAATCCGATCCCAGTATCACAGCTATTTTTGGTTTTGCCATGCGAGACTCCTTATGTTCACCTCTTCAGCGCCCTGTGCCCTATATCCCTTCTGAAATGCATGCCCTCGAACTCGATGAGGTTGACCGCGTTATAACACCTGTCGATCGCGTCCCTGATATCCGAACCGAGAGCGGTGACGTTCAGCACGCGCCCGCCCGCCGTGACGGTCTTGCCGTCGGCAGATTTCGTGCCGGCATGGAAGACGTAGACGTCCCTCGCCTTATCGAGCGCGTCGAGGCCTTCTATCTCAAAGCCGGTCTCGTATTCTCCGGGGTATCCTCCCGACGAGAGCACGACCGATACGCACGGCCTCTCGTCCCAGTCCGGTTTGGCCATGTCTATCTCGTCGTCTATAGACGCTTCTATAAGTTCGACGAGGTCGCTTTTTAGCCGAGGGAGTATCGCCTGCGTCTCCGGGTCCCCGAACCTGCAATTGAACTCGAGGACCTTGGGGCCCGCGTCCGTCACCATTATGCCGGCGTATAACACGCCCGTATAGCGTGCATTCTCCCTGCCCATCGCGGCGATCGTCGGCCTGATTATATCCTTCATCACGGAATCGGTAAGCCCCGGCGTCGCCACCGGCGCCGGCGAGTAAGCGCCCATGCCGCCCGTATTGGGGCCGTTGTCCCCATCGAATATCCTCTTGTGGTCCTGCGCCGACGCGAGCGGGACGCAATCCTTCCCGTCGGTGATCACGAGTATCGAGACCTCCTCGCCCTCAAGGCATTCCTCGATTATTATCCTGTTCCCCGCGTTCCTGAAATCACGCCGTTCCATCATCGATTCCACGGCGGATATTCCCTGTTCTTTCGACGAGCATACGACCACTCCCTTGCCGGCCGCGAGCCCGTCCGCCTTGACCACGAAACTTCCTTTAAGCCCGCCGATATATTTCTTTGCGCGGGCGCTGTCCTCGAACACCTCGAAATCCGCGGTAGGTATGTTGTATTTCTTCATGAGCTGTTTCATGAAGGCCTTGCTTGCCTCTATTTTCGCGGCTTCCTTCGACGGGCCGAATACCCTGAGCCCGTTCACGCAGAACCTGTCGACTATCCCGAGCGCGAGCGGCGCCTCCGGCCCGACGACGGTGAGGTCTATCTTGTTCCTCGTCGCGAACCCGATAAGGCCCGTGATATCGTCCGGCTTGATGTCTACGCACTCGGCTATCGACGAGATGCCGCCGTTGCCCGGCGCGCAATAGACCTTATCGACGAGCGTCGAATGTTTTATCTTCCAGGCGAGCGCGTGCTCCCTGCCGCCCGAACCGATTACTAGAACCCGCATATTATCCTTACTCTGGCTTTGCCGGACTTGCTTCCCTTATTGACCGATCCGACTATCCACGAATCTATGCCCTGTAAAGCGAGGATCCTCTTCGCCTTACAAAAATCCTGCGGCGGCATTACAACGACCATGCCGAGGCCCATGTTGAAGGTGCGGAACATCTCGGCCTCCTCGATGCGGCCCTTCTCCTGTATCTTCCTGAATATCTCAGGGACAGCCCACGAGCCCTTCTCTATGACGAGCGTCTTCCCGTCCGGGACGATGCGCGGCAATTTCTCGAAGAACGCCCCGCCGGTTATATGGGCGATGCCCTTGACCCGCGCAACCTTCTTGAGCTCGAGGACGGGCTTCACGTATATTCTAGTCGGCGCGAGCAGCTCTTTCGCGAGCTTCTTCTGCTCGGCAGTTGAAAATACCTTCCTGATGAGCGAATAGCCGTTTGAATGCGGGCCGCTCGAGGCCAGCCCGACGGCGATATCTCCTTCTTCCATTTTAGAGCTGTCGACTATACCCTTCCTCTCGACCGCCCCGACGCAGAAACCCGCGAGGTCATATTCTCCCGGCTTATAGAATGACGGCATCTCCGCGGTCTCGCCGCCTACAAGAGCGCAACCTGCCTGCCTGCACCCTTCCGCTATTCCTTTCACGACGTCCGCGAGGACTTTCTTGTCAATCTTCCCCGTAGCGATATAATCGAGGAAGAAGAGCGGCTCCGCGCCGGTCGTAAGGACATCGTTCACGTTCATCGCGACCATATCTATGCCTACGGTGTCATGCTTGCCCGCAAGGAAGGCGATCTTAAGTTTCGTGCCGACGCCGTCAGTGGACGACACAAGCACGGGGTCCCTGTATCCGGAGGCCTTCAGGTCGAAGAGCCCCCCGAACCCGCCTAATTTGCAGCTGGCGCCTTTTCGCGCCGTACTGCGCGTGTACTTGGTTATCGCGCCGACGAAACGGCCCGCTTCAACGGTATCGACACCGGCCTTCTTGTAGGTAAGCCCCATTTTAATATCCTTTATGCTCAGTAGCGAACTTGTTTGCCTCTCCGCCGAACGGCACCGGGTAATCGCCGGTAAAGCACGCCGTGCAGTAATTATTCGGGCACGCGACACAGCTTAACAACCCCTCGACCGAAAGGTAACCGAGGGTCGTGACACCGAGGTACTTGCGTATCTCCTCTACCGTATGCGTCGCCGCGATCAGCTCCTTCTTCGTCGGGAAATCGATCCCGTAGAAGCAAGGGAACTTTATCGGCGGGCACGATATCCTCATATGGACTTCCTTCGCGCCTGCGTCGTAAAGTTTCTTTATCCTCGCCTTCGACGTAGTGCCGCGCACTATCGAATCGTCTACGACGATGACCCTCTTACCCTTCAGCAGCGCCTTTATCGGGTTCAGTTTTATCTTCACGCTGAAATCCCTGATATGCTGCAGCGGCTGGATGAACGTCCTGCCGACGTAATGGTTGCGGATGATACCCATCTCGAGCTCGATGCCCGACTCATGCGAAAGGCCGAGCGCAGCGGGCGTCCCGGAATCCGGGACGGGAACGATAAGGTCCGCGTCTACGGGATGCTCCTTCGCGAGCACATGCCCAAGTTTTTGCCTGACAAGGTGCACCGACTCTCCGAATATATACGAATCGGGCCTCGCGAAATATATATGCTCGAATATGCAGTGCGCGACTTTTTTGCTCTCGCCGAACGGTTTAGTCGAGCGCAGGCCCTTCTTGCTTATATAGAGCACCTCTCCCGGCTCCAACTCGCGTACGAACTCCGCCTCTATGAGATCGAGCGCGGTCGTCTCGCTCGCGAGCACATACGCGTCGCCTAATTTGCCGAGGCACAGCGGCCTCCAGCCGTGCGGATCGCGCACGCCGACGAGCATGTCCTCTTTCATTATGACGAGTGAGAACGCGCCCTTAAGCTGCCTCAGCGTGTATACGAGCCCTTCCTCGAGGTTCTTGTGCTCGGGCCTTGCCATCAGGTGTATTATTATCTCGGAGTCGAGCGTCGTCTGGAATATCGACCCGCGCGCCTCGAGCTCGTCGCGCAGCCTCGCGCCGTTGACAAGGTTGCCGTTATGCCCGACAGCTATCGTCCCGCGTGAATAATCCACGACTACGGGCTGGGCGTTCTTCAACGTAGTGGAGCCCGTGGTCGAATACCTTACATGGCCTATCGCGACGCTGCCTTTCAGTTCGCTTAGGACACCTTCGTTGAATACATCGGCGACCAGGCCCATCCCTTTATGGGTATGCGTCGTTTCACCGTCGAAAGACGCTATTCCGGCCGATTCCTCGCCCCGGTGCTGCAGGGCATACAGGCCAAGATAGGCAAGCCGCGCTGCTTCCTTATGGCCGTATACTCCGAACAGCCCGCAGTATTCCTTGATCCTTCCGTCCATGTTTACCTCTAGACGCTTTTTACCCCGTTCCTGAATATCCTGACGCCGTCGCCCTCGCGCTGCGCTTCCCCGCGCGTCCAGCGGGGATGCTGAGTCGAGAACAAGTGCCTTTCCGGATGCGGCATCAGGCCGAATATCCTTCCCGTTATGTCGCATATTCCAGCGATATTATCCGTCGAGCCGTTCGGGTTCCACGGAAAACCCGCAAGTTTCCCATGCGGGTCGACATACCTGAAGACGACCTGCCCGTTGGCCCATAATTTCCCGAGCACTATCGTGTCCTTCGGGACGAACTTGCCTTCCCCGTGCGCCGCGGGGATATATATCAGCTCATCAAGGCCGCGGGTCCATACGCACCTGTTCTGCGATTCCATGTTCGTGCTCTTCGCCATCCGCAGGTAGACCCACCTGTCCTCATACCTCGCTGTATCATTCGTCGTGAGGGTCGCCTCAAGCTGCTCGCCGCCCTCGCCTTTGCCCGGCAGCAGGCCCGCTTTCACGAGGACCTGGAAACCGTTGCAGATGCCTATTATGAGCTTGCCGGCGCTGACAAACTTTTCGAGGTCGGTGGCCAGCTTGTATTTAAGTTCGTTCGCGAGGATCTTTCCCGACGCGACATCATCGCCGTAGGTGAAACCGCCCGGCACCGCGAGTATATGGTAATCACGCAGCTTCTTCTCGCCGGAGACAAGCCGGTTTATATGGACTCGCTCCGCGGACGCGCCGGCGTGCTCGAACGCGAACGCGGTCTCGACGTCGCAGTTGGTCCCTGCGGCGCGCAATACAAGTACTTTCGGCCTGCCCTTGACGGTCACCATTTCAGCGGACCCTGCCATGCCTCCTTTAGCTCGTCTATATCCGACCTTACCGCGACCTTGCCGTCCAACCCGTATATTACAAGATCCTTGTGGCTGATGACCCTTCCTATCATTCCTGTCACGGCGCCCTTCATCGCCTTCTCGAACGCCTCGCGATTCTCCTTCGAGACCTCGGCTATGAACCTCGTGTTCGACTCCGAGAAGAGCACATTGTCGCTGCGTTTCGCGCCGCGGGCGGAATACCTGTTCCTGAAAGGCACGTCGCTCAGCGATATCTCCGCACCGAGGCCGCCGGCAAAGGCCATCTCAGCCGCGGCTACGCCTATGCCGCCTTCGGAGCAGTCGTGGCACGCGCTGACAAGGCCTGACCTTATCGCCGCGCTGAGCTTCTCCATTACGGACCGCGCGCGTTTCAGGTCGACGGTGGGCACGGAATTTCCGGTCGCTCCGTTGAGGCCGTAATAATGGGAGCCCCCCATCTCATCGAACGTCATGCCGACGATATATATAAGGCTGCCCGCCTCCTTGAGATCCATGGTCACGCATTTCGTGACGTCCTCGGTCACGCTTATCGCGGAGATGAGCAGCGTGCCCGGTATCGAGACACGCCTGTTGCCGACGATATATTCGTTATGCAAGCTGTCCTTGCCGGAGATGAACGGCGTGCCGAACGCTTTCGCCGCGTCATAGCATCCGAAAGAAGCCCTGACCAAACTTCCGAGCTGCGGCGGCTGGTCGGTATCGCCCCAGCAGAAATTATCGAGTATAGCGACTTCCTTGAGCTCGCCGCCGACGGCGGTTATCTGCCTCAGCGCCTCGTCGATATTCGAGGCCGCCATCCAGTACGGGTCTATGTCTCCGTAGCGCGGGTTGATTCCGTTCGAGATCACGACGCCCCTCTTTGAGCCGAGCACGGGTATCGCGACCGCCGCGTCGGACGGGCCGTCGTTGCATACGCCCACAAGCGGCTTGACGGCGGAGCCCGCCTGCACTTCGTGGTCGTACTGCCTTATTATCCATTCCTTGCTGCAGATGTCCCAGTTCGAGAGCAGGCCCAGCAGCGAAGGCGTGAGGTCCTTCGGGCACGCGAACTTCGGCTCGGAGAATTTCGGCGCCTTCCATTTCGCCTTCCTGACCTCTTTCGGGTTCCCGCCGTGCAGGAAATCCATGCCGAGGTCGCAGACCTTCTCGTCGCCGTAAAACAACTCGAGTTTCTTCGTCTTCGTGAATTCGCCTATGACCGTCGCCTCTACGTCTTCCGCCTCGAAGACCTCGAGCAGTTTCTTCGCCTTATTTTTCGGGACGGAGAGCACCATCCTCTCCTGCGCCTCGGATATCCATATCTCGGTATAGGTAAGCCCGCCGTATTTGATCGGGACCTTCGAAAGGTCGATCACCGCGCCGGTCTTCTCGCCCATCTCGCCGACCGCGCTCGAGAGCCCGCCCGCGCCGCAATCGGTTATCGCGTCATAAAGCCCGAGGTCCCGGGCCTTAAGTATGCAGTCGGCCATCTTCTTCTCTTCGATCGGGTTGCCGATCTGCACCGCCTGCGCGGAGACCTGCTCCGATTCCGAGGTAAGTTCCCCCGACGAGAACGTCGCGCCGTGTATGCCGTCGCGGCCTGTCCTGCCTCCGACGACGACCGCCAGGTCGCCGCTCTCTACTTCCTTGAACGACTTATCCTTAGGCATTATCCCGACGTTACCGCAGTAAACGAGCGGGTTGCCGATATACCTGTTGTCGAAGAGCACCGCGCCGTTCACCGTCGGTATGCCCATCTTGTTGCCGTAATCCCTGACGCCTGCGACGACGCCCTTCATGACCCTCTTCGGGTGCAGCGCGCCTTTCGGCAGGCGCGAGAACGGGTAATCCGGCTCGCCGAAACAGAAGATATCGGTGTTCAGTATGGGTTTCGCGCCGAGGCCGGTGCCGAGCGGGTCGCGTATGACGCCGCCGAGGCCGGTGTTCGCCCCGCCGTACGGCTCTATAGCCGACGGGTGGTTATGCGTCTCCACCTTAAAACATATATTGTTCTTTTCGTCGAAACGTATGACGCCCGAGTTGTCCTTGAAGACCGATACGCACCACGGCTTTTTAAGCTCCGCGGTCGCCTTCATGACGGTCTCCTTCAGCAGGTTCTTTATGCGGCGTTTCTTCCCGCCCGCCTCGTAGTCGACCATGCCGCGGAACGTCTTGTGCGCGCAGTGTTCCGACCATGTCTGCGCGAGCGTCTCGAGCTCTATGTCGGTCGGGTTGCGCCCAAGCCGCGTGAAATATTCCTGTATGCGCCGCATCTCGGCGAGGTCTAGGAAGAGCTGGCCTTCCCTGCTTATCCTCTCGAGCTCCCTGCCGGACGCGCCGAGCATCTTTACCGTTATCAGTTCAAATTCATATTTCGGTGGGTTCTTTGAGGTGTATGAATCACGCCCGGATACGACATGCTGTATGACCTTGTTGAATAGGAGTTTCTCGCTTATCGTCTTCAGGTCTTTCTCCGCGACCTTCCCTGAGATGATGTATTTCTTCGCGGTCTTGACCGTCTCGACGCCGTTGATGCCGAGGTCGAGGATGCCTTTCCTGACGCTCTCCTCGACGGGATCCATTACGCCGGCGTTATACGTGACCTCGACGACGGCGTGTTTCGCGGACCTGCCCATGCCTCCCAGGGGGCCTTTGCTGCTGGCCGGCCCGCGGCCGGACGAATAACGCTGGGTCACCGGGTCCGCGAGCAGCTCAGAGGATATCCTCCTGACCTCCTGCTGGCCTATATCACCCTCGATGATATATACCTGCACTACCTCGACGGAATCAACACCCTTGACTCCGAGGTCCTCGATATCCTTCTTTATGCCGGGGTCCTGCGCCCCGTCCTTTCCGCTTACTTCAACGCGCCAGAGCACTTAGATCTCCTTGCCTGTCAGTTTCTTTAACGCCTCCAGGTATTTCTTGCTCGTCTTCTTTATGATATCCTCCGGCAGGTTCGGCGCCGGAGGCGTCTTACCCCAGTCGAGGCCTTCGAGGTAATCCCGCACGAACTGCTTGTCGAAACTCATCTGCGGCCCGCCCGGCTTGTACTTCTCTTTCGGCCAGAACCGCGACGAATCAGGCGTGAGCACCTCGTCTATCAGTATCGTCTTCCCCTCTTCCGTCACTCCGAACTCGAACTTCGTGTCGGCAATTATTATGCCTTTCGAATCCGCGTATTCGGCGGCCTTTTTATATATCGATATGGCCTTGCATTTCACGAGCTCGAAAAGCCGGTCGCCGAGTTTTTTTCTCGCTCCGATCTCGGTCATGTTGATGTCGTGGCCTATGTCCTCTTTCGTCGACGGCGTGAACAGCGGCTCGGGCAGCTGGTCGGATTCTTTCAGGCCCTTCGGCAGTTTTATGCCGCAGATCTCGCCGTTCTCCTTGTATTCTTTCCATCCCGACCCGGAGAGGTATCCCCTGACGACGCACTCTATCGGCAGCGGACGCGTCTTCCTTACGAGCATCGAGCGGTCGCGCAGCATGTCCGTAGAAGACCCCAACCTGTCGCGCAGGGAATCCATGTCGAAGGTAATGATATGGTTTTCCGTAAGGTCTTTCAGGAAAGAGAACCAGAAACCCGATATCTGCGTCAGGACCTTGCCCTTGAACGGGATGCCCTCCTGCAGCACTACGTCGAAGCAGGATATCCTGTCCGTCGCGACGATCAGCAGGTTATTGTCAAACTCGTAAATGTCCCTTACCTTGCCGCGCTTGAAGAATTTCAGCGGCACTCCCTCGGTGGCGAGTATCACCTGTTCTTTTGTCTTCTCTGTCATAGCCCTAACCGTTTGTATATCCTGTCCACGTTCTTTGTGTAATATCCAAGGTCGAAGCATGCCTCTATCTCTTCCTGCGCGAGATACTTCGTCACCTCGATATCGTCCGCCAATGCGGCGCTGAAACCCACGTTCTCCTTCCAGACGCGCATCGCGCAGCGCTGGACCAGGTCGTACGCCTCGTTCCTCGTTACGCCCTTGCCTATAAGCGCGAGAAGCACCCTCTGGGAGAAGACGAGGCCCTTCATCCTGTCGAGGTTCTCTATCATCCTCTCGGGGTATACGGCCATGTGCATCGCGACATCTGTCGCGAGGTTAAGCATGTAGTCGATAAGTATGCACGAATCCGGCAGGATCACGCGCTCCACCGACGAGTGCGAGATGTCCCTCTCGTGCCACAACGAGATGTTCTCCATCGACGCGAGCGCGTTCCCGCGAAGGACCCTAGCGAGCCCCGCGATGCGTTCGCAGATGACGGGGTTGCGCTTGTGCGGCATCGCCGACGAGCCCTTCTGCCCCTCGGTGAACGGCTCCTCCGCCTCGAGGACCTCGGTCCTCTGAAGCGCCCTGACCTCGGTGGCGAACTTCTCGAGCGTGCCGCCTATTATCGCAATCGTGGAAAGGAACTGCGCGTGCCTGTCGCGCTGGATGACCTGTGTGGCTATCGGCGCGGGCTCGAGCTTCAGGCGCTTGCAAACGTACTCCTCGACCCACGGGTCGACGTTCGCGAACGTGCCGACCGCGCCGGAGAGCTTACCGACGCTTATCGCCTCGCGCGCGGCCTTCATGCGCGCGATGTTGCGCTGTGTCTCGGCATATATAAGCGCGAACTTGAGCCCGAAGGTCATCGGTTCGGCGTGCACTCCATGTGTCCTTCCGACGCACGGGGTATTCTTGTATTTTTTGGCTTTCCTCTCGAGCGCTATGAGTAACCTCTTCAGGTCGTCTATGATGATGTCGGCCGCGTCGCGCATCTGCAGCGAAAGGCCGGTATCGAGCACGTCGCTCGAGGTCAGGCCCATGTGTATATACTTCGCGTCGGGCCCGACGTTCTCGGATATGCTTTTTATGAAAGCGATCACGTCGTGCTTGGTCTCTTTTTCGATCTCTTTGATGCGGTTTACGTCGAAGCGGGCCCTCTTTTTTATCTCGGAAAGGGCGGATTTTGGTATGAGTTTCTTCCTCGCGAATGCCTCGCAGGCGGTTATCTCCACGTCGAGCATGCGCTGGAAACGGTTCTGGTCTTCCCAGATCTTACCCATCCTGGGCAGGGTATACCTCTCGATCATCTTGCCTCCAATGACGCAACGTCAATTAAGGACAGTCCGAGGGACATATTTTTCTTCTTTTAACGAGGAATACTTGTTTGATGTAGGCTTATACTACGATTATTTATACCACAATCGGGTTGTGGTGTCAAAATAAATCTGATACAAAATATTGCGTATTTGCTACTTGGCGCCCTTGCTCCTGAGCAGGTCCGCGATCTCTTTATTCCCGCCTGCGACGGCATACGAAAGGGCGGTTTCGTTCGTGGTGGTAACTTCATTGACCTTGGCGCCCTTATCCAGGAGCATCTGCACTATATCGATACTGCCGGATTGGGCTGCCCTCATCAGGGCCGTGATGCCGTCGTTTCCGCTGCGGTCGCCGTGCCTGCCGTAAAAAGTGCCTTCGGTAAGCTTCGTGTTCGGGTCGGCGCCTTTCGACAAAAGCAGCTGCGCCATATCTTTGTATTTGCCTTCGATCGCGACGGTAAGCGCGGTATCGGTGGCGGTGTTCCTCTGGTTAGGGTCGGCGCCTTTATCGAGCAACGCTTTCGCGGTATCGCTATGCCCGTTCTCCGCGGCATATATCAATGCCGTGTTGCCGTCTACATCCTGCTTGGCGGGATTGGCCCCCGCCGAAAGCAGTTCGGACGTTATGGCCGTATACCCGCCCTTCGCGGCATACATCAGCGGCGAGGCGTTATTGTTGTCGTCGAGGTTGACGGAGGCGTAATGCATAAGCAGGTATTTCACGACGGCTTCCTGCCCGTTCTTAGCCGCTTCGATGAGAGGCGTAGTCCCGCCCTGCCCGCGGCAGTTGATGTTGACCGTCTCGCCGACGTACCACGCCACTTTCTTAGCGTCACCGGACGCCGCTGCGGCTATCAACGCGTCCTCCCTCGAGTCCGCGAATGCCGTACCCGTGCACAGGATCACCGTTATTACCGCCGCAGAGATAATGCGCATTATCGCTCCTTTTTATATATTTTATATCAACAAAAAGGCCCCCGCAACGGTTAAGTTGCAGGGGCTATTGGTAGCGGGGAGAGGATTTGAACCTCTGGCCTCAAGGTTATGCATGCTACTTCGGCTTTCGCCGCCTCCCTTTCGGGAGTTCGTAGTCTGGACTATATCTTTCCCGGAAAACCGGGATCTGCCGTTTAGTCTCTACACCTTCCCGTCTTTCGACAGGCTTGGCTCGGTATTACCTTTTCGGGCTTCACCGAATTTGACAGACTATCCTTCGGCCGTTTCCGGCCGAGGAGCCCATCGTCCCGTTCTTTGACAGGACATTGAGCCTTGCGAGCTACCAGGCTGCTCCACCCCGCGGTAGATTTCTTAGGGAACTAGATTATAACAGACCGTGCGCGTAATAGCAAGGCCTAATATAGCCGGTTTACCTGGGCTGTTTCTCTTCGATGTGCTTTTTGAGGTCGGTCTGGCGCTCGTCGCTCTCTGCGAGGAAATGCTTGAACTTATCCTCAAACGTCGAGTTCTTGAAGGACTTGCCGTCCGGAGCGGACGACATGTTCTCGCGGAAGCTGTTATCGCGGTTACCGGGCCTGCGGCTGCCGCCCTGGTCTCCCCTGTAAGGCCTCTGCCCGCCCTGCTGGCGCCCGTTCGAATCGTCTTTCCTCGGGGTTGGCGCGCCGCTCTTGAGCGTAAGGTCTATCTTGCCGTCCGGAGAGACCTTCATTATCTTCGCCTTGACCTTATCGCCTATCTTCAGGTGGTCGTCGACCTTCTTGACGTAAGCGTCGGAGACCTGCGAGATATGTATGAGGCCTTTCTTTCCGCTTCCGAACTTCACGAACGCGCCGAAATCCGTTATCTTGATGACTTCGGCTTCCACTACATCGTCGATCTTTACAGCATCCGTCTTGACTGCGCTATCTTCCATTCTTCTTCTCTACCCTTACTATTGTCTCACCTTTGTTGACGACTTGTAGCTTTTCCCTTGCTACTTTTTCAATGTAAGTCGGGTCTTTTTGAAGCCGCTCCTGCTCCTCGCGCAGGCCGACCTCGCCTGCCCTCAACTTCTCTATGCCGCTATCCAGCCGCGCCTGCCTTGCCTTCAGCTGGGTGAACTTCGTTATGCCCGGCAGGAACAGTACTGCCAGCACCGCCGAGGCGATTATTATCTTCCAGCCTATCCTCTTCTTCTCCAAGTGCGTCCCCCGTAGACCGCCTTGCCGCCCAGTTCCTCCTCGATGCGCAGGAGCTGGTTGTACTTAGCGATCCTTTCGCTTCTGCAAAGCGACCCGGTCTTTATCTGTCCGACGTTAGTCGCGACCGCGAGGTCGGCTATCGTCGTGTCCTCCGTCTCCCCCGAACGGTGGGAGATAACGGCGGTATAACCGTTCTTCAGGGCAAGCGCTATAGTGTCCAGGGTCTCCGTAAGCGAGCCGATCTGGTTGACTTTGATGAGTATCGAGTTCGCGCAGCCCTGGTCTATGCCTTTCCTGAGGAACTTTACGTTCGTGACGAAGAGGTCGTCTCCGACGAGCTGGGTCTTCGCTCCGAGCACGTCGGTCATCTTCTTCCACCCCGCCCAGTCGTTCTCCGCGAGGCCGTCCTCTATCGAGACGATCGGGTACTTCTTTATCCATCCGGCGTACATGTCTATCATCTCTTCCGCTGATTTCGCCGCTTCCGCCTTGAATACATATTTGCCGTCCTTAAAGAACGATGACGACGCCGGGTCGAGCGCGATCGAGATGTCCTTGCCGGGCTTGTATCCCGCCGCGGTTATCGCCTGGACTATGAGCTCGAGCGCTTCCTCGTTCGACTTGAGGTTCGGCGCGAACCCGCCCTCATCGCCGACTGCCGTGCTGTCGCCGCGCTTCTTCAACACCGATTTCAGGTTATGGAACGTCTCTGAGCCCATGCGAAGCGCTTCGTGGAAATTCGGCGCCCCGACCGGCGCTATCATGAACTCCTGCAGGTCTAAGCTGTTATCGGCATGAAGGCCGCCGTTGATGATGTTCATGAGCGGGACCGGGAGCGTCACGGCCTTGGATCCGCCGAGGTATTTATAGAGAGGTACGCCTTTTGAGTTCGCGGCGGCCCTGGCGACCGCGAGCGAGACACCGAGTATGGCGTTCGCGCCGAGCTTCGCCTTCGTGGGCGTGCCGTCGAGCGCTATCATGGCGTTATCGAGCTCTTTCTGCTTGAAGGCATCCATGCCCTTGACTTCCGGCGCTATCAGGTCGTCGACGTTCGCTACCGCCTTAAGGACGCCCTTGCCCATATAACGGGCCTTATCGCCGTCGCGCAGTTCGAGCGCTTCATGCTCGCCTGTCGACGCGCCCGACGGTACGGCCGCGCGGCCGAACGTGCCGTCGCTCAATACGACATCCACCTCGACGGTCGGGTTGCCGCGGGAATCAAGTATCTCGCGTCCTTTTACTTTCTTGATAGTTATCTTGTTCATCGTTAGTCCTCTTCCGGCGGAGTCGCCTTCGCTACAGGTGATTCTACCGCCTTTATCAGTTTATGGCAATAGGCCGCAAGTTTATTGTTGTTCGCGGCGGTGCTTCCCTCAAAATGGAAACGTATCAACGGCTCTGTGCCCGACGGCCTCACGAGCAGCCAGTTAGAGCCCTCGAGCGTATATTTATATCCGTCCACAGTGGATGTCTTTATTACCTTCATGCCGGCGACGTTCTTAAGCTTGTGTTTCGCGAGCATGTTGAGCAGGCGCGCCTTGTGCGCGTCGTCGAGCTTAATATTTATCTTGCCGGGATACGACCTGCCGAATTCCTTATATATGCCGTCCATAATGCAGCTTAACTTCTGTTTGCGGGCTGCTACCATCTCGGTAACGAGCAGGCACGCGAGGATACCGTCTTTCTCCGGGACATGGTTGGCTATCGAAAGCCCGCCGGACTCTTCCCCGCCTATGGCGCACTTGCCGGTCTGCAGGACCTCGCCGATATACTTGAACCCTATCGGTGTCTCAACGACCTCTATGCCGTATTTAGCGGCTATGCGGTCGATGAGCGTCGTGGTCGAATGCGTGCGCGCGACTTTCGGCAGGCGCGGGCGCGTCTCTATAAGGTGCTTGAAGAGGAGCGCTATGACCTCGTCCGGGGTATAGAACCTGCCCGATTCGTCGACTATGCCGAACCTGTCGGCGTCGCCGTCCACGCCGAGGCCGAGGCGCGCCTTGCGCTTCTTCACTTCAGACAGCATCTTCCCTATATTCTCTTTGGCCGGCTCCGGCGGATGCCCACCGAACAGGACGTCGAGGTTGTCATTGAGGACCTCGACATCGCAGCCGCATTCCTTCAATATGCGGTCCAGGTAGCCGCGCCCTGTGCCGTGCATGACATCTACGACCACCTTAGGCTTCGCCTTCTTTATCGTCTCGAGGTCGACTAAGTTCCTTATCCTCGCGAAATACTCCGGCCTCGGGTCGAAGACCTCTATAGGGTATTTAAGGTCGGATACCGCGGGTTCCGGAAGGTCTTTCTTGATCGCTGCGGCGCGCTTCTCTATCTCGGCCGTGACTTCCGGGGCCGCGGGGCCGCCGTGGTACGGCGAAAATTTAAGCCCGTTATATTCGGGCGGGTTATGGCTTGCTGTGATATTTATCGCGCCGTCGGCCTTCTTATTGATCACCTGGTATGATATGACGGGCGTCGGGGTGTCGCGGTCGGTCAAGAGGACTTTTACCCCGTTAGCGGCAAGTATTTTCGCTGCCGTCGTGGCAAATTCCCTGGAATTGAAGCGGGTATCGTGGCCGATAACTACGAGAGGCGGGGTCTTCTTCGAAGAATGGTGCGCCTTGACGTAACCTGCTATGCCCAGAGATGCTTTTCTTACGTTCGCGAATGTGAATTTGTCGGCTATTACAGCTCGCCAGCCGCTGGTTCCGAACTTTATTACCATCTACTTTACGATTACCTTCCTGCCCCTTACCGTAAGCTTCCCCCTCGCGAAAAGCCCTATCGCTTCGGGATACAGCTTATGTTCCAGTTTATGGACGCGCGCCAGGAGTGTCTTTTCCGTATCGTTGTCTTTTACGGGGCACGCTTCCTGTAGGATGATGGGACCGCCGTCGACCTCCTCGGTCACGAAGTGAACCGTCGGGCCCGTTACTTTGACTCCGTATTGTATCGCATCTTTTATCGCTTGTCCACCTTTAAATGCGGGCAGGAGCGCCGGGTGGACGTTGATTATCCTGTTCCTGTATTTCCTGACGAAACCATCGCTCAATATCCTCATATAACCGGCCAGCGCGATAAGCCCTATCTTCCTCGCGGAAAGTTCGCGGATCATAGCGGATTCGAGCTCTTTCTTCGACGGGAAATCCTTCGGGTCGAAGACCGCCGCCGGCACACCCGCCTTACGGGCCCGCACGACTGCATAGGCCTTGGGGTTGTCGCAGACGACGAGCGCGAGCCGCGCGGTTAAGCGTTTTTGCTTAACCGCATCGATTATCGCCTGCAGGTTCGTCCCCTGCCCCGAGCAGAATACCGCGAAATTCATTTCAGAAGCGCGTCGAGCCTTCTTGATATCTCCTCCTTCGAGACCACTCCCACGGCGCGGCTCATTTCTTTGCCGTCCTTGAAGAATATCAGCGTCGGGATGTTCATTACATTGAAGCGCGAGGCGGTCTCTCCGGCCTCGTCGACCTCGACCTTCGCGAATATCGCCTTGCCAGCGTAGTCCTTAGCGACCGCCTCAATGGCGGGAGCCAGCATCTTGCACGGCATGCACCATTCGGCCCAGAAATCCACGAGCACAACGCCTTTCGCCTCGATCACCTGCTTGTCAAAATCCGCGTCCTTTAAATGTAAAACGTTGTCAGACATGGTCAACTCCGTTGTTAGCCCTTAATCGACGTGGTATCCCGATACGCGCCATTTGCCGTCCTTGTCGAGCATCGGCACGACTATCTCCTGCGCGTTATTCTTCTTCTTGAAATCCGTCTCATAGATAAGTATCACGTACTCGCCGTCCGGGGCGCCCTGCATCCTGCTTTCACGCTTTGAGGATACGAGTTTCCTGTATTCGGCCTTGCCGAGCATGTCCCTGAGCGACCCGCAGGTCTGGATCCAGTCGCCCTTGTTGATATTCGCCTTGAAGAACGAGGCCGAGGCGTCATAGCTCTGCGCGTAATCCTTATTGTCTATCATCTCCAGCCAGTTATTGGCCGCGGACTTGGCTTTCTTTTCGGGGCTCGCGGCAAAACACAGCCCGGCGCTCAACGCGACTATCGCGGCTGCCAATAAAACTCTCTTCATCTTACCCCTCCTTTTTGTTCGATATATCTTTGCGCGGCGAATGCGGCCGTAGCGCCGTCCCCGCAGGCCGTCACGAACTGGCGCAGCAGTTTCTTGCGGCAATCCCCTGCGGCGAAGAATCCCGCGCGCGAGGCGGCCATGTCGTCATCCGTTATAATATACCCCTTATCGTCCGTCGCGACAAGCCCTTTTGCGATACCTGTATGCGGCGTGAACCCGACGGCAAAGAAGACGCCCGCGGCGGGCACTATCTTCTGCTCGGACGTCTTGACGTTCTTCGTCATGACGCCTTCGACTTTCTCCGTCCCCAATATCTCGGCGACGACGCTGTCCCAGGCGATATTTATCTTCTTCTCCGCGAACGCCCGCTCCTGAAGTATCTTTGTCGCGCGCAATTCGTCCCTGCGGTGTATCACGGTTATCCTGGAGCAGAAATGCGCGAGGTGCAGGGCTTCCTCTATCGCGGTATCGCCGCCTCCGACAACAGCCACTTCCTTGTTCCTGAAGAGCGGGCCGTCGCATGTCGCGCAATATGATACTCCGCGGCCGGCCAGTTTCTCCTCGCCGGGGACGCCGAGCTTGGAATAGCTCGCGCCCATCGCAAAGATCACCGCCGACGCGTTGAAAATCCCCGCGTCGGAAGCCACGGCCTTCACGAAGCCCTTATCCTCTATCTTTGTTACCTCCGCCGTCTTTATCTCGAGCCCGAAACGCTGGGCCTGCTTGACCATCTCTTCTATTACGCCGAGCCCCACAACCCCTTCTGAAAAACCGGGGTAATTCTCGAGCAGGGGCGTCGTCAATATCTGCCCTCCCGGCATCATCTTCTCAAGCAGCAGCGCCTTCAGCCTCGCGCGCGAGGCGTAAATGCCGGCCGTGAGCCCCGCCGGCCCGCCGCCGATTATGATAACGTCGAGATCAGGCATTTATATGTTTCTCCTTGAAAAAGTAAAGGTCCGCAAACCCGAGTATCCCCGCTACGACGTAAAAACCGCTGACCGCGTATAATATATAGCTCCTGTCCAGCGTCTCCGCAAGTTTCGACGAGCAGAGCATGAATATCAGGAACGCGATGTTCATCGCGATACCTAGCGAACTGAATATCCTGCCTCGCATGTTCTCAACGACCATCTCGTGTATCATCGTGTTCGTCGAGATCCCTATCGGCGCGAGGAATATGCCGAGGACCATCGCCGCCACAGACGCGGCCATGAACGACTGGGTCCATTTCAGCAGCATCGTGAACGAGAGCATCGCGAAACCGGCCGCGATGAAGCACCCGAATATCGTCTTGTGCATGGAAACGCGGTGGCCCGCCTTGCCGTAGGCCAGCGAGCCGGCGAAAAACCCCGCCCCGAGGAAAAGGCCAAGCAGGCCGAGGTCCTTCGTTATCGAGCCCATCGAGTCCTGTATGAATATGATTATGACCGAATACGCCGCGCCGGCGCCCGCCATCATGACGAAGAGCACGCGGAAGGCGAACCTTGCCTCGCGGTTATGCTTCAGGTACTTGAGCCCGTCGGTTATCTCCCTGACGATCGAGGTCTTTATGATCTTTTCTATATTGGCCGCGCTGACCGGGCCGGCGGCTTTTTTCGCCCGCCTGTGGTGGCCCGCTATGAATACTATCGCCGCCGCCGACAAGAAATATATCAGCGCGTTCAACAGGAGGCCGTTCCTGACCTTTACCATCTCGACTAGCACCCCGCCGACGACAAACCAGAAGATCGCCCCGATCATCCCCGTCACCGTGAAGAGCGAGTTCGCGACGAGCAGCTTCTCCTTCGAGACGAGGTCCGGGATTATCGAAAGCCGCGCCGGGAGGAAGAAACAGCTTACCGCGAATATTATAAAGACCGCAGCATATATCGGGACTGACGGCGCGGAGCTCACGTCCACGAACAGAAGCGGGATCGCCAGGACGACAAGCCCGCGCAGGATATCGCAGACGATCATCGTGGTCTTCTTGTCCCACCTGTCGATAAACGCGCCCGCGAGCGGGCTCACGAAGAAAGACGGGATAATGGTGAACGAGAAGAATTTCGCGAGCTCAAAAGGCGAGCCGGGGGTCCTCGCGTAGACGATCGCGATGAGGACCATCTGGTTGAGCCTGTCGCCGAACTGCGAGATTATCTGCCCAAGCCAGAGCAGGAAGAAATTACGTTCTTTTAGGACTTCCCTGAATCTCGCCAAATTGGACTCTGAAGTTTATGGAGCTGGCGAGAGGGATTGAACCTCCGACCCGCGATTTACGAAACCGCTGCTCTACCAACTGAGCTACGCCAGCTTGGCTTATTTTACCTCGACGACGCAGTTGGTGCTTCCGAACTCGTTCGGCACGCAAACGTCGCAGCTCGGGTCATTCTGCCATGAACCGTCGACATAGAATTTATATTCGTAACGACCCGGCTTAAGGTTAAGGGCGGCTGTCCAGTCGTCCTTCCAGTCCTTCTTCATCGGGGCCCCGTTGACGTCCCAATTGTTGAAATCTCCGGCGACACTGACACTGTTGGCGTAGGGCGCTATAAGCTTGAACGTTACCTTCTTCGCCCCGGCCTTCTTCACGAGCTTTGCCATGACCGCTCCCTCCTCTTTATTTGTATGTGAAATGGTGCCGAGGAGCGGAATTGAACCGCTCACGCCGGGATTTTCAGTCCCGCGCTCTACCAACTGAGCTACCTCGGCATAAGTTTACGGATCTACGAAAGGTTCGGTTATTATATAATTTTAGGGCCGGCAAGTCAACCCTATTTTCCCAATATACCCTGCAGCTTCTCGCCTATCTTCTTCGCCGCCTCGCCTGCTTCTCCGCCGAGCAGGCCGCCTATCGTCTCTCCGGCCTTCTCCGGCGTCCTGAAAAGCCGGATCACGCCGTCAGTGAAGGCCTTCAGCATGGAATTCCGCAGCGCGCGCGTCATCTCGGCGCCCCATTTGAAGTCCGGCTTGCTGAGGTCGCCGTTTATCTCGAAGCTGAACTTTACCGTGTTGTTCTCGTCCTTCAGGAACTCTATGACGTCGCTCGTCTTTATCTCGAAGAGCACGGTCTGCGTCGGGTCCCCGACGGGCTCGAGCTCCACGTTCTCTATCTTGACCTCGCTCTTGACGTTCAACAGGCCCTTTTCGCAAAGCGCCGCGGTATCAAGGTAAAGGTCGCCCCTGTTGACCTTGACCGAAAGGTTGCTGCCGTAATAAGGCGAGAACTTCTGCAGGGGGACCTTGCTCAACTTCACGGTGCCGTCGAAGCTGGGCGGCTTCTGCAGGAACGCGCCCTTGCCGTCCACCGAGAACGTCCCCTGCCCCTCTATGGCTCCTTTGACGTTCACGTTGGTTATCACCGTCCTGTCGGAGAGCGATATCGAGTTTACGACCTTGCCGTTTATGTTCGAGACCTGCGTTATGGTCGCCGGCTTTGAGACCTTCTGGTCTATAAACTTGAAGTTGCCGTTCTTGACCTCGAGTTTCTTGAACAGGAGCTCGCCCGTTCCCCTGCCCGGCACCTTTTTCGTGTCCCGCTTTATCTCGGGTATCCTGAACTTGCCGGATTCGTCGAGGTAGAGTATTACTTCCGGGTCCGTAAGGGACACGACCCTCAATATCTGCCTGTTGAACAATATCGGGAGGAAATAGAAGTCCGCGCTTATCTGCCTCGCCTTCAGCAGGTAGTCGTCCTTCTTCTCGGGGTTCATTATCGCCACATCGGAAAGGACGATCTTCCTCTTCAGCATGCTGAGCTCGCAGTCCCCGACGGAGACCTCGATGCCGAGCGAGTCCCTGATCGCCTTGGTCAGCAGGTCTTTCAGTCGCGGCGCGATCAAAAGCTGCGCGAGAAAAGCCAGTATGACCAGTATGCCTATTACTATAAAGAATCTTTTCCAGAACATGCCGCTCCCCTATTTAGAGAAAGCCAGGTATCCGAGCGCAAAAAGGTTCAGCGGGGATATGAACATAAGTATCGCGAGCACGACCGACAGCCCCGTCGATTTGCCCCTTTCCACGGATATCCTGTACCAGACGAAGACCATAAGGAATATGAAATAGATCGCGGTCAGCATCATGACAAGCGTCAGGACCAGCCCGATCAGGGGCGTGAACGCCCCGAATAACGGCAGCGCGGTCAGCGCGATGAGCGCAAACACCGGGAACAGGAATGTCCTGTATTTCATCTTCGCTATGTTAAGCAGCAGGAAGACGTTTATTACCGGGATCCACGCGAGCCATATATTATCCGCCTTCGTCTTCTGCGCGATGAACTGCAGGCAGAGGGAATAATAAACATAAAAGACGAGCATGATCGGCAGGAATATTACAATAGGAAGCAGCGAGACGATCGTCCTCGCCCTGCCTGCCATCATGTCGGGAGCTGACGCCGTGGTGTCGTATTCGACCGGTTCGTCGGACGGCGATATTTCGACGAACATGTCTTTAATCGCACCGAGCGCTTCGCCGGATTTTACGGGTTTCCTGAATTCCAGCACGGTCTCCGCGCCGCCGGGGCCGGAGAGGACCACTTTATCCTTGTTCGCCGACTTGACCGTAAAGCCGCCAAACGATTCGCCCTCGGTCACGTAATACGTCTCTCCCTTGTAATTTATCTGGACCATTAGTTCGTCGCCTTTGGCTTCGACGAACCCGTTATACACAAAATCCTGCTTTACCGTTTTCGGCGGGACCGGCTTGCCGTCCTTGTCCAGTTTGGGCCCGTCATCAAGGACTATGAAACCGCCGCCCTTGCCCTCGCCCGCCTTGTCCTCTACCTGGGGCATCGTCAGCAAAACCTTGTTCATCTCGCTATACAGGCGGTCGGGAGGCAGGTAGCCGGGTATCCTTGCCAGGGACTTCCCGCTGCCGTCGAGGAAGAGTATCGTCGGGTATCCCGTGACCTGGTACTTTGCCGCGAGCGCCGGCTCCCTTTCTGCGTTTACCTTCACGCAGACGAATTTTTCCGCCAGTTTAGAGACCTTGGGATTAGAATACGTCTCGCTGTCGAGTTTCTTGCACCAGCCGCACCAGTCGGTATAGAAATCCACCATGACCGGCTTGTTGCCGTCCTTTGCCGTCTTGATCGCATCCTGCAGGTTCGCGCGCCAGTTGATGGCGAAGGCGGCCGACTGCACGGACAACAATAACACAACCGATAAAGCCGTGACCTTCCTGCGCAAGGACTTCTTCTCCGAATGCATTTTTTTGTCGGCTAGCATCTTCTCTTTAGCCCTCTTTGAGCGTTTACGTTTTTGCCTGCGTATCTTTTCTATCCTCTGCCGTATCTCCGACTGCCGGCCGAGCAGCTTCTCCTCGACCTTCATCGCGAGTATGTGCCGCGCTATCATGCGGTTCGCGGCCTGCGAACGTTCCCGCGAGCATCTCACCTCTATGCCCGTCGGGATATGCTTAAGGTGCACGCAGGTCGAGACCTTGTTCACGTTCTGCCCGCCGTGGCCGCCGGACCTTACGAAAGTCTCTATTATATCACTTTCTTTTATCTTATACATCCGTCCGCCTGAGGATCTCCAGGAAATCCTGCCTTTTAAACGAACCCGGGACGACGCATGCGGCTTTCGCCGCAGCATTCGCGGCGCCTGCGGCAGTTGCCGCCCGGACCGACTCTTTAAAATCCTTTCCCTTCAACCTGTAAGCGATGAAACCCGCGAGGAACGCGTCACCGCAGCCGACATCATTTACCGCCCTCACTTTAGGCGGGCGCGCGATGGCCGTATCCCTGCCGTCCGTAGCCGCGGCGCCTGCCTTGCCCATCGTCAACAGGACCGTCCGCGCCCCTTTATCGCGCAAACATTCCAGCGGGGCTTTCCCGCAAATATACCGCGCTTCCTTGATATTCGGTTTCACGATATCCGGTTTTGCCTTAAGGCCTTCTTTAAGCGCGGCGTCCCTCGTATCGAGGGCGGTCATTACGCCGTTCTTTTTCGCTATCCTTATGAGTTCCGCGTAAGCCGAGTCCTTTAGGCCGTTCGCGTTGGCGCCGGAAAATACCACATAACGCCGGCCGCGCAGGAGCTTCTCGAATACTTTTTTAAATTTCCTGAATTCCTCCGTAGAGACAGCAGGGCCCTTTTCGATACGGCGCGTTATCTTGCCGCCCCTGCCGATCACGGTGAGGTTCTGCCTCGATGCGCCGCGGATACGGACCAAACGCCCGCTTATGCGCTCTTCCTTCAGCGCGGACCTTATGAAATCTCCCGTCTTACCGCCGGCGAATCCCGTAACCACGCTTTCCACGCCGAGCGCCTTCAGCGCGCGGGAGACATTTATGCCCTTGCCGCCGGCACTCAGCTTGACGCGCGGGCCGTCGACGGTCCTGTCTACCGCGGGATTCAGTGTCACGGTCAGCACGGGCGCCGGCATCTTATTTCACCGCTATGACATCCACGGAGAAGGCCTTCGCCGGAGGCACGTTCTTTTCCCACGGCCTGCGGTAGGCGAGGGCCAGATTCGTCCTGCCCGGCCCGATGACCCTGAACCGCATCGATACTTTCCCGGGCGCGCCGATGACGTTCGAATTCGTGGAGAACTTATGGTCACCTATCTTCTGCAGGACCAAGCGGTCCATCGATGACACTTCCCACATATAACCGGTCGACGGGTTCCCGGGGAGCTCTACGAGTATGCTGCCCCCGACCCTCATCTCGATGGTCTTGCCCGAGTCCTTTTCGATGATCTTCTTGGCTTCTCTCGAGCCGCCCTGCGCGCAGCCCGCTATTACGGCCAGGGTTAGGGCAGCTGCGGCTGCCGCGAGAAAGTATTTACGCACATTATCTCCGTTCAGTAGGGATTCGTCACGCTGAGGGTTATGAGCTCCGCATTCCCGTAGGTGTCTTCGGAATATTTTACCGTAACGTCGGAAGGCGTCTCGAGCTCGGAAAAGTTTATCTCATTCGCGCCGCGCCTGATCTTCGCGCTGTCCGGCACATTTATCGCGACGTCATGGAACGTGTTGTCGTCCTGGCTGAGCCAACTGACGACTATCTTAGCGCCGGCCCAGTCTATGTCGACCAACTGCCCGCTCACTGTCTTTATCTCCGCGGCGGGCGCATTCGGCGCGACGGCCGTTACCACGATTAAAACAGTCGTGAGAAAAACGGCTGTTTTACTCATACATCTCGACCGTGCCGTACGGGAAGATCTGGGTGCCGTATTCTTCATATTCATCGATCTTATCTTCGCCTCCGAAATATTTTTTCCCTATGAGGTCGCCTGAATGGTTGAATTCTTTCGTCTCCTTGACGCGGCCGTCGTCGCCGTATACCTTCTCTTTTACGAGATTCGCGCCGTCGTATACCCATTTCTTCGCGGCCCAGTTATCCACCGGGTCCAAGGCGAGTTTCCCGTCAGGGCCGTAGAACGCCTCGTATACCTTCCTTCCGCCGCGGTCAGTCACTTCGACTTTCTGCACGGTCCCGTCGGGGCGCAGCGTCTTTTTCGCTGTAAGCCCCTCCTCAAGGTCCCCGAAGGCGCCGCAAGCAGGAAAAAAGACGGAAACGGCCGCAATAAACGCCGCGGCGAAGGCCTTTACCACTTGACCGCCACCTTTACCACGACCTTATGCAGGTCCTTCGCGACGGTTATAGGGGCGTGGGCGTCTTCCGGGAAGAAGACGATGAACGTCCCCGGGGCGTGCGGTATCCATATCTTCGGGACGTCGGAGTAGAGCTGGAAATCTTTTTTCCCGTCATATCCGCCGTCTTTCACGGAGCATTCCTGGA
The DNA here is from genome assembly GCA_964650515.1 of uncultured Planctomycetia bacterium. Lineage (GTDB taxonomy): Bacteria > Omnitrophota > Gorgyraeia > Pluralincolimonadales > Pluralincolimonadaceae > UBA6215. The sequence continues at coordinate 144,181 of CAZYUB010000001.1, read as the reverse complement.
CGGGGTTCCATCCGATCTCGTCGAAACCCGAGATCGCGTAATGTATGTCTATGTATTTGTTGTGGGCCTCGAGCTTCGAGGCCTTGCGGCCCTTCCCCTGGCCCTCGAATACCGTCGCGTAGATGCGCTTGCCGTCTATCTCGTATCTCGCGTCGGGAAGGTCGGCGATATCATGCCTGGAAAGGAACTCGAACGCGTTCTTGAAACCGGCATGCAGGTTGTAATACCTTTCCGCGTTGACCAGTTTGTCGAGTATCATAGGTGCCTCACTTTTTTACCAGCTGCGCCTCGTCGATAAGGCCCTGGCCGTCAAAGAAGATGTAGATCTTCTCGCCCTCAAAGTAATTCGACGAACCGGGCTTGTAGACCCATTTGTCCCTCTTTGTCAGCGAATCCTTGAACGCGACCTGCGGAGTCCCATATTTCTTCATGACCGCGTCCTTGGGCAGCCCTTTCTTTATCTCGCCGCCGTCGAAGCCCGCTTTGACCTTTTCGTATTGCGCGGTCTCCTTCGCGAGCGTCTTCTCCGCGTCGTCCATGCTGCTGCCGACCTGCATCAGCGTACCGATGCCGTCGGCGCGGCAAAACGGCGCGCAGGACAACGCGGCCATCGCGAGAAGCAGCGGAAGTATCCTCATTTTCTCCCTACCTTTACGGTTATATGGTATTCGTCGGTCCACGGCCAGAGCATAGCGAAGTACGAGAACTCCTTGTCCTTCAGGAAATACAGGACCTGGTCGTCGCGTATCCCGCCGAAATCCTCTATCGCCTGCCGTATGTCGGCGCCGAGCTTCTTCTTCGAAGGGCAGACCGGCTCGCCGAAGACCTTCCCGAGCTTCTCCTTCAGCAGCGGGATCCTGTCCCGGAGCACAACGGCCTCGAAATAGTAATAACTGTCCACCCTTACGGTATCAAAATCGACAGCCCTAACCTCTTCCATCAGTTCTTTGAATGTCATGTCAGGATTTTACCATAAAAACTTTTTTCACTCCAGATAATAGCCGGTGCCTATCACCCACCCGAACGGCTTGAAAAGTAAACTGTAAGCCCTCTTCTTCTCCGGCACTTTCCCGCCCGGCTTGTGGAACCAGTATACCGTGTACCCGCCGCCCGGCTTCTTCCCGTTGGCGATAAGCTCGCGGATATAATAAACGCCGTTTATGTTCGCGTCGTAGCGGTTCTTTCCTTCAAGCCCGGGGTCTGTCGCGTGCACGATGTTCAGGCCTTCGGGCGTATCGGCCCAGAAATACTCTTTGCCGCCGTCGCCGTAGCGCAGCTGCCTGAGCAGGTCGGCGCCGAGCTTCTTTGCCTGCTCGAGCGTGAACTCGCCCTTCTTATGCTTGTCGTATATCCCCTGCAGCATGCTTGCCGCCGCCTGCGTCGCGCTCTTCGCCGAAGCGTCCTGTTCCGCGTTGCCCGACGGGAGCGCTTCTTTCTTCGTGACCACGAGGCGCCATTGCACGCCGTAGAGTCCGACCGTCGTCCAGACCGCGTCCTTCTTTATCACTTCCTTCGTCCCTATATCGTAGAAATCATACGAGCCCGAGCCGGTCTGGTCCGCGGCGATCTTTTTCGCGAAATTCACCACGGTCGGGAACGGCTTATACATCGGGTCGGTGAGTATGTTCTTGCCGATCTGTTTCGGGTCGTCGTCATAGATGTCCCTGCCGTCTTTCTGCATCACCCATACGTGGACCGGAAGCCCCTTTACCTCGGCTTCGACCACCGACTTGAAAAAATATTCCGGCCTGAAGAGTAAACTGATCGAGCCGATCATCTCGCCCTTATCGGAAAATACCGGATGCTCGAGCGCCGTGGCATAAAAGCCCTCGACCGACATGAATACATCCCCGAGTACCGGGCGCTTTGTCCTGCGCAGAAGGGCTACCTGGTCCTGCCCGATAATATTCGTGCCCTCGTATTTTTTGTACTCCTCGGGCTCGACGATGACCATGTTGCCTTTCATGTCTACCGTCGAACAGTCGACGCAGTAACGGTTGGATTTCGCTAACTTGCGTATTATCTTCCTCGCCTCGTCGCCTTTTATGCCGGTCTTTGCCAATTCTTTGGCCGCCGCCGCGACTTCGGCGTCCATTTTGGCGAACGAAGAGTTTATCTTTCCCTGCAGGGTCAATATAACCGGCAGCGGGCCGTCCTTTCCGGCGCCATACGCGTCCGCCGCAAGGAAACCGGAGAATAACGCTGCCGCCAATAAAATTATCGGGGCTTTCATCCTGTTCATACCAATCCTCCTTTTATTTTGCGCCGGTTTTTTTGAGTATCTCCGCCACGTCCGAAAAACCCTTCTCTTCCGCTATCTTCAGCGCGGTCTTGCCGTCGCGCGACTTCTTGTTCACATTGGCGCCTTTCGCTATGAGCATCTTGACTATATCGGGATTGCCGCCTTCCGCGGCGAACATTATCGGGGTCCTGTTCTCGCTGGCGTAGACGGATTTGATGTTGCTCTGCTGCGTGTTCGGGTTCGCGCCTTTGGATAAAAGCAGTTTCACCGTATCGACAAGCCCTTTTTGCGCGGCTATCATCAGCGGCGTAGTCCCCCCGGAGTCGGCAAAATTCGGGTTCGCGCCCGCTTTTATCAGCATCTCGGCTACGTACTGGTGGTTGTTCTCTAGCGCGAGCATCAGCGGCGTCTTGCCGTCGCAGTTCTTCGCGTTCACAAAGGCGCCCTGCCTTAAATACCTCTCCGCTTTCTTGATATCACCTGTCATTGCGGCGTTGCAAAGTTCGCTGTCCTTGTTCTGCAATGCGGCAAAGGCCGGAGCAAATGTTGCCGCCACGGCCAGCGCAGCAAGCATAAGCGCCATAGCTGTCTTCCTGTTCATTTGATGTACCTTTCTATGTATTTTAGCAGGTCTTTCCAGTCGTCCGTCTTTATGAAATAATCCGCCGCGCCGAGTTCGCGCGCTTTGAAGAGCATGTCCGATTCCGTCTTGATCGATAGCATCACGACGGGTATCCCCCACGTCTGCATATCGCCTTTCAGCGCCCGCAGTGTCTCGAAACCGTCCATCTTCGGCATCAATATGTCGAGCAGGATCAAGTCGGGGTTTTCTTTTACCGCTGTCTTTATCCCCTCGTAGCCGTTGGACGCCCACAGCACGGTATATCCGGCCGCCTCGAGCCGCTCCTTCGCTATCGCGGCGAGGTCTATCTCGTCGTCTATTATCAGTATCTTACTGCCCGGTGCCGGCATTCCCGCCTCCGCTCTCCTACTGGACGTCGACCGTGACCGCCTTGAGGCCCGCCTTGTCATCGAGGTATTCGACCGCGACGACATCGCCCACCTGGATATCCGACGAATCGATGCTCTTTCCGGCTTTATATACCTGCGTATCGGGCATTACGCGGAATATCAGTTGGTCGCTGTTCGTCTGCGAGGCGTCGAACGGCCTTATCGTGAAAACACCGCCGTCGCCGTCTATCGAGGTCACCGCGCCTTCGGCGCTCTTCTGGTCCGCGTAATATCCGGCATCTTCCCGGATGACGTTATCCAGCGCCCGGACATAAACGGGCGTCACGAGGCAACCCAACAGGATTATAACGCTTAACACCCGCTTAATGAAATTATTTTTCACATTGCCTCCTAATATGTCCCCGAGTTCTTCATGTGGTCATCAGACAACCCGAAGTAATGCGCTATCTCGTGTATGACCGTGCGCCTGACGGCTTCCTTTATCTCGTCGTCGGTGCGGCACGCGTTCTCAATGTTGTTCCTGAATATGGTTATTTTGTCCGGCAGTACGTTGCCGTAAAAATGCGTCCTCTGCGACAGCGGCACGCCCTGGTAAAGCCCGAGCAGGCGGCCGGGTTTCCCGTCCTCTATCACGATATCTATGTTCTCGAGCTTCCTCTTGAACTCGTCCGGGAGACCCTCGACTGCTTCGACGACCAAATTCTCAAAGGCCTTCTCGTCCATCTATTTTCCCGCGCGGCTTGGATGCAGTTTCTTCCACCTGTCCGCATACAGGAAGAAGACGCCCGGCCCGAACGAGAGCAGCATCACCGATATCCCGAGCGCGATGCCTACAAATGTCGAAAACCCCGCGCAGCAGTAATCCCTGCTCCTCGCGAGGATATGCGTCGGCACGGCGACGAGCAATTCGAGGACGCTGCCCGCGAAAAGCGCCTTGCATTGCCTTCCGATGAATGTCTTCGGCTCGAGTTTTTTACTCCACCTGTAGAATACGCGCGCCCATATAAGCCATACGATGATGAATCCGGCGGCGCCGACTCCTAAGGCATTCCCCTGCGTGAAAGCTTCCTTCAGCTCGGGGAAACCCATAAACGCTATGACACCGGCTATCAGGTCCGGCTCCTTATTTATCGTCTCGGAGATGGCAGCAACAATTCCCAGAATCAAGAAGGCTGCCAAGAATGACGAGGCGATGACCGAGAAGATCACGGGTTTCCTCGTGACGGGCCTCTTGCTCTCCGCCTTCACGGATACCCCGAGCAGGGCCGCCTCGCACAACAGCATTATCGCGAAGAGAACCCAATACCTCCACGCCTCGAATATCTTCGATATCTCTTTCCAGTCGAATCCGTCGGAACCAGAAGCGAAAGACGCGAGCATGACCGGCTGTGTCAGGATCACCAATATGGCGCCGTAAAGGAAGATAATATAGAACGCGAAGCGTTTCATGGCTTCCTCCTGTTCTTGACCATCATTATCAAGATATAAGCGCATAATACAAGAGTAACTGTATTGGCGCAGATTATCGGAAGATTCCTTATTATAATGCCGTAGATGAGCCAGAGCAAGATGCCGGTGGAGAATATTATCCACATCGGCAGGGAGAGGTCGCGCGTGTGCCCCGTCCGGTGGATCTTATAGGCCTGCGGGAACAGGGCGACGGTGGTGCATGTGGCGGCAAGCATGCCGAGAATGGTTATGTGGTCCATGATCTGCCTTGTAAACAAAAAAGGGCGTTAGTTTCCTAACGCCCTTGGGTTTACCTATGTGCCTATACTATCCATCTATAACGCCTCATGCTTCTTACTCCTCGTTCAAAGCGCCGGTCGGATTCCTCCGGAATCCTCCACGGCTGAACTCGGAGTAATTCATTACGCCCATGTAGGGGAATTAATGGCGGGCCCGACGAGATTTGAACTCGCGGTCTTCAGATCGACAATCTGACGTGCTAGACCAGGCTGCACCACGGGCCCGCTGTAAATCTATATGGTGGGCGCTAGAGGGATCGAACCTCTGAAGCCTGTTGAATGTAAATCAACCGCTCTAACCAGCTGAGCTAAGCGCCCTTATATTCGACCATCTTTTCATGCCCTCGATCCAACCCTTTATCGTGGACTGGAGACGGACATCGGAAACTACTATTTTGAATGTGCCTAACGGCAACGTGTCTCTTTTGTTTTTGCTCGCCCTGCTGACGGCTATGTTAGTTTTATGAAATTGCTTTAATGGGATCCCGCTAATTTGGGACCAAAATATTTCGGCTTTTTTTATATCCAGGTGCGGATGGATTTGAACCCCTCCGCGAAATTTAGAGCCCTTCACATTACAAACATCTTTGAAAAACCGCATCATCAACCGGATCATGACGGGATCGGAATTACTAAAACCCACCGTATTATTTCCCGCTTTCGAGCCTTCTCCCCAATATAGCGCAATGCCTACTATTTTCAGAACGAAGGTTGAATACCTTAAGGGGATTTCTCTTTCCGCGGAATCTGAGATATCTTTACGTATCCTTGCCCATTTCATTTTAGGGCCGTTCGGATGCTTTGCCGCCGCTGCCCTTCCCTTGTCCTGGTTGGACTTTAAACGGGCTATCTGCTCATCTGTAAGAGGGATATCTCGTATCCAGTTGCTTATTGAAGCTTTAGAACACCCCGTATGTTTCGATATCGCCCTAAGCGACCATCCTTGCTTACGAAGCTCTCTTGCGAGCTTCCTTTCTTCCGCTTTCATCGGCGAACCCCCGTAATTTTGTCGAACAGCGCAAAACCACCGGTTCGCCTTTATCAATGAACTATCAGCCAGGAAAGCTGACTGGTGGAGCTATAAATTACCACAAAAACCCGAGGGTGTCAATCGGGGATTTAACATAATTCCGGCTTTTTATCTTACTTTAAACGCCTCCGCCATCCTCACTCGCTTGCCGATCGGCGGGTGGTCGTAGAGGAATATCTCCTCGAGCCGCCCGGGCTCCTTGTCGGAGAGGTTCTGGTCCCCGAGCTTGTTCATCATCGATATGAAAGCGTCGGGATGCTGAGTTATCTCGAGCGCGAAACGGTCCGCCTGCCTCTCGAACGCCCTGCTGATGCCGTTCTGGATGGGCATCATCAGCAGCGCGAAGAACGTGAATATCAGCGCGAGCAGCGGGAAGCCCGCCAGGTCCGACACGCCGCGCAGCCCCGCCATCTCCGAGAACCTCTCGAAGACCAAACTGGCGGCGTAGAAACCCGCGAACGACGTTATCGCCCCGAAAATGAGTATTTTCGCTATATGCCCGCGCCTGTGGTGGCCGAGCTCGTGCGCGAGGACGACCTCTATCTCCTCGTGCGAATATTCCTTAAGCAACGTGTCCCCGAGCAGTATCCTGCGCGTCTTGCCGAGGCCCGCCAGCGCGGCGTTCGCCTTGACCGTCTTGCTGCTGAGGTCTATCTCGTAGACGCCGTTGACCTTCGCGCCGCATTTCGCGGCGAGGTTCAGCACGCGCGAGCGAAGGTCCTCGTCGGTGAGCTGCTTTATCTTGAAGAACATCGGCAGTATCACGATGGGAGCTACCTTGCTGAGGACTATCGTGAACAGGACCCAGAACGCTGCGGTCCACGCCCACCATGCCCTGCCGGAGCTCCTCAGGAAGAAATACAGCATCTCCGTCAGGATGAGGAACATCCCGCCGCTGAGCGCGAGTTTCTTTAAATAATCCTTAAGCCACCCGGAGAAGCTCTGGTTGGAGAGTGAGAACTTGCGCTCTATGGAATAGCCCTGGTACATGTCGAGCGTGAACGTCACCGCGGTAAAGACAGCCCCGAATACAGCGTAATAGACCGCCGTCGAGGCCCACGGGTTCTCCGAGATATGCTCTGCAAAGTTGCGTATCCATACGGAGGGCCCCTGTGTCGCCATCACATAGAGGAAGAGCACGGTCAGCACGAGCTCTACGCCGAAGAGAATGCTCTTTATCCGCGAATACCTTTTCGCGGGCTCCTGCGTCAGGTAGCTTATCATTTCGCCTGTTGCAGGTATATCTTGCGTATCTCGTTGAAGATATCGACATACTCCCTCGTCTGGTAATCGCGGTAGGTCCATTCCCACGGCAGGAACGACCTGTCGACGTAACGCAGCGTTATCTCGGCGAAGACGCCGCTGTTAAGGTATATTCTGTGCGCGTTGTCCTTCGTCGTCGCGAGGATAAGCTTCGCGTCGGTCACGTATCCCGGGTCGATATTTATCCTGCGAGACGGCTTCCCGCGCTCCCTGCTGAGGCCGATCTCCATATTGTTCGTCAAGTGCTTTATCTTAGGCAGCATCTCCGGGTTCACGAGTTTCCTGAACGATATGAACTGCCTCTTGAGGTTCTGCCCCATCTCCGGCGCGTAATAGTCCGTATACGAGAAATCCAGTAACGCGGTCCTGAAATCTATCTTGCCGAACTTCCATTCAAGCTGCTTCTCCACTTTCATGATCAGGTCGGGCTCGTTCGATATCATCCCGATGACAAGCTTCACAGGTTTGTGCGACTTTGCTGCCCCCATTTAACCCTCCTAAGATTGATAAGTTATTTCCCTTTGCACGCCTTGACGCAAATACCGCAGATCGAATGGCCTATCCCCGGCCTGTTGGCAAAGGTCTTCAACAGTTCGCGGCAGGCCGCCACGTCCAGTTCCTTCGGGTCCTTCTTTATTGCTTTTGCCGGGCATACGGAAACACACGCTGCGCATGCGCCGCATCCGGCTTTTACGGGTTTGCCGGCCTTCAGCGGCATGTCGGTCAGGATAGTGGCGTACCTGACGGCCGCTCCGAACTTCGGGTTCACAAGCAGGCCCGAACGCCCGATGAACCCGTTACCCGCGAGATACCCAATCTTCTTGTGGGATACCGCGCCGCGCATGTTGTCCCAGTCCTCGATCAAGCTCGCGGGGACCGGAAGCGCAGAATAACCGCGGTCCTGGATATGGTTGGAGATCTTCAGGGCAAGCTCATCCAGCAGTGAGTTCACCCTCTTATAATGGAAAGCGTAGATCCTTGACGGCTGGTCCGTAACGGTCGATAAGACCCTCCGCGAGAGCCGCACGCCTATCGAGATGCCGCGGTCGAGCCCGTCGCAAACCGACTTCGGCTCGAAGCAGAACGTATCCTTTATTTTGGATACGTCGGCGACGCCGAATACCGACGCGCCCCCAGCGGCGGCCATGGCTTCCAGTTCCCTGCAGTTATTTAAAGAGTTTTTTGCCCGCATCCGATAATATCTCAAGGTCCTTGTAATCCGTCATGTCGTAGTGCAGCGGCGTTATCGAGATGTAGCCGTCGCGGACGGCGACTGCGTCGACCATTTCGTCGCCGGCGACCTCCGCCTTATGGCTGCAAAGCCAGTAATAGACGCGCTTGTTCGGGTCCTCGCGCCTGTCGTAGCTCTCCCTGTAGAATGTCGACATCCCCTGCCGCGTTATCTTCACTCCCTTTATCCTCGAAGCCGGAAGCGCCGGGACGTTCACGTTCAGCAGCGTATTCACCGGCATCTTCTTTTCAAGCATCATCTTTGCGAGCTTGCGCGCGAAATCCACGGCGGCCCCGTACCTTGCCCACTTGAACGAGTTCAGCGACACCGCGAACGACGGCACGCCGAGTATAGCGCCCTCCGTCGCGCCGGATACCGTCCCGGAATAGAGCACGTTTACCCCGAGGTTCGGCCCGCGGTTCACGCCCGAGATTATGAGGTCGGGCTTATGCTTCTTCATTATCGACATCAGCGCTATCTTCACGCAGTCGGCGGGCGTGCCCGAGATGGCGTAGCCGAAGAACTTCCCCTCGTGGCTCGCCTCATTCACGCGAAGCGGCACCGACAGCGTTATGGCGTGGCCCTGCGCGGAACGCTCCGCGTCGGGCGCGACGACCGTTACCTCGCCGAGAGATTTAATTTTACGGTAAAGCTCGAGGATGCCCGGCGAATGTATCCCGTCGTCATTTGTCAGCAATATGCGTTTCACGGCTTCTCCACGAGTTCGTAATCCAAGCTTCCGAGACCTATCTTCGCGCCGTATTCAAGCTGCCTCGCCCAGTCGATTTGCGGCCATTCCCTGCTGAACGCGTCTGTCTTTGCGGCGGCGTTGACGATATCTGCCGAGGCCTTGTCTATCGCTACGGGGTCGGTCGAGGCGAATATCCCCGCGTCTGGTGCGACCGCCGGCTCGTCTTTCGCGAGGCAGTCGCAGTCCTTCGTTATCTTAAAAGCGTAATTCAGGAACAGTATCCTTCCCTTCTTGTCGTTCATTACGCCGAGCGCAAATTCGGCCATCTTCTCCTGGACGTTGCCGCTCGATTCGCCCCACGAAATGTTTATCGCGTCGCTGCGGCAGGCGACAAGGCAGTCCGCGCAGCCGATGCATTTCTTTTCGTCGATGAACGCTTCTTTATCCTTCATCGTTATCGCGCCGGCCGGGCAGTGTTTTATGCAGAGGCCGCACCCGGTGCATTTTCCTTTTATTACCGACGGCTTTACCCCCGAGTGCTGCATGAGTTTTCCCGCGCGGGTCGCGAAACCCATTCCGAGGTTCTTGACCGCGCTCGCGAACCCGGTGACCATATGCCCCGTCACATGCGACATCACGACGGCTGCGTCGGCGTCGGAGCAGCCGCGCGATATCCTGACCGACTTGAAATGGTTGCCGTTTATCTTCACCTCGAAATCGCCGCCGGAGCGCAGCCCGTCGGCAATCATGACCGGCGCGCCGCAGACATCCGGCGTAAAGCCGTGCTCGTAAGCGAGGTTCATATGGTCGACGGCGTTCGTCCTCTGCCCGAGGTAGAGCGTGTTTGAATCCGTAAAGAACGGCTTGCCGCCGAGCGCGCCGACCTCTTCCGCGACGAACTTCGCGTGGCGCGCGTCGATATGTCCGGTATTGCCCTTCTCGCCGAACGTCAGCTTCAGCGCGACCAGCGAGCCCTTATTTATTATGTCCTTAAGGCCCGCGCTCTTGAGCAGCCAGCGCGTCTTCTCGCCGATCGTCTCAAGGCCTTCGTCTTTTTTCGCCCTTGTGAAGAATACCTTCGATTTCATTTAAGCTCTATCTCTCTAGCGGTCATCGTCTCGGTGTCCACTATCGCCACGGTCGCCCTGCCGGTCGTCCAACCTCCGGTCTCGCCGGGATTTACGATGAGGCATGTCTTGACCGTCTTAATATCGGGCTTATGCGTATGGCCGTGTATCAGCAGGTGGACCTCCTGCCTGTCTATCATGCCGAGGACGTCCTGGACGTCCTCAATCTCGTGCGTCACTATCATCCTGATATTGGAAAGGTCGTACCTGTAAGGGTGGTCGACGATCATCCCGTTGGATTTCATCGAGAGCGCCTTCTTGTCGCCGTCGTTGTTGCCGAACACGCCGAGCCATTTGCATTTCAGTTTTTCGAGCGGCGTTACCGCGAAAGGCGCGCAGAAATCTCCGGCGTGCACTACAAGGCTGCATCCCTCGGCGTTGAAGGTGTCCACCGCCTTCTTGACCATCGGGACGTTATCATGGGAATCCGACATTACGCCTATCTTCATCTGCATTCCTCCTGTTGTCGCGTATTTTACCTAAGCATTATAACCGAAAGCATGCGGCCCGCGGCGGCCTTCTCTTTCCTGTACGAAAAGTACTCGGCGTTCCTGCACGACGTGCATATGCCGCAATCATAAATATTCTTCGATACGACGCCCGCCGAAAGCAGTTGCTCCGCGTTCTCCCCGGCTAAGTCAAAAAAATGCTTATGCGCCATTTTAACAACTGAATCCGGAAAATGCACCAGAAATTCCGTGTTGACCTCGTAACAGCACTGCCTCAGCGCCGGCCCGAAGCTTATCACGAGCTTCGACGGGTCGGACTTATACTCCGAAACCATCATCCGCACGACGGCGGGCGATATCCTCTCCTTCGTGCTGCGCCATCCCGCGTGCGCGATGCCTATCGCCCCGTGCTCCGGGTCGTGGAAGAATACCGGCAGGCAATCCGCGGTCCTTACCGAGAGCGCGAGGCCTTTCACTTCCGTCACGGCCGCGTCGGCGCCCGGGATCTCCGCGGAGAGGCCCGTCTTGCCGGTGACTATTACCACCGTTCCTGCGTGGACCTGCTGTAAACGCGCGAGCCGGCCTTCTTTTATACCCAGTTTATCCAAAAATTCCTTATGAGCGGTATTCCTGTCCGATGTCGCCTGCGTAACCATCAGAACGGCACTCCCGCGCCGAAATGGAACCTTCCCTCGCGCTTCTCCTTGTTCTTGTTAAGCGGATATCCGTAATCGAGCCGCGCGACGAACCACTTCGCCCTGAACCTTATCCCCGCGCCGACGGAATTTTGCAGGTCTTTAGGTATCTTCACGTCATTAAGGTGCTCCCAGTTGCCGCCGACATCATAGAAGAGCGCGCCGTTGAACCACTTGTATATGGGAAACCTTGTTTCGATATTGCCGAGGACCATCACGTCGCCCCAGAGCGGGAGGTTGTTCTCGTCGCGCGGGCCTATCGAGCGCGACTTATAACCGCGGACCGTGGTGTCGCCGCCGAGCGTGAACCTCTCGAAGAACGGCACGTCGGTCGAATCGCCGTATTCACCCATCCAGCCCGCCTTACCCCTGAAGACGAGCGTGAGTTTCGGGTAAGGAGTCGAGATATACCACCTGCCCTCTCCGACGGCCCTGAGGAAATTATACCCTCCGCCGAACGCCTTCGACGACACTCCGAACGACCCCCGGTAGTACGAACCGTCCACGGGATAGAGTATATCGTCGAGCGTATTGCGCTCCCATGTCAGCGCCAGCGTCGAGACGCCCGTCCTGCCCGTGTGGCGCTTGAAATCTTCCGGAGCCCATTCCGCGACATCGTGGACCTTCACCGTCTCAAATGTATATTCAAGGAAACCGTGGGTGTTCTCGGTCAGGCGGGTTCCGTATATTAGGTTGCCTCCGAAGCCCTCCATTTTATACCGGCCGTCGTCCGACGCGCGCCCGAACGCCTCGCTTCCTCCGAACTGGTCGGTGCCGAAAAGGTTCTTCGCTATGATGCCGGCCTTGCCGCCCCTGTGCCCGCCGCCGGAATATCCCTGCGCGTCGAACTCGACCCTGCTCGGCAGCATGCCGTGCGACCTCAGCACGAACGACTGTATCGGGACGTCGGGGTAATACGCGAGGCCTATATCCTTCGCCTTCTCCCTGTCGATGAATTCGGCATAGAAGAACTGGTAGGTCTTCGTCTTGACGTAGCCCATCTCGAAGAACGACACGAAATGCCCCGTCGGTATCCATATAAGTTTCGGCTTACCGAGCGCGTGCCAGAGCTTCAGCGTGTTCGCGCGGGGTATGCTCGTGTCGAAGTGCGCGTTCATCATCAGGACGGGCTTACCCTTAACCCTGTCCGCGAATGTCAGCGGGTCTATGAGCCGGACCTTCGCGTCGAGCTCCTCCGCGGAAGTTATTCTCTCCTCTTCGAGGCGTTCCCTGAAAAGCCGCGTCGCGAAACCGTTCCATATTATCTCGCCCATCCCGCCGCCGCCGAGCAGTATGACCATCGCGCGGACCCTGTCGTCGACGCCGGCGAGCACCGGCACCGCGATGCCGCCCAAGCTTATGCCCATAGCGCCTATCTTTTCCCTGTCTGCGCGGGGCCTCGTCTCTATCCAGTCGATGCTGCGGCGCGCTTCGATGACTATCTGCCTGAATAGCTGTATGATCGCCTCCTCGCCGTTCTGTTTCAGGTTCTCGGCGAGCCATTTCCTGCCGAAGCTGTAATCCTTCTGGTACGCGGTCTGGACCAACATCACGCCGATCCCGCTCGAGGCGAGCGAGCGGCAGAACTCGCCTTCGATCTGCGGTATGCCGCCGGCAATATGGCTCAGGAATATTATGACCGGGTATTTATCCTGGCCTTTCGGCTCGTAGAAATCCAGGTATACCTTATTATCGGGATAATCGGACTTGACCGAGCACTGGTAGCTCAGCGAGAAATGCGTATATTCGTTGGTGGCCTCTATGACCTCGGCTTCGCAGGGAGGCGCGCCCTTTTCGTAATCATAGAAGCTCGCAGGGTCCATGACATAGTCCTGCGCGAACACGGCGCACGGCAGCGCGAGCAGTATTACCGCTAAAAACCTCTTCATTTGTTCTTTTTCATCCACTTGCCGTCCTTGCTCTTCACCCATTTCTTTGCGTCGGGCTTCTCCTGCTCCTTCTTCGGGAAACCCGTCGGCTGCTCCCCTGCAGAAGGGCCCACGAGCGCGGCGGTCATCTCGTAACCGTCCTTGCCCTTCGGCACCTTGGTCATTACTATCAGTTTCTTGCCGGCATATTCGCGCATCGGCATGATCAGCCTGCCGTTCATCATGAGCTGGTCTACGACTTTTTTCGGAGCGTAGTCCATCTGGTTCGTTATGACTATCACGTTGAACGGAGCGTGTTCGAGCCATCCGCCTTCCGCGCTGCCCGCCTTTATGCTGATCCCGCCATATCCGAGCGCACCTAACCTGCCGTCCGCCTCGGCGGCGAGTTTTTCGGAGGGCTCGAGGCAATATATCTTTCCCGCGAGCTTAGAGAAGACCGCGGCCTGGTATCCCGCCTCTATGCCTATTATTAGGACCTTATCGCCGGGCCCGAACTTCGCCATCTTCGCGATAAGCGCTGTAAAATACGCCGGCGGCACCGCTTCGCCTTCCCCGACGGGCAGCGATACATCCTCATAGGCGTATTCCCTCATGCCTTCGGGAACGAACTTATGCCTGTCCACGCCCGCGACGGCGTCGAGTATCTTAGGGTCCTTTATTCCGCGGGACATCACCTGCGTATCCATCATCATCTCGCGCTCGCGCGCAAAATCATCTGCCTGCTCTGCGTGCGCGCAGGACATTAATGCCGCCGCGGCCACCATGACGATAACGGTCTTCATATCCGGACTTTCAGTTTTTTAGAGTTTCACCTTCGAGGTAGGCGGCGTAGGCGCGGGCTTTCGCGATCCTTTCGGAATAAAGCGGGTGGCTCTTCAGGTACACGAGCCCTTTATCTAATGGATTTTCCTTGTTCTCCCGTTGGAGTTTTTCAAGAAAATTCACCATGCCGTATGGATCAAATCCCGCGCGGTAGGCGTACTTGACGCCGAGTTTATCCGCCTCAAATTCATCTTCCCTCGAATATCCGAGCATAACAAGATTTAACGCGACGGCCGCGCCCTGGCGCACTTCCTTCTCCGTCTTAACGCTAGAGAATACGAGCGCCGCGACCAGCGATGTCGCCATGTTCGACTGCATAGCCATTACCGAGTGCCGCGCGGCTATATGCCCGACTTCATGGGCAATTACCGCGGCGAGCTCATTGTCGTCCGCGCGCTGCATGAGGCCGCTGTTCACGTACACGTAACCGCCGGGCGTCGAGAGTGCGTTCGCGTCCTTATTTTCCAGCACCCTGAAATAATACCTTATATCCTGCCTGTCACTCACCTTCACGATCCTCATGCCTATCCTGTTGGCCCTTTCGATGAGCGCCTCGTCCTTAGAAAGCCTGAAATTCGTCTCTATCTCGGTCGCTACCTGGTTGCCGATAGACACTTCTTCCTTCGTGCCTATCATCACGAATTCCTTCTTCCCGGTAGCCGGGTTCACAACCGTCGCGCATCCCGAAAAAAATACCGGCAGGACAAGCAATAACGTTATATACTTTACCGCATATCTCATTTCAGCTGCATATACCCCGCAAGAGGATCGACCGGTTCGCCGTCCACCCACAGCTCGAAATGCAGGTGCGCGACCATGCACGGGTTCCACGCGTTTCCGGTCTTGCCTACTTCGCCTATTATATCACCTTTTTTGACCTTTTCGCCGCGAGAGTCGACGAACGTCTTGGAAAGATGCCCGTATACCGTCCTCGTGCCGTCCACGTGCTGTATCGCTACATACTTGCCCATACCCTTACTGCTCTTTGAGACGGCGAAGCCCGATTTTCCCGCCTTTACCGGCGTGCCTACGGGCGCGGCTAGGTCGATGCCGAGATGCAGGCGGCCGCCCCTGCGTTTAGCGCCGAATGTGCCGTCGCCGTAATCATCACTGCGTATCTTCGCTTCGGACGTAGCGACCGGCAGCACGAACTTCGGCTCCATCAGGTGGAAAAGCGTTATCTGGACCGGCTTATACAACACGACCACGGCGGCCATCAACGCCGCCAGGGCCAGTATTATCTTTAACCTTATTATTATCCCCTTCATCTCTCCCCCGCTCTTTTTAAGACCCAATCCGTGATCTTCCCGATTATCTCTTCCCGCCGCGTCTCCCTGAGTAATTCATGGTACATCCCTTCATAAAGGGCGAGCTCCTTGTCCTTGGCAGGTATCCTGTCGAATATCTCCCTGACGCCTGCCATATCCACGACCTTGTCGTCCGTTCCCTGCAGGAATAACGCAGGGACATCCATTTTCCCGATATTCTCGGAGACAAAACGCATCGCCTTGGTCATCTCGGCGTATAACCCGAACGATATCACGCGCTGCGAAAGCTTGTCTGCCTTCGTGTCCTTTATGAGCTCCCTGTCGTGCGTCAGCCACTCGAACGGTATCCTGTTCGGCGTAGTAAGCCGCGGCATCAGGAACGCGATGAGCCCGACTATGCCTTTCTCTATGCCGCTCGGCGGCGACTTCAGTTTAAGCGCCGGCGCGCTAACGACGATGCCCCTTATTCCGTTCCTGGCATCGGAGTATCTTATCGCGTATTCAAGCGCGAGCAGCCCGCCCATGCTGAGCCCGACGATAAAAACCCTGTCGCAGAGCGTCTCGACCTTCGCGATCACGGCCATCTGCCGGAGGTCGCTCACGTAATCGTCGAAATCCTTCACATAGACGCGCCTTCCCTGCGACCTGCCGTGCCCGCGCTGGTCGTACAGGAACGCCGCGATGCCCGCGGAATAAAGCGCGTCTCCGAAATACCCGTATTTCAGCGAGTGCTCACCGAGCCCGTGCGCGAGGACGACGACGGCCTTCGGGTTATCGGGGATGAACGCCCTGTATATTATATTCTGCGCGTCCTTGTTCTTGAAGGACCCTTCGAATTTCAAGCTCTCACCCCCGCGACGAATACATCTCGTCGAAGACCTCTTTGTATTTCTCCGCGACGACCCGGCGCTTTACTTTCAGCGTGGGCGTGATCTCGCCTTCTTCTATCGTCAGTCCCCTGTCGAGAATCCTGAATTTCTTTATCTTCTCGTAATTGGCCAGTTCCGCCTGTTTTTCCTCTATCCTCTTCGACAGGAACTCCTGGACGCGCGGATGCCCGACAAGTTCCGGCACCGACGTGTACGGTATCCCGAGCCGCAGCGCGAGGCCTTTCATCGCGTTGAAATCCGGCACTATCAGCGCCGTCAGGTACGGCCTGCGGTCGCCATGGACCACGACTTCCTGTATGTATGAATCGCTCTTTATGAGGTTCTCGACGTTCTGCGGCGCGATATTCTTGCCGCCCGCGGTTATTATTATGTCCTTCTTCCTGTCTGTGATATACAGGAAGCCATCGGCGTCGAAATACCCGATATCGCCGGTATGCAGCCAGCCCTCGGGGTCTATCGATTCGGCCGTTGCCCTATCGTTCTTGTAGTAACCATTCATGACCGACGGGCCTTTTATGAGTATCTCCCCGTCGGAAGCGGTCTTCACCTCGACGTCCTTTATCGGCCTTCCTACGGATCCGTACCTCAACGCGCGGAACGTATTGACGGTCACTACCGGGGACGTCTCCGTGAGCCCGTACCCCTCGAATATGAAGATCCCGACCGAATAGAAGAACTCCGCCAGTTCCTTAGACAGCGGCGCGCTCCCGGATATGAAGAACCTTATGCGCCCTCCGACTGCCTCGTTTATCCTGCGGAATATAAATATCTTCGCGCAATGGTATTTAAGCCAGAGCGCCGGTCCGGCCTCGAGGTTGTTCAGTTTCGCCCGCGCGTATTCTTTGGCGGTATTCAGGGCGCATTCGAGCGCTTTCTGCTTCGACGGCGGGCTCTGCGAGGCCTTCTCCATTATTCCCGCGTGGAGTTTCTCGTAGAACCTCGGGGCCGCGCAGGCGTAAGTGGGCCGGACTTCCTTCAGGTTCCTGCCGACCGATTCCATATTCTCCGCGTAGGCGATCGTGCCGCCGATCGTCAGCGTGAAATAATAACTCGCCATCCTTTCGAAGACATGCGAAAGCGGCAGGAAAGAAAGGCATACATCGTTCTCGTTGAACGGCAGGACATCCAATGAAGAACGGCAGTTGGAAAGGAAGTTATCGTGCGTTAGGCAGACGCCTTTCGCCTGGCCGGTAGTCCCCGACGTGTATACTATCGAGGCGAGGCCTTCCTTCTTCAGTGACCGGAGACGTGACTCGAAATCCATCCTCGCGTCCGCGGCGGCTGCGGAGCCCGCATCGAGCAGGTCCGCGAAGGATATGACCTCGGGCCTCTTTGCCCTGCCGTCGGGGTCCATGACTATTATTTTCCTGAGCGACGGCAGGCGCGCGCTTACGGAAAGTATCTTGTCGAGCTGCCCGGCGGTCGAGACGATCGCGATTACCGAGTCGGAATCCCTTATTATATATTCCATCTGGTGGGGGACGTCGGTCGGGTAAAGCGGCACGTCGGCGCATCCGAGCGAAAGGACGGCCAGGTCTGAATACGCCCACTCGGGACGGTTCTCCGAAAGCAGCGCGACCTTCTCGCCCGGCTTCAGGCCGAGGGTGATCAGCCCGAAAGCCAGGTCCTTGACCTTGCCCTCGAACTCCGACCAGCTTATGTCGTGGTACCTTCCGCCGGCCTTGTGCCTCAGGGCGCACCTGTTGCCGTACTTGTTCGCCCTCGCGAAAAACATCAAAGGAATCGTGTCTTCACGCATAAGTTTCTCTTTAGAACATCACTTTGCGCGCGCGATTCATCCCGACGGCGAGTTTCAGCAGGTTCACGCTCTTCAGGCCTTTCTTGATCACGGCCATCCTCGACTTGCCCTTAGGCGTCTCGGACACGGTGAAGAACTCCTCCGCCAGATCTACCAGCAATTCCGGGTATTCCTTGAAAAATTCGGGATGCTTCAGCGCGAAATTCGATATGCCCTTATACCTCTTGAGGTCCATCAACACGAATGAGCCCTCTAGCCTCCTGCGGTACCCGGCGAGGCCCTTCTCCGAGAGATCGTTGTTCTTCTTCGCTTCTATTATCGTTTCGGCCGCGGCGAGCCCGGACGCCATCGCGAGGTTCGAGCCCTCGTGGTAGAGCGGGTTCATGTTCACGAAGCCGGCGGCGTCGCCCGCGATAATTAGCCCGTCCATCGTGAGTTTCGGAAGATGGTCGTAACCGAACTCAGGGATCATATGCGCGGAATATTCGAGCAGCTTCCCGCCTTTTATGTAATGTTTTATCGACGGGTGCTCCTTGAAATTCTCAATCAGGTCGTTCGGGGTCAGTTTATTGTTCTTCAGGTCGTTTGTCGAGACGCCAATGCCGAGCGATACCGATTCCTTGTTCGTGTATAAGAACGCCGAGCCCACGAGCCCCTTGACCGACCCTCCGAAATACTCGAGCGACGCGCCCTCATCGCCCTCAATGCCGAACCTCTCTTCGATGGTTTCTTTCGGCAGGCCGATTACCTCTTTGCAGCATGTCACCATATGCTCGGGCACGTGTTTCTCGCGCAGGCCCAGCCCTTGCGCCAGCAGCGACGTCACGCCTTCCGCAACGACGACCGTGTCCGCGAAAAGGTCTCCGTCCTCGAGCCGCGTCTTGACCCCGACGGCCTTCTTGCCCTCGACGATGACCTTATCGACGACGGCCTCGTTGAGTATCATCACCCCGGCCTCTTCGGCCTTGGCCGCGTACCACGCGTCGAATTTCCCGCGCAATACGGAGAACGTGTTGTTATACGGCGGCTTGTTGAATCCCTCGAACCTCAGCCCGAGGCCGACCTCGGAATCGTCCGAAAGCACCGCGAATTTTTTCTGAACTATCCTGCGCTCGACCGGCGCCTCTTTCCAGAATTCCGGGATCACTTTGTTCAGTATGGTCGAGTAGAGTATGCCTCCCATCACGTTCTTCGAGCCGGGCTTCTCCCCGCGCTCGAGCAGGACCACGCTGAGGCCGGCTTTCGCGAGCGCGTACGCGCACGTCGTCCCGGCGGGGCCCGCCCCTACCACTATGCAATCGAATTTCTCGCCGCTTGCCATTATGACTCTCCTTTATTATTCTTCGATAAGCGCTTTTATCTGGGGGAGCATCCTGCGTGTCTCCTCCTCACCGCGCTTGATAAGCTCTTCCGCCTTATACAGCTCGAACCAGACCGCGTTCGTGAGTATGGGGTGTATTACGCAGTCCGCTTCGCGCGACGACTCCTCGGCCAGCACATACTGCATGGCGAGCGAGGTGTTCATCATCACGTCGAATACGTTCGGCGCGAATGTCCTGCGCACCCAGTTATTGAAATTATACGATATGCGCGCGAATATCGAGCCGTTCGCGAGTTTTGCCTCTTCCTTGCGGCGTTTCTGCTCGAACTCGTCGAATATCTTCTTCATCTCGTCCTGGCTCGGCAGGCAGTTGACCGCTATGATCTTCTTTGCGCCGCCTTTCATGAGCACGTCTATCGGCACCGGATCGAACGTCCCGCCGTCTATCAGGAAATCATCGCCGTAACGGACCGGCTTTATTATCGCGGGTATCGAGCTCGACGCGCGGACCGCGTCGACCAGGCTTCCCTCGTCGAATATTATGTTTTCGCGCGAGCGCAGCGTGTTCGCGACTATCTTGAGCGGCGTATGCGTGTCGTGGAACGTCTTCCTTCCGAGGTACTCACGGTAAAGTTTCTTGAGGTTGTTCCCGTTAAGGAAACCCTGCAGAGGCATCAGCGAGAAGTCCGCGAGCGAAAGCAGCATCTTCCTGTCCTTGAACCTCATCGCGACCTTTTCGAGCTCGGCCGCTTCCATGCCCGACGCCCAGAACGCGGCTACGACCGCGCCGATCGAGGTCCCCGCGATAAAATCTATCGGTATCTTCTCTTTCTCGAGGACTTTCAGCACCCCTATATGGACAAGGCCGAGCGCCGCGCCTGAACCGAGCGCGAGGCCCACGAGTATCCTGCCTATCTCCCTGGCGATCCTGCGCACCGACCTCGAATAGAGGCATTCCGGCACCGCGAGGACCGGCGGCAGGCCCGCTGCCATCATTCCCGCAAGCATACCAAGGTCCGGCAATGTCGCGTACGCCTTGTGCCCGAGAAGCTTGATCTCCTCCTCGAATGTCTTTGTCATGACGAATTCGTTTATTATCGTCTTTATCGTCGCGTCGGGGTCCTTTACCGTCTTCCTGAGCTCCTCTATGAGCCGTCCGGTGGACCTGAGATTATGCTCCCCGGAATCGGTGACGATATGTATCAGGTCGGATTGGGTCAATACGGAATATATCGGCTTGTCCATCTCCGCGGGCATATCCACGACAATATAATTGAATTCCGCGGCTATCGAACTGAGCAGTGATATCACCGTGCCTGAGTCTATGCGCGATGACGGGCCGCAGGCGGCGTTAAGCAGGAATATGCCCCCGGCCTCATACTTGATCATCTTGTCCTTCACGTCCTCGTAACTGAGCATGCCGGACTCCATGCCGACGCAGGGGAGTTCGCCTTCCATGCGCAGCATCGACGAGCATTCTTTGCCCGTCGCGCTCATATCTATCAGCATGACCTTTTTGCGCGTCTCGTAAGCGAGCGCTATCGCGAGGTTCACCGAATACATCGTCCTGCCGGTCTTCTTGGCGGGCCCATAGACCGATATTATCGTGGATTCGAATACGGCCTTGGCCCTGGATTCTTTCCTTTTCAGGCGGCGCGAAAGCGATTCGCTGAGCTTAAGCGCGAGTTGCGGGACATCGTTAAGAAGCTGGCCGAAATCCTTCTTGTCTATCCTGAGGACTACGGAATCGTTGACCATCTGCACCGAAGCGGAATGGGGCTCGTTGGTCAGCAGGGACACGATCCCGACGTAATCGCCCCTGTGCAGGAATATGAGGGTCTTCTCCTCGCCCGAAGGCGTCTTCACGAACACTTTCGCACGGCCGGAGACGATACAATAAAAAGAATCTGACGGAAGGCCTTCCCTGTACAGGATATGGCCCTTCCTGTACTCCGCTATGTAGCAGCGCTCTTCTATAAGCTTCTGCGCCACCTGCGGCAGGTCCGAAAAAAGCGGTATCTTCCTGACTACCGCGGCTCTGTCTAAATTGCTCACGTTGGCAGGGTTCATCAGCTGTATTATATAGGCTATAAAACAAAATGGCAAGCGCGATTGCGCTTGCTGAGAAGAACATCGAAATATAAGCATGAGTCTCTCCCGCAGATTCTATCTGCGGGATGCTCGCTGCTTACGCAGCTCGCAAAAAACAGGCCAGCGGCTGTGGAACTCTTCCTTCTAGCCGCTGGCGAAATCTTACGTCGACCGATAAAGGGAGGCAACCTACGCCTTTGACCTTTTCTCCGGTTTCGGTAACTCCGCCGCCCTGCCGTGCCACCTGGAATGGCCTCGGTTTAGGCCCGAAGTTTTGCGTCACGCCCTTTCGGCCCTGATGGGGGTCGGTGCGCTTTGGGTATTTCGCACCGAGCGTCAGGCCCGGCCGGCGGCCGGACCGCCCTTTCGGTCAATTAAAGTATGCCATATGATGGCTGAAATTCAAGGGGCTTTGCCCGATTTTTCGTCTTTGGAATTATAATAGGCCGCCCTGTTGCGAAGCGCTTCCTCGCAGCCCGGGTCTATCTCTATTGCTTTTTCAAAATCGGCGATGGCCTCTTCGTTCCTGCCCATATTGCCGAAACTCGCGCCGCGGTTCGAGTACGCCTCGGCATGGCCGGGTTTTAGTTTTATCACCTCGCTGAAGTCCCCGACAGACCTCTCGTAATCCCCGATAGCGACGTAGATAAGGCCGCGGTTATAATACGGTTTATACGAACCGGGGCTTAACATTATTGCGGTCGAGTAATCTTCCAGGGCCTTCTCCGCCTGCCCCGTGGCCGCGTATAGTATCCCCCTGTTTACGTATACGTCGCTCAGGTACGGGTCGTATTCGAGCGCTTTGTTATAATCCCGCATGGCGTCGTCAATCCGTCCCGCGTTGGCATGGCCTACGCCGCGCCCGAAATAGGCCTCCGTGCTCGGATAGCGTTTAAGCGCGTCGTTCCACAGCGAGATATCGTCCTTCCATACGAAACACCTCTGCCATGTCAGGTACGACAGGAAACATATTGCCGCCGCTGCAGCCGCCGATACCATGAATTTAAAGGCCGGTCCTTTGCGCCCCATGGAGCAAAGGCCTTCGGCTATAACGTAAAACAACCCGATGTACGCGATATATACATAACGGTCGGCGGCTATCGCCCTGCCGAGCGGGATGAATTTCAGCACAGGCGACAGGACTACGAGGAAGAAAAGCGCGCCGAAGACCGCCTTTCTCGTATACCTGGACGAAATGATGACGGCCGCCGCCGCGGCCAGCAATAACGGCAACGAAGCAAGAAACATGCCTGTTATGGCGTCCCCTGCGCCCGCCGGATACGGATAGAACGCGGAAAGGCCCGACGGGAAAAAGAGTTTCTTCAGGTAAAACCCGAGGCCGTATACCGCCACCATCGCGTTCTTTACCGGCCCGAAGTATGCCTGGCCCAGGGCCCCGCCGCCGTGTTGCGCGAAATAGCCCGCCGCGCCGACGATGAACGCTATCGCGAAAAACGGCGCCTTCCCCATCAGGGACTTGCCGTCTATCTTCCTGCGCAGCAGGTAATCGATAAGCAGCAATACCGCGGGCATAGTGACGGCCATGGTCTTCGAAAGCATGGATAAAAGGGAGAGGCACAGAGAAAGATAATAAAATCCCCTCCTCCCTCCTTTTTCCGTGGAATAAACGTAGGCGACCAGCGATGACAGGAAGAAGAACGAATAGAGCACGTCTTTTCGTTCGGCGATCCAGGCGACGGATTCGACATGCATCGGGTGTACGCCGAACAACAGCGCCGTTATTACCGATACCGCCGCGCTCCTGCTTACCAGGTATATGAACCAGAAGACGAGGGCGGAATTCAGCAGGTGCAGCGCAAGGTTTGTTGCGTGGAAGACGAACGGGTCACCGAGCCCCGCGAGGCGGTATTCCACGGCGTAGGACACGAGAGTGAGCGGGTTATAATTGCTGTTATCCGCTGTCGAGAAGATACGGATGATGCCGCGCGGCGAGATGTCGCGTATAAGCCTGTTCTCCGTGACAAGGTGGTTGTCGTCCCACTGCGTAAAACCGTTCCCGAGGCATGGATAGAAGGATACAAATGTCATGATAAGGACCAGGAGCAGGGATGCAGGTATTACGTATTTATTCATATCCGCCGATCATGTATAACCGAGGACCTTCAGCGCCTGGGGGTCCTTGCGCCAGTTCTCATGGACCTTGACCCAGAGTTCTATAAAAACATGCCTTCCGATCAGTTTCTGGATGTCCCTTCTCGCGGCTTCGCCGATATACTTGAGCATCTGCCCCCTGTGCCCGACTATTATCTTCTTCTGCGACTGCCGCTCGACGTATATCGTCGCCCTGATGAAGGTTACCTTCTTCGGCCTTTCGGCAAACTCCTCGATAAGCACCGCTATCGAATGCGGGACCTCTTCGTGCGTGAGCTCGAGCGCCTTCTCGCGGACGATCTCGCCGGCCATGAACCTTTCGGTCTTATCGGTAAACTGGCTGTCCGGGAACAGTTTCGGCCCGTACGGAAGGTGCTTTATGGCCATCGCCAATACCGCGTCCATATTGTCGCCGGTCAGGGCCGATGTCGGTATCAGCTCCTTGAAATCGTAAAGCTTCGCGGCCTCCTCTATGAGCGGCAGAGCGAGTGATTTGCTCTTGAGGTCGACCTTGTTTATCAGCAGCAGCGCGGGCTTGCCGGCCTCTTTCACGAGCTTGAATATCAGCTTGTCCTCGTCGGTGATACCCTTTGTCATGTCGATTATGAATATGACGAGGTCGACCTCGAGCAGCGAGTCCTTCGCGGCCTTCGTTATGTACTTGCCGAGCAGGTTCTTCGGCTTATGTATGCCCGGCGTATCCACAAAGACGACCTGCGCGTCCTTGTCCGTCAGTATGCCCTGTATCCTGTTGCGCGTCGTCTCCGGCTTTTCGGTGACTATCGCGACCTTTTCGCCGACGAGGCGGTTCAGCACCGTCGACTTGCCGACGTTGGGCCTTCCGACTATCGCGACGAAACCGGACTTGATCTTATTATCTTCCGCCATATCAGTAAAGTTCCCCCGCTTTCAGCTTTTTCAACCAGCGTTTCTCGAGCTCCTGCACAGTCACGTACAGTTTCTTTTTCGCCACTTCCTCGAATGCCATCCCTTCCCCGAGCATCCTGAGCATTTCCCTTACCGTGTATTTATTGTACCTCTTCATCATATATTTCACGAGCGTATACGCTTCCTGGGTGGCAAGGTGATATTGTACATTATCCGTCGAGGCGCCGATAACGCCATCAAGCTCGGCGAACCCCAACAACAGGTCGTTCTTCACGGCATTCTTCAGTATCGTGAGGTTGCTGCGCATGCACCTGTACTGTTCGTAATAAGCGAGCCCCTCGTGGAGCCAGTCCGGCGCCTTGCCGAGCGAGATATCATTGACGAGCAGGTGCGTGTATTCATGCCAGACGATCCCCTTTATTTCGTCGCCGGAGAACCCCGCCCCGACGAACGGCAGCCGGATCTTGCCGTCATAGATGCCGCTCGCGCCGCCCTTCCAGTCGCGAATGGACTCGAAATCGCCCCTGTCGTAAAGGATGACGCCTATCCTGTATTTCGGCCGGTAATCGAACTCCTGCCCGAGTATCCTGTACGCTTCCTGCAGGTAGTACCGCACGTTATAACTGGTCCGCGCGCCCTCCTTAGCGTACCTGATATCGAACTGGTCGATCCCGGAAGAGCGGTATTCTTTTTCGACCTTGTTCTCGGTCTCGGCCTTGCCTATCCTCTTCCTGATCTCCTCGGCGTATTTGAAATCCGGGTCTATATCGAGGATCTTCTGCCAGAGCGCTTTCGCCTCATCTAGTTCCTGCGAGTTATATTTTATCTCACCGAGCACGAAAAGCGCGGTGATGTTCTTCCCGTCATATTTCAGCGCCTGCTGCGCGTACTGCCCGGCGAGGTCCAGGTTGCGCCTCTCGAGCTCCGCCTCCGACTGGCCCGCGTAAGCGACCGCGAGGTTCTTCTCGACGGTCCTGTTGCCCCTGTTCAGTTTCAGCGCCTGCTCGAGGTAGGATATCGCGGCCTTATACGCGCCCTTGTTGTAAGCGTCCACGCCCATCTGGTTATACGCTGCAGCCGCAGCAGGGTCTTCCCTGACCGTAATGGCTACGCAGGCGGGCTGCGCTGCGAGCGCCGCAAACGCCGCGAACACAAGGATTTTGAGTATTACGCGTTCCATGCTATAATCAGTATACCTTAATATGAAAAAACTAGTCAAGATAATGGAGCGCCTTCGCGCGAAGGACGGCTGCCCGTGGGACAGGGCGCAAACGCACGCTTCCCTGAAGAAACACATAATCGAGGAAGCGTATGAGCTTTGCGACGCGATCGACTCGAAAGATCCCGAAAAACTGAAGGATGAGCTCGGTGATTTCCTCTTCCAGGTTATCTTCCAGGCGCAGATAGCCAGGGAGCGCGGCGCGTTCGACATCTACGACGTGCTGCGCACGTCTTCCGAAAAAATGCTCAACAGGCATCCGCATGTCTTCGAAAAACATAAAGCCAAGGACCCCGACGACGCCTACCGCCACTGGCAATCGCGCAAGGAGAAGGAAAGGGGCTATAAGGACCGCAAGAGCATTTTAGACGGCGTGCCGAAGACCCTTCCCGCCCTGATAGAAGCCCAGAAGATATCAAGGCGCGCCGCGACACAGGGATTCGACTGGCCGGACGTTAAGTTCGTCGTCGACAAGATCCACGAAGAGCTGGATGAAGTCAAGGCGGAGATCAAGAGCGGCAATAAGCGCCGTCTCGCCGAGGAGATCGGCGACTTACTGTTCGCGGTAGTGATACTCTCTCGCTTCGGCGGAATCGACGCCGAGGAATCCCTGCACAACGCCACGAAAAAGTTCGCGAAACGCTTCGGTAATGTCGAACGCGCTGTCAAGAAAAGCGGCAGGAAGATAAACGAATGCGGGTTCGAGGAACTCTACCGCCTCTGGCGCTCTAACCGGTAGGCCCTGCCAGTTCTTTAACAGCATTCCTTTTGATCTTCCTCGTCGATGTCTTCGGAAGTTCGTCGAAATACAGCATGAAATCCGATATCTTCTTGTATTCGGCAAGGTTACTGCTGAGGCGGCTTACTTCGGACGCTACCTTATTCCTGATAAGGTCTTTATCTTTTTTATCGCTGCCTTCAAAATGTTCGAGATTGGGCACGATGACCGCGAACACCTCCTCAGTGCCGGCCTTGAGCCCTTCCGTTGCTTTCCTGCCGAGGACGCATATCTCTTTTATATACGGGCTCGCGGACATTACCTCCTCTATCTCTTCCGGGAATACCTTTTTGCCTCCGCCGAGGACTATGAGGTTCCTTATCCGGCCCGTAATATACAGGAATCCGTCTTTATCGAACTTGCCGATATCTCCTGTATGCAGCCAGCCGTCTCTTATCATCTCGGCGGTCTTTCCGGGGTTCTTGTAATACCCTTTCATAACATGGTCCCCGCGCGTGACTATCTCGCCTTCTTCGCCGAATGTGCCGTCGGGCTTCATCAGTTTGACCTCGACGCCGGGGATCGGCTTGCCGACGGAGCCGTATTTCAATTCCCTGAAGGTGTTGACCGCGATGACCGGTGATGTCTCGGTCAGCCCGTAGCCCTGCAATATCGTGAATCCCATCGCGTTAAAATCCATCTCGACGGTAAGGTCCAGCGGCGCCCCGCCCGAGACGAAACACCTCAGGTGCCTGCCGAACTGGCCGTGTATCTTCGAGAATGCGGCTTTTCCCGGTTTCATATTAAACTTCAGGAGGAACCTGCAAAGGTGCAGGCAGATGAAAAAGAACTGCCTCTGGACGAACGGCAGCGACCTCGCCTTTTTGATTATGCCGTCGTGGAACATCTTCAGCACCAGCGGCACCGTGATCATTACGGTCGTCCGCGTCTCGTTCATCAGCGCGATGATGTTCGCCGGCTTTAAGCTGTCGCAATAGGTTATCGTGGCGCCGACGTAAAGCGGTGAGAGGAAACCGCCGGTAAGTTCCAGCATGTGGTTGAGCGGCAGCATCGACAGGAAGTTATCCGCCTCGGAATAACGGACGAGCCGGTTGAGCTCCTTCGCCTGGAACATCAGGTTCTTGTAGGTCAGCTCCACGCCCTTCGCGACACCCGTCGTGCCGGACGTATAGACGATGACCGCGGTATCGCCGGCCTCAAGCGGCAGGTATTTCCTGTCCCCCTCCTTCATCTTCAAGCCGCTGATCTTTATGACGTCGTCGCGCGCGGAATCATCGAGCAGGAAGACGTGCTTAAGCGCGGTGAGCTTCGGCCTGATATGGTCTATCTCGGGCAGGTGCTTCTCCGACACAAAGATAAATTTCGCGCCGCTGTCGTTTAATATGAACTCTATCTCTTTTTCGCTGAGCTTCACGTCTATCGGGACGACTATCCCGCCGCATGAGATCGTCCCGAAGAGCGCGATGCCCCACTCCGGGCGCGATTCCGAAAGTATTGCCGCGCGGTCGCCTTTTTCCATACCGAGCTTCAGCAGTGTCGAGGAGATATCCACTGCCCTTTCGCCGAGCGGGACATACGAAAGCGCATTCCAGCCGTCCTTCGTCTTTATCTGCAGGGCGGTCTTCGAGAACCAGCGCTTGTTTATCGACTCCGTTATCTCGTGTATGGAAAGGTTATCGAAATTCGGCTTGGCCATTTACTTTACCTCTTTGTGCCTTTCTTTCGCCGACTCGGCCGGCACTCCGTAGAATAATTCGCCGTGGCCTACCTTCGTGTCCTTAAGAAGCACCGCGCCGGCCGCGACCATCGCGCGGTCGCCGATCTCGACTCCGGGGAGTATCACAGAGTTGAGCCCGATGACCGCGTCGTTTCCTATCCTGACTTTGCGCAACTTCAGCCGCCCCCTCTCGAACGAGTGGCATATCACGGTCGAATTCCCGCCGATGACTGAACGGTCCCCTATCTCGAGAAGCGATATGTCTGCCACATTCTTGGAATTTATCTGCACGTTCTTTCCCATCTTCGCTCCCATGAGGCGGTAGAAGAGGTTGCAGAAAGGCGTAAGCAGGATGAAATCCATGAACGTGACGGAGACGAGCAGGAAGAGCGAATTGACGAAGGCCCATTTGAACGCGCCGGCCGACGGTATCGGGTAATCGCCTTCCTTAAGCCGCAGGTTCAGCACGGTCCTTATCCCACCGACGAGTAGTATCAGCGTGAGCCCATAGAGGAAATACCCGGCCGCTATCGATATGCAGATGACGATCAGGCCCGGGACAAGCCCGAGCCCCGACGCGGGCTCGACCGTATGCAAGACCAGGTTTACGCCCGGGTAGAGCGATAATCCTATCAATACCGCGCCCATCACGTAAAGCGCAAGCGTGAATACCAGCTGCATTACCGTCATGATAAGCCACCTCATCTGCCGTCTCCTTTTATAAAGTCCTGCCGAACCAGCCGGTGACGAGTTCCGCCATCCTCTCCGGATATTGCTCTATAAGCCGCTCCGCGTGCAGCCCGTCGTTGAATATCTCGAGCTTCTTCTCGTTGACGGCCGCCGAATTGTAGAGCTTCTTCGAATGGTAGTCCTTGATAACCCAGTCCTTCGCTCCGTGTATGAACATGATCGCGGTATTTTTTATCGAGGAGACGCGGTCTATCGGCTTGTCCTTGTCCATGAATACGTGGTCGACTTTCGCGCCCTTGCCTTCCCATCTGCATTCCATGTTCGCTTTCAGGTCCGAGAACATCTCCGGCTCCCAGAAATGGTAATTGATGTCCCAGAAGCTGTAAGGCGCGCTGACGAGTACCATGCTTTTTATCTCCGGCCTGTCGGGCGCGACTATGAGCGAGACCGCGGCCCCGAGCGAGAACGCGAGTATCCCCGTCTTCCTGTACCCGAAGCCGGCCGTGTAATCGAGGACCGCCCGGAGGTCCAGCGGCTCTTTCGCGGTCCAGCTGAATTTACCGCCGCTGTCGCCGTGCCCGCGGAAATCGAATATTACGACGTCGTGAGAACCGGAGACGATATCTATCGCCTTGCGTATCCCGCCGTTCTTCTTGCTGTTGAAGAACCCCGGGCAGACCACGACGACCGAGTCGTGCCCGTTCCTGAAATGCTCGTAAGCGATGCCGACCCCGTCGCTCGTGGTAAGTTTCTTTGAAGCCCCGGTTCCCGTCATTTATCCCGGCCTATATTGTATTTGTTATACAAGAACGACGTTACAAGGAATATGGCGCCGAGGGCCATGAAACTTATTATCTTATAGGTAACCGCTACATGCGCCATGTCCACGATGATTATCCTCGCCAGCGTGATCCCGAAAACGCCAAAACCGCCAATCCTCGAGGCCTTGTCTTTCGCCGCGAAGCCGAGCGCGAACATGGCCGCTCCTTCCACGCCCAAAGCCAAACTTATGAGGTTCCTTTCGACGTTATCAAACATGACAAAGGTAAGCGCCAGCGCGGCGATCACGAATACGGCCGTAGGCGCCGGATTTTCGACCCCGGATACCTCGTTCCTGTTCTTCATGCCCCTATACGACAGGTAGACGAAGGCCATCATCGCGGCCTCGACCGCAAAAGCCGTCCAGTCCGCTGCGCCGAATCCTCCGCTCCCGTCAATAAAAGCCATGCGGAAAGCCGCCATCACAAGCAGGACGAGCGAATAAACCCGGAAAGACGCGTCCTTGACGGTGCGGCCGACTATAAACAGGGCCGCCATCTCGGACGCAAGCGCGAGTGTCAGCCAGCGCAGAGGGACGATATCCCAGAGGAAGAACGTCAGATACGCGGTCCCGAGCGCCGAGTACGCCTTTATCAGATTACTTTCTCCGCCAAAGCTCTCCTCGCGTTTCAGATACCTGTTAAGGCAATCGCAAAGGTACATCGCCGCCATACCGGCGAACGCAATCATCCTGCTGTCCGCCCAACACGCCCTCATGAACAAGGCCGCGGCGCTCGCGAGGGCGATTATCCTGACAGGCCTCATGCCGTAACGCAGCCCTATGAACAGGAGCGCCGGCAGCTGGACAATTATCCAGATAAAATTATTTCCGGTGCCTGTAAAGTATAACACGATCAAGGCGACAATGATGAGGATATACGAATAAGCGCGCAGCGCCTTGTCCTTCATCAGGCAGGCTGCCAGCGCAAGAGCAAACACTTCTTCGAAGAGCGCCGTGCCAAGCCACGCTTCCGGGACTTTGTTCCATAGCAGCGTTGTCAAATATACGGTACCGAACAGCGAATACGCGTTTACGAGGAACTTCTCCCCCCTGAACGCGGCATCTTCCTTGATCATCCTGGATACGAACACGCTCGCGAAAGACGACAGCGCGCCTATCAGCAATACGAGGTCTTTCGATATCGCGAAATCGAATGTCGCGACCCTGAAGAATACGGCCGCGGATAACAGCAGGGCGAATATCCTGAACGCCTTATTCCCGAAACGCTGGCCGATGTAGACCAGGCACGGGAGCTCGACCAGCCATATTATCGTCGTGCTGAGCGGGACCGCCATGAGCGGTATCGAGAACGTCACGAGCGACAGCGCTATAAGCGTGTTTACCGTCGTCATGATGCCGTTCTTCGCGCGGGACGATATGAACGCCAGCGCGGAGTAAACTATGCCGAGCCCGAGGACGAACGGGAACTTCCATTCCGGGTATTCCACGTATATCCTGGAATACGCCAGCACGAAGAAAGGAAGGAAGTTGGAAAAGTTCGCGACCGCGAGTTGCTTCTCCTCCCTTTCCACGGGGTTCCTTATCATATATATCGAGACTGTGAATACAAGCCAGTAAAGGAATACGAACCCGTTATTCAGCCAGAACTGCACCTGGCTGACGTCGAGCTGCCCGATGGGGACATACGACAGCTTGACCTGCTTTACCACCCAGAATATATGCGTAAGGTAGGTCAGCGCTATCCCTATGAATATCATCCTGAGCCAGCGCATCTTATACACGAGTATTACTGATATTACCGCGAGCATGAGGCAGCTCGCGAGCGTGAAATAGTTGATGTCTCCCATCGTGGCCGTGAAATAACCCACGAAGAGCGCGACAGATGACAGCTCCTGGGACTTGTACCTCAACGAGCGCAGCAGCATCGCTACCGCTACGACGGCGAGCAGGACAAGGTCAAGAAGCTGGCTATGAATTATGCGCGACGCCGGGAAATGGTACATTGCATACGTCGTAAAATAAGCTATAGCCCACGCGCCGCCGAGCAGGGTGCGCCCGTAATACACGTACTTCTGCTTCCTCTCCAGCCTGAAGCCGGTAATGAACAGCGCGGACGCTATAAGGTATCCGGTAAGTATCTTCACGAACGGTCCGAAATACTTGAATGTATAGCTTACAAGGAACGCGACACCCATCGCGAGCACGAGGATGCCTATGCGGTTGAGCCAATAGCGGCCCATCTTCTGCTCGAGATCGTGGCTGGGCGCAGGAACGGGTTTCGGCCGGACCTCCTGATGTGCCGCAGGCCGCGGCGTCTCGGCAATGACGGGCTTTATCTCGGGCTGCGCCGCTTCTTTCGGCGCAGCCTGTATTGCGGCGTGCTCGATGCGCCATACGCGCCTTTCGAGGTCCGAGATCCTTGCGTCGAGCCCGGATGGGTCTTCCTTGGCCCTGTCGGGCTTAGGCATTACGGCAATGATGAAAAGTGCGAGCGGCCCCAGCGGTATCGCCAGCAACAGCCACAGGACAGCGTTGCGTTTCTTGTTCCCGGCAATTATAGGCGTCGCGATTATGGACGCTATCCACAGCAGCGGGAAATATTCGAACAGGTTGAAAATATCATGATAATACATCTTCCGCCCTCCTTAGGCCCCTCTCGAGCCGGTCCAGGATCTCGACGAGCCCCTTCTTATCCTTATCGTCGAGGAACCATACGAGCTTCTTTACGTTATCGAAATACTTGCCTTCTACTTTATCTATGAGGTCGAGGCCTTTTTTTGTTATCGAGATATGCTTTATCCTGCGGTCGTCGGCGCTGCCTTCCCTCTTCGCCATGCCGGTCTTCTCCAGCCTGTCGAGGATGCCGGTTATGTTAGAGCGGGA
The DNA here is from genome assembly GCA_964650515.1 of uncultured Planctomycetia bacterium. Lineage (GTDB taxonomy): Bacteria > Omnitrophota > Gorgyraeia > Pluralincolimonadales > Pluralincolimonadaceae > UBA6215. The sequence goes on along the minus strand of CAZYUB010000001.1, from coordinate 111,664 downwards.
GACGACCCTGTTTATCCCGAGGTCGCTTTGGGTCAATCTCCTTTTGGAGTATTTCAGTATCACAAGGATATCGTACTGGGCGGTAGTCACGCCGAACTTCGCGAAGAACCTGTCGGCGGCCTTGATTATCGCCTCAGAGACATTAACGAGCCGGCGCACGCTGTCGTTGTTCAACCTGTCGAGATCTGTAGCCATGTTATTCTCCGTTATCTGTTAACTTACTAATAGTATATACCATAATTGTTATGTTGTCAAGTAATATTCAAAAATAAAACGCCTTACCTGCCGCGGGAGAACCTGTTCCTTGCGGCCTTGTCCAGCTCCACGACTATGATGACGGACAGTGAGACCAGTGCGATACGCCCCCACTCCGCCGCCGTCAACGGGACGGTCCTGAAGACCCACTGCATCGCCGGGACATAGATGAAGGCGAGCTGCGCGAAGAACGCCGCTATCATGCTGTAGAAGAGGAACGGGTTGCTCAGCAGCGGAATCCTGAACACGGATACGGTCTCGGAGCGGGAGTTCCATGCCTGGAAGAACTGGAAGAATACCATCGTTGTGACCGCCGTAGTCCTCGCGTTCGCGATATCGCCGCCGTCCTTTATGGCCGCGAGATAATTGAATACGACGCCTGCGGATATCAACGAGCCCACGAGGATGCTCCTTTCGAGCATCAGGCGGGACATGATCCCCTCTTTCGGGGGCCTCGGCTTTCTCCTTATTATATCCTTCTCGCCCGGCTCGAAACCGAGCGCCACGTCCTGCAGGCCGTTCGTTACGAGGTTTATCCAGAGCAGCTGCGCGGGAAGGTACGGAGCCGGGAGGCCGAGGACCATAGATATGCCTATGGATATCAGTGCGGCGAAACCTGTCGGTATAAGGAAGACCACGACCTTGCGCAGGTTATCGAAGACGATCCTGCCTTCTTCAACGGCGCTGAAGATGCTCGCGAAATTGTCGTCGACGACCACCATATCGGCCGCTTCCTTCGCGACATCGGTCCCTGAACGGCCCATCGCGACGCCTATGTGCGCGGCCTTGAGCGCGGGAGCGTCGTTTACGCCGTCGCCGGTCACCGCGACGATCTCGCCGCGCTTCATCAACTGCTGGACTATCCTGAGCTTATGCTCCGGCGCGACCCTCGCGAATATCGAGACATCCGCCACCCTCTCGTATAGCTCGCCGTCGCCCATGACCGCGAGTTCCTTGCCCGTTATGACTTTCGCGTCGCCGCCGGTTATCCCTATCTGCCTGCCTATAGCGCCGGCGGTCACGGCGTGGTCGCCGGTTATCATGACCACCCTTATCCCGGCGGCCTTGCAGCCCTTTATCGCTTCTATCGATTCGGGCCTGGGCGGGTCTATCATGCCCTGGAGCCCGGCGAATTTCACGCCTTCTTTTATGTCATCATGCGTAAGCGCCTCCGAGCCCGCGGGCGCTTCCTTATACCCCATTGCGAGGACCCTCATCCCCTCAGCCGCGAACGATTCGGAAGCCCTGAGTATCTCTTTCCTTCTCAACTCGCCGTCGAGCATGCATTCGGTGCACATACCGACGATGTTCTCCGGCGTGCCTTTTACAAAAATAAGCCGCTTTCCGCCGCGGTCATGGAGCGTCGCCATATACCCGCGGTCGGACTCGAACGGTATCACGGAGATCTGCGGGTATGCGTCCCTCTCTTTCTCGGGATCGAGCCCCGCCTTCATCGCGGAGACGATCAACGCGCCTTCGGTCGGGTCGCCCTTGACCTTGAAACGCCCTTCCTCCTCGTATATCTCGGACTCGTTGCAGAGCAGGCCTATCCTCAGGAGGCCCTGCAAGTCGTTGAGCTCGGAGATGTCCGCCCGGTTACCTTCATGCAGTATATAACCCCTCGGCTCATAACCGGTGCCTTCGACCTCATAGGCCTTGCGGCCGTCATGTATAAGGCGCACCGTCATCTCGTTCTTCGTCAGGGTCCCGGTCTTGTCGGAACAGATGACCGTCGTGCTGCCGAGCGTTTCGACCGCGTGGAGTTTGCGTATTATCGCGTTGCGGCGCGCCATCCTGTTCAGCCCTATAGCCATCGTGACGGTAACGACTATCGGGAGCCCCTCCGGCACCGTCGCGACCGTTACGGCCACGGCGGTCTTGAACATCTCCGCGGCCTTGAAGCCGAGCGCCATGCCGAGCGCGAATACCGCCGCGGCGCCGCCTATCGAAAGCGCCCCGATAAAATGCGCGAACTTCTCTATCTTCTCCTGCAGGGGGTTCTTCGTTATGGAAAGTTCCTTGACGTCCTTCGCGATGCGGCCGAGCGCGGTCTTGACACCAGTCCCGACTACCACGCCCTTCCCCCTGCCCCTTACGACCATCGTCCCCATGAACGCGATATTTGTCTGGTCGCCGTAAGTCAGGTCGTCTTCGGATATGGGCTTTACCGTCTTCTCGACCGGAAGCGACTCACCGGTCAGCATCGCTTCTTCGATATTAAGCTCGTTGACGCCGAACAAGCGCATCTCCGCGGGCACCTTGTCTCCTGAGGCGAGCATCACGACATCGCCGGGTACGAGCCCCCTGCTGTCGATCTCCTTTTCGATGCCGTCGCGCAGGACCCTTGCCTTCGTGACGGTCATGGCCCTGAGCGCCCTGACGCTCGTCTCGGCCCTGAATTCCTGTATAAAACCTATTATAGCGTTAAGGATAAGGACGCCGGCGATGACACCGGTATCTATATAATCTTTCAGGACGGTAGTGACGACCGCAGCCGCCATAAGGATATAGATAAGCGGGTTTGCGAACTGGTGGATAAGTATCTTAAGCTTGCTTATTTTTCCTTCTTCCGGAAGGGAGTTGGGGCCGTATTCGGAAAGGCGCCTGGACGCCTCAGGGCTGTTAAGCCCCGATTCGGAAGCCTTAAAGGCAGAGAATACTTCTTCTTGGCCGAGCTGGTACCACTTCACGATGGATCCCTCCGAGCGAAGATTATACTACGAAGGGCGCCTTCTTGGGAAGAAAAACCGGAGGCCGGAAAGCCCCGCCATGAGCATCAGGAAAGTCGCGGGCTCGGGCACGATGAATATCGAAGCGTCGTCCACGTATATAGACGAGCTCCAATACCTGCCGGCCGCGATATCGGCTTCGGATATGTTGCATAACAGGTGCCTGCGGATGAAGAACGTCATCGGCGTGCCGTTGGACTGCGCGGTCACTATCATCTGCTGCCAGGCGGCGGTGAACTGCTCGGGCGTCAGCGCGACCATGTTCCATATTATATCGGGCGAATCGGGATCGGAACCGCCCGTCGGGTCGATGCCGGCGGCCACCATCACGGTCGCATCGGATGCCAGCATATCCGCCGGTATATAATTTACGCTCTGGAACCAGAACGAGAATCCGTAAGTCGTACCCGCGGTCGAGCCCGCCAGCGTCTGGTTGAAAGAGCCGTCATGCTCGAACGAACCCGCGTCATTTATCTCCTCGCCCATCCCGACAGAATACGTGCCTGATCTTTTGTTCCCGCCGCTGTAATAGGATGTGTCGAAGAAGAAGCCGCCGGACGAAGTTTCCCGGTAGTTCCAGTCATTGGGCTGGCAGGTATTCCAGCTCACGCTCTCGAAACCCGCGTTCTTCAGCTTCGTCGGAAAGACATCTATAGTTATCCTGTTAAGGGAATACCCGGCGGAACTCATCGCGGCATCGATAGCGTCGGCATAATACGGCACGAAAGAATCGTAGGTATTCCAGGCCTCGGTGCCGTTAGATACGGCGAAATGTGTTCCCGCGATGGTCAGCTGCCCGTCCCATACCATGAAGCTCGGGCTTCCTGAGTCGCCACCCTGCGCCCCCGCCTGCCCCTGCGGGTCATTGTTCCTGTCGTAGCTGTAAACAGCGGTCGTCGTGCCGTTAGTCGGATTGGAAAAACCGGTGGTGGCGACATTCTGGAAGTTATCTATCGTATTGTTCCCTGCTTTCGCGGTCCAGCCGTACGAAAGGATGTCCTTGCCGACGTACCAGCCGGTATCGAACCACGAGGTGGAATAATCATCGGCGTCAAGCACCGAATAGGCCGTGATGCCGTCCGAAACCGGGATCGCCTCTGTAAGCCAGCCGAGAGCGAGGTCCGGTATGCACATATAAGGGTTGCCGTTGTTATCGAAGAGTGGATTGCCGTTCTGCGTAAGCTGGTAGTCGAACGTGGAGTAACCCTGCACGGTATAGGTCTTGAGCTGCCCGTCCGCGTTAAAGAACGAGACGGTGCTCCCTACCGGCACCCTGTAATGGTTCGCGCATACGAAGTTCTGCGCGGAGACCATCGCCACGCTCTTCCAGTTCTGGTCCGTCTGCCATCCGACGCCTGACCAGTCGTAAGAAGCGCCGATGAAGTCAGAATTGGCTATCGGGTTATCGGTGCCGTAAGTGCCTGCGACGAAACGGTCATAGAGGTCCGCGTCGTAGCCGCTTATATCCAGCGCTTGCGCGTTTCCGGAAATGCACAATAGCGCCGCTGTTATGATTATTAATTTATTTCTCAAGCTTTTTCCTCTTCGATATCAGTAATCCTCCGAGCCCCGCGCTGAAAAGAAGCATCGTCGCCGGTTCGGGAACCGGATTGACTTGCGCCGAATCAAAATAGGCGTACGTGTACAGGTCCGTGCTGTACGGTTGGCCGCTTCCTCCCGCCGGATATGTTTGGGCAAGTGTATTGCTCTTCAGGAACACTGTTATCCCCGGCCCCTGCGCGACCGCTTCGGATGTAAGGGGGACGAAAGCGGCGTCTTGGCCGTATAGCCCGGTCGAATCGGCGACGCCCCATATAATATTTGAAGAAAGCGGGTCAGTGCCTCCGTAAGGATCTATACCCACGGCCATCGAAGCGCTTCCTAAGCCCGAAAAGTTGCTGCCGACGGAACAGCGTTTGCTGATACCGAATGTATATGCCTGCCCCGCCTCTGCCCCGGACAAGCGCTGAAATATATAGGTATCGATGTTAAAACTGCCGAAATTGGGCCTTGAAAAGAAATAGATCATGCCGCTTTTTGCCCCGTCATTCACGTAAACTCCGGAATCGCTTATTGAATACGCGCCCGCTGCTGCGCCGGCGGATACCGTAGATACATTCCACCCGTCAGGGGACCCTCCGGTCCAGGATTCGAACCCTGCATTCTGCAGGGTAACGTCTGCGCGGGTGTTCCCGCAAGCAAGCATAGCCGAAATAAGGAAAACAACCGATAACGCTTTCTTACCCACTTCTAAGCCTCGCTTTTCTCCGCTCCGCTAACCTTCAATATTTCGCGCCAAAAAAATGGACAAAAAAATGACTCGAAGAACGAGTTTTTCTGCCAGGATTGGTTCTTTCCTGGCGTTTACCCCATCCCCCGAATCTCCGATAAATATACATTATATACATCGGCAGGTCAAACGAAATTAATTGCTTTTTTATAGGACGTATTTTACGGTATTATCGAGGGCTTTCTTAAACTCGAAGACGTCCCTGAAGTCATCGATCGAGTCCTCTTCCGTCTTGGAGAGAAGTTTGGCTTTTATGAGGCTAAATACGATGTTCCCGAAATCCTCGGTCTTCGTGACCCCCCAGCTCTCCAGCACCGTGCGGGCGAGCGGGCCGAACTGGTCTATCGCGTATTCGCGGAGCCCTTCGGAGAGCTCCCTGCCGTTGACATGGCGCGGCTTCTCGAACCTCGATACCGTGTGGGTAAGGCCATTGAGCACAAAGAGGTAGGCGTCGGTCTTATACCTCGGGTCCTTCTCCGCGATCTTCTCGAGTATCCCGGTTATATCCAGGCGTTCCTTCATCTTTTCCCCGAAATGAGCAGCAGCGCTATTATCGTCTTTGCGTCCTTTATCCTGCCCTGCCTGACATATTTCAAGGCGTCGGAAAGCTTGACCGTCCTCACCTTTATGTCCTCGTCGAAATCGGGTTCCAGCCTCGAGGGCTTCAGCCAGGTAGCTTTATATATGACCACGAACTCATCCGTTACCCCCGGAGAGGGGTAGAAGATATCGAGCTTTTCGAACTTTTCCGCGGCATAGCCGATCTCCTCGCGAATCTCCCTGCGGGCCGCAGACAGTGGCGCTTCGCCTTTATGCAGGGTGCCTGCCGGTATCTCGAGCAACTTCTCCCCGACGGCATAACGGAACTGCTCCACGAGGACGACCTTTCCGCCCGGCAGCAGCGGCAGTATGCCCACCGAGCCGATATGGTGGACTACCTCCCACCTGGCCTTCCTGCCCTTTATCGTGCCGTCGCTGACGACGAGCCGGACTATCCTGCCGTCATAGATAAGCGTCTTCTTCTTGAGTTTGAACTTTGCCATGGCCCGTATTTTACGCTTTTGCGGAAAAAATTCAATAAAAAATAGGGGGCATCCTTTTGGGATACCCCCTATATCGTGTTAGCGTCCTTATTAGAGCTTTACTACGTTCGTAGCCTGCTCACCCTTGGGACCCTTCTCGATGTCGAACTGGACTTCCTGTCCCTCGGTTAAAGATTTATAACCTTCACCCTGGATCGCGCTGTGATGAACAAACACATCCTTGCCGTTCTCAGGAGTAATGAATCCGTAACCTTTCTGATCGCTGAACCACTTTACCTTGCCCTTAGCCATTACTTACTACCTCCTTTCCTCTTGGATTATAGTAAATAATGACCTGGTCGTAAAAAAACCGCAAAGGTTAGTTATCATCAACCGCTGCGGTATACGATTTCTAATCTTATTTACTACGGAAGTAATTATAACATACGCCCGCCGCTTGTCAAGGTTTTTTATTGGGCATTTATACCTTTGACATAATGGGCCGATATTTTGTATAATTACAGGAGCCAGCCAGATTTTGACCGGTTTTGCATCCCATAGGAGCCGCATTAACTTATGATCGCAGATTACGGGTACGCAGGCCTTTTTCTACTCTTCGGCATCGCTTTCGTTGCCGGGGCATTCATAGTCTCCTGGTTCCTGCGCCCGCGGGACCCTAATCCCGCGAAGAACTCCTGCTACGAATGCGGCGAGACGGTCAGGGGCAATTCCTGGATACAATTCAATGTCCGTTATTACATAATCGCGCTTATCTTCGTCGTGTTCGACGTGGAAATACTCTTCCTTGTGCCGTGGGCGGTCATATTCCGCGAGTCGGGCGTCATTGCTTTCGCCGAGATGATGGTATTCATCGCGGTCCTGATAGCCGGCCTCATATATGCGTGGAAGAAAGGGGCCCTCGAATGGCAGTAATAGAGAAGATACCTGCTTCGGGCCTGATCGAGAAGTTCCCCGGCGGCAACCTCGTCCTGACGACGAGCGAAAGCGTGCTCAAGTGGAGCAAGGCCTCTTCGCTCTGGCCTCTTACCTTCGGCCTCGCCTGCTGCGCCATCGAAATGATAGGAACGGGTGCCTCAAGGTTCGATATCGACCGTTTCGGCGCCGGCGTCTTCCGCGCCAGCCCCAGGCAATGCGACGTGATGATAGTCGCCGGGACCATATGCGTGAAGATGGGCGACTGCATGAAACGGCTTTACGCCCAGATGCCCGAGCCCAAGTACGTCATCGCGATGGGCAATTGCGCGGTATCCGGCGGCATCTTCTATAATGATACCTACTCCGTCGTAAAGGGGACCGAAGCGCTCGGGATCCCGGTCGACGTGCACATACCCGGCTGCCCGCCGAGGCCCGAGAACCTCCTTTTCGGGATAATGAAGCTGCAGGAAAAGATAATGAAGGAGAGACATGGCAAACGTTGAAGCCCTGGAGATACCCAAGGACGGCCTGCTTGAAGCCGCGCGCGGCCTGCTCAACAGGGGCTTCGACAGCCTGCACTGCATAACCGCCGTGGATAATAAGGACCATATCGAATTAATATACAGCTTTTATTCTATGAAGGGCCGCGCCGCCGCGGTAATCAGGACGCGGCTGAAAGGCGACCTTACCGTCGAAAGCCTCGAGGGATTGTGGAGGTCCGCGGACTGGCTCGAGCGCGAGGTCTTCGACCTCTTCGGCGTGAAATTCCTGAACCATCCTGACCTCAGAAGGATACTGAATCCGGAAGAATGGACTATACATCCGTTAAGGAAGACATAACTACCGAAGAGTTCTGGGTGAATATGGGGCCGCAGCACCCGTCCACCCACGGGGTCCTGCGCCTCGAGCTCAAGCTCAGCGGCGAGACGGTCGTCGACAGTATCGTCCATATCGGCTACCTGCACCGCAGTATCGAGAAGATCGCCGAGAATCGCTCATATACGCAATTCATACCTTTTACCGACAGGCTCGACTACCTCGCGTCGATGAACAATAATCTCGCCTATGTCCTCGCCGCCGAAAAGCTCCTGGGCATCGAGGCGAATGACCGGGCAAAATATATCAGGGTCATAATGGCGGAGCTCAACAGGATAGCGAGCCATCTCTTCGGGGTGACTACTTTCACCCAGGACCTCGGCGCTTTCGCCACTCCCCTCTTTTACGGCATGCGCGAGCGCGAGAAGATAGTGGAGTTCTTCGATTCTGTATGCGGCCAGCGGCTGACCTACAATTATATGAGGATAGGCGGCGTATCGCACGATCTGCCCGCGGGCTCCGGGGAAAAGATAAAGAAGATCGTCGCGTATATGCGGCCGAAGCTGGATGATCTCGAGGCGATGTTCAGCGCGAACAGGATATTTACCGCCAGGACGAAAGGCATAGGCACGCTGACCGCCGAGAAAGCGGTCAACTACGGGGTGACCGGGCCGAACCTGCGCGCTTCGGGGGTAAAATGGGACCTTCGCAAGGATGAGCCCTATGAGTGCTACGACAAATTCGATTTCGATATCCCGACCGGCAGCAACGGCGACGCATGGGACAGGTATAAGGTAAGGATGGAGGAGATGCGCCAGAGCCTGCGCATCATCGAGCAGGCCGCCGGGGGTATTCCCGAAGGCGACCCGACGGTCAAGGCGGGCAGGATATTCAGGCCGGCGCCCGGACAGGCATATATGAGGAGCGAGAACCCACGCGGCGAGCTCGGGTTTTATATAGTCAGCGACGGATCGCCGATGCCGTACAGGTTAAAGATACGCGCCCCTTCCTTCTCGAATATCTCGGTACTGCCCGAATTGATAAAAGGCCTCAAGATCGCGGACGCGGTATGCGTTCTCGGGAGCCTCGATGTGGTCATGGGGGAGATAGACAGATGACCGTCTCCATACTGACCTTCATAATAATGGTGATAGTAGGCGTGATGGTCCTCGGGTTTATCGCCGTATCGGCCATGTTCCTTATATGGTGGGAGCGCAAGGTCTCGGCGCATATCCAGACGCGCTACGGGCCGATGCGCGTCGGCTGGCACGGCGCCCTGCAGTCGGTCGCGGACGTCATCAAGCTGCTCCTTAAGGAAAACATCACCCCGACGGGAGCGGATAAGCTCGTTTGGTGGACCGCCCCCTTCTTCGCCGTAGTGCCGTCCGTAATGGTATTCGCTCCGATAGGCCACGACCTGAATATAGGCGTGCTTTACATCATGGCGATGACCTCGCTTTGCGTCCTCGGGATATTCATGGCCGGATGGGGCTCGAACAACAAATATTCCCTGCTCGGCGGCATGAGGTCGGCCGCGCAGATAATCAGCTATGAGATCCCCCTTATACTGGCGATGGTGACGGCCGTGATGTTCGCCGGCACGCTCTCCGTGCAGAAGATCGTTGAGGCGCAGAAGAGCGCCTGGTTCGTATTCCATCCGAGCATGGCCGTCGCGTTCCTCATCTTCCTTATCGCCGGGACCGCGGAAGTCAACAGGACGCCATTCGACATCCCGGAGGCGGAGTCGGAGCTCGTGGCGGGGTTCCATACCGAATACTCGGGGATGAAGTTCGCGATGTTCTTCCTCGGCGAGTACACGAACATGTTCATCATATCGGCTCTGGCAGCGGTGCTGTTCCTCGGCGGCTGGAACGGGCCGTTCCTGCATCCTATAATATGGTTCCTAATAAAGACATACGGGATCGTTACGCTGATGATGTGGATAAGGTGGACGCTGCCGAGGGTGAGGGTCGACCAGCTGATGAATTTTGCGTGGAAGGTGCTTACGCCGGTATCGTTCGCAAACCTTGCCGTAGCGGGATGGGTATTACTGAGATGATAAAAGCTCTGTTCGTGACGCTGAAGAACATATTCGTGAAGCCGGTGACGCTGCAATACCCGACGCAGAAGATGCCTATGTCCGAAAGGTTCAGGGGGCTCGTCGACCTGCGGACGGAGAAATGCATCAAATGCAACCAGTGCGTTAAGATATGCCCGACATCCTGCCTCGACCTTTCCGTGAAGGAGGGTGCCGACAAGAAAAAGGATTTCGGGCACTTCAAATATAACATGGAGCTGTGCTGCTTCTGCGGGCTGTGCGAACAGGCCTGCCCGACGCAGGCGATATACATGAACAAGATCTACGAGATAGCCGTTTACGGGCACGATAAACTGCACATAGACCTTTTGGGTACAAACAAATATGATGAATGGGCTCATCCGACAGTTAAGTGATATCGTAAGCAATTACGGGCTGCCGCGGGATTTCGTCGTGCAGGCCTCCTTCTATGTGATAGCGGGACTTGCCTGCGTCTTCGCGTTCGGCGTCGTGGCCATGCGCAATATATTCCATTGCGCGGTCTCGCTCGCGCTTTGCCTCTTCTGCGTCGCGGGGGTCTACCTCTTCCTGAACGCGGAGTTCCTCGCGATAGTCCAGGTGCTCATATACGTAGGCGCTATCGTCACGCTATTCATATTCGCGATTATGCTGACGTCCAACATCGAGGACCGCTCGATAAGGCAGGCGAACAGGCAGGTCCTGGTGTCGGCCGCCGTGACCGCGGCTATTTTGTCTTTCTTTATATTCATTATCAGCGGCGCGCCGTGGAAAACCGCTTCTGAAGGCGCGGCTTCGGCCGAGGCGCCCGGGCTGGAGAATATCGGGCGCGCGCTCATGTCCGCATACGCGCTTCCGTTCGAGTTCATCTCACTCATACTGCTCGCCGCGCTCGTCGGCGCGATAGTCATAGGAAAGGCCAAAAAACAATGATACCCCAGAGCCATTTCCTTATATTGGGCGCGGTCCTCTTCGCGACGGGCCTTTACGGTGCGTTGACACGCAGGACGGCGATCGGGATATTGATGTCGATAGAGCTGATATTAAACGCCGCGAACATTAATCTCATAACGTTCAATAAATTCATCGGGAACGGGACGCTTGGGCAGGTCTTCGCGCTGTTTGTCATGGCGATAGCCGCCGCTTCCGCGGTGATAGGGCTTGTGCTGGTCATAGCGGTTTACAGGAACATGAAAACGATCTTCACGGAAAAGATGAACATACTGAAATGGTAAGATACGCGCACCTTATACCCTTATTCCCGTTTGCTGCCTTCGCGGTGAATATCCTCTTCGGGCGCAGGCTCAAGAAATCGGCGGCACTCGTCTCGATAGGCGCCTCCTTCATATCGCTTGCCATCGCCGCGATGACCTTCATCGGGAACTCGCGCTTCGGCGAAGGTTCATATATGGTAGGCCGCTGGCTTTCGTTCGGCGGCATCTCCCTCGATTTCGGCGTCACGGTGGACCCGTTGTCGTGCATGATGCTGATGGTCGTGACCGTCGTAGGAACCCTCATACAGATATATTCCATAGGGTACATGCGCGACGACGGGCGTTTTTCGAGGTTCTTCGCCTATATGTCGCTGTTCATGGGCTCGATGCTGGGCCTTCTGCTCTCCGACAATTTCGTGATGCTCTATATATTCTGGGAAGGCGTGGGCCTTTGCTCGTACCTGCTCATATCTTTCTGGTTCGAGCGGCCGGCTGCCGCCAGGGCCGGTATGAAGGCGTTCATAACCACCAGGATAGGCGATACGGGCCTGCTGATAGGGATACTGCTGCTGTTCTCCGCCACAAAGACGCTCTATTTCAGGGACCTCGGCAACCTCGGGATTAACGACTCCCTGCTGACAATCATCGCGTTGCTCATATTCTGCGGCGCTGTAGGCAAATCGGCGCAATTCCCGCTGCATGTATGGCTTCCCGACGCGATGGAAGGCCCGACGCCGGTCTCGGCCCTCATACACGCGGCGACGATGGTGGCCGCGGGCGTATACCTCGTCGCGCGTACCTACGGGCTGTTCCTGGCGCACCATTCTTCGCTAATCTGGGTAGCATATATTGGTGCCATAACCGCGTTCATGGCGGCAACCATCGCGACGGTAAATAACGACATTAAGCGCATACTAGCTTACTCTACGATAAGCCAGCTGGGCTTTATGATGCTCGCGCTCGGCGTCGGCGGCTACGACGGCGGCACATTCCATCTCATGACGCACGCGTTCTTCAAGGCCCTGCTCTTCCTCTGTGCCGGAAGTGTCATACACGCGGTCCATACGCAGGACATATTCAAGATGGGCGGCCTGCTCGGGAAGATGAAGGCCACCGGATGGACTTTCATAATAGGCGCGCTCGCGATCGCAGGCGTTCCGCCGCTGTCGGGGTTCTGGTCGAAGGACGAGATCCTCTCCGAGATCCTCAGGGAAGGCCACCCGGTCCTGTTCGGCATTGCCGCAGTGACGAGCCTGCTCACGGCATTTTATATGTTCCGCCTGATATTCGTCGTGCTGTTCGGCAAGCCGCGCTCGGAACTGCACGCTCACGAGTCGCCTGCCGTAATGACCGTACCGCTTGGCATACTGGCGGCATTCTCGGTATTCGCGGGTTTCTTCAGGCCGGTAAAACTCGAACCCCTTATGATGGGCATATCTATAGCGATATCCGCCGCGGGTATAGGCGCAGCGTATGTATTCTACATACTTGATAACAAGATACTCCCTGCTCCCCTGCGCTCGAGGTTCGCTTTCCTGTATAAGCTCATATCGAACAAGTACTATGTGGACGAGATATACGACGCGCTCATAATAAGGCCGAGCATGCGGTTAGCGGACATCGCCGCCGCGTTCGATTCGAAGGTAGTCGACGGCGCGGTGAACCTTACCGCATATCTTTCGGCCGTATCCGGCAGGATTCAGTACTGGTTTGACCTTTATATCGTAGACGGCATAGTGAACATGGCCGCGAATATAACATGGCTCTGTTCCGCGGTATTCCGCCGGCTCCAGACCGGTTTCGTCCAAAATTATATCCTAATAGCGTTCTTCGGCCTTGCGATAATGATACTGATAAAATTGACAGGAGGTCAGTGATGCCTTTTCCGTTATTGAGTTCCGTAATATTCCTGCCGCTGCTGGCGGGACTGCTTATCCTTTTTGTCCCGAAAGGCAGGACCGGCCTGATCAAGGGCATCGCGACCGCCGCAACCGGCATAACGCTGCTGCTGGCGGTAATGGCCGTTCTGGGCTTCGACTATAACGAGGCCGCGATGCAGTTCGTCGAGAAGGTGCCGTGGATACCGCAGGTGAACATCAACTATCACCTCGGCATCGACGGGATAAGCATAGGGCTCGTCTTCCTGACGGCGCTGCTCGGTTTTCTCGCGTGCATCGGCTCATACGGAATCAAGGAACGCCAGAAAGAATACTATTTCCTATACCTCCTGCTTAACACCGGCATGCTCGGAACGTTCCTGTCGCTCGACCTCTTCCTCTTTTACGTGTTCTGGGAGGTAGTGCTCGTCCCGATGTATTTCCTTATAGGCATATGGGGCGGGCCGCGCAGGGAATACGCCGCGATCAAGTTCTTCATATATACGCTGGCCGGGTCGGTCTTCATGCTGCTTTCGATACTCGCGCTCTATTTCACGTCCAACCCGCATACGTTCAATATGCTCGAGCTCGCGTCCGCCGGAAGCGGCCTCGCCTTGGGCCTGCAGGTCATGGTCTTCATAGGTTTCTACCTCGGTTTCGCGATAAAGGTCCCCGTATTCCCGTTCCACACGTGGTTGCCCGACGCGCACGTCGAGGCCCCGACGCCGATCAGCGTGCTGCTCGCGGGCGTCCTGCTTAAAATGGGCGGATACGGGTTCTTCAGGATAAGCTATCCGATACTCAAGGACGCCGCCGTTTATTTCGCGCTTCCGTTCGCGATACTCGGGCTGATAAATATCGTGTACGGCGCGTTCGTAGCGATGGCGCAGACGGATTTCAAGAAGATGGTCGCGTACTCTTCGGTAAGCCACATGGGATTCGTCATGCTCGGGCTTGCGAGCATGACGGTCACCGGCTTTAACGGCGCCCTGCTGCAGATGTTCAACCACGGCGTCATTACCGGCGGCATGTTCCTCCTGGTCGGCGTGCTCTATGACCGCGCCCACACGAGGGACCTCGGAAAGTTCGGCGGCCTCGGGACGAAGATGCCGGTCTATTCGGGCGTGCTGATAGTGTTTACGCTCGCCTCCCTCGGCCTTCCCGGCCTCAGCGGGTTCGTCAGCGAGTTCATGTCGCTAATGGGCGGCTTTATCTCCTTCCGGCTCATAACGATAATATCGGTGCTCGGCATCGTGATAACGGCCGGATACTTCCTTTACATGATACAGCGCGTGCTGCTCGGGCCCTTGAATAACGCTTGGGCCGGCATCGCGGATATCAACAAACGCGAGCTGTTCACTCTCGTGCCGCTCATGGCGGTCGTCATCGCCATCGGCGTTTACCCGCTGCTGATACTGAACTACCAGTCAACAGCCATAACGGAACTCATCCGGAACATCGGGGGATTACTCCTTTGAGCGTCGCGGAAAGCGTAAAATTCTTTTTTCCCGAACTGCTGCTTGCGGCATCGGCGGTCGCGGTGCTGATAGCGGGCCTCTTTGTAAAAAAGAGGGCCGTCCTCGGCGTGTTCTGCCTCGCGGCCATACTGCTTTCCATATTATGCATGCCGCACAGTTACGAGGCGGCGGGCCCCCTCTTCTCCAACATGCTGCTGAACGATACGTTCTCGGAATTCTTCAAGGAGATCTCCCTGCTTGTCACAGGGCTCGTGATACTGGTATCGCTCGGGTACAGGCCGTTCTCCGATGAGGACGCCGGCGAATACTATTTCCTGCTGCTCGCGGCCGCAGTGGCCATGATGGTAGCCGCATCCTCGAACAACCTGATGATGATATACATATCGCTTGAGGCGATATCACTGATCTCGTATATGCTTACCGCTTTCCTGAAACGCAACCCGTTCTCGAGCGAAGCCGCGCTTAAGTATTTCCTGTTCGGCGCGCTCGCGACCGGGGTTATGCTCTACGGTATATCGTTTATATACGGCCTTTTCGGCACGACGGACCTTTCCGCGATATCGGGCGCTATAAACGCCGGGGGCTCCAATTCGCTCGCCGCCGCGGTGGCGCTGCTGCTGGTCTTCGCCGGGCTTAGTTTCAAATGCGCGCTCGTCCCGTTCCATATGTGGGTGCCTGACGCCTACCAGGGCGCGCCGACGCCGATAACCGCATTCCTGTCCGCCGGGCCCAAGGCGATAGGTTTCGCGATCCTCGTCAGGGTCTTCCTGAAGAATTTCTTCCCGATGTTCACCGGCTGGGCGGATATAGCGCAGGCGGTCGCGATAATCACGATGACCGCCGGAAATATCATCGCTATCAACCAGGAAGACATCAAGCGCATGCTCGGTTATTCTTCGATAGCGCAGGCCGGCTATATTCTGATAGGTTTCGTCGTCGGGACGTCCCTCGGCATACAGGCGGTCATGTATTACCTTCTGGCGTATGTGCTGATGAATATAGGCGCGTTCGGGTGCGTCGTCCTCGTCTCGAACTCGATCAAGAGCGACCATATCGAGGAATACAGCGGGCTCTCGAAGCGGGAACCCGTCCTCGCGTTCATACTGACGGTATTCCTCCTCTCGCTTGCGGGCATACCCCCTCTCGCGGGTTTCTTCGGAAAGTTCCTCGTCTTTGCCGCCGCGATACAGTCGAAATACTATATGCTAGCGGTCGCCGGCGTCATCAACAGCGTATTGGCGGTCTTTTATTACGTAAAAGTCGTCAAATTCATGTACCTGAACGAACCTCACACTATGGTCAGGGAACCGAAGCCGTTATCGGTAAAGCTCGCGCTGGTCATCGCGCTGGCAGGCGTGCTAGTAGCGGGCCTCTTCCCGGTACCGTTCCTCAGGTGGATAGGAAGCTCCTTACTGTAAATATGGTGACAAGAAAACTTGCTATAGCCATACTGCTGGCCTTCGCGCCGGCGGTTGTGCCGCGGCTTCACTCCGCGGCGCATGCCGATACCGTCTATCTTAAGAACAAAGGCGTGCTCAAGGGGGTCATAAGGGCCGAGGACCCCTACCGCGTGACGTTATCGATAGGCACCGGCACGATGAAGATATCCAGGGACCAGATCGAATCCATCGAAAAGGCCTCCGAAAAGGAAAATGCCGCCATAGAGGCCGCCGCCAGGAAGAAAGCCATCGAGAAGGGCGCGCTCGTCCCGGAATCCTTCGCGGACACGGCCAGGCAGCTCCGCGAACTGATAGCGGGCAGGAAGGCCGCGGACGACGCGAAAAAACTGCTCGATAACGCGAAGTCATCCTTATTGTCAAAAAAGAAGAAATATAAGAACCTCAGGGTGAAATTCGACGCGGTCAACGGTGAGGTTGCCGGGATGGATCCGCAGAGCGACATAATGAGCTATAACCGCCATATAACGGAGATGAACTCCCTGAACAGCCAGATCGCTTCTATCGTGGAGGACCTAAACGCGTTGAGCATGAAGGTTCCGGAATACGAGCGTAATTACTGGAAGGCGATCACCGAATACGGGAATGCCGTCGGGAATTTCCGGCTTGAGTTCGATAAGAAAGTCGAAGGCATGAAGAGCCGCGGCATCAGCGAGGAAGAGGCCCTCTACGCGGGCATAGCGTCAAAAGCGATCCTTGATATCGAGAAGGGCCTGAACAGGGACTCCGTCTCGCTGACAAAAACGGCGAACGGCATGACGGTCAAGGCCGTACTAAACGGCGGCACGACCTGCCTGCTGGCCGTCGACACGGGCGCGTCTATAGTCGTGATATCGCGCGAGATAGCGCAAAAGATAGAGACGAACCCGAACGATACGATAGAAGGCGTGAATTTCACGCTCGCGGACGGAAGCACCACGAAAAGCGACGTAATAATAGTCAAGAGCATAAAAGTCGGGAATTCGACCGCCTACGACGTGCCGGTCGCTGTTTCGGAAAACCCCCCGGGCCACGGCATAGACGGGCTGCTCGGGATGTCGTTCCTCAGCAATTTCAATATCAAGATGGACGTCGCGAACGAAAAGCTTGTCCTTGAGACGATAAAATGACTGTGGTATAATATGCGGGAAGAGGATAAAAAGAAGGCGGAATTCTACAGGCTGACTAAGGTCTGGGGGCTTCTTACCTTCGTCCCCGTAGTCCTTGCGGCAGGCCCACTGGCGGGATACTTCTTAGGCGAATACCTGGAGAAGAAGATCGGGTTCGCGCCTTATCTTTCGCTGATTTTTATGGGGTTTGGCTTCTACACAAGCGTAAGAGAGATAATTAAAATACTCAAGATAATCAACAAAGATGACAGAAACTCACGCGGCACAACCTGAACTCCCTAATCTCGTAGGGCTCCTGGCGGAGAAGCTCGAGGGGACGCCTTTCGCGCACTTCCTGCACCTCTACGAGAACATAATATATTCGCTGATGATCGTCGCGCTCGTATCCCTGCTGGCGTTCTTCGCGTCCCGCAGGAGCTCGATGATACCCGGGCGGCTCCAGTTGTTCATGGAGATCGTCGTCGGTGGGCTAGATGATTTCGTATGCGGCATACTCGGGCCGAAAGGAAAAAGGTTCACGCCGTTCATCGGGACGCTCTTCATCTATATATTGCTCATGAACCTGATGGGAATGGTGCCGTTCTTGAAGTCGTCCACATCGAGCCTCTCGACCACGGTCGCCCTCGCGATATGCGTCTTCCTGTACGTGCAGTTCACGGCAATAAAGGAGAACGGCATCATCGGATATGTAGACCACCTGATGGGAAACCCGAGGGGCGTCATAGCTTTCACGGTCTTCATACCGGTCCTGCTCTTCTTCATACATATAATATCGGAGCTCGTGAAGCCGCTGAGCCTCTCCCTCCGTCTCCGGAGCAACGTCTGGGCGGAGGATATGCTCTTGGCGGTATCGGCGCAATTCGGGATAGGGGGCGTCCCCCTCTTCCTGTTCAACATGTTCCTGACCCTGCTGAGCAGCGTGATGCAGGCGGTAGTCTTCAGCTTGTTAAGCACGGTGTATTTCGCGCTTATACTGCCGCACCACGAGGAATGACCGCCCCCTTGCGGGGCTAACCTTAAAAGGAGGTAACAAGATGGACTACAAAGCAATGCTTTCCATATCGGTCCCGATAGGGCTCGCTATTGCCGCGTTTGGTTCGGCAATAGCCCTCGGAAAGGCCGTAGCCGCCGCCATGGAGGCGACCGCCAGGCAGCCCGAGGCCTCAATGAAGATACTCATCAACATGATAGCCGGTTGCGCCCTTATCGAGGCTCTCACGATATACGCGCTCGTGCTTTCGTTCTCTCTGCTGGGGAAGATATAATATCCCGCGATGGAACTCTTAAAGTCTTTAAGCGCTAACGAGATCGTGGCACAGGTCGTCAGCTTCCTGCTGCTGCTTACCCTGCTGCGCATATTCGCCTGGAAGAAGCTGCTGAAGATGCTCGACGACAGGCGCGAGAGGATCGCCTCGGAGTTCAGGAAGATCGAGGACGCGCAGTCCGCGGTCGAGAAACTCAGGGCCGATTACGACAAGCGGCTTGCCGGGATAGAGGCCGAGGCCCGCGCGAAGATACAGGAGGCGGTGGCCGAAGGCAAGAAGGTCTCCCAGGAGATCAGGGAAGGCGCAAGGCAGGAAGCGCGCACGATACTCGACAAGGCGCAGGAAAATATCGAGATAGAGGTCTCGAAAGCGAAGCAGGAGCTCAAGGAAAGGGTCGTCGAGCTCACGCTCGGCACCACGGAAAAACTGCTTAAAGAGAAGGTCACCGACGAGAAGGACAGGAAGCTGGCTTCCGACTTCCTCGATGAGCTGGAGAAGGTGAAATGAACGACCGTTCGGTCGCCAGGAGATACGCCGAAGGGTTCCTTGATTACGCCAAGGAGAACGTAGGCGCTAAGGCCGGGCTCGAGGACCTGATATTGCTCGGGAAGATGCTCGAGGCAGACCCCGAGTTGCTGAAATTCCTCAAGAACCCGGAGATATCTTATAAGGACAAGGCGGCATTCATAGATAAAGTGTTCGCGAGGACCTTCTCCGAGCAGACGCGCGAATTCATGAAGCTTATAGTGGAAAAGCACCGCAGCGAAGAGGCCCCGAACATCGCGCTCGAAGCTAAGGAATTTTACTACCGCGAGATGGGAATAGAGCACGCGCTCATAAAAAGCGCGAAGCCCCTCTCCCCTGCCATGATCGAGTCCATCAAGAAAAAGCTCGAGGATAAGATCGGCAAGAAGCTCGAGGTCGAGATCGAGGTCGATCCCTGGCTTATAGGCGGGGTGCAGGCTACGGTCGGAAATATCGTAATAGACGGCTCGGTAAGAAGGAAACTTTCCGAATTGAGGGAACATCTAATGGAAATAAAGGTGGATTGACATGGCACTAAGACCGGAAGAAGTGACTTCAGTCATAAAAGGCGAACTGGAAAAATTCAAGTCCAAGATGAAGATGGAATCCGTCGGGACTATACTCCAGGTCGGCGACGGGATCGCGCGGGTCTACGGGCTCGATGACGCGATGATGGGAGAGCTCGTCGAGCTCCCGGGCGGGGTAATGGGCATGGTCCTGAACCTCGAGGAAGAGAGCGTCGGCATTGCCATCTTCGGATCCGATGAGAATATCAAGGACGGCGATACCGTCAAGAGGACCGGAAAGATAGCGCAGGTCCCGGCCGGAAAGGCGCTCGTCGGCAGGGTCGTCGACGCGCTCGGCAACCCGATAGACGACAAGGGCCCGGTGGTCGCGGACAGGTACAGGCCCATAGAGGGCCACTCGCCGAACGTCATCCAGCGCCAGCCGGTCAAGGAGCCCCTTCAGACGGGCATCAAGGCCATAGATTCGATGATACCTATCGGGCGCGGCCAGCGCGAGCTGGTCATAGGTGACAGGCAGACCGGCAAGACGGCAATAGCCATAGATACGATAATAAACCAGAAGGACAAAGGCGTCTATTGCATATACGTCGCGATCGGGCAGAAGCTTTCGACGATCGTCTCGGTATCGGAGACGCTCGCCAAATACGGCGCGATGGAATATACGACGATAGTCAGCGCGCCTGCCGAATCCCCCGCCCCGCTTCAATACCTGGCGCCATACGCCGGCTGCGCGATGGGCGAGGAGTTCATGTATAACGGCAAGCACGCGCTGGTCATATACGACGACCTTTCGAAGCACGCGCAGGCGTACAGGCAGCTCTCGCTGCTGTTGAGGCGTCCGCCGGGGCGCGAGGCGTATCCCGGGGACATCTTCTACCTGCATTCGAGGCTTCTCGAGCGCGCCGCGAAACTTTCGGACGAACTCGGCGGCGGCTCCCTTACCGCCCTGCCGTTCATAGAGACGCAGGCCGGGGATATAACAAGCTACATCCCCACGAACGTCATCTCTATAACCGACGGCCAGATATACCTCGAGACCGACCTCTTCTACGGCGGTGTCAGGCCGGCCATAAACGTCGGCCTCTCAGTGTCGCGCGTCGGCGGAAAAGCGCAGACGAAGGCCATGAAGAGCGTAGCCGCTAAGCTCAGGATCGACCTCGCGCAATACAGGGAACTGGCTGCTTTCGCGCAGTTCGGCTCGGAGCTCGATAAAGTGACCCAGGCGCAGCTGACGCGCGGCGAGAAGATGACCGAGCTGCTCAAGCAGGGCCAGTACGAGCCGCTTCCGCTGTCGAAACAGGTCATCATAATATACGCCGGGACTAACGGCTATCTCGATGACATGCCGGTAGAGCATATAAAGAAGTTCGAGGCGGGCCTCTACGCTTTCGCGGCCGAAAAGTATCCCGAGATAGAGCACGAGATAGACACGAAGAAAGAGATAAGCGACAGCACCGCCGCTAAGCTCAATAAGGCGGTCTCGGAGTTTAAGAGGCAGTTCAACGAAGCGCTGACAAAAAATGATACTATCGCTTAGGCAGATAAAGAGCAGGATAAGAAGCGTCGAGAGCACGAAGAAGATCACGCGCGCCATGCAGATGGTCTCGACCGCGAAATTCAAACGCAGCGAGCAGATGCTGGACACCGGCAGGCCTTATTACCGTAAGCTCGACTCCATTCTCATAAAACTCCTGCTGAGCCTGAGCCCCGAGCAGCTGAAGGCGCACCCGCTCCTCGAGGAAAGGGACGGCGCGAGGAAATTCGCGCTCTGCATGATAACCTCCGACAGCGGGCTCTGCAGCGTATACAACAACAATATCATACGCCTGACGGAGAAGATGCTGAGGCAGCACGGCAGGGAGAACGTAAAGATAATAGCGGTCGGCAGGAAGGGTTTCGTCCATTTCAGCAAGAGGGGCGCCCAGATAGTCAAGAGTTACATAGGCCTGCATGGGCGCTATTTCGCCGAGACCGCCGACAGGATCGCGAAGGACATGATAGATATGTTCCTCAGCCGTGAGGCGGACGAAATATATATAGCCCACAGCCATTTTGAGTCGGCGACAAAATATAAGCCGGATATCAGGAAATTCCTCAGTATCACTCCTCCGCACCCCATAAAGGGCGAGATGGAGTTTATCGCGGACCCTGGCATAGACGAGATATTGGAAGGGCTGATCCCGAGATACCTGTCGGTAAAGATGCGGCTGATACTGCTCGACGCTTTTACGACGGAGCATTCCTCGAGGATGATAGCGATGCAGTCGGCGACGGATAACGCCGTGGAGCTCATAGACAGCCTGACGATGCTGAGGAACAAGGCGCGCCAGGCCTCGATAACGAACCAAGTGCTTGAAGTGGCGTCTTCGGCGGAAGCGCTCAAATAAAGTAACGAAAATATACATTCTAAAAAGGGGATTTCAATGGCATACGGAGAAGTAATACAGGTCATAGGCCCCAGCGTCGATATACGGTTCCCCGAGCATGAACTGCCGGGAATCCTCAATGCCGTAAGGATAGAGGATAAAGAAAAGGCCATAGACCTGACGCTCGAGGTCGCGCAGCATATCGGCAACAACACGGTAAGGTGCGTATCGCTCGCTTCGACCGACGGCCTTGTGCGCGGCATGAAGGCGCTCGACACGGGTTCGCCTATTACGGTCCCGGTCGGCCAGCAGACGCTGGGCAGGATATTCAACCTGCTGGGCACGCCGATAGACAACAAAGGCGCTCTGGCAAGCCCGGACAAAAGATATTCCATACACCGCGACCCCCCTTCTTTCGAGGAGCAGCTGACCGTGTCGTCCATGCTGGAGACGGGCCTTAAGGTAATCGACCTTCTCGCGCCTTATCCTAAGGGCGGGAAGATCGGCCTATTCGGCGGCGCCGGTGTCGGCAAGACGGTCATCGTCATGGAACTGATACGCAATATAGCCACCGAGCATGGCGGCGTCTCGGTCTTCGGTGGCGTCGGGGAACGCACAAGGGAAGGGAACGACCTCTGGCTCGAGCTCAACGAGTCGGGAGTTGTCAGGAAGACCGCGCTCGTGTTCGGGCAGATGAACGAGCCGCCGGGGGCAAGGCTGCGCGTCGGCCTTTCGGCCCTGACGATGGCGGAATATTTCCGCGATGAGGAAGGCATGAACGTGCTGCTCTTCATAGACAACATATTCAGGTTCGTGCAGGCCGGCTCCGAGGTCTCGACGCTGCTCGGCCGCATGCCTTCGGCCGTAGGTTACCAGCCGAATCTCGGCACCGAAATGGCCGAACTGCAGGAAAGAATCACGTCCACAAAACGCGGCTCTATAACATCCGTGCAGGCCATTTACGTCCCGGCGGACGACCTCACCGACCCGGCCCCGGCGACGACATTCTCCCATCTCGATTCAACGACGGTCCTTTCGCGCAAGATATCGGACCTCGGCATATACCCCGCCGTGGACCCGCTCGATTCGACCTCGAGGATACTCGACCCGAGGATACTCGGCGAGGACCATTACAATACAGCGAGGAACGTACAGAAGATTCTCCAGAGGTATAAGGACCTGCAGGATATCATCGCTATCCTAGGCATAGACGAGCTCTCGGAGGAGGACAAGCAGATCGTTTCGCGCGCAAGGAAGGTCCAGAAGTTCTTCTCGCAGCCGTTCTTCGTCGCGGAAGCGTTCACCGGGCTCAAGGGAAAATACGTGAAGCTCGAGGACACGATAAGGGGCTTCAAGATGATCATAGAGGGCAAACTCGACGACCTTCCCGAACAGGCGTTCTTCATGGTGGGCACCATCGAAGAAGCAATAGAGAAGGCCGCAAAACTAAAGAGCGACAGCGAACAGACCGATGCCGGATAAATCATTCAAGATAAGCATAGCTACGCCCGAAAAATCCATTTTTGATGGCGAGGCCTCTTCATTGATAGCGCCCGGGCAATCAGGGTATTTTGGCGTGCTTGTCGACCACGCGCCCCTTATAGCGCTTCTCGGGCCCGGGAAGATAACGATAAAGTACGGTACGTCAGGGGTTACAGTTTTTGACTGTAAAAGCGCCGGAATATTGGAAGTGCTGAAAAATAACGTCAGCATACTGATCGAAGATTCGATCAGTATTGTGGATGCCGCGGAGAAGTCAGAATGAACCATATGATGCAGCTTTTGCTCGCCCTCGGGATAATAATAGCCGCGGCTAAACTCATCGGCAGCTTGAGCGCCGCTATAAAACAACCTCCGGTATTCGGCGAGATACTTGTCGGCCTGTTGCTCGGGCCGAGCGTGCTGAACATGATGGGCTGGCCGATATTTATCCCTAACGGCGCTGAAGCCGCGCCCGATATCGGCGGGATAGTCCATGATATCGCGGAGATAGGCGTAGTCCTGCTTATGTTCATTGCCGGGCTCGAGACAGACCTTAAAGGTATCCTGGCCGTCGGCAAAAATGCCTTCTGGGCGGCGGCCGGCGGAGTCATATTGCCGATGGGCGCAGGCACATGGTTTTCGCTGTTATTAGGGTTTCCTGTTCCGGAAGCCGTCTTCATAGGGACGATCCTCACAGCGACTTCGGTCTCCATCACCGCCCAGACGCTGCTCGAAATAGGCGCGGTCAAGTCCAAGGAGGGCTCTACGATACTTGGCGCCGCCGTCATAGATGACGTGATGGGCATAATCGTGCTCTCCCTTGTAGTTGCGCTGTCGATAAGCCCGGTAGGCGCCTCCGGAAGCTCGCTCTCTTCCACCGTCTGGCCGGTCGCGCTGCTGCTGCTGCAGATGTCGGGGTTCTTCCTCGTCGCGATCCTGATAGGCGTGAGATTATTCGACAGGATACTGGATTTTTCCGTGAAGCTTACCTCCGCGCATGCGCTCTTCGCGATGGCCCTGGTCATATCGTTCTTCTATGCGTGGGGCGCGGAATATATAGGTAAGGTAGCGGCAATAACCGGCTCCTACCTCTGCGGCGTATTGCTCACGAGGTCGAAGCATTTCGAGAAGATCGAACATTCTGCCAAGACGTTCGCTTACCCGTTCTTCGTCCCGATATTCCTCGTCGATATCGGCCTGCGCGCGAACGCGCGTGAACTCGGGGACAATATCGTATTCGTGGCCGGGATAACCCTCATCGCGATCTTGACCAAAGTAATCGGCAGCATGGCAGGAGCGAGGATGACCGGATTCGACACCCGTGAATCTCTGAGGGTAGGCGTCGGGATGATCTCAAGGGGGGAGGTCGGCCTGATAATCGCGGGATTTGGGCTCGGCCATTCGATAATTGAGAAAGATATCTTTTCCGCCATGGTAATAATGGTGCTTGCCACGACGCTCGTTACCCCGCCACTCCTGCGGCTCGTCTTCCCGAAGAAGAAACTGCTGGAACTGTAGGGTTTACTTCCTGCTGCCCGGTTTTATGATGGGTTTTCCCGCCTTGCATAACGGGCACTCTTCCGGGCGGAATGTGTCTATCTTCAACCTGGCGAGCGATTTGAACGGCACGCCGAATTTCGCCTTCCCTGCAGACCTGTCGATGATAGCCCCTACCCCGACGACCTTCGCGCCGAGGCCTTTGACAAGTTCGGCTACTTCGCGCGCGGAACCGCCGGTAGTGGTCACATCCTCTATCACGATGGCCCTGTCACCGCGAGAGAGCGTGAAACCGCGCCTTAACGCCATCTTGCCGTCCTCCCTCTCGGCGAATATGCCCTTTATGCCGAGCGCGCGGGCGACCTCATACGCAGCCGTTATGCCGCCGATGGCCGGGCCTATCACGACGTTGGCTTTTTTGGTTTTGAACTTTTTCGCCAGCTCCCCGCATAATTTGGCCGACATCTTCGTATCGGCTAATACCAGGGCGCATTGCATATAATATTCGCTGTGCAGGCCGCTTGAGAGCTTAAAATGGCCTTTGTGGAACGCGTTGCATCTCCTGAAGATATCTAAAACGGCCTTTTGGTTCAACCCCCCATCTCCTTTATTATGTTCTTTGCCGCATATACCGGGTCTTTCGCCTCGACGACCGGCCTGCCTACCACAATATAATCCGCGCCGGCTCTGATGGCGCCGTCGGGCGTCATCGTCCTCTTCTGGTCGCCTTTTTCCGCGCCCGCGGGGCGTATCCCAGGGGTGACTATTACGAAATCCTTTCCGAGATTCTGCCTTATAAGCGGGGTCTCGTTCGGCGAGGCGACAACTCCGTCGAGCCCGGCGTCCTTAGCGAGCCTCGCGAGGGCGATGACCTCTTCGTCTATCTTCCTGTCGACCCCTATCTCTCCTATCGATGCCTGGTCCATGCTTGTCAGGACTGTTACGCCAAGCAGTATCGGCCTGTTGCCGGGACTTGCGGCCGCGGCGGCCTCTGCCGCCGCCGAAGACGCCGCCGACATCATCTCAGAACCTCCCATCGCATGGATATTCATCATGAACACGCCTAGCTTTGCCGCCGACCTTACGGCATGCGCCACCGTATTCGGTATGTCGTGGAATTTAAGGTCAAGGAATACCTTCGCGCCCTTATCGTGGACCATCTTAACGGCATCCGGCCCGTAAGCCGTGAACAGGCCCATGCCTACCTTGAAGACGCGCACGGCCGTCCCGAGCTTCTTGACCATCAGGGCGGCCTCGTCGAGTGTTTTCATGTCAAGGGCCACTATAAGCTTATCGCCGGCCGCTACGTTTTCAGGCATCCGGTCAGCTCCTTTATATTTTTTATCTTCCCGGCACGCATATATCTCTCTATACCGCCTATTATACCCGCCATCACCGACGGGTCCACGAAGTTCGCGGTGCCGACCTGCACCGCTGAGGCCCCGGCTATTATGAACTCGAGCGCGTCGCCGCTATCCATTATCCCGCCCATGCCTATTACCGGGACCCTGACCTTGCGGGCCGTCTCCCAAACCATTCGGAGCGCGATTGGTTTTATCGCGGGGCCGCTGAGCCCTCCGACGATATTACCGAGTACCGGCATCCGGGAATTGATATCCACCGCCATACCGGTAAACGTATTGACGAGCGAAACGGCGTCCGTGCCGGCCTCCTGCGCCGCGAGCGCTATCTCGCTTATGTCCTTCACGTTAGGGGAAAGCTTGGTAATGACCGGCTTTCGGGTGGATCTCCTTACCGCCCTTACGACATCCGCCGCCGATCCGGGCTCCTTTGAGAATTCAAGGCCGCCTTTTACGTTCGGGCAGGAGATGTTTATCTCTATGGCATCCGCCCCTTTTACCTTGTCGAGCTTCGCAGCCAGCCGCGCGTAATCCTCTATGCAGTGCCCCGCTATCGATACGACTACGGCGGCTCTCAGTTTATCCAGGAACGGCATCTTGTCTTTTATGAAAACGTCAACACCGTCATTCTGTATGCCTATCGAATTCAGCATGCCCGAAGGCGTCTCGACCATGCGCGGAGGCGGGTTGCCTTCCCGCGCCTTTAGAGTCACCGATTTGGTTACTATCGCGCCGAGGCCGTTAAGATCAACGAGGCCTTTATACTCTTCGCCGGAGCCGAAAGTGCCCGAAGCGGCCATGACCGGGTTCTTCAGCTCCAACCCGCCTATCCTGACCTTCAGTGAGGGTCTTACCATATCATCTCTTCCAGTTTGAACACCGGCCCGTCCTTACAGATGAGTTTATATCCGGACTTTGTCCTTATCGCGCAGCCGAGGCACGCGCCAACACCGCAAGCTATATACTCCTCGAAAGACCCGTACGCCTCGATCCCGCGTTTCTTCGCGGCATTCGCGGCGGCTTTAAGCATCGGGGACGGCCCGCAGGCATACACGACCGTTTCCGAGGGCTTTTTCCCCGCGATCGACCTTTCCAGCAGGTCCGTCGCAAAGCATCTCCTGCCGCAGCTGCCGTCATCCGTCGCCACAAATGTCTTCATGCCGAGGCTTTCGAAATGTTCCCTGCAAAGGAGCGACTTCCTGCCCCTCGCCCCTATTATAACCGAAACGCATTTCCTTTTATCTTTTAAAATCTCTTCCGCGAGGAAAGCGAGAGGCGCTACGCCTATTCCTCCTGCGATTATCACTATATCTTTCCTGCCTTCCGGGACAGTGAACCCGTTGCCGAGGGGCCCCAGTATATCGAGCGTATCCCCGGCTTTCGCCGATGATAACTTCGCCGTCCCCTTCCCAAGCACTTCATAAAGTATCCGGAACGAACCGCCTTCTACGCCGTGAAAACCGAACGGCCGCCTGAGGAGCGGCTCGGCGGAATCGCCGCACCTTATAGTGAGGAACTGCCCCGGCCTCGCGGCCCGTGCAACAGGCGGGCATTTTACGGACATAAGGAAATACCCGGGCTTGACTTCCCTGTTAGATAAGACCTTCCCTTTTGCCTGCTTCATCTATTGCCTCGGTTCATCCTTAAAGGCCCTATGCCATTCCTTCAAAGGCCTGACCTCGGGCCCGTATTTCTGCATCGCGTCTATGCCCTTGACGGCGGCATCCGCGCCCGGTATCGTCGTGACGCACGGGATGCCGAGCGCCACGGCAAGCGACCTTATCTTGACCTCGTCCTGCCTGGGTTTTTTGCCGGACGGGGTGTTGATAATGAATTTGATATCGCCCTTCTTCATCAGGTCTATTATGTTCGGGCTTCCCTCGTTTATCCTGTGTATCTCTTCTGACTCCACGCCTTTCTTCCTGAGCTCGGCAGCGGTGCCCTTCGTCGCTATCATCTCGAAACCGAGGTCACGCAGCCTTTTCGCTATAGGGCCTATCTTCTCCTTGTGGCTGTCCTGTACGCTTATAAAGACCTTGCCTTCCATAGGCAACGCGCTGTTCGCGGCCATCTGCGATTTCGCGAAAGCCCTTCCGAAATCCACGTCTATGCCCATAACCTCGCCGGTTGACCTCATCTCCGGGCCGAGTATTATGTCTATCCCCGGGAACTTCACGAACGGGAAGACCGATTCCTTTACCGATATCTGCGGCGGGATCACCTCCTCGGTAAACCCGAGGCCCTTCAGTTTCTCCCCGGACATGACTTTGGCCGCGAGCTTCGCCAGCGGCACTCCGATAGCCTTACTTACAAACGGTATCGTCCTCGAAGCCCTCGGGTTGACCTCGAGTATATACACTTTGCCGTCTTTTACCGCATACTGGACGTTCATGAGGCCTATCACCTTAAGTTCTTTCGCGAGGGCGTATGTCGCCTGCCTGATCTCGTCCATTATCTTCTTCGTAAGCGTGTGCGGAGGGAGCACCATCGCCGCGTCACCGGAGTGCACCCCCGCTTCCTCTATATGCTCCATCATTCCGCCGATGACAAAGGTCTCACCGTCGCCTATCATGTCGACATCGACCTCTATCGCGTCGTCGAGGAACTTGTCTATAAGGACCGGGAATTCCGGGGATGCTTTTACCGCGTGCGTCATGTAATACTCGAGCGATTCGTCGTCGAAGACGATCTCCATGGCCCTGCCGCCCAGGACGTACGACGGCCTTACCATGACGGGATATCCTATCCTGTTCGCGGCCTCTTTCGCGGCCTCTACGGTGAACGCGGTGCCGTTGACCGGCTGCCTCAACCGCAGCTTTTCGACGAGGACTTTGAACTTCTCCCTGTCTTCCGCGATATCTATCGCCTCCGGCGTCGTGCCTATTATCCTGAGGCCGGCCTTCTTCAGGGCTACCGCGAGGTTCAGAGGCGTCTGCCCGCCGAATTGCACGATTACGCCGTCCGGTTTTTCCTTGTCCGCGATGTTGAGCACGTCCTCTATCGTCAACGGCTCGAAATAGAGCTTGTCAGAGGTGTCGTAATCGGTCGAGACCGTCTCCGGGTTCGAATTGACCATTATCGTCTCGTAGCCGATCTCCTTGAGCGCGAACGAGGCGTGCACACAGCAATAATCGAACTCTATGCCCTGCCCTATCCTGTTCGGCCCGCCTCCGAGTATCATTATCTTCTTCCTGCCGGACAGCCGGACCTCGTCCTCGCTCTCGTATGTCGAATAGAAGTAGGGGGTATACGCCTCGAACTCCGCAGCGCATGTATCGACGAGCTTGTAGACGGCGCTGATGCCATCGCTGATCCTCGGGTTGCGTATGTCCGCCTCGCCGGAGCCCTTCAGGTGGCCGATCTGCCTGTCGGAAAAACCGTACTGCTTGGCTTTCAGCATGAGCTCCGGCCCCATCGCGGATATCTTTATCTCGTCTTCCAGCTCGACGATCTCCTTGATGTTCTGGATGAACCACCTGTCTATCTTCGTAAGCGCGAATATCCGGTCCACCGTAAAGCCTTCTTTCAGCGCGTACCTTATATAGAAGAGCCGGTCCTGGTTCGGAGTGCTCAGCTTTTCCGAGATCTCCGCCTTGAAATCAGGGCTCTTCGATTTCGCCTCATATTCGTCCTTCGGGTCGGCCCCGAGCCCGAACCTTCCTGTCTCGAGCGAGCGTATGCCTTTCTGCAGGGCTTCCTTGAACGTCCGGCCTATCGCCATCGTCTCGCCGACCGATTTCATCTGTATGC
This sequence comes from uncultured Planctomycetia bacterium, assembly GCA_964650515.1. Lineage (GTDB taxonomy): Bacteria > Omnitrophota > Gorgyraeia > Pluralincolimonadales > Pluralincolimonadaceae > UBA6215. The sequence goes on along the minus strand of CAZYUB010000001.1, from coordinate 81,652 downwards.
TGAGTGCCTGGTCCGCCTTCGGGAACTTCTCGAACGCCCAGCGCGGTATCTTCACGACGCAGTAATCTATGGACGGCTCGAATGAGGCCGGCGTCTCTTTAGTAATATCGTTCGGTATCTCGTCTAGCGTATACCCGACCGCGAGCTTCGCCGCTATCTTAGCTATCGGGAAACCGGTCGCTTTGGACGCGAGCGCGGATGACCTTGAGACGCGCGGGTTCATCTCTATTATTATCTGCCTTCCGGTATCGGGATGCACGGCGAACTGTATATTCGACCCGCCGGTCTCTACGCCTATCTCGCGGATGACCTTTATCGCCGAGTCGCGCATCTTCTGGTATTCCGCGTCCGTCAGCGTCTGAGCCGGCGCGACCGTTATAGAATCGCCGGTGTGTATGCCCATCGGGTCGAAGTTCTCGATGGAGCATATTATTACGACATTGTCCTTAAGGTCGCGCATGACCTCAAGCTCGTATTCTTTCCACCCTATGAGGGATTCCTCGATAAGGACTTCGCTTATCATGCTGTAGCTGAGGCCGCGCTGCGTTATCTGCTCGAATTCCTGCCAATCGGACGCGGTCCCCCCGCCTGTGCCGCCGAGGGTGAACGAAGGCCTTATGACGAGCGGGAATCCTATCTCTTTCGCGATCTTTTTCGCCTGCTCCATATTATACGCGAGGCCGCTCTTAGGGAGGTCGAGGCCTATCTTCAGCATCGCTTCCTTGAAAAGCTTCCTGTCTTCCGCCTTTTTTATCGCGTCCTCTTTCGCGCCTATCATCTCGACGCCGAATTTTCTCAGCACGCCGGAATCATGCAATTGTATGGCGCAATTGAGGCCTGTCTGCCCGCCGAGCGTGGGCAGCAGCGCGTCGGGCCTCTCTTTTTCGATTATCTTCGCCAGTATTTCGGGCGTTATCGGCTCTATATAAGTCACGTCCGCGGTATCGGGATCGGTCATTATCGTCGCGGGGTTTGAGTTGACCAGCACTACCTCGAACCCTTCCTCCCTGAGCGCTTTGCATGCCTGGGTCCCGGAATAATCGAACTCGCACGCCTGGCCGATGACTATCGGCCCGGAGCCGATTATCAAGATCTTGTGTATATCGGTCCTCTTAGGCATGTCTCCTCTCCCTCATCATTCCCGCGAATTTGCCGAAAAGATATTCCGCGTCGTGCGGCCCCGGGCAGGCCTCCGGGTGGTACTGGACTGAGAAGACCGGCAGCTCTTTGTGTTCCATCCCCTCTACGGTCTTGTCGTAAAGGTTCACGTGCGTCAGCTCCATCTGTTTTTCCGGTATGGAATCTATATCGACCGCGAACCCGTGGTTCTGCGACGTGATATCGACTTTCCTCGTCCGCAGGTCCATGACCGGATGGTTGCCGCCATGGTGCCCGAATTTCAGTTTATACGTCTTTCCGCCGAACGCGAGGCCGAGTATCTGATGGCCGAGGCATATGCCGAATATCGGCAGCCTGTCCCTCAGATCCCTTACCGTTTTTATGTGGTAAGGCACCGCCTCTGGGTCTCCGGGACCGTTGGAAAGGAAGAGGCCGTCGGGTTTCACGGCCATTATATCGCTTGCGCTGGCCGAGGCAGGGAAGACCCTGACCTTGCATCCTATCCTGCCCAGGTTCCTGAGGATATTCAGTTTCATCCCGCAATCCACGGCCGCGACGGTGAACTCGGTCTTTTGCCCAGGCTGCGGCGGCCAATCGAAGGGTTCCGCGCAGGCGACCTCCTTGACGAGGTCCCTTCCCATGAGGCCGGCTGACGCTTTCACTTTTTCAAGAAGGCCCTTAACATCATGGTCCCCGGCGGATATTGCGCATTTCATCGCGCCCTTTGTCCGCAGTATCCTCGTGACGGCCCTCGTATCGACGCCCTGTATCCCGACTATGCCGTGCTTTTTCATATAGCCGTTGAGCGTCCCGCTGCTGCGGTAGTTGGACGCGATACTGCTGAGTTCCTTGACAACAAAGCCCTCCACCCACGGCCTCGACGATTCTACATCCTCGCCGTTGACCCCGTAATTGCCTATCAACGGGTATGTCATCGTGACCACCTGCCCCTTATACGAAGGGTCGGTCAGTATCTCCTGGTATCCGGTCATCGATGTGTTGAAGACGAGTTCCCCGAACGCCTCCGCTTCGGCTCCGAACTGCTCGCCGGCAAAATGGGTCCCGTCTTCGAGGACTAAGTGTGCTTTCATTTATCTCCCTGGTTATCCCTTAGAATACGGGCGAAAGGGCATCCTTGCCGGCATCTATCGTCTTCCCGGCAGGGCTCCTGTGGTAATCCACGTACTTGAGGTTTTCCTTGGCCTTCTCGCCGTAATATGAATCGGGGTATTTCCTGACCACGAGGTCATAAAAATACTGGGCGGTGTCCCAATCTCTGTTCTGGAAAGACAGGTCGCCGGCGGCAAGCCAATCCTTCGCTTCGAGTTTCTCCTTGCCCGAGAGCATGTTCGCCGGGGCTGCGCAGCCCATAGCGAGCGAGACGACCATAACGGACGCCAAAACCTTGATCATCCTGATACCCATCGACCTCCTCCTTTTCGTTTAGGCGAATCTCCCGTTCTCATACCTTATCTTTCCGCCGACTATCGTGATAACCGCCAAGCCGCTGAGCTTCTTTCCTATCAACGGCGTATTTTTCGATTTTGATTCTATGCGCCCCGCCTCTACGGTCCATTCGGCGACGGGGTCGAAGACGGTAATGTCGGCATCCGAGCCCTCGGAAAGGGACCCTTTCCCTTCCAGGCCAAGCAGTGCCGCGGGGTTTACGGACATCTTCTGCGCGACCTCTTTCCATCCGAGCACGCCGCCGCTGACCAGCTCGGAGTTCACCAGGGAAGCCGCGAATTCCAGTCCTATCATCCCCGTCGACGCGAAGTCGAATTCCACATCCTTCTCTTCCGGAGAATGCGGCGCATGGTCCGTGGATATGATGTCTATAGTGCCGTCCGAGAGGCCCTTTTTTACCGCTTCGACGTCTTCTTTTGTCCTAAGCGGCGGGCTGACCTTCGCGCCCGTATTATAACCCAATACCGCCTCTTCCGTAAGCGCAAAATAATGCGGGCATGTCTCGCAGGTGACCTTTACCTTCCTCTTCTTCGCCTGCCTTAAAGCTTCTATGCTCTCCTTTGCCGAGACGTGCGCAATATGCAGTTTCGCGCCCGTAAGCTGCGCGATCTCTATATCCCTTATGACCATTACCGTCTCTGAGGCGCGCGGAATACCTTTTAGCCCGAGCCTTGTCGAGAGCGAGCCCTCGTTCATGACGCCGTTCCTCGATAGGTTAATGTCCTCGCAGTGCGAGATCACCGGGAGCCCGAACATCTTCGCGTACTCCATCGCGCGGCGCAGTATTTCGGCGTTCATCACGGGTTTCCCGTCGTCGGAGAGCGCCTTTGCGCCCGCCGCCGCTATCTGGCCGATCTCCGTCAGCTCCTTGCCTTCAAGGTTCTTCGTGACCGCGGCCGCCGTGTATATATTGATGAGGCCGGCCTTGGCGGCCTCGGCATATACGTATTCTACGACGCCCTTATTGTCTATTACCGGGCTCGTGTTCGCCATGCAGAGGACCGACGTGAAACCGCCTTTCAGCGCGGCCCTTGAGCCCGTGACAAACGTCTCCTCGTCCTCCCGCCCGGGCTGCCTGAAATGCGTGTGGACATCTATAAGCCCGGGGAGGACGATCCTGCCCTTGCAGTCAACCTGTTTCGCGCCGGCGGCCTTTATGTCCTTGCCTGCCTGCGCTATCTTGCCGCCTTTTATGAGGACGTCGGCTGTCGTATCCGTGCCGCTTGCCGGGTCGATAACCCGTCCGCCCTTAAGGAGGATGTCCATTTTACCCGATCCTTTCTTTGACGCCGGATACGAGGTACAGGACGGCCATCCTTACCGCGATACCGTTCGTGACCTGCTCGAGTATGACCGAATACGGCCCGTCCGCTATCTCGGGCGTTATCTCCACGCCCCTGTTTATCGGGCCCGGGTGCATGATAAGCACGTCTTTTTTCGCTCTCTTCATCTTTTCGGCGTCCAGGCCGAAGCTCATCGAATAATCCCTTATGGACGGGAAGAGGCTCTGCCCCTGGCGCTCGAGCTGTATTCTCAGCATATTTATGACGTCGGCGCCCTCTATCGCCTCGTTTATATCGTAGGTCACCTTCACGCCGAGCTTCTCTATCTCCGGCGGCATCAAGGTCGCCGGGGCGCAGACCGTCACGTTGGCCCCGAGCTTCACGAGCCCCCAGATATTCGAACGCGCGACCCTCGAATGCGCTATATCGCCGATTATCGAGACGTTAAGCCCGTTTATCTTTTTCTTGTGCTCTTTTATCGTGAATATGTCGAGCAGCCCCTGCGTCGGGTGCTCGTGCGAGCCGTCGCCGGCGTTTATTATCGACGGCGCGACCGATCTCGCGAGCAGGTGCGGCGCGCCCGAGGACGAATGGCGCATAATTATTATATTTACCTTCATCGCCTCTATGTTCCTGGCGGTGTCCTTGAGCGTCTCCCCCTTCGTAAGGCTCGAGGAGCCCGTCTGGATGTTCACGATATCCGCGCTCATGCGTTTCGCGGCCAGTTCGAACGAGGTCCGCGTCCTTGTCGACGGCTCGAAGAAGAAGAGCACGACCGTCTGGCCGCGCAGAGTCGGGACCTTCTTTATCGGCCTCTGGGATATCTCCTTGAAAGAACCCGTCGTCTCGAGGATCAGCTCTATCTCCTGGGTGGAGAGGCTCTCGAGGTCGAGCAGGTCTTTCTTCTTCCACATAACGGCCACCTTACTCCTCCTTTTCCGCCACTACGACTTCATCGGCCCCGTCCGTTTCCGCTATCTTCACTTGGACCGTCTCCTTTTGCGAGGTCGGGATGTTCTTGCCCGCATAATCGGCCCTTATGGGCAGCTCCCTGTGCCCCCTGTCAACGAGCACCGCGAGCTGTATGCTCCTGGGCCTGCCGAAATCTATCAGTGCATCCAGCGCGCAGCGTATCGTCCTTCCGGTATAAAGCACATCGTCTACTAGCACTATCACCCTGTTATGGATATCGAAATCTATCTCCGTCTTGTGCACCACGGGCTGCTCCGCTACCGTCGTAAGGTCGTCCCTGTAAAGGGTTATGTCGAGCGCGCCGACAGGGATCTCGGCGCCGGATATACTCCTGATCTTGCCGGCCAGCCTCTGGGCAAGCACCGCCCCGCGGGTCCTGATGCCTACTATGGCCAGGCCGTCCGTGTCCTTGTTACTCTCGAGCACCTCGTGCGCTATGCGGACAAGCGACTTGTCGATCTGCTCCGCATCAAGGACCTTTGCCTTCTCTTTAAGCTTCATTAAAGCCCCCACAAATACAAATGCCTGTCCCCGGCACATACGCCGAAAACAGGCACAATATAGTATTCTCCGTATTATGGTACATCTTCTTCTCCTTTTCCGGCCTCACCGGGCCGGGTTAAAAGGTTCCAGTGGTAAAGGATAGCATGGGCATACCTGTTTGTCAAGGCATAATTTCTAATTCGCCTATTGCGGCGAGTATCCGAGCGAATCCGTCGGTATGGAATTGAACAGCTTCGAGACCGTCTCGAAGCCGGGTTTCGGCTTCCGGTCCCAGGTCAATATGCCCCAGTACTCCTCTATATGCTTGTCCTGGACCGACGGGTTCCCGCCCTTCCACCATTCGTCCGTCCATTCGAATATCACGATGCCGGCAAGGTCGTCCTCGGCGCTTTTTATCTGCGTGCCGAGCGCCTTGTCCTGGGAGTCCTTCTTTACGAAAGTGCTGAACCCGGTCTCGGTAATTATGACCGGCTTCTTGTACTTCCTGGATATCTCCTTCATCTCCTTGACCGACTTCACCGCCTCTTCCCTGCCGCGCCAGTTGAAACCGTGGCCTCCGATATACGCGTTGCACCCTATCACGTCGAGGAAATCGAACCCGAGGTCATAGCCCTTTACCTTCAGTATGTTCGCCGCCGTTACCGGTCGGCTCTTGTCGGCGGCTTTGACGGCAAGATATATCTCCTTCATGAACTTATTCACGGCCTCGAACCCGTAGCGGGGGACGGGGTTGCCCGGCTCGTCGTAGCAGAACGGCGCGTCGTTCCATATCGACCACATCAGTATACATTTCCTGTTCTTGTGCTTCTTCACGGCCTCGGCCGCTATCTTCTTGAGGGCCTTCAGCTCGATCTCGGAGGAATAGTCGGTGTATGCGGACGGATATACCACCTGCTCTATGATCTTCAGGTCATATTTCTCGGCAAGGTCGAGCAGCGCGTCCGGGAACGGCTCGTATGTCCTTATCGTGTTTATCCCGGCACCCTTCATCATCCTGAAATCATTCTCAAAGACCGATAAAGGTATCTTCGAAAAACACCCGTCGACCCCGGGCGGCAGGCCCGGCGCGCTCACGCCGTACGCGACGCCCTTTATGAAGAAGAGCGAGCCGTCGGAATATATCCTCCCGTCCCTGATGATGACCCCGCGGTCGGTGATCTTCCTCGATACGAGCTGGTCGGGCTCCCCGGGTGTCTTCTTCGTTATCACCTTCTCGGTCTTCTCCCTCTCTTCCGCTCTCCTGCGCTCGAGGTCCCTCTGCTTCTCTACCTCCTTGGCCCTAAGCTCTAGCCTTATCCTTTCGCGGGCCAGCTCGGCGACCTCTTCCTCGCTCGGGGTGGCCATCGATGATATAAGCTCCCTCTTAAGTGTTATGACGCCTGTCGGGACCTCGACCCTTACGGAATCAGCCGTCTCAAGTATGACCTTTCCTACGATTATGCCTCCCGCGGCAAGCGTGACTTTGACCGGCTTCGAGGCCTTTATCTCTTCCAGGACCTTAAGCTGTTCTTCAAGCGCTTTTCTCGAATCGGCGACCTTGCCGAGTTCGGCGTTGAGCGCGTCGGTCCTTTCTTTTGCCTTGGCCAGTTCCGTCTCAAGTTTTGCGATCTCCTCGGGCTTCTGCATCGCCTCTGCCTTCGCCTCTTCGAGCTTCCTCTGGAGGTCCATCTTCTCCTGCTCAAACCTCTTGATCTTCGATTCGAGTTCGCCCCTGTTCGTCCTGAGCTCGTCGAGGACCTGCGCAAGTTTCGACCTTTCGGATTCTATAAGCGCTAGCTTCTTCTCCGTCTCCTTGCGCATCGCCTCTTTCTTCGCGAGTTCCATCCTTGTCAGCGCGACTGAGACGGCCAGAAGGATTATGGCGGCGCCGACGAAGAACGGCCTTAAGGTAAGGAACCTGGCGTGCCCCACTATCCCGCGCCTGTCTTTTTCCGCGATCTTTTCGTAATAGACGCCGGCGAGGTATTTGTTGGGATGGTGTTCTTTTATCTTCTTTATCCAGGCGGTCTCCGCTACCGCTTCGATCGGCTTAGAGGAGAACGGCATGTTTATCTGGAGGCGGAGTTTCGCGGATTTCCTGTTAAGCTTTTCGGCAAGGTCGTCTTTGAGGTTGTTTATCTCTAGGCACATGCCCCCTTCGCTTACGTCGCGCGTGAAGGCCTGGTGGAACTCGCAGAATACTTCCTTGTCGTCGAGGCTTATTACCTCGAATTCGACGGGAAATACCGTGCTTAACCTTATATATCTTCTTCGCTCGATGCCGGTCTTCTGTGTTTGCATATCCCACGCTCCGAAGATTTAATGAAACTAACCATTTTTTCCGCCTCGGGGGAGAGCGCGCCGAGTTTCGCGGCCTCCGCGAGCGCCTGGCTCACGTTCAGCCCCGAGCGGTAGATGAGCCTGTATATCTTCTTTATCTGCGCCGCGGCTTCCTCGCCTATGCCCGAGCGTTTTATCCCGACGGTGTTCAGGGAGCAGGCCTCGGAATCCCCTTCTATCAGCGTATACGGCACAACATCCTTGTTCACGCGGGCCAGGCCGCCTATCATCGCCAGAGTCCCAATCTTCACGAACTGGTGTATAGTCACGTTCCCCGATACGAACGCGCCGTCCTCGACGGTGACGTGCCCCGCAACGAGCGCTCCGTTGCATACGACGGTATTGTTCCCGATATGGCAGTCGTGCGCGATATGCGAAAAGCCCATGAAGAGGTTATCGTCGCCTATGACAGTCGCCGAGCCTTCCTCGAACCCGCGGTGTATGCTGCAGTATTCGCGTATGATATTCCTGTCGCCTATCTTCAGGTATGTCCTGGCGCCTTTATACTTCAGGTGCTGCGGGACGTGGCCGACGACCGCCCCCATATGGACTTCGCAATCTTTCCCGATAGTAGTGCCGCCGGCGACATAAGCGTGCGCCAATACCGAGGTCCCGTCGCCTATGGCCGCCCCGTCCTCGATCACCGCGTAAGGCCCGATATCGACGTCACCGAGCACGGCCTTACCGCCGATTATCGCCGTAGGATGTATCTTAGGCATCTCTCGCACCTTCTTTCGGGTTAAAAGCGATCATGAACTCCCCTCTCGGCTTCGTCTTCTCGAAATGCGTGACGGCTTCCGCCGCGCCGCAACGCAGGGTTTCCTCGAATTTTTTCGTAAGCTCGCGCATCACCGACAACTTTATATCACCGAATATCTCCAGTATGTCGGAAAGCGTCTTCGATATGCGGTGCGGCGACTCGTAAAGCACGACGGTCCTCTTCTCGTCCTTGAGCTCTGAAAGGCGTTTCCTGCGCGCTGATGACTTGTTCGGGAGGAACCCCTCGAATATGAACCTGTCGGTCGGCATGCCGGATACGACGAGTCCGATGATCACCGCGCTCGGGCCGGGTATCCCGACGACGCTTATGCCGTTCTTGACCGCAAGGCCTATTATGTGCGCGCCTGGATCGGATATGCCCGGCGTGCCTGCGTCGGAGACGAGCGCAATATCCCTGCCTTCCTTCAGCAGCCCTATAAGGTGTTCGCCCTTGGTCACCTGGTTGTGCTCGAAATAGCTCGTAAGCGGGGTTGTTATCCCGTAATGCGCGGTAAGTATCTTAGTGTGGCGGGTGTCTTCCGCCGCTATGAGGTCGACGCCCTTAAGGGTCTCGATAGCCCTGAACGTGATGTCCTTGAGGTTGCCTATCGGCGTCGCGACTACATGCAGTGTGCCTGTTGGCATAGTCCCTATTCGACCGTGACCGATTTTGCCAGGTTCCTCGGCTGGTCAACGTCCCTTCCCCTGGCGACCGCTATATGGTATGCCAGGAGCTGCAGCGGCATTACCGTCAGCAGCGGGGATAGCGGCTCTTCGGTCTTCGGTATATACAGCACCGTGCTTACGTATTTTTTTACCGAGAGGTCGCCCTCGGTCGCTATCGCGATGACTTTTCCGTCGCGCGCGCGTATCTCCTGGATGTTTGATATCATCTTGTCGTACGTAAGCGATCTCGGTGTTATAGCGACCACGGCCATGTTCTTTTCTATCAGGGCTATCGGCCCGTGTTTCATCTCGCCCGCGCCGTACCCTTCCGCGTGTATATAAGATATCTCTTTGAGTTTCAGTGCGCCCTCGAACGCGTTCGGGTAATTTACTCCGCGGCCTATATACATGAAACAGGGCAGCTTATAATATTTCCTCGCGCATTCCTTTATCCTGCCGGCCTCGTCGAGGATGCCGTCCATGCGCTCCGGTATCATCTCGAATTCGGCCAGCATCTTCTTCATCTGCCTGCGCCCGATCCTGCCGTTAGCCGCTCCGAGGTACAGCGCCAGCAGGATGAATATCGCGACCTGGGCCGTGTACGCTTTTGTCGAGGCCACGCCGATCTCCGGGCCGGCGTGAGTGTATATGACGCCGTCGGACTCCCTGACTATAGTCGAGCCGACCACGTTGCATATCGATATTACTTTTATGCCTTTCTTCTTCGCTTCCCTGAGCGCGGCTAGCGTGTCCGCCGTCTCTCCCGACTGGCTGACGGCTATGAATAGGGTCCTGCGCGAATAGGCCGGATCGCGGTACCTCAGCTCGCTCGAGACATCCACCTCTACGGGTATCTTGGCGAATTTCTCTATAAGATATTCGCCGACGAGGCCCGCGTGGTACGCCGTGCCGCAGGCGGAGATCATTATATTGTCTATGCCTTTCAACTCCGAAGGCCTGAGGTTTATCCCGTCGAGTCTTATCTTTCCCTTGGCAGCGTCCGTCCTTGTCGTGAGTATCTTATGTATGACACGCGGCTGCTCGTATATCTCCTTGAGCATGAAATGGGCGAACCCGCCCTTCTCCGCCTGGGAGATGTCCCATTCTATCCTGGTCGCCTTCTTGTGGACCTTCCTGCCGTCCAAGTCCGTTATCGAAACGCTGTCTTTCGTCAGCGCGATGACCTCCTTGTCGTCCACGAAGATCACCTTGCGAGTCCTATCCATTACGGCCGGGCAATCCGAGGCGAGGAGGTTCTCGCCTTTCCCTATGCCGACTATGAGCGGGCTCCCGTTACGGGCGCCGACCAGCTTTCCCGGCTCATCCTTATGTATAACCGCTATCGCGTAGGACCCCTGGGCTTCTTTCAGCGCCTTCCTTACCGCATCCTCGAGATTTCCGCGGTAATGTTCCTCGATTAGGTGAGGCAGGACCTCGGTGTCGGTATCGGAGCAGAACTTATGGCCTTTCTTCTGGAGCATGGCCTTGAGCTCCTCGCAATTCTCTATTATGCCGTTATGTACAAGGGCTATTTCTTTTTTGCAGTCGTAGTGCGGGTGGGCGTTCACGTAGTTCGGGACGCCGTGGGTGGCCCATCTCGTATGGGCTATCCCGGTGCAACCGGTAAGCGGGTTTTTCCTGAGCCCTTCGTAAAGCCCTTTTATCTTCCCCGGCATCTTGAGGGACCTGATCCTCGACCCCTCGAGAACCGCAATGCCGGCGGAATCGTAACCCCTGTATTCAAGCCTCGCGAGGCCCCTTACCAGCACAGGGGCCGCTTGCTCGCTGCCTATATATCCTGTTATGCCGCACATTTTTTATATATTATCCTTCCTTCCGCCATAGTAAGCCAGACATCGAACCTGTTGTCGAAGAGCACTATATCCGCGTCGTTGCCGGGGCATATCGCGCCTTTACTGCCGAGCCCGAGCAGTTTTGCCGGGTTGCCGGAGGCAAGCCCGACGGCTTCGGCCACAGACAGGTCGCCGAACCTTACCGCATTCTTGACCGCGTTTATCATTGTAAGCCCACTGCCCGCGATCGTGCCGTCCTTAAGCCTGTATACGCCGCCGTCCCACTTGGCGTTGAACGACGAGTCGTTCCTTAGCGAATCGGTGATGAGGATCACCTTCTCTTTGCCTTTGCACTTCAGCAGGATCCGGAAAGCCAGCGGGCTGATATGTTCGCCGTCGAGGATCACCGTCGCGCTTATCCTGTGGTCTTCCAGTATCGCGCCAATAGCCCCGGGCTCCCTGTGGTGAAACTCGGCCATGGCGTTAAAAACGTGCGTCGCGCAATTCGCCCCGAGGTCCGCGGCGTTCTCGACTTCCCCGAATGCCGCTTTCGTGTGGCCGATCGAGGGGACCACGCCTTTCGACTTCAGGGCCTTTATCACCTCGGAGGCCCCTTTAAGTTCCGGGGCTACCGTCATAAGCTTCAGGTGCCCTTTCGACCTCCTGACCAGGTCCCTCAGTTCCGGCCTGTCCGGATTCCTCGCGGATCGCTTATCCTGCGCCCCCGGCTTCGCCCTGTTCAGGTAAGGGCCCTCGAGGTTAATCCCGAGCATCCTCGCGCCGCCGGACTGCCCTCCTATATCGTTTACCGCGGAATCGACCCTCTTCGCCGTCGCCTTTCGGCTTGAGCACGGTATCGTGATAAGGAACCCCGTGGTCCCGAACATCGCCTCGTGGCACGCGACCCTCTCCGGGTCGCCGTATACCTGCAGGTCTATGAAACCCGGCGCCGCAAAACATCCGTTCGCGTCTATGATCCTATGGCAGGGGAGCCCGGACGCCGGCTTCCTGCCGATCTTCGATATCCTGCCGTCCTTTACAAGGATCGAGCCCTCTTTTATGACTTCCCCGCCCGCCGCCAGGATGTTAGCATTAAATATAAGGAAGTTCATCTTGCGGCGTATTTGACGAAGGACAGGTCGTCTATGAATACCGTCCCCTTATTAAGGCCGCGGCCGTTCCTGAAAACGAATACTATATCGAGCACCCTGCTCCAGTCGTTTATATTCGAGAACCTTGAGAGCGGTATTTCGACCTTCTGCCATTTTCCCGCTGCAAGCTTGTCTATATACTGGGCTATGTCCACCGACGATATCTTGTCCACGCCCATTATGTACGAGCCGTCCCCGTCGGTGTCCTGGTGCATCTCGATCGTAAAGAGCGCGCCTCCGGCGGGGTCCCTGTACCAGAACGAAAGGAAGCCATAACCCCTGAGGTCGCTGAACGCCATAAGCTCTATCGCTTGTCCGGCAACGTCGGTCTTCCTGCCCGCAAGCAGCGTAGACCAGTAATATGAAAAACCGGCGCCTTTGCTCACGTCGAAATCCAGCCGCAGCGAAGCACCGCTATCGCCGTGCCTCTCTCCGGGGTCCTTTGTGAACGTCGGTATGCATTTGACTCCCGCTTCTTCGTATCCCTGCGTCTTGCCTCCGAGCAGGTTGAACATCTGCCCGGCGTCGTAATTATCCACCATGAACGACTTCACGGCCTCATCAGCGGCAACCGCAGGCGCCGCTGAAATTACGGACGATACAAGAAATATTATTGTCCCGGTGCGCATGGCGGGGCCTACTTGTCTGACGAGAAAGTTATGTTGTCTACGTAAAGGACGCCTTCCTTGTAATCGCAGGTCATGTCGTCAAAGGTGAAGACGATCTCCCTCATCTTAGTCCAGTCGGTTATGGAGCCGAGGTCTTTCAGCCCCTGCATCGGCACCGTGACTTCCTGCCATTCGGCGGTAATCCCTTTTATTATGAAGACGACCCGCTCGCCCTTATTGTTCTTCATCTCTAGCTTGAACTTTGTCGTGAACCCCTTTCCGGCGTCCCCTTTTATGGCCATCTTCATCCGGTCGTAAGGGGTAAGGTCGGTATCGTTGAGTTTTATGTATATGCCGTTGAAGGCCGGGCCGCTCGCCGCGACATCATAGGATATCATCATCACGCGGCTCTCTTCGGTCGGTTTTCCGAGCACGCCGTAGAGTTTTTTCATCTCGATCGTGCAGCCCTGCGAGGTATCAAGCGGGTTGGAATTCCACGCGCCTATGTCGGTGCCGAGGTCGCTCCGCCCGTTCCCTTCAAAACTCGCTATCATGAGTTCGCCGGCGTCAGCCGCCGGGAGGACGGATAGAAGCGCCCCTAAAAAAACAAATAACAGGCATATGGGCCTCATCCTGTTTTTCATTGTTTTGCTCCTTATTTTTAATTATGGCGTCCCCACGGGGATTTGAACCCCGGTCGCAAGCTTGAAAAGCTCGTGTCCTGACCAGGCTAGACGATGGGGACGCGTCATATTTATCTGTTTCGGGGCAGGTTCCGGACAATTATACCTGATTGCGATCGTTTTGTCCATGCCGCCGGGGCGTGTTATTTAGCGTCCTCCTCGCCCTCTTCTTCCTCGATCACCGAGGCGACAGAAGCTACTTTGTCTTTTTCTTCGAGTTTGATTATCCTCACGCCCTGGGCTGCGCGGCCGGTCGAACGTATATCCTTGACCGGGCAGCGGACTATCGAACCTTTGCCGGTTATCAGCATTATCTCGTCGTTGTCGGAGACGGTCTTCAGCGCCACGGCTTCGCCGTTCTTCGGCGTGACCTTTATGTTGATTATACCCTTGCCTCCCCGGCTCTGCGTCCTGTACTCTTTGATTTGCGTCCTCTTGCCGAACCCGAGCGATGTTATCGTAAGCACGGTCGTCTCGGGGTCAGCGACGGCCATCGCTATCAGCTCGTCCTTCTTGCCGAGAGTGATGCCCTTTACCCCCTTGGCCGAGCGTCCCATGTCCCTTACCTGGGACTCCTGGAACCTTATCGCCTTGCCGTCCTTGGTCGCGAGCAGTATCTCCTTCTTCCCGTCCGTCATCGCGACCCCTATCAGCTCATCCCCCTTCTCGAGCGTTATGCCGATGATGCCGCCTTTTCGCGGGTGGCTGAACGCTTCGAGCGATGTCTTCTTGATAACGCCCAGTTTTGTGGCCATGATGAGAAAGTGCTCGGCCTTGAACTCCTTGACCGGCACGAACGCGCTTATGCGCTCGCCCTGCTGCATCTCGAGCAGGTTTATCATCGCCTTGCCCCTGGCCTGGCGGCCCGCCTGCGGTATGTCGTAGACCTTCAGCCACAGCACGCGCCCCTGGTTCGTGAAGAACAATATGTATTCGTGCGTCGTCGCAATGAAGAGGTGTTCGACGAAATCCTCCTCTTTCACGTCGGCGCCGGTTACCCCCTTGCCTCCCCTTCGCTGTTTGCGGTAGGCGGAGACCGGCAATCTCTTAATGTATCCGGTGTTACTTATCGTTATGACGACGTCCTCTTCCGCGATAAGGTCCTCTATCTCAAGGTCCTCGATCTCGCCGACGATATTGGTGAGCCTCTCGTCGCCGTATTTCTCCTTTATCTTGAACAGCTCTTCCTTTACTATCTGGTAGACCTTCTTCTCGCTCTTCAGTATCGATTCGAGGTATTCTATCTTCTTTATCAGCTCGAGGTATTCAGCCTCGAGTTTCTCGCGCTCGAGGGCCGTAAGCCTGCGCAGCTGCATCTCGAGTATCGCCTGCGCCTGTATCTCGCTGAAATCGAATTTCTTCATGAGGCCCTCTTTCGCATCGGCCTCCGATTTCGACTTCTTGATGAGCTCTATTATCTTGTCGAGGTTGGCGAGGGCCTTTTTTAATCCCTCTAATATATGCGCCCTTTCCTTGGCCCGAGCCAGGTCGAACTTCGTCCTGCGAATCACGATCTCCTTGCGGTGCTTTATATAGCACTCGAGCATCTGTTTGAGGTTCAGTACCTTCGGCCTGCTGTCGACGAGCGCCAGCATTATGATGCCGAAGGACGTCTCGAGCTGTGTGTGCTTGAAGAGCTGGTTCAGGACGACCTGAGCATTGGCGTCCCTCTTCATCTCGACTACGACCCTGAGGCCGTCCTTGTCGGACTCGTCACGCAGGTCGGATATCCCCTCTATCTTCTTGTCGGTGACGAGCTGGGCGATGCTCTCGATGAGGTTAGCCTTGTTGACCTGGTAAGGGATCTCGGTTATGACTATCGATTCCTTGCCCGACTTCTGCGACTCAATGCTTGCCTTCGCCCTTATCTTTATGAGGCCGCGGCCTGTAGTATACGCCTGCTTGATCCCCTCGCGGCCGCATATTATGCCGCCCGTCGGGAAATCCGGCGCCTTGATTATCTTCATCAGGTCTTTTATGGATATATCCGGGTCGTCTATTACCGCGCCGATGCCCTCCGACACCTCCGCCAGGTTGTGCGGCGGTATGTTGGTCGCCATGCCTACCGCTATGCCCGATGAGCCGTTGATAAGCAGGTTCGGCAGCGCGGCTGGAAGGACCACCGGTTCCTTGAGCGAGGCGTCGAAGTTGGGGACGAAATTCACCGTGTCTTTTTCGAGGTCGCCGAGCATCTCTTCCGTTATCGCGGCCATACGCGCCTCGGTATACCTCATGGCGGCCGGCGAATCGCCGTCGACAGAGCCGAAGTTGCCCTGGCCGTCGGCCAACGGGTACCTCAGTGAGAAGTCCTGCACCATCCTTACGAGGGAATCGTATATTGCCACGTCGCCGTGCGGATGGTACTTGCCGAGGACCTCTCCGACGATCCTCGCCGACTTCTTGTAGGGTTTCGAATGCTCCAGGCCGAGCTCGTTCATCCCGTATAATATCCTGCGGTGCACCGGTTTCAGGCCGTCCCTTACGTCGGGCAGCGCCCTGCCGACTATTACGCTCATCGCGTACGAGATGTACGAATCCTTCATCTCGTCTTCTATATATACCGGCAACACCTTTTCATTGCGTGCGTACATTTGCTGTTATCGATCCTCCTTTTAAACGTCCAGGAACCTTACTTCCGGAGCGTGTTTTTCTATGAATTCCCTTCTCGGCTCGACCGCGTCTCCCATGAGTATCGTGAACATCTCTTCCGCCTCGACGGCGTCTTCCATCGTGACCTTAAGCAATGTCCTCTTCTCGGGGTCCATGGTCGTCTCCCAGAGCTGCTGCGGGTTCATCTCTCCGAGGCCTTTATATCTCTGTATGCTCATGCCCTTCTTGCCAAGGTTCCTTATGTGCTCAAGGATCTCCTTTAGCGAATTGAACTCGAGGTCGTCATCTTCGCTTGTCAGCTTGAACGGCGCCTTCTGTTTCTCTTTCGGCTTCTCCTCGGCAGGCTGGTAGATGTACTCGCCTGCGGACAGATCCAGCTTCTCCAGCTTTGTCAGGCATTTTTCTATCTCTTCGGCCTCATAGATCTCCAGGAGGTCCACTCCCTTGCCGTTTGAGCCGGCCTTATCCTCTTCTTTTATCTCAACATCCTCTCCGGATTCTTCCTCTTCTTCCTTCATGAACTTCGCGAGTTCTGTATCATTATAGAGAAATTGGTCTTTCCCATCCACTTTTACCCTAAATATGGGTAGTTTTTTGGTCTTTGTATGCCTGGAAGCGAGGTATTTTGCTATATTCACTCCCTTTTTGCCTAATCCGCTGGTAAGGTCTTCAAGTTCAACCAGGTTATTCAGGATGTCCTTAAGCTGGGCATCCGAGTAGGTGCGTTTCTCCTTCGCCTTGACCAGCTTTAAACCTTCGGACCCGAGTTCCAGCAGCATGGAGTTCATTTGGATCTCTGTCTGGATATACTCTTCCCTCTTGCCCCTCTTTATCTTATACAGCGGCGGTTGGGCTATGAAGATGTTCCCTTTCTCGAGAAGCGATCTCATCTGCTTGTAGAAGAAGGTAAGGAGCAGAGTCCTTATGTGCGAGCCGTCGACATCGGCATCGCACATTATTATTATCTTTGAGTATCTTAATTTGGCGATATCAAACTCCTCGCCTATGCCGCATCCGATAGCTGAGATCATCGTCCTTATCTCGTCGTTCGCCAGCACTTTGTCGAGCCGGGCTTTTTCAACGTTGATTATCTTGCCTTTCAGCGGGAGTATGGCCTGGAACCTGCGGTCCCTTCCCTGTTTGGCCGAGCCGCCGGCGGAATCTCCCTCGACGAGGTACACCTCGCATATCTGAGGGTCCCTTTCCGAACAGTCGGCAAGTTTTCCCGGCAACCCCACCCCTTCGAGCGCGCCTTTCCTCCTGGTAAGCTCCCTGGCTTTCCTCGCGGCTTCCCTCGCCCTGCTCGCAAGAAGGCACTTATCCGCTATCTTATTCCCTATCGACGGGTTCTCTTCCAGGAACGTGCTCATCGACTCGTTGACCATCGACGCGACGAGGCCTTCGACCTCCGAATTGCCGAGTTTTGTCTTTGTCTGCCCTTCGAACTGCGGGTCCGGGATCCTTATGGATATGACGGCTGTCAAGCCCTCGCGCACGTCATCTCCGGAAAGGGTGATCTCCTCGTTCTTGAACAGCCCCTTGTTCTTGCAGTACTGGTTTATGACCCTCGTAAGCGCGGACTTGAAACCGCTGAGGTGGGAGCCGCCTTCTATCGTATTTATATTGTTCGCGAACGAGAAGAGGTTCTCGCCGTAGCCGTCGTTATACTGCAGGGCGACTTCCATCTGTATCCTGTCCTTCTCGCCGTTGAACATGACGACCTTCTTGTGGAGCGGATTCTTGTTCCTGTTGAGGAACTCCACGAATGATTCGATGCCACCGGTGAACTTGAACGAGTTCTCCTTGTTCGTCCTCTCGTCCTTGAGGTCTATCTTCAGGCCCTTATTCAGGAACGCGAGCTCGCGCAGCCTGTTCGAAAGCGTGTCGAAGCTGTATTCCAGCTTGCCGGTGAATATCTCGTTGTCGGGCTTGAACGTTATCCTTGTGCCGGTCGTCTTCGACTTTCCGACGACGGTGACCTTCGATACTGGCTTGCCCCTTTCGTATCTCTGGTGAAACATCTTCCCGTCCCTGCGCACCTCGGCTTCGAGCCATTCCGAAAGCGCGTTCACGACCGAGACGCCGACGCCGTGCAGGCCTCCGGATACCTTGTAATTCTTGTGGTCGAACTTGCCTCCGGCATGCAGTTTCGTGAGCACTACTTCGAGGGCTGATTTCTTCTCCGTGGCGTGCATATCTACCGGTATGCCTCGCCCGTCGTCTATTACCGTAACGCTGTTGTTCTTATGAACAACGACCGATATCGTAGAGCAGTGGCCGCCCATTGCTTCGTCAATCGAATTATCCACAACTTCATACACGAGGTGATGGAACCCGCCGACAGCCGTGTCGCCGATATACATCGCCGGCCTCTTCCTTACCGCTTCGAGGCCCTCGAGGACCTGTATCGTACCTGCGTCATACCTTTCGTTCTTTGGCATATGCCTGTATCTCCCCTGTACTAAAGTACGGGCCCCACGGGCCCTATTCTTAACTTCAAGTCCTTCACGATATCGTCTCCAAGCCCTTCTTTTATCTTAGACAATAACTGTATCTTTTCCATTGTAAGTTTGTGCAGCCACCCGGACGAATCGACATGGACGATAAGCACGCCGTCCTTTATGTCCACGGGCTTTGCATGTTTAAGTCCGTCTTCTCCGGCGGCTTTAGCCCATACCGCGCTTACACTGCAGGCCTGCGGGCCCCGGCCTCCGCCGAGCCCCCTCAGGACCGCCTCCATCGCTTCAGATATCGCGATGGGCTTGGCCTTCATCGCTTAGTCCATCCTGACCGGCAGGACTATATAGATATAGTCGCCGCCTTCCGCCCTCAGGACGCCCCTCTTGTCCTGTCCGGCAAATTCAAATACTATCTCCTCTTCATTAACATTCTTAAGCGGGTCCATAAGGTACCCGGGGTTGAACCCTATCGTCAACTCCTCGCCAGCGTATTCACAATCGACATCTTCGCGCGATTCGCTGCCATCCTGGGAGGCCTTGGATATCACAACCTTATTCCTGCTTATGTCCAGCTTTATGGATTGCGAGTCCGGTGTCGTGAGCAGGCTCGCCCTCTTCACCGCGGCGTAAAAACCGTCTTTCCTGAGCTTCATCTTGTCCTGCCCCTGCTTCGGGATCACCTGTTCATAATTCGGGTACTCGCCTTCAATGAGCCTTGTTATGAGGGTGGAATCGTCCAGCTCGAAAGCCGCCTGGTTCTCACTGAACGATATCTTCACGTCGCCGTCTTCTTTCAATATCCTCATTATCTCCGCGACGGCTTTCGCCGGCACAATGGCTTTCCTCGAGAACCCGGCCTGCTTCGGCAGGTCTTTCTCGACCATAGCCAGCCTCCGGCCGTCGGTAGCCACGACCTTTAATCTCTTGTCGCCGACGGCGAACAGCACGCCGTTCAGGACATACCTCGTCTCGTCCTTTGATATCGCGAACGCGGTGGAATTCAGGATCGCTTTAAGTTGTTTTTGCGGTATGGTTATAGAGTCCTTATCCGAAAGTTCCGGAACCTTAGGAAATTCGTCCTTAGGAAGCCCCATTATCTTGAATGTGGATTTTTCGCACTTTATTACCACCTGGTTGTTCTTTTTTGCTGACAGGTGGATCTCGCTGTTCGGTAATTCCTTTACTATATCGCTCATTTTCTTGGCCGGGACGGATATGCTCCCATCTTCCTGTATGTCTATCCCGCCGATCTTGCAGATAACCCCTATTTCAAGGTCTGTTGCTACTAGTTTTATCTTATCTTTGGAGGCCTCGAACAATATATTAGATAGTATGGGTAGCCCGCTTTTTTGGGATACGGCGTTCTGGACCGTTTGTATCCCTTTTTGGAGCAAGTCGCGCATTAATTTGGCCTCCATCTCTTCTCCTTCTTTATTAATTTAATTAATAGCAGTAGTAGTAACGGGTGTTGATTTGTGTATATATCTAAAAACCTTTTAAATTATTATTGTTACGCCAAAAACCTGCCGGTAAATTATACACAGGTTGATACCATTATCTTTTTATACGCGCGTCAAAACCAGATCCGGGCCGGATTACCCACAATCCTCAACAGGTTATGCACAATAAAACCATAAGAAAATAACAGCCTATTCACCGCTTATCATGGCCGTAAGTTTCACGGCCATATCCCTGACCTTCTGGTCCTTTTTCATATCGCTTTCTATGCTCTCGCACGCGTGCATGACAGTCGTATGGTCGCGCCCGCCGCACAATTCCCCTATCTCGGGAAGCGAGTGGTCCGTCAATTTCCTGATAAGGTACATCGAAAGCTGACGCGGCACGACCATCTGCTTTGTCCTTCGCCTGCCTTTTATGTCGGAGACCCGGACATTGAAATAAGCGGCGACCTCTTCAAATATAGATTCCGCGGTTATCCGCGACTCCTTTTCTTTCACCATGTCCTTAAGCACAGAGCGCGCGAGTTCTATATTGACGCTTTGTTTCAGCAGGACGGCGTTCGCTACGACCCTCTTCAGCGCGCCCTCAAGCTCCCGTATGTTCGATTTTATCTTTTCGCCTATATAGAAGATCACGTCATCCGGGACCTCGATATTCTCCCTTTTAAGTTTCTGCCGGAGGATAGCGACCCTCGTCTCGAAATCGGGCTGGGATATCGACACGATGAGACCCCACTCGAACCTGGATACAAGCCTCTCTTCGAGGCCGTCTATATCTTTAGGCGGTTTGTCGCTTGAAAGGACGATCTGTTTATGCGCGTCGTGCAGTGTATTGAAGGTGTGGAAAAACTCCTCCTGTGTCGATTCCTTCCCGGCGATGAAATGCACGTCGTCGATAAGCAGCACGTCGACGCTTCTGTATTTCGCCCTGAACTTTTCCGTCGAACGGTTCTGTATCGCCTGGATAAGCTGGTTCGTGAACTGCTCACTCGTTATGTAGACAACCCTCATGTTCGGGTTCTTTGCCGCCACGCAATGTCCGATGGCGTTCATGAGATGCGTCTTGCCCATACCGGCCTTGCCGTAAATAAAAAGGGGGTTGTACGCTTTTGCCGGGGACTCGGCAACGGCCATGGCGGCGGCATGGGCCATCTTGTTGCTCGGGCCTATGACGAAATCGTCGAAGGTATACGCGGGGTTCAGGCCGAGGTTGTTGTTCGCGTCCTGTTTTCTGTCGGAGGGCTTGACCGGCTGGCGTTGCGCGGCCGCGCCGGAGGCGCGTTTCTCGGGCTCATTCGCGGAATAGGAAAAATCGAGGGCAAGGCCCTGCCCGGATATGTCCTTGAGAGTGGCCCTTATCAAATCCAGGTGGTGTTCGAGTAGCCAGTCCTTGAAAAAGCTGTTCGGCACCTCCAGTATAAGCGCGTTGTCCGTTATGCTTATCCCTTTGGTAGGCCTGAACCACGTCTCGAAGGTCTGGGGATTTACTTTTTCCCTGATCAGGTCCTTGGTCTTGTCCCAGACCTCTGTCGCGTTCTTAAGATTTTCCATGAAAAACCACTGAAAAGTTATTCACAATTTATTCACAGGGCCCGATTACGCCGAAAGGCTACTTACCTGCATAGATTATATCAAAGGCAGGGGTAGTTTGCAAGAACTTTTTGCCTTGACTAAGCCGCCAATCGTGGTATAATCCTGCTTTAACTTAAAAGGAGAAAAGATGAAGAAAAATATTACATTAAAATCGAACTTAAAGAGGAAACGCGTCCACGGTTTCAGGAAAAGGATGAAGACCCAGGAAGGCCGGGCGGTCCTAAAAAGAAGGCGTCAAAAAGGAAGAAAACGCCTTTCCGTCTAGAATCCCGCATTATGAAGAGGTTCTCCCTCTCAAGGCGCGAACGGATAACCAGCACGCAGGAATTCAGGTTATCGCTTGGTAAAAGCGCATTTTACGTCGGAAAATCGATAAAAATAGGCGTATCCAGGAACAACCTCGGCATATCCAGGATCGGGGTCTCGATGAGGCGTGAGAATTTCAAGCTCGCCGTTACAAGAAACAAGCTGCGCCGCTATGTAAAGGAGTCCTTCAGGTTGAACAAAGAGAGAATCTCCGGGGGTTACGACATAATAGTAATGCCGCGAGCCCAGGCAGCCGGCCTTGACTATAAGAGGTTCTGCGAGGATTTTATTTGCGCGGCAGGCAAGGCCGGCATACTTTCAGGTTGATAATGGCCAGAAAAACCATCATCTTTATAATAAATATATATCGTAACTATTTGTCAGGATATAAGTTACGTTGTTGCAGGTTCTATCCATCCTGTTCGGAATATGCTGTGGAAGCTATCGGGAAGAAAGGCGCGGCAAAAGGCCTGCTCCTCTCGCTCTTCAGGATAATCAGGTGTAACCCATTTTCAAAAGGCGGATATGATCCGGTAAAATAAAATATGAATACTGAAAAGAGAGCCCTGTTCGCAATAGTAATATCGATGTTCATTGTCATCTTCACTCCTATGATCCTGGGCAAATTTTTTCCGGGGCTGAAACCACAACCGAAACAGCAGCCCGTTGTCGCGCCTGCGGCCGTCGCGCCGGCGCCAAAAGGGGCCGTAAAAGAGGAGGCCACAACGGCAGAGAAGACCGTTGTCGCTGATGTCGCAGCCCAATTTGTCGACGAGAAGACCGTTATTTTTGAGACGGACGAATATAAGATCGCATTCGCGGAAGCGTTCGGCGCCATAAAGAGGATAACGCTTAAAAAATTCCATGATTCAAAGGGTTCCCCGATAATTCTGGCCGACACTCCCGGCGCGTCGGACTCTATCTTTTATACCTCAGGCCTCTCCGGAGAGCTGGACAGAGCGAAGTTCGCCTATTCCGCCGGCAAGGACAGGGCTGTTTTTACCGCAAAGTCACCCGACGGCATGCTGCTTGAGAAAGAGTATATATTCCGTCCTGGCAAGTATACTATCGAACTGAAACAGACGATAACAAACGGCTCAAACCGCTCGCACCCATTCAAATATTCCATTATAACCAGCAGCGGCATCGACCCTCTCTCAAAACAGGATGAGATGTATGTCGAGGTCGTCCGGGACATAGACGGAAAGGTCGCCAATACCAATAAAAAGGGTATAAAAGCGAACTCCGAGACGGTCTGGGAAGGCAGGCAGGTAAACTGGGTTTCGCTAAAGAACCGCTACTTCTCCGTCATCACAAAGCCGCCCGCGGCTTTTGTCAAAATAGTTTCTAACAAGTTGCAGGACAATAACATACAAACAAAGATAGGATCAGCCGAGTTCACCGTAGGTCCGAATGCCTCGGCGACGAATAATTTTATCCTTTATGCGGGGCCCAACGATTATGACGCAGTTGCCTCGCTCAAGATGGGCATGGAAAACTCGCTCTATCTCGGATTTACCGGAAGCATCGGAAAGCTCCTGTTTGTTGTCCTGAAGTTCTTTAACGGAGTCGTGAACAACTGGGGCCTCGCGATAATAGCGCTGACGGTCTTCATAAACATCCTGCTCTTCCCCCTTACCTTTAAAGGGATAAAAGCCATGAAGCAGATGCAGGCCCTCCAGCCAAGGATAGAAGCACTGCGTAAGGCGAATAAAGATAATCCCCAGAAGATGAACAAAGAGATCATGGAGATGTACAAGAAATATAAGATAAATCCCATGGGCGGGTGCCTTCCGATGCTGCTGCAGATGCCCGTCTTCTTCGCGCTATACCAGGTGCTCATGAGATCTCCGGAGCTCAGGGGAGCGCCTTTCCTGTGGATGAAAGACCTCTCCCAGCCCGATAGGCTCATAACATTTAAAGCATCTATCCCATTCGTAGGCAATGATTTGAATATATTACCATTGTTAATGGCGGTAGCAATGTTCTTCCAACAGAAGCTATCTGCTCCGCCTGCATCATCGCAAAACGACCAGATGGCCCAACAGCAAAAGATGATGGGCGTAATGATGCCGGTCCTGTTCGGGTTCCTGTTCTATAATCTCCCCTCGGGCCTGGTAATGTACTGGTTGACGAACACCATATTGACCGTTGTCGAGCAGGAGTTGTTCCTCAAGAAGGAAATGTTCCACGTGGAACATTCGGAGTAACAGGCGAAGGCATTAGGATGAAATCCATAGAAGCTGAAGGCAAGACGACAAAAGAAGCTATCCATACAGCCCTGTCAAAGCTGGGCGTTACCAGGGACAAGGTCCACGTAAAAGTGCTCTCGGAAGGCCATCACGGATTATTTGGGATGACCGGCCTGAAGCTGGCAAAAGTAAAAGTGATCCTCAAAGAAGACTCCCACCATCAACACCACAAATCCTGATTTTAAGACCTATGACCTGATAGTCATAGGCGGAGGTCATGCCGGATGCGAAGCTGCCCTCTGCGCGGCCAGGATGGGCCTAAAATGCCTTCTTTTGACCATGAGCCCGGACAATATTGCACAGATGTCGTGTAACCCTGCCATTGGCGGGTTGGCGAAAGGCCACATAGTCCGCGAGGTAGACGCGCTTGGCGGCGAGATGGCGAAGATCGCAGACAGGACAGGCATCCAATTCCGACTTCTCAACACAAAGAAAGGCCCCGCCGTCCAGGCGCCTCGCGCCCAATCCGACAAGAAGCTTTACTGCCGGGAAATGAGGAAGTCGCTCGATAACCAGGAAGGGCTCGATATTATCCGGGAAGCCGCATCGGAGTTGCTTGTGTCATCGGGCAGGATATGCGGCGTCCTGTGCGAAAGCGGCGCCGGTTATAATGCCTCGGCAGTAGTCGTTGCTACAGGTACATTCTTGAATGGGCTGACTCATATAGGATTCAATACCTGTCCAGCCGGAAGATTCGGTGAACCCCCAAGCACAAACCTATCTAACTCATTAATATCGCTTGGATTCGAAGTAAAACGCCTTAAAACGGGAACGCCGGCGAGAATACTTAAGAAGTCCGTCGATTTTTCAAAGACAGAGATCCAGCCCGGCGATCCCGTGCCTACGGCGTTCTCATTTTCTACCGTACGGATCGATCGCCCGCAGGTGCCTTGCCATATAACATACACAAATAAAGATACTCATAGGATAATCCTTGATAACCTCGACCGCTCGCCTCTCTACAGCGGAAAGATAAAGGGCGTAGGCCCGCGGTATTGCCCATCTATAGAAGACAAGGTAGTCAGGTTTAAGGACCGGGAGCGACACCAAATATTCCTGGAACCCGAAGGCCTCGACTCTGATGAGATATATCCTAACGGGATATCAACAAGTTTACCCGAGGATATACAGTTGTGTATACTAAGGTCTATCAAAGGGTTAGAATGCTGTGAGGTTACGCGTTATGGCTATGCCATAGAATATGATTTTTGTCCGCCTACACAATTAAAGCCGACCCTCGAGACAAAACTTATCCGTGGGCTTTACTTCGCCGGCCAGATAAACGGGACATCCGGTTATGAAGAAGCGGCCGCGCAAGGGCTCATCGCAGGAGTAAACGCGTCACTGGAGATAAAAGGCAAAGCGCCGATCATTCTCGGCCGCGATGAAGCATATATAGGGGTCCTTATTGATGACCTTGTAACAAAAGGAACGAACGAACCATACCGCATGTTTACGTCGAGGGCGGAATACAGGTTACTGCTGCGCCACGACAACGCGGATATAAGGCTTATGGGATACGGTTATGAGTTGGGGCTCATTTCCAAGGAAGAATATGATGGCATGCTCGCAAGGAAAGGATCGATCGATAAAGGCGTCGAGTCATTAAAACGTAAACGCCCGGAAGGGATATCAGATTATCCCGAGGAGATCAAACGCCGCATAATGATAGAAGCGAAATATGAAGGATATATACGTCGGCAGGTTAAAGAAGCCGGGCGTATGAAGAAACTGGAGGCCGTGAAGATACCAGACGGCCTTGATTTCAGATCTGTCCGTGGGTTGCGCAAAGAAGCCCAAGAGAAGCTCGACAAGATAAGGCCGCTATCGATAGGCCAGGCATCGAGGATATCAGGCATATCCCCCTGCGACGCCTCCCTGCTTTATCTTTATGTTGAATCACTCCGGGAAAGAAAATCTTGACAAAAAAAGGGACTGCGTTTAGAATGTTCCACGTGGAACAATGGCTAAGATAATTTCTGTATGTAACCAGAAGGGCGGAGTAGGCAAGACTACCACAGCGATAAACCTCGCTTCATATATCGCGCTGGCAGGGCGCAATGTATTGGTCGTAGATTGCGACCCGCAGGCCAACGCGACCTCAGGTCTCGGAATAGATAAGAAACAGGTAAAAGAGTCGATCTATGATGTCTTAATCAATGGAAAAGAAATATCACAAGTAATTGTTAGCACAAATCTTACAAACTTATATATAATCCCTTCGAACGTCCACCTTACCGGAATGGAAGTTGAGCTTGTCAACGCCCAGAGCCGCGAATACCACATGAAGCAGGCCCTTGAGCACATACGCCCTTCGTTCGACTATATAATATTGGATGCTCCCCCCAGCTTAGGCCTGTTGACGATTAATGCGTTGACCGCCTCGAAGTCCGCGCTCATACCACTGCAATGCGAATACTACGCGCTTGAGGGATTGTCGCAATTGCTCAGCACGATAAACCTCGTAAGGCAGAACCTGAATCCGGCGCTGGAGATAGAAGGCATATTATTGACGATGGCCGATTTCAGGACTAAGCTTACGGACGAGGTAATAAAGGAAGCGAGGAGTTATTTCGGGGAAAAAGTATATAATACCGTGATACCCCGTTCCGTTAAGCTCGGCGAAGCCCCGGGGTTCGGGATGCCGGTCGTCATGTATGATAAGCACTCGCAGGGCGCGCGCAGTTATTATGAGTTCGCAAAGGAATTCCTTAAGACAGATTTTCCGCTGGAGCTGAACGCGAAGCAAGAAAAGGAGATCCCCGATGGAGAAGAGAGTATTAGGCAAGGGGCTTAAGGCGCTTATCCCCGACGATGTCCCGCAAAGCTCGGAGAGCAGGGGGACGGTCCAGATAAATATCACGGACATAACGCCCGGCAGGTTCCAGCCGAGGGAAGTATTCGATCCCGATAAACTGAGGGAACTCGTCCAATCGATAAAAGAAAAAGGTCTCATACAGCCCGTGATCGTCCGGCCGAGAGGCGACGGGTACGAGCTGATAGCCGGAGAGAGAAGGTTCAGGGCCGCGAAGGAGCTCGGGATAACGCAGGTCCCGGCAATAATAAAGGACGTGAAGGACGATGAGGCGCTCGAGATAGCGCTAATAGAGAATATACAAAGGGACGACCTCAACCCGCTCGAGGAAGCGAAGGCGTACCAGAGGCTGTCGGACGAATTCTCGCTTACGCAGGAACAGATATCTGAAAAAGTGGGAAGGGACCGCGCTTCTGTCTCGAACGCGGTCAGGTTGCTGAGGCTTCCCGATAAGATAAAAGAAGAGATATACCTCGGCAGGATATCAGCCGGCCACGCGAAGGCCATACTTATGCTCGACTCGCAACAATCGCAGCTCGACCTTTGCCTTAAGATAATAAGGCGCGGGCTCTCGGTCCGTGAAGCGGAATATTATGTAAGGCGCAAGATCACCGGGAAGGCCCGTCCGGCAAGGCCGCGCAAACACGCGACAGAGATAAGGGCCGTCGAAGAGGAATTGCAGAGGATACTCGGGACGAAAGTCACGTTATTGCACCAGGCGAAACGCGGCAAGATTCTCATAGAGTATTATTCTAACGAAGACCTCGACAGGCTGCTTCAAATATTTCGGAGACGCTGAGAGAATTTAAGTCCGCGCTCCTTACCACCGATACGTTCCTGCCCCTTGGCCTCGTCCTGGAAGGGTCCGACGGCCCGAATATCGCGACGGTCGGCACTCCCAAAGCCGCTGATATATGGACCAGGGCGGAATCGTTGCCGACGAATAAACCGCAATTATTTATCTCTGCGGGGATCTCCTCGACAGGTTTCCTCACGAATACTATGCTGCCGGCGTATTTATCTTCGACCGGAAAAACGGCATCCTCATCATCCGGCCCTATAAAAACGAGGACCTTCGCGCCCTTATCGTCCGCTAATTTCACCGCGAGAGCGGCGAATTTATCACGAGGCCATCTTTTGCGCAGCATCCCGAATTGCCTGCTCGACCCGGGGTGTATGCCGGCCGTTAATTTCCCGGAAACATCCCGGCGGCCGCTTACCGGTATATCGGGTATGTCGCGGCCGTCCGTTTCGTCCGGTATTATCCCGAGAGGCGAAAGGAGGCGCATGTTCTGCTCAATATCATGCAACCCTTTGTCGACGGGGATCCTGCGGCCAAAGGGCGCGGACAGTATCCGCGTAAGGGCAGGGCCGCCGCCATGCGATATAATCATACCGGCCCCGGAAAGCAGGCAGAGAGCGGCTTTGTCGGGCCTGGAGGAAGGGAACGTATTTATTGCAACGTCGAATTTCCGCCCGCGCAATTCACGGATAAAGGATAATTTTTTCATGAAAGTATTCTGGATGCCGTAATCGCAGGTTATGATCTCGTCGGCGGGAGAGGCCTTTTTCATGAGCCGCGCCGCCGCTTCCGACCTGACGGCGACCGCGATGTATGATCCGGGAAGCCCTTTCCTCAGGCGGAGAAGGAAAGGAAGCAGCATGATATTCTCGCCGATGCCGGATACCGCCAGCACAAGCACCTTACCCGGATTATTTATTTCCGCTATTTTTTTCACTCTCAAGTTTCTTCATGCGCGCGAGTGTCTCTTCCGCGATCCTGCGCGTGCCGCAGGCGAGTTCCGTGATGATGCCGAGCGCTACGGCGAGGAATCCGGTGATGACCAGTATCGCGGCGGCTATGAGCGACTGGATGTGGCCCGAAGGATTTACCCCGAGGATATAGAAATACAGGTACCTGCAGATCAACGCTATCCCGGCGAGCACAAAGAAGGCCCCCGACGCAAAGAAGACCCTGAACCCCTCATAGGAGACGTATACTTTTACAATGGTCCCGAGGGACCTTTTTATGTAATGCAGGTTGTTCCTGTAAAGCCGCGATTCCCTTGACGGCCGGTTCGTCTTTACCGGGACGTTCATGACCACGAGGCCTTTTGCGCCGGCCTGTATTATGCTTTCGAGGGTATAGGAGAAGTCGCTCATGATGTTCAGCTGCGCTACCGCATTGCGAGAGAAAGCCCTGAACCCGCTTGTCGCGTCGGTTATCCTCATGCCGGAGAGTTTCGAGACGAGGGCGCTTCCCAGCCACTGCAGGAATGCCTTTACCGGCCCCTGTTCGGATACGCGCCTGGCGCCTATTGCTATATCGGCTCTTCCGTCGAGGATCGGCCTGATGATATCGGGGATACAGGAAGAATCGTACTGGTTATCCCCGTCGGTGTTCACCGTTATGTCGGCGCCGAGTTCCGCGGACTTTTCTATCCCTGCCTTGAACGCCCGCGCAAGCCCAACGGTCCTGTTGAACCTTATGATATGGTCCGCGCCGCCTGCCCTCGCGACATCGGACGTTCCGTCGGAGCTTCCGTCGTCGATTACAAGGACCTCTACCGTATCGACCCTGTCGATCTTCCGCGGTATGCCCCTGATGACCGCCGGAAGCGTCCCGCTCTCGTTAAGGCAAGGTATCTGTATTATGACTTTCATGCCAGGGGTATCCCTAAAAGTATGCCAGGTCGTTCACAAGCGCCATGCCGATATCCACGTATATCGTTTTGACGAAGAAGAAGATTGCCGCCGCCGCCAAGGCAGCATAAAGGGCTGTCCTCGCGTAATGCGGGATAACCGCCCCGGCTATCCCGTCCCGCAATGAGATTATAACGTAAGAAGCCATTATCATCAACAGCGGGGACGCAAAGAGAAGGTACCTGGACTGGTAACTGCCCCAGAATATATAGAAGACGAGTGTCAGAAGCGCGGGTATCAGGATGAAAAGTGAGCGGTGTTTCGGTTTTGCGATGAACAGGATCCCGAGGAACGAGACGAAGAAAAAAGGCGACAGCTCTATAAGCCTTCTCGCATAGAAGAGGCGCGGCTCGTAAGAGAACATGCCGGAGATCCACCCGTGCGACGGGATAAAAGAGACGTTGAACATTCCCGCGAGCGACTTGGAGACGTACGGCAGGCGGAAGACCCAGATAAGGGCGGCCGCAACCAGCAGATAACGGATCTTTTCAGGCAGCCTGGACGCAGCGAAACAAGCCGCCGCGACCACGGCTGCCGCGGCCGTGAAATTGTATATGAAGAACGGCCTGATACCGTGCAGGCGCGCCATATTAGGGACGAAACCGGCGCCGTATACCTGAAGATTAAGTATAAGCCACGGCAGGAAGACGGCGAAAGCCGCCGCCGGCCACAGCAGGAACCTCCCTCCGCGTATCGACGGGGGGTTGAAGACGAGCAGCATCAGGATGCCCGAAGGGAAAAGCAGCAGGGCCGTATATTTGGAAAGCATCGCGAGCCCGGCAAAGATCCCGGCGATAACGTATAAGCGCGCGCTGTCACGCTTGACGGCCTTTATTATATACAATAGGGACGCAAGCATAAGGGCGGCAAGAGTTGAATCCGGCCACATCTTGACCGAACACGTGAGGCGTATCGGATCGACGGCCGCCAGCAGCGCCGCAAGCGCGCCGGCCCGGGAGTCGAAGACCTCCTTGCCTATAAAGAATACGGCTATGACAATGCAGATCCCGGATGCCAACGAGACGTAAAAAGCGGCCAACAGCGCGGATCCCGTTAAATGAGAAACAGCCGCTATAAGGTACGGGAAGAGCGGGGGGTGCTTGAACAGCGGCTCGTTAAGATACGCAGGGACGGGCGCTTTATTCTCGCGGAAAGAATCGGCGATCGACGACGGATTGTACGAAAAAGGGCCGGCCGCGAGCTTCCCGCCCAAATACATATAGATATTCTCGTCCCATGTCGTATCATGCGAATGCATGAACCCGCGATATCCCATCACCGCCGCCAGTAATACCGCCGCCGCGAATACGGAATATAAGATAAGCTTATTTTGCATTTTTTTCACGCGCCGAAAGGCCCGAAAAAGCGGCATAGAGCGCCGCCGCCAACGCGAGGAACGCGAACGGGGCCCTCAATAAAGGTTTTACCGGGTGCGCCTTAGCTCCGCCGGGTTTTAATAATACCGCGGCCCTTCCGTCCATATGGATCACCGTATAACCGAACCTCGTTATACACTCGTTGATCTCGGACGAGAACTTCCCGTTGGGCTCCCTCATCCACAGCGCAAGCCTGGCAGACCCGAACTCCGATATGGGAATATCGGGTTCTTCGATCTCTAGGAACAGCCGCGCCGAATTGGACCTGCCGCTCAGGGCGGAAAGCATCCCGCCGATGAAAGCGTCATTGGAACATATCAGGTCGTCGGCGGAAGTCCTCTCTTCTATTATTTTTACCCATTTTTCCGCAAAGGTATCGGCCAATGTTATCTCGAACGGCCTCCTGTGTGTTTTATAATCCGGCAGGAGGTTTACCGCCGTGGAATCCATGAGGTGGAAAGAAAATTCATGCCTGTCGTAAGGGGGATCGAGCGGGATGTACATGGAGAACGTCGGGCAGATAAACAATAAAGCCGCGGCGAAAACCGCCGTAAAAGGCCAGTAAACGGCCAAGCCCGCATTTTTCCGTTTAAGCATGCCTGCCATGCGGTCGTGAACCGACTCAATGCCGGCGCCGGCAAGGAGCAGGACCGGCAGCATGCCTTCCGCGCTCAGGAACCGGAACCTGTAATTGACCGCCATAGGGACGAAGGCCGCCAGCAGGCAGAGGGCGAACAGTTTTATTTTCCTGCCGGTCGCATCCTCGCGCCTTATGAGCCCTATCAGGGCAAAGATGTATATGAGGGGGTATATCTCGAACATCTTCCCTTCGGGCATCGGTATCCCGAGCGGGCCGGCAAGCCGGCCCATATTTGATACCGTGTGGATTATTTGCGGCAGCGAAAGGCAAATGGCGGACAGGACGCAGATAAAAGCGTCCCTGCGCGCCCTTGCCTCGAAAAACCCGTAAAAGAAGAACGCCAGGCAGGCCATCCACGGCAGCGCCGGGTGCGTATAGAAGACCAGCGCCAAAAAAATGGCGCAGGCCGCGGCCCTTCGCCTTTCCAGCGCGTAAAACGCCAGGATAATGAATATAAGGGAGATGGCTGCGGGCACCGTTATAGTCATTTTAAGGAAGAACGAGTAAGGGATGCAGACGGCGAGGGCGGTAAAAAACGCCCGTTTGGGCGAATGCAGGCCTTTGGCCACTGAAAAGACCGCTGTAAAAAGCAGGATAACGGGCAGGATCGATGATATACGCGCTACGGCCATGATTCCCATCCCTGCCTTATACAGCCCGAGCAGCAGGATATGGAACAGCGGGGGGTAAAACAACGGCTGGCCCGACGGGGCAAGTTCCCAGAAAGCCGTAGTGACGACGCCGCCGGCCGTATCGAACCCGCGCATTACGTTGAGATGGTAGTATATGTCCAGGAATAAAGGGAACCGCGGGAGGTTTACTATTACCAACAAAAGGACTGCCGCTAAAAGGGCTATCGAGGATATTACCCAGGCCGAATTTTTCATATGCAGGATAATTATATTGCTGATATTTTACAAAGTCAACCCAATAAGAATGCCCGCGAGTATGCCGTATACACGGGTGCCGTGTTTTGATATAATCCCGGTATGGCCCATCAGGACAGGTCCCGTGACATCTCAGGATTGATCGCGGTCGCAGTGATCCTCTTAACAGGCGCCGCGGCATATGTCAATTCGCTGCTGAACCCTTTTATATGGGACGATATAGCGCTGGTCGTGAGGAATTTCCATATCGGCGACCTCGGTTATGTCCCGAGGCTCTTCCTCGAGGGGAGCTATCACCAGGATATAACGGGCAATTTTTACAGGCCCTTACTGATGGCCTCTTTCGCGCTGGATTTCCGTTATTGGGGCCTTGAGCCGTTCGGTTACCACCTGTTCAACCTTTTCCTGCACCTGAGCAACGCGCTGCTTGTCTATTGCCTTGTGTGGCTGCTGTCAAAGAAAAAGACCGTCCCTTTCCTCGCGGCGTTGTTATTCGCGGTGCATCCGGTGCATACAGAGGCGGTCACTTATATATCGGGGCGGGGGGACCCGCTCGCTGCATTCTTTAGCCTGCTCTCTCTGCTGTGTTTTATCAAGTTCACCGGCCAGGAAGGCGCAAGGAAAGCGGCCTTCTACGCCGTATCCGTGGTTTTTTTTGCGATGGCGGCTTTCACGAAGGAATCCGCGCTGGCCCTGCCCGCTTTCTTTGCCCTGTATTCGTCATGTTTCACAGAGAGTAAGCCGCGCCTTTCCTCCGCCGTTCCCTATATACCGTTTTTAGCCGTGATCGCGCTCTTCCTATATATAAGGCACCTTGCCCTTGCCGGCATAGGCGACGACGGCTCGTATATAAGCACAATTCCGCTGTCCTACAGGCTGCTTACAGCGCCCGCCGTGATCATCGAATATATCAAAATATTAATGGTGCCGGTGGGCCTGCACATGGAGAGGATGGATTTCATTAATAACGTCATCACGTCCGTTAAGGACCCGCGGTTCCTGGCCCCGGCGGTATTGCTCGTATCGTCGGCCCTGGCACTCGCCTTCCGGCGCAACAGGCAGAAGATGTTCTTTTTCGGGGCGGCATGGTTCTTCATAGGCCTGCTGCCCTTCCTTAATATAATACCGATAAACGCATTTGTGGCCGAGCACTGGCTCTATTTCCCGTCCATAGGTTTTTTCATCGCCGTTTCGGTTCTATTGGCCCGCCTTACCCGGTTCAGGTCGATAAGATTATGCGTTAAGGCGTTTATCGTGGTCCTCGTCCTTATGCTGTCGGCCCTGACGATAAAACAGAACCATATCTGGGGAGATCCCGTATCGTTCTACAAATACACGCTGGCCTTTTCCCCGGAAAGCACCAGGCTGCATACCAACCTCGGGATAGAGTATTTCAACCGCGGGCTTTTCGAAAAAGCCGAAAACGAATACATGGAATCGTTGAGGCTTGAGCCGGACGGGAAGAATACCGTATATCACCTCCTGAACCTCGCGGCCCTGTATTACCAGCAGGGCAGGGAGGACGAGGCGTTCAATGCGTATAAGAAGGCGATCGCAGCCGATCCGCTCGTACCGGTGACATACGCAAACCTCGGCGACATATATTACAGGAAAGGCAAATACAAGGATTCCGTATCGATGTTCAAAAGAGCCCTTGAGATAGCCCCGGGCAATGCCGCGTACTGGAACAGCCTCGGCAACGCCTACCTCGCCGGCAAGATGGACCGCGAAGCCGGGGAGGCCTACAGGAAAGCCATTGCGATCTACCCGTACCTGCTCGATTCAAGGGTGAACCTCGGAGGCATATACGCGAGAAAAGGCGACCTCGTTGCTGCGCTTGATGAATATAAGGTGGCCCTCCAGATAGCGCCGGACATCCCTGAGATATATACGCGCGTCTCAGAGGTCTGTTCGAGGATGGGCGCGCACGAGCAGGCGAAGTACTTCTCCGACCGGGCGAAGGAACTGTTGACAAAGTAGCCGGGTTATAATAGAATTTAGGTTTAAACAAATAAGGAAACCCCATATGGACCAAAAGACGCTAGTCGTAATAAAACCGGACGGCCTAAAGAAATCCCTCACTGGCAATATATTGACCCGCCTTTCCGAGTCAAAGCTTGAGATTGTGGCCGCGAAGATAGTTCGCGTAAGCAGGGAGCTTGCCGCGGAACATTACAAGCACATGAAAGACAAGCCCTTCTTCGACGAGCTCATAAAGTACCTTCAGGGCGAGCTCCATGAGAGGCGCAAGGTGATGGCGATGGTATACTGGGGCGACGGCGCTATAGACAAAGTGAGGAAACTTGCCGGGTCGACGAACCCGGAAGAGGCCGACCCGACCACGATACGCGGTTCATACGGCCGCATAACGACGAAGGGCCTTTACGAGAACGTAATACACGCCTCATCGAACGAATCAGAGGCCGAGAGGGAGATCAAGCTCTGGTTTGAGCCGGACGAGATCATAGTGGACCTGTATCCCACCAAATTCGCGACCTTATCCAGCGTCACGAAGCGGGTCTGGGGATAAATATCGGAGTCTAAATTGGTCAGGAGCATGACGGGATTCGGGCGCGCGGACGCAACCACGGCGCGCGGAAAGATCCAGGTGGAGATAAGGACGGTCAACCACCGGTTTTTTGAGATATCCAGCAGGATGCCCGAAAACCTCAACATATTTGAGGACAAGATAAGGGCGGAGGTGGCAAAGAAAGTAAAACGCGGTAAAGTAAACCTCTCCCTAACCTACGAAAACCCCGCAAGATCAGACCCGAAGCTGGCGATAAACAAGCCCCTCGCGAATAAGTACAAAGGCCTTTTGATAGACCTCAGGCGCTCGCTCCGCCTTACGGATGAAATAAATTTCTCGCAGATAATAGCTTTCCCGGGAGTGATCTATGCCGAGGAAAGCCCGAGGAAAGAGGCGGAGATGTGGCCGTACATAAGGTCCGCCCTCGGCCGCGCGATCGACGGCCTCATAGAAATGAGAGAAAAGGAAGGCGCGAGGCTTATCGCGGATATAGCCGGCAGGAGGAAGACGATACTGAAATGTCTGACGGCGATCGAACGGCGCTCGAAACTGGCGCTTAAGGAATACCGCCTCCACCTTTTAAGGAAGATAAAGGAGCTCTCCTCCGGAAAGATAAACCTCGACAAAGGCAGGATAGAGCTCGAAGTCGCCCTGTTCGCCAAGAGCTCGGATATCTCCGAAGAGCTTACGAGGCTTAAGGCCCACCTGAAAAGCTTCGGGGAGACAATAGCCCGGCAGGATGAGGTCGGCAGGAAACTTGATTTCATCTCCCAGGAACTGCACAGGGAGATAAATACGGTGGGGCAGAAGACAAGCGATTACAAGATCGCCCAGCTTGCGATATCGATAAAGGGCGAAGTCGAAAAGATACGCGAACAGATACAGAACGTGGAGTAAAGATGGCGCGATCAAAGGGCCGCATATTCGTGGTCTCGGCCCCGTCCGGGTGCGGTAAGACCTCGCTCGTGAGGGCGCTGCTGAAGAAAGACAGGCACCTTGCGCATCCCGCCTCTTTCACGACGAGAAGGCCGAGGGCGGGAGAGAAGGACGGCAGGGACTATCATTTCATCTCGGAAAAAGAGTTCGCCCGCCGGCAGAAGAGCGGGGACTTCCTCGAATGGTCCAAGCCGTACGGCAAATATTACGCCACCTCGAAAAAGGGGATACTCGCCGGCATCAGCAGGGGCATGGACGTCATATTGAGCCTGGACGTCAGGGGGGCGTTCTTCATAAAGAAAAAGTTCGGGACGTCCACGCTTATATACCTGCTTCCGCCGTCGATCGGGGCATTGAGGAAGAGGCTCGTAGGAAGGTCTACGGACAAGTCCTCAGAGATAAAGAAAAGGTTGAGCTGCGCCAAGAAAGATATTGCGAACCTGAAGAAATACGACTATGCTGTTGTAAACGACGATTTCGCGGAAGCCGTCGCAAAACTAAAATCGATAATAATCGCCGAAAGGCTCAGAGTGAGGTGAATAAGTGAAAGGCAAGACCCCCGTATCCGCAGAAGAGCTCCTCGATAAGACGAACTCGATATACAAGCTTGTGATACTTGCCTCGAAACGCGCCCTTGAACTGAACGAGGGAAGCCCGAAGCTCGTCGAGACCGAGAGCAAGAAGGCCTCGACGGTCGCGCTCGAGGAGATAAAGTCAGGCAAGATCAGCATGAAGGAAAAGAAGAAATAAATGCCGAAGAGAGAGATCATACTCGGGGTCACCGGGTCGATAGCCGCCTACAGGGCCTGCGATATAGTGAACGGCCTCAGGAAAGCGGGATTTAACGTCACGGTCATAATGACGAAAGAGGCGAAGGAGTTCGTCCTGCCGCTTACATTCCAGACGCTTTCGCGCAACAGGGTATATTCCGAGATGTTCGAGACACCTTCAGAATGGAATCCCGTCCATACATCGCTTGCCGACAAAGCCGGCCTAATCCTGATAGCGCCGGCGTGCGCCAATATAATAGGAAAGCTTGCGAACGGCATATGCGACGACCTCCTGACATGCGTAGTCATGGCCTCGTCGGCGAAAGTCCTTATCGCGCCGGCGATGAACGAGAAGATGTACGCAAACCCCGCGGTGCAGGAGAATATCGGCAAGCTTAAAAAGCGCGGGATCAGGATGGTAGGTCCGGTAAAAGGCCCCCTCGCGTGCGGGCACGAAGGTATCGGGCATATAGCCGGGTATGATGCGATAATATCAGAAGTAAAAAGATCCCTTAAGGGTTAAGATGCGGATCCTTGTAACCGCAGGCCCAACCAGAGAATTCCTCGATCCCATCCGTTATATATCAAATTCCTCGACGGGCTATTTCGGATACAGGATCGCCGAAGAGGCCATCCGCCGCGGGCATGAAGTAGTTTTGATCAGCGGCCCGGTAACGATAGGTCCTCCCGCAGGCGCCAAATTCATACCTGTCGTATCCGCGCTTGAGATGGAAAAAGCCGTTAAAAAACATTTTTTCAAAGCCGACTGCCTTATAATGACAGCCGCTGTCGCCGATTACAGGCCCGTGCGGTTTAGTAATTCCAAGATCAAGAAACGCGGGGAGGCGCTGAACGTAAAGATGCGCCTTAATCCGGATATACTATCCTGGGCGGGAAGGAACAAAGGCAAGCGAAAGGTGATCGGTTTCGCGCTCGAAACGGAGGATACCGCAAAGAACGCGCTTAAGAAACTGAAGGCGAAAAATGCCGACCTGCTGTTCGCTATCGGGATGGGTAACGGCGCCGGCCCGTTCGGGGACAGGAAGATCCGCGTAATATGCCTTAAAGACGCGGGAAAGCCGGAAAGATTGTTTTCAACGAAAGATAAAATAGCCAGATTTGTCCTTGACAAGGCGGAGAACGGATAGTATCCTTTAATTAGGAATAATACATAACATACTTAAGAGGGGATGAGAGATGAGGGGTAAGATGGGTTTCACTCTTATAGAGCTTTTGGTCGTCATGGCAATCATAATCATTCTTGCCGGACTGATAATGCCTTCTCTAAGCAGCGCGAGAGAAAGGGCCAGGAAGACGACGTGCGCCAACAACCTGAAGCAGATAGGGATGGCGCTCGAGATGTACACTATGGCCAATTCATGGCGCTATCCGGCCGCGGGCCAGTTGCAAACGGCCTTGACCTCGGCGCCGACCTATATCGACGATACCGATATCTTTGTCTGCCCTTCGGGAGGGGCAAATTACCTTTATGCCGCGCAGCCGATGCCTACATGGCCTTCCACGAGGGTCATAGTTACATGCCCTAACCACGGGGCGGGCGGCGTGTATCTGTACAAGGGCACTAACGTAAGGATACGTTAAAAAAGAGGAGGGGACATGAACAGGAAGAGGGGTTTCACCCTTATCGAGCTGCTGGTCGTTATGGCCATCATAATTATACTAGCAGGTTTACTTATGCCGGCACTCGGCAGGGCGAGGGAACAGGCTAGGAAGACGACGTGCGCCAACAACCTGAAGCAGATAGGCACGGCGATCATGATGTATACCGCCGATAACAACGAGCAGTACCCGGCGGCCACGATAGCCGTACTTAATACCAGGTTGACGAGCGCTCCTACGTATATAGACGATCAGTCGGTGTTCACATGCCCGAGCGGAACGACCGCCTATACGTATGCTGCGCAGCCCACGGGAAGCACGGCTTCTACGGTGGTTATCATCACATGCCCTAACCACGGCAGCGGCGGTGTCTACCTTTACAAGGGCGGGCACGTAAAGATCAGGTAGGTTTTAATGCCGCCCCCGGCTGTACGCCTGGGGCGGCAAATTTCACAGGAAAGGAGGTGAAAAAAGATGCGTAAAACAAAAGGTTTCACCCTTATCGAGCTGCTGGTCGTTATGGCCATCATAATTATACTAGCAGGTTTACTTATGCCGGCACTCGGCAGGGCGAGGGAACAGGCTAGGAAGACGACGTGCGCCAACAACCTGAAGCAGATAGGCACGGCGATCATGATGTATACCGCCGATAACAACGAGCAGTACCCGGCGGCCACGATAGCCGTACTTAATACCAGGTTGACGAGCGCTCCTACGTATATAGACGATCAGTCGGTGTTCACATGCCCGAGCGGAACGACCGCCTATACGTATGCTGCGCAGCCCACGGGAAGCACGGCTTCTACGGTGGTTATCATCACATGCCCTAACCACGGCAGCGGCGGTGTCTACCTTTACAAGGGCGGGCACGTAAAGATCAGATAAGGGCACAGGCAGTGTTTCACGGCAGGTTGTGGGGCGCTTAAGCCAAAACTTAAGCGCCCTTAGTTTAAGGCGACGTACCCAAGTGGTAAGGGAGCGGTCTGCAAAACCGCGATGCATCGGTTCGATTCCGATCGTCGCCTCCAAATTTCCGAAGACCGCCGGGATGGCGGAACTGGCAGACGCACGAGACTTAAAATCTCGCGACCGCAAGGTTATGAGGGTTCGACCCCCTCTCCCGGCACCATACCCCAACAAATTACTACTAAATAACAATATAATTTCCTTGACACAAACCCCGAATTAGGGTATTTTATTATGGTATTGTTAATATAACAATCAAAACCGGAGCCGGAAATCATGGGCTCCTTTTTGCTGTGTGGAGGCAGGGGTTGGACAGGAAGAAAGCCGTAATAATAGAGCAAAGCCAGGGCATAGCGCAGGAGATATCGTCTGTTCTCTCGGCCAGGGACTACACTGTTCTGCGTGCCTCGAACGGCCTCGACGGGATAGAGCTTATCTGCGAAGAGATGCCGGACCTTATCCTGCTGAACCCCGCCGTCACCGACATAAACGGTTTCTGTGTATATAAACTGCTGAAAGACGACCCACGTACCTCCGATATCCCCCTGCTGATCTGCATAACCAACGAGAAAGAGGCATACAGGTCCCTCGGCATGAAACCCCAGCGAGGGCAAAGCATAATAAGGTTTACCGGCAGGAGTGATTTTGAAGCTAACATAGACGGCGCTATCGAGAAATTAAAAGGCCGCGTGGATACGAATAAGTTCCAGTCACAGAGCGAGCAGTTCAAGAAGCTCATGGCCAGGCTCGTGGACGCGTACCAGGCCGCCCAGAGCCTTCATTCGGCGCACGCGAGGGATATCCTCGGCGAAGTGCTCGACAAGATAACCAACATGCTCGACTCGGAACTCGGGTCGCTCATGCTCGTGGAAGACGATTCGCAGGAGCTCGTAATAAGGGCATCGAGGGGATTGAGCGAAGACCTCGCGAACAAGACGAGGATCAAGGTCGGCAGGGGGATATCCGGATGGGTCGCGAAGTCGGGCAGCCCGCTGCTTATAAAGGACGTCGAGGCGGACGAGCGTTTCTCGAGGCAGAATTCGAACAGGTACTATAATTCGTCCCTGTTGAGCGCGCCGATACGGGTAAAGGACAAGGTCATCGGCGTCATTAACGTAAATAACAAGGTTTCGAAGGAACAGTTTACAGAATACGACCTGTCGCTGCTTACGATCCTGACGAACGAGATATCGATAGCAATAGAATCGTCGCACTGGCAAAAACGCCTCGAAGAAGCGAACACGCAGATAGAAAAACTCAAGACCGGCAAGAAGATTTTCGCCGATATCGCCCGTTCGCTCGATGACGAATTATATGAGTTGACAATATCCCAGGAAGTTAGTAATATAATATACGCAAGGCTCGATTATAAAGAGATCATAGATGCGATACTTGAGATAATAGAACGCTCTTTGGATTGCCATCTGTGCGGTTTGTTATTTGTCGACGAGGCCAAGAAGACGGGCGTGATAGTGGAAGTGAAATACCCCGCTTCGCAGAAGGAGGTCGACGGTTTTAAGCTTAAGATCATAGAAACGTTCAATAGGTTAACAGGGGGGAGACTGTTGCCGGAACAAGTTTCGGTCGATCAGGCTGATAACAGCAACCTGAGCGATTCGTTTTCTGAAAACAGGAACATACTCAGTTCGTTCCAGGCCCACCTTCTTACGGCCGGCGACAGGCCGATCGGCATGCTCGCGGTGACCAACTCCTTCCCTAATGCTTTCAGCGGTGAAGACCTAAGGATATTCTCGATAATCTCGCGCCATTCCAGCATAGCCATCAATAATACGCTATTGCATAAAAAGATCACGGAACTGTCGATTACCGACGGGCTCACGGGGCTTTATGTCTACAGGTATTTCAGCGAGGCGATGGATAAGGAGATACTGCGCTCGGCGAGGTACAGGCAGCCGTTCGGCCTAATAATGATGGACCTTGACGGGTTCAAGAAGGTCAACGACAGCTACGGACATCCGATGGGAGACGAGGTCCTGAAAGAGATCGCCCAGATACTGAGGAAGATATGCAGGGAAGTCGACGTCGTGGCGAGGTACGGCGGCGAAGAGTTCGCTGTCATCCTGCCGGAGACCGACCTCGAGGGCGCTTATATCCTGGCGGACAGGATAAGGATGGTAATAAAGAATTACGCGTTCGGCAACAAGGATAATGTCATAAACCTTACGGCAAGTTTCGGCGTCGCGAGCTATCCGGATATCGCTCTTGATAAGACCGACCTTATAAAGTACGTCGACAGGGCGCTGTACAGGGCAAAGGCGGAAGGCAAGAACAAGACCGTCCGCGCCACAAAGGAGATCACGAATGAGATCCAGTAAGCAACTGTTGTTTTGCCTCCTGTTCTCGGCTTTCCTCTTGGCGTCCTCGAACGCGGCCCTGTTCGCGGAAGACGGTGAAGTCACGCTCGATGTCCAGAACATAAGCATAGAAGAAGTGCTAAAAATGATCGCGGACCAGAGCGGGATGAGCGTCGTGCTTAGCACGAACGTCACAGGCAACGTCACCGTGAAACTCGACAAGGTCACGGTCGTCCAGGCGCTCGATTCGGTCCTGAAAGCGAACAACTACCTCTATTCCGTGAATGACGGGATCATAACGGTTTATTCCTACCAGGATACCCAGCAGCAGGAGAGGTTCGTCAACCTGCAAACGAAGGTCATAACGCTGAATTACACCGATGTCGCGGACCTTAAGCGGATACTGCTTTCCATGAAGACCGCGCGCGGAAGGATTGAGACGAACGAGAAGAGCAACCAGGTCATAATAACCGACACGCCGGAGAAGGTCAAGGAGGTCGAGGAGGCGCTGATGCAGCTCGACCAGCAGACGGAGATAAAGAAATACAAGCTGCTTTATTCCAAGGCAGCGGACATGGAAGAGAAGCTGACCCAGCTCATACCGAAGGAAAAAGGCGACGTATACATAGATGACCGGACAAACAGTATAGTGGTGAGGGCGACGCCGGTCATCCTCAAGAACATAGATAATTTCATCGAGGGCTGGGACTCCCAGCATAAGCAGGTCATGATAGAGGCGATGATAGTCGAGATCACTCTTGATGACACGATGAAATTCGGCATCGAATGGGAGCATGCGTATGACAGGACAGGGGAAGACTCGCACCACAATCCCGGCGCGCTCGACCTGCTTACGGATTTCGGCATCAATCTAGCTACCGGCGGCACGGGAGGCATATATAAGATAGGCGGCCTGACCCCCGACGAATATACGGTCACTCTCGAGGCGTTGAAGAGCGACGCGAATACGGAAGTGCTCTCGAGCCCGCGTATCGTGGTCATCGACGGCGAAGCGGCGAACATCCTCGTAGGAAGCAGCGAGCCCTATGCGGTCGCCACGACGGACCCGGTCACGAAACTGCTGGTCCAGGACATCAAGTATGTCGACGTAGGCATTAAGCTGGAAGTGACCCCGCAGATCGGGGAAGATAATTTCGTTACGATGAAGATACACCCTGAGGTAAGTACGGCCAGGAGGGTGGCCGAGGTCGATAATGTTGTCGCGAAGGACACGACGCAGGCGGATACGACGATGATGGTAAAGGACGGCGAGACGATAATACTCGGCGGGCTCATAAAGAACGACAAGAAGAGCACGATAAACAAAGTGCCCCTGAT
This sequence comes from uncultured Planctomycetia bacterium, assembly GCA_964650515.1. Lineage (GTDB taxonomy): Bacteria > Omnitrophota > Gorgyraeia > Pluralincolimonadales > Pluralincolimonadaceae > UBA6215. The sequence goes on along the minus strand of CAZYUB010000001.1, from coordinate 38,752 downwards.
CGGCGACATCCCTATAATAGGGCTGTTGTTCCAGAACAAGTCGTACCAGGACGTGAAAAAAGAGGTGCTGGTTTTTATAACTCCCCATATACTTACAAGCGATAACCGCCAGAACATATCAAGGCAGAAATACCAGGAGAGCATTGACAGGACAAAGAAGATCGACCCGATCCTGGAGCATGAAATAGAGAAGTCCGGCGGCGTAGAGCTTACCCCTCCGATAGAAGAGAAGCGGTCCAAGGCGATGCAGAAGGACCTTATGAGAATCCTGGACATCAAGGAAGAGTAATCCATGACTACGGCGCCTGGGCAGGGGCAGGGTTCTATCAGGGATTATCTCCAGATCATATTCCACCGCAAATGGTTTTTCATGCTGCCCTTTGTCATCGTATTCTTTACCGCATCTATTGGAAGCTTCTTCCTGCCCAAGTATTACAGGTCCTCGGTCCTCATCCTGGTGGAGGAAGAGAAGCCGGTCAATCCGTTAGCCACGAAAGAGCCCGTATATACCTCCGCTACCGGCCAGCCCCCGACGCTTGCCGAACAGCTGAAGACACTGACAGAAAAAATATTGAGTTATCCGCACCTGCTGACCCTCGTCAGGACCCTCGGCCTCGACAAGGGCGTGACCGACCAGGTCATGTACGAAAAGATGCTCATGGGCATAAGGAAACGCTCCGAGGTAAAGATGAGGTCCCCCGAGGTCTTCCAGGTATCCTATGAGGACAAGGATCCCATCGCGGCAAGGAACGTCACAAAAACGATAATCGAGATATTCATCGACGAGAATAAGACAAAGAAGACCACGCAGGCGGCGACGGCTATAAAATTCGCGGAAGAGCAGGCGAAAGTATACAAGAAGAAGCTCGAGGAATCCGAAAAGAAACTTTTCGATTTCCGCGCGCAATACCCGATGCAGCTGCCCGGCAAAGAACTCGACTATAACGTCTCAATGCTGACAAGCTACCAGACGTCGCTTACCGCTGTCGAGATGAACCTCAAGGAATCCGAACGCAAACTCGACCTGCTGAAAAGGCAAATGTCGGGAAGGGACCCGGTTATCATATCCGAAGAGCTCATGGAGCTCAATCCCGCGGTTTCACGCCTTAATTCCCAATTGCAGAGCCTGCAATCACAGTACGACCAAATGATGGCGGAAAAGCCGGAATCATCGGATCTCGCTTCCCTCCAGGTCCAGATGGAGGATGTAAGGGAGAATCTTCGGCTGGAGACGGAGAAGATGGTCGACAGCGACACGTCGACGACGGCCCCGTTATTCTTCCAGCGCCTAAGCCAGAAAGTAAAAGACGCTGAGAAGGAGGTCAATGACCTCAAGAAGAGAAGGGAGCAGCTCCTGAAGCTTGTCAAGGAATACGAATCGAAGATACAGACATTGCCCGAGCAGGAGAGGGAGCTCGCGCTTTTGACCAGGGATACCGAGGTCAACGAGAACGTGTACAAGATGCTTATGCTGAAGATCGAAGAGAACAGGCTTGCATCCGCCGAAGCGCAGGAGAAGAGCACTAAATATACGGTAATCGACGAGCCGAGGCTGCCGCTCAAACCCTCAAAACCTGAAGTCCTGATAATAGGGATAGTCGCTTTCCTACTCGGCGTCATCTCCGGCTTCGGATGTGTCTTCCTGGCGGAGTTCGCGGACCATTCCTTCAGGGGTGTGGAGGACGCAAGGCCCTTCCTTAAACATGAAATATTCGGCGGGATCTCCGCTATCGTAGACAAGAATGAGGCGGCCGCAAAAGCGGCCAAGCAGCGCGGTCTCGCCATATTTTTGATAGTCCTGTACGTGACACTCTTTACCATAGCCGCCATCAGCTATAACGTAAGCCAGGATGAGGTCAGGAGAAAAGTGATCGAGGTCGCAAACAAAGAAAAGGCAGCAGGGGTGCAGAAGAATGCAAGATAACGGCAACGGGATAAACAAGATAAACGAAGCCATAAAAAGGGCAGCGGAGGAAAAAGGCAAGGCCTTCCAGTCCGGCCCGGCGACTCCGCAGGCCGCTCCGTCCGCTGGCAACCCGCCTGTAGCGCAGCGCCCTGCAGTTGATGCGCCGTCGCAGGTCCGCGCGGAGGCCGTTCTGTCGTCGGGAGTAAACAAGAAGATAGTAGCATACCATAATCCCGGCAGTCCCGTAGCCGAGCAGTTCCATACGATATATACGCATATATTCTGCCCCGAAAGGGAAAGCAAACTTAGGTCTGTTATCATCACGAGCGCGTCAACCGGAGAAGGGAAAAGTGTTGCAGCGGCCAACCTGGCCGTTGTCACGGCGCAAAATTCCGGGAAACCCACGCTTCTTATCGATTGCAACCTCAGGAGGCCTTCTATCGGAGGCCTGATGGGCATATCCTCGGAAAAGGGGCTCGGTGAATTATTGTCCGGCTCGTCGGACATCTCCGGCGTATTAGTGGCATGCGACACTAAGAATCTTTTTGTCATCCCCGCCGGGCATATTCACGGCAACCCGAATGAATTGCTCAGCTCTCAGAAGATGAAAGACGTTCTGTTCGAGCTCAAAGGCAAGTACGACAGGATAATTCTGGATACGCCGGCAGTCATACCGTATTCCGACGCCCGTATATTAAGCCATATCGCGGATGGGACGGTGCTGGTCATAAGGGCGGGAAGGACCCGCAGGGAAGTCGTGGCGCGCGCGGAAAGCGTGCTAAAAAGTGTCGGTGCGAATATCCTAGGATATGTCCTTACAGGCATAGAATACCATATTCCCGAGTATATTCACCGGCACCTTTAACCCGGGCCCAGGAGGATATTCGGTGAATCAGGCAGCCAAGATCCGCGCTAATGGATTTTGGTTTTTTGTTTTTTAGAGGAGAGGCATGTATTCAGGCGACGAACTAATAACGAATTTTGTACCTAACAAGAATCCCGGCCAGGTATCTTCGACGTATTTCCTGGACGAAGCGATGAAATACGGAGCTGTAAAGAGAGTGCTGGACCTTGGCTGCGGGAAAGGAGATTCCGTAGACTATTTCAGAAAAATTGATTCCGGCATAGAATGGACGGGTCTTGATATACAATCCTCCCCGGAAGTGGAATCAAGAAAAAGGAAAGACGCCGTGTTTATGACTTACGACGGAAGCAGCATCCCATTTGCGGACGGGTCTTTCGATCTTGTTTATTGCAACCAAGTCCTCGAACACGCCGAGAGGCCGGAGAAGCTGGTCTCTGAATCCGCAAGGGTGCTGAAGAACGGCGGTTTCCTTGCAGGGTCCACATCTCACCTTGAACCCTTCCACTCCCTCAGCATGCATAACTTTACCCCCTATGGATTCAGCCGTATGGTCAAAACCCCTTTGAGGATCATGGAGATAAGGCCGGGCATAGACGTCTTCACCCTTATTTTTGCCCGCATGGCAAACAAGATCCCGCTGTTGTCGGGGATCCTCTCCGGTTTTTTCGAGAAAGAATCTCCGTATAATTTTACCGTGACAATTTTATGCAAATTCGCAGGCAAATCAGATAAGGACGTAAACCTTTTGAAGCTTTTGTTTTGCGGCCACTTCAGGTTCTTAATAAGAAAAGAAGGATAAATGCGCAACAGCTTCAGTGCCGAAAAGAAACAGCTAATATCGAATTTCTTCAGCCTTTCGTCGGTTGAAGCGGCGAACTATCTTTTCCCGCTCATAACCTTGCCTTATCTCGTGAGGGTGCTGGGCCCTGAAAAGTACGGACTTGTGAACTTTGCTCAGGCGCTTGCCTACTATTTTGTAATCCTTACAGATTACGGATTTAACCTTTCGGCGACTAAAGAAGTCTCCGTGAATAGGGACGACAGGCATAAAATGTCCCTGATGTTTAATTCCATAACGGCTGTTAAATTGGTTCTGATGGTTGCCAGCATCGTGATAATGTCCTCTCTGGTGTATTTCATACCGAAATTCAGGCAAGACTGGATCATATACGCATTTTCCTTCGGCGCGGTCGTCGGGAACCTGCTTTTCCCGATATGGCTTTTCCAGGGCATGGAAAGAATGAAAACCATAGCAGCGCTTAACCTGACGGCAAGGACGATATTCCTTATTGCGATATTCCTGTTTATAAAACGGGAAGAGGACTTCATTTACGTACCGCTGATAACCTCATTCGGGTCGATCACGGCCGGCATAATAAGCCTTGTAGTAGCGGCGAGGATGTTCGGTATCGTCTTCAAATTGCCGTCGGCAGAAGATTGTAAAAAGGTGATCAGGGACGGCTGGCATGTGTTTATCTCCACGGTCTCCGTAAGCCTTTATACCAGCAGCAACACCTTCATATTGGGCCTTTTCACAAATAACACCGTAGTAGGACACTTCTCCGCGGCCGAAAAAGTGATAACGTTCGTAAACAAGGCATTTAACCCTATACTGGCGGCGGTATACCCGCATATTTCCAAGACGGCTTCAGTTTCGAGGGAAATAGCCGTTCAAAAGCTTAGGAAGCTGTTCGCAATGATCGCAATACTTTCACTTGCGGTTTTCATAGCGGTGTTCTTATTGAGCAACAGCGTGGTATCGGTAATACTCGGTCCGGGATATTCCAAGTCCTCTACGATCCTGTGCGTGCTTTCACCGCTTATTCTTATCATGCCGGTATCATACATTTTTGCGAACCTCGCATTGCTGCCGTTCAATCTCAGCAGGTATTTCGCGAGAATCTATGTTTTTGGCGGCATCCTGAATATCGCGTTATTGCTCTTCTCGTTGTATTTTCTTAAGGCCGAAGCGATCGGAGCCGCGTTTTCCGTGTTGATAACACATATGGCAATAACTGTCTTAATGTTCATCGTGCTGAAACGGAACGGCATCAAGATAGTCAACCTAGATATGCAGTCGCTGATTAAGGTATTCAAGAATAACGCAGTAACGGATAGTTGATTGTGGAACCAAAAGTATATATATTATTAATTAACCGGAGCAATTACAACGATACGAGAGAGTGTTCGCTGTCGCTCGATACATTGACGTGCACCAACCGTACCGTTGTAGTGATGAATAGTAATTCTTCCGACGGCTTATCGCGATTTATTTTAGGGAATTTCGGGAGAATGAAAGAGGAGTTTACGTCATGAAGATACTTATACTTACTGCAGATTATTATGCCCAGCTTGGGGGCAAGTTCACTCACATCATGATGTTAAAGAGCGGCCTTGAGGGTCTTGGCCATTCCGTAGACGTTATATTTCCGAAAAGGACCGCGCTGAACGCATTGATAATAAGCGGGATAGGCAGGATCCTGGACCCGCTGGGGCTCGGCGTCTATTACCGGCAGAATGCCATCGGATGCATATTGGGGCGTGCGCTTGGGAGGTATTTACGGAAAAATAGACCTGATATCGTAAATACGGAGGATATAATCGCGTTTTCGGCGGCAAAAAGCATAAAAACAGAGCTTCCGCTTATAATCACGGTACACGGCGAACTTGCACAGGAGATGGAATCGGCAGGGCATATTAAACGCGAATCCGAAAAGAAACTCTTCCTTGATACCGAAAAGAGGTCTTACGAAGGAGCGGACTACGTCGTGTCTGTAGATACCAGGCTTAGGGACCATGTCGTGGATTTGGCCCCTCTTTCGAAAGGGAAGATCGAGATCATACAGAACTTTATCGATGTCGAATCGTTCAGGAGAAAGCTCAATCTTCTGGACAGGGAATCGGTAAAGAGAGGACTTGGCATAATTCCGTCAAAGAAAGTAATCCTAGTGCCGAGAAGGCTCGTGCTCAAATGCGGGGTAATATATGCGGTAAAAGCGGCCGAGATACTCAGGACGAAATACGGAAGAACGGATTTGGTCTTCCTGATAGTCGGCGTCGGCCCCGAAAGGGGCAATATACTCGATTGTATCTCCGAAAAGGAACTCATCGAATCGGTGACCCTGATAGACGGGGCCGAATACGACAGGATGCCCGGGTTCTACAAAATATCGGATATCGTCCTCGTGCCGTCGATAAACGTGAAAGGATATAAAGAAGCGACGTCCCTGTCAGTAATAGAAGCTATGGCGGCAAGAGTTCCTGTTATAGCTTCGGATATCGGCGGGCTGTCGGAGATGATAGATAACGGCATTACGGGCATACTAGTCCCGGAGCGTTCGAGCGAAGAGATCGCGGAAAATATCGTTAAGCTGCTTAATGGTAAAGAATTTGCAGACAGGATGACTTCGGCAGCTTTCGATTATGTCGTGAAGAACCATTCCAACGAGACTGCGGCCACAAGATTTGCGCGGATATATGAAAAAGAGATAAAGAAAAATGGACGGAGCTAAGCACAGACAGGATATGCAGGCCGAAGAAAGGCCGTTACTTGAGCTACCGGCCCTTGTCAAGGCGTTTATCGTAATTATATTCTTCTGTTTGGGGCTGGCCCTTCTGATTTTTCCTTATCATATCGTACTTGCGGCATTTTTCGGAATCGTAATATCCATTGGCATACTCTTCAACCCTTTCGTCGGCGCGGTTCTGTTCATTGCTGCGGCCTATCTGCATCCGTTGCAGTTCATGCCCGGACTCAAATACTCGAACATCACCACGGCGGTCGCCTTTGTCATATTCCTTGTTTGGGCGTTTCACGTATTGATATACAGGGATTTCAAGCTGATCAAAAGCAGGCAGATACCGTATTTCATCGTATTCGCGCTTATCGTAACATTGTCCTCGGTGCTAAGATGGGATGAAAGCTCATTCTACTATCTCGACCTCCTTAAAGTATTCATGCTTTATTTCTTGATAGCCAACCTCACCAAGACCAGGAAAGATATAATGATAATCGTGACTATATTGCTTATCTTGGGGTCGATGACTGCCGTCCTGGCCATATACCAGAGCAGGCACGGGATAGGGCTGCTTATGTCTGAGGGCATCCTGAGGGTCACGGGCTTTTCCAATGACCCTAACGACCTTGCCTTAAGTCTCTTGCTGCTCATCCCTTTCACCGTGGGGCTAATAATAAGGTCCCGTAGAATTGCGGTGAAGGTCGCCTGCCTGTTGTTTTTTGCCCTATTTCTATTCGTCATAGGCCTGACCTTCTCGCGGGCTATTTTCCTGGGGCTTCCGATCGTCTTAGTCCTTTGCACCTGGAAATTCGTCGACAGATCTAAAAGGATCTGGGCTCTTGTCGCATTGGCGGTCATATTCTCGATGGGGCTCTTTTTTGTCCCGCAAAAGATATGGCAAAGGCTGCAGACCCTTACCATGGCGGAGCTCGACCCCAGTATATGGTCGAGGCTTGACGGATACATGGTCGGAGCCAAGATGATGGCCAAAAATCCGGTAATAGGCATAGGAACAGGCAGGTGGCGGCAGGAATATTGGCCGATAGCTTTTGAAATGCCGCTTGTAAGGACGAAGACATCCTCTGTCCAGCATAATATATTTATTGAGGTAGGTTCCGAAACGGGTTTCGCCGGACTGCTTTTCTTTGTCCTGCTTATAGTAAGGGCCTTCAGGGACGCGCAGGAGACACGAAGGATACTGGAAAGGATGAATGAGCACATATTGACTGTTTTCTGCCAGGCTTTGGAAATCGGGCTGTTCGGGTTCCTGATCTCGACGATGTTCGTTGCCGCCATACACGTGAAGTTCTTCTGGATTATATTGGGCATGATACTTGCGATGAAAGGGATCTCGTTGAATATGCAACCCGAAGAAAGCGGATCGAAATGATAAACGTGCTTCATCTTATTACGGCTACGGAACAGAACAAGGGAGTTGGAGGGGCCGAGACCCTGCTCCTCGCGATGCTAAAGAGCATAGACAGGTCGAGTTTCCGTTTCGTGATAGCTTATGCTTCTAAAGGTGTCATGAGGAAAGATTTTGAAGAAGCCGGTGCGGAAGTTTTGCCGCTGGACACGCACATGCACCTGGATGTCGCTGCAATATTGAAGATAAAGCGCTATTTACGGGAGAAGAAGATAGACGTCTTGCATTCACACCAGCCAAGGCTCGATCTTTTCGGCGCAATAGCATGCCGGCTTGCCGGCATGCCTATGATATTTACCAGGCATCTTTCCATAAGCGAGTCCCCTATCGGCAGGCTCAAAAGAGCCGCTTTTGTTCGTTTCGACAAGATAACCATTGCCACTGCGGCTAAGATAATATGCGCTTCAAAGAGCATCGCCGACGATCTTGTATTATATGAAAAGGCGGACGGGAACAAGCTGGAAGTCATATATGCAGGCCTCGACCTCCGCCTTTACGACAGGAGCATGGATAGGGGGAGAATCAGGGCTGAATACAACATACCGGCAGAAGCCCCGCTCGTAGGGATGATTGGCAGGATAAACGCACAAAAGTCCCATCAATACCTGCTTATGGCCGCTGCAGATGTGCTGAAAGAAGAACCCGAAACAAGGTTTTTGATCGTGGGGGACGGCCCCCTACTGCAGGAGCAGCAGAAATTAGCAAAAACCCTCGGGATCGAATCGAAGGTTATATTCACGGGTTACAGGACCGATGTCCCGGCGATAATAGCCGATCTGGACATCTCGGCGCTTTCTTCGCTGACGGAGGCGTTGGCTGTGGTGAACATGGAAGCGATGGCAATGGAGAAGCCGGTGATATCGTTCGATGTCGGAGGGGTGTCGGAGCTTGTCGTAAACGGCGAGACCGGATTCTTAATCGCGCCGAAGGACTGCAGATCGTTCGCGCAGGCAATAATGGAGCTGATAAGGAACAGGGAGAAAGCCCGCCGCATGGGCCTGTCCGGGCGCAGGAGGGTGGAAGAAATATTCTCCCTTAACGCGATGGTCCGCAAGCATGAGAATCTATACAGCGAAATAGCCAAAAAGGGGTCGAATCAAACTAATGGACAGTAAGTTGAAGGTGCTTATGGTAACAGAGGGGTTTTATCCCGACGGGTTCGGAGGCGCCCATACGTACGTATATAACTTGTCCAAGAATATGGCGGAACGCGGGCATGACGTATACGTACTTACGATAAAGACGGGCAAGAGCGTGTTATCGCACGAGATAATCGACGGGATAAAGGTCTTTAGATATGGTACGGCGCTCCATGGCCCGCTTCTTTTTGTTTTAAGACCGATCGCCAGCATACTTAATTCAAGGGCGCTGTTCCGTGTGCTCCAGAGAAAGATCGGATTCGATGTGGTCAATTTTCATCACCCATTGCCTGCATTCGGAATTAGCCGTTCGCCGGCCTGCAGGAATGCGCGCAAGGTCTATACATTTCATTCGTCCATGTCGGAAGACGTAAAAGTCCAGATAAGGAAGAGGAGGTATTTCCCGAGGATCCTGGACGGCATAGCGATATCATTGATCCGTTGGATCGAGATAGAGTGCCTCAAGCACGCCTCTGTTATTGTTGTATTGAGCATGTTCAGCAAAGGATACCTGACGGGGACATACGGTCAGGATGAAAAAATGATAGAGTTGGTTCCCGGAGGTGTCGACACGGCCAGGTTCTCTCCATACGCGGAAAAGGGGGCGAAGAGAGCGGAGCTATCTATTCCGGAAGACGGCGTAATATTTCTTACCGCAAGAAGGCTTGTGGCGCGCATGGGGCTGGAGAACCTTATCCGTGCATTCAGGCATGTTGTCGATAAGGAGAAAGGGGCGTTTCTCATGATACTCGGGGACGGTTTTCTGCGAGATAAGCTTCTCGGTATAATAGAAGATGAGGGGCTCAAGGATAACGTAATGCTGAAAGGAGCGGTCGAGGCCGCCAAAATGCCTGGTTATTACCAGTCTTGCGATATATTTGTTGTCCCAAGCGAACAAGATGAATGGTTCGGCCTTGTTACCATAGAGGCCCTATCCTGCGGAATACCGGTCCTCGGTACTCCGGTAGGCGCAACCCCGGAAATACTGGGAAAGATCGACGATGGCATGCTTTTTACCGGGACAGGGGTTAGGGAAATGGCCAAAGGCATGTTGAAATATCTTGATAAAAAAGAATATTATTCGGGAAGGTCCCGAGAACTGAGGAAATATGCGGAGGATAACTACTCCTGGGAAGCGGTGTCGTTGAAAACCGAAAGTATCTATCGTGAAAAATAACAGATCCTTTGGCAAAGTTAGTACGATAGTCTGCATATCAACGCTTTTACTGCTGGGAGTCGCAGCGGTTTCTTATGCAGCGGACCCGATAAAGGCGTTTCCCGCCCCTCAGAAGGTCGAAACGGGCGAAGGCAGCGCGGTCATCTCTGATAATTGGGGTATAATACAGGATATGAAAGACGAAGACAACTGTCGATTGTCCGCATACCTTTCAGACAGGATAAGCGATCAGTTCGGCCTGGTATTGAAGCTCGACGGCGCTGCTGGTGCAAGGAAAGAGCACCGCATATGTTTCGGTAAGCCTGAAGTAAAAGAGCTTTCTTCGTCGGTAAAGGAAGGATATGTATTGAAGGTTTCGCCGGGTAATATAGAAATACTTTCGAATACGCCCAGAGGAGCTTTCTACGGTATACAGACGTTGTGCCAGTTGGTAAGCGAGGATAAAGGCAAGGTATATGTACCATTATGTAAAATAACCGATTATCCGGCGATAGGGATTCGTGCAGTCCATTTTAGCGGGATAAATCCAGAAAAAGTTAAGGAGCAGATAGAAAAGGTCGCTAGGCTTAAGTACAATATGGTGATCATAGAATCTCAAGTATATTTTGACCTAGGGCAAGGGGAAAACAGGGTCATGATGGAGGATATCTTCAGATTCGCGAGGGAACGTTATCTTGAGCCGGTTCCGGAGGTGCTTAGCTTTGCGTCTGCTCAGGGGATTATTTCCCAAGATCCCTATTCCGCCGAAGGCATCAGGGTGGAGAATAGGGAATTCCAGTTTGTGGGAGATTTTGCACGTCCTGTTGATGGCCAGCCGTTCGCGAATGTTATAAGAGACGGCTCAGACGAAATATTGGTAAAGAGCAAGGACCGTAAGAATACGTATGCTGAGGGTTATGATTACGAAGTAAAACTCGCGATTCCGCGCTTTCCTTTCAAAGCGGGTACTTCACCAGCCGGTATTACAAGGATTCCAAGCGGCAGGATAGGTGAAGGCGAGAGCATATCGGTATCGTATACTTACATAGAGAATAAACCTTCGTTTGATTTACCGGATTCCTCGCAGACGTATTGTCCTTCATCCGAGAGGACATACGATATAATGTCAAAAACTCTGCAGAACGTAATGAGCATCCTGAAGCCAAAATACATAAGTATTGGCCATGATGAAATAAGAGGAATGAACAGGGATAAACGTTGCCGCGACAGGAACATGAGCAATGCGCAAATCCTCGCCGAGGACGTAAACAGGCTATACGGTATAATAAAGAATATAGACGAAGAAGTACAGGTATTGATGTGGAACGACATGTTAAACCCTTATTATAACGGGGGAGATCCTGCGTTCAATTCGAAATACGAAGGCATGCCGGGAGAGGCATATGCGGCCATCGACTACATACCCGATGATATAATACTGATGACAGCGGCATATGATCCCGACAGGAGCTTCTGCATAAAGAGCTCGGATTTCTTTGATTCAAAACAGTTCAAGTATCTTGTGGCCGGCTGGAAAAACAAGCGGAATATATCCGATTGGGCCGGGATAGCCAGGGGGAGAAAAAACTGCCTGGGAATCATAGAGACTACCTGGTATGATTGGGAAGGGAATTTCGATAACATAAAATATGCCGCCGAAGCTTCTTGGCGATAATTATACGGAGGTAATATCATGCCCAGAAAATTAAAAGTCATCTCGGTATTTGGGACGCGCCCCGAGGTGATAAAGTCGGCGCCGGTTGTAAAGGAACTGAGAAGGCATCCGGACTCGATAGAGTCCAAAGTAATAATAAGCGCGCAACACAGGAAGATGGTCGACCAGTTCCTGGAACTTTTTAATATTAGGGCGGATTTCGATCTTAATATAATGAGGCCGAACCAGACGCTTTTCGATGTTACGGGACGCTGCCTGAAGAAACTCGAAGACATATTGAAAAAAGAAAGGCCGGATCTTGTGCTTGTCCAGGGAGACACAACGACAGCGTTTACCGCTAGCCTTGCGGCATATTATCTGAAGATTAAGGTCGGGCACATTGAAGCCGGGCTTAGAACGGACGATAAATATAGGCCGTTCCCGGAGGAGATGAACAGAAGGATCGTAAGCGTCATTGCGGACCTGCATTTTGCACCCACCGTTAACGCCAAGAATAACCTTGTAAGGGAAGGCATACCGCCTTCAAAGATATATATAACGGGAAATACCGTCATAGATTCGCTTGTGGATATCGCGAAAAGAAAATATGTATTCAAAGAGCCCCTATTGCGGAGGATAATTTCCGAAAACAAGAAGATAATCCTTGTCACTGCCCACAGGAGGGAAAGTTTCGGCAGGCCGCTGGAATCGATATGTAATGCGCTTAAGGAAATCGCGCGACTTTACGATGTTGAGATAGTATATCCCGTCCACCTGAACCCTAACGTCCAGGCTCCGGTAAACAGGATATTGACCGGGATAAAAAATATACACCTCATAGAGCCTATCGAGTACGAACTTTTCGTCCATCTCATGAAGCATTGCCATATAGTATTGACAGACTCGGGAGGTGTGCAGGAAGAGGCGCCTTCTCTAGGCAAGCCGGTCTTGGTCATGAGAGAAGTGACGGAGCGGCCCGAAGGCATCAGGGCGGGAAATGCCATGCTTGTCGGTATGGAGAAGGACAGGGTAGTATCATCGGTAAAAATGCTGTTGGATTCGAAAAAGGCCTACGATAGAATGTCAAAAGCGGCGAATCCCTATGGCGATGGCAGTGCCGCCAAAAGGATAGTCAAAATAATACGGGATTCAAGCAGAATGCCGATACCTTAATATATGGTGAACCGGTGAAAATATTATTCCTGACGTCGCGCTTGCCCTATCCGCCTTACGGCGGGGATAAGCTCAGGGTGTTCAATTTCATCAAGTACCTTTCCGCCGGGCATACCATACACCTGTTATCTTTCATCGAATCCGAAGAAGAAAAAAAATATCTCGGCGAGCTGGGCAAGTATTGCGCGCGCATAGAGACCGTGCTTTTGAAGCCCGTCGATTCCTACGTCAAATGCCTGCTATTGTCACCGACGGCCGTGCCTTTCCAGGTCGCCTATTACAAGGAAAGCAGGATGCGCGACAAGGCGGATAGCATGATGTCATCCGAAAAATATGACGGCATTTACGTCCACCTGCTCAGGATGGCGCAATATGCCAGTGGCCGCAAGGATGCGGGAAGGGTCCTCGACCTTACCGACTCGTTGTCCCTGAGCTTATACAGGTCGCTGAAATACAGGAAGCACGTCTTCTACCTGTTCTACCTGGTCGAGTGGCTCAAGGTCCGCAGGTACGAACCGGAAGCCGTGCGCTCCTTCGACAGGGCGCTGCTAATCTCGGATGCGGACCTAAGGTCAGAAAAAGCGCTTGCCTCGGAAAAGAGCATATCCATCATCCCGAACGGCGTAGATCTCAAGTATTTCAGCCCTTCTAAGAAGGCCTACGACGATAACAAGATAGCGTTTATAGGCAATTTACATAGTTTTCCGAACAGGGATGCGGTATTATATTTCCACGATAAGATCTTTCCCGCCGTAAAAAGGGCGCGGCCCGGCGCCGTTTTTTATATAGTCGGGTCCAATCCGCCGGAGAAGATAAAAAAGCTTGCGGACGGCAGTAATGTGTTTGTTACCGGACCCGTTGAAGATACGAGGGCGCATCTGGGCGATGCCGCCGCTCTCGTTTGCCCGATAAGGGCGGCTACCGGCATGCAGAATAAAGTTATGGAAGCCATGGCGATGGGACTGCCGGTGGTATCTACGATGATATCTACCCAATGGATGCAGGCGGGGCGGGATACCGGGGTGTTGACGTCGGATTCCCCCGAAGGTTTTGCCGGGAACGTCGTAAAGATAATGGAAGACAGGTCTCTCAGGGAAAGGTTGTCGTTGATGTCGAGAAGATATGCAGAAGAAAATTTCAACTGGGAAAATAACATAAGGGACCTGGAGAAGATATTCGAAGGGGGCATAAAATAAATGCTTAGGGGTTACCTGGCCACATTCTGCGTCTCCGGGGCCGTTGCGCTGGTCCTGACGCCCATAGTAAGGGCCGTCGCTATCGGCCTCGGTATAGTCGATAAACCCGGCGGCAGGAAGGTCCACAGGGGCAACATGCCTACGATGGGCGGAGTTGCTATTGCCGTCGCTTTTTTTGCCGGGACGCTGGTGGCTTTTTACGCGATACCCGGAGCGATGGACAGGTTCTCCCTGAAGTACGCCGGTTTTTGCGTCGCCGCCGCGATGATAGTCATCCTCGGCGTCATCGACGATATAAAACCGATGAGGGCCAGGCCGAAACTCTTTGTTCAAGTGATAGCCGCGGCGATACTCGTGGCATGCGGATTTGTCGTCGAGGAGTTCACCATACCGTTCGTCGGGAAGGTCTCGCTCGGTTTCATGGGCGTGATCTTCACGATGATATGGATAATAGGCATAACTAACGCGATAAACCTCCTTGACGGGCTTGACGGGCTTGCCGCCGGCGTGTCGGCAATATCGTCGTTTTTCATATTCCTGTCGGCGATCGACCAGCATGAATACGTAATCGCGTTCCTTGCTTTTGCGCTCGTCGGCGCCTGCGCGGGTTTCTTGCCGTATAATTTCTACCCGGCCCGTATATTCATGGGTAACCCCGGAAGCATGTTCCTGGGTTTTGCGCTCGCGGCGATATCAGTCATAAGTTTCCAGAAGAGCAAGACGATAATAACACTTTTTGTCCCCGTTATCGCGCTCGGGGTGCCGATAATAGACACGACGCTCGCGATAGTACGCCGCCTTGCGAAGAAGAAGCATATATTCCAGGCCGACAAGGAGCACATACACCATAAACTGCTGTTCAGGGACGAGTCGCAGAGGAGGGTTGTCCTCTCGCTGTATTTCCTTTCGACATGTTTCGGGATGATAGCCCTGAGCTTCAGGGGGATAAAAGGATTGTACGCTATCGCGGCTCTTGTCATCGTTGTGGTCGTCACATACAGGTGGATGAAGGACTCGGGATTCCTGGATTTCAAGTAGGTAATTTGCTTGACAAAATTGCTCGATAGTAGTAAATTTTAAGAAGATATGGAATGCTCACTGGCTATTAAAGGGATCGCAAGCACAAAAGTCCTCCAGGACGTGGAGAACGCCTTCCTGAAGCTGACCGGGATGGAGTTCTCGTTCATCGACCTTAAGGGCAGGCCTGTCATCATACCCCAGCTTGCAGGGCATTCATGCAAGTCCATCCTCTCCTCGAAGAAAAAGGATACCGCATTCCTCGAACTCGTCAACAAATCCTGCGCGGCGGCCGGAAGCTCGAAAAAGCCGTGCCTTTGCGAATATAATAAATTACAGATGGCCTTCATCCCGATCATGATAGAAGACAAGGCCATAGGCGGCGTCATGATGTGCCCTGCCCAGGCGCCTGGATCCTCCCAGGACCTCAAGAAAGAACAGGTAAAGGCCGCGGCAGACCTGCTGTCCATAATGGTGAACTACATATTCAGGCATGAGTTCGATTTCCTTGTCGTAACGGAATCGGATAAGCAGTACTCGCGCAACCAGGAAGCTGTCCTGAAAGCCGTGACATTCATAAGGAAGAATTACCACGATAAGGACATATCGCTGCAGAAGGTCGCCTCTGAGGTGGCGCTGAGCCATTATTATTTCAGCCACATATTCAAGGACGAGCTGAAGATAACCTTCATCGAATACCTGACGAAGATAAGGATGGAGGCCGCGGCCAAGATGCTCAAGAACAGGAACCTTAACGTTAACCAGATAGCTTACGCTGTCGGGTACCAGGACCCCAATTATTTCAGTAAAGTTTTTAAAAGGTATATGAAGACGTCTCCGATCGAATACAGGAGCAGCATACTAAAAAAGGGGGTGGAAAAGCAAATTATTACGGCATAAAAGCAACAAAACCCGTTGACACGGTTTACTTTTGTGTTATACTGAACTTCTAAATTTGGTGTACAAGGAGAAAAACTTGGAACGCAGAAAGTTTAAACGTGTCGAAATAAATGTTGCTATTAAAGGGAAGCTTGTAGATCCTCAAAAGAAGACGGATATTTCCGGCGATATCCCATTGAAAGCAAAGAACTTAAGTGAGGGGGGTGCCTTGCTTGAGTGGCCGCGCTCATGGCATTGCGACAGCTGCTCGAATTGCCTCGGATGGGTCCATAATTCGAAATGCAGGCTTAAGGAAGATAACGGAAACGGCGAAGAGTTCAATAAGGACCTGGTTCCTGAGATGCATATAACACTGGATATAATGCCCGGCAACGATATAGAGCCGGTAAAGACGCTGGTAAAGGTCAGCTGGGTCAAGTCCCCGGCGGAGCAGGAACCGGAAAAATATGATATCGGCGTATCGTTCGTTGACGACGAAAAGCAGGAAGCCGACCTCAAGAAGAAAATATTGGTAATAAAGAAGTCGTTCGAGAATGATTAGGACCGTTTGGGCGATAACTTTCAGGATGATCGCGAAATATCCGGCCGTCCTGCTGCCGTTCCTGCTTAAGGCGGTTTTTGAAGGCATTGTGCTTACGGTATTGTTCTATTCCCCGCGTCCTCCGTTCACGGCAATATTTGCCCAGCCCATAAAGAATATCTTCGGCGCGGCCTACCTGCACTATCCGTATAATTTCAACATCCTCCCGACCCTTTTTTATTACGGGCAGGTGGTCGTCATGGTCATCTTCGGCGTGATAATGTACGGTATGGCGGTCACGATGGTCTCGCAGGCGCATTCCGAAGGTGAAGGCGTGCGTGCGTTCGGGAGCTTCAACAGGGCGGCAAGAAGGTACTTCGCGCTGCTCGGCATATGGGCGGTCATATACATCCTGTCATTTGTCATACTCAAGGCGCCGACCTGGGTAATAACCTCCACGATGCAGCGGACGTCTTCGTCGGTAATGCTGCTGCAGGTATTGTCGTACACGGGCATAGCGGTCGCGTTCCTCGTGGAAGCGCTTTTCATATATGCGTATCCGGCGTTGATGATAGAGCGCAGGGGAGTGTTCGGGGCGATCGCGCGGTCTTTCGGCGTCGTAAAGCGCGTCTTTTTTACTACCGTATTGCTCGTATTCCTCCCGAGGCTGCTGGAAGTGTTGTTCATGCTGGTCAAGCAGAAGCAGCAGGGGCTGATGAACCTGACTTTCCCGGAGATAACGTTGTATATACTTGCCGCGGGCATAATCGTATCTTTCATTACCGATTCCCTGGTATTCTTGAGCACCGCGAACCTGTTCATGCTTAAACAGGAAGCGGAAAAAGAAAGCAAATAACTTATGTTTAAGAAGATATCTGTCATCTGCGCGGTCCTGCTGGCGTCTGCCGCCATCAGCGGATGTGATTCGGGGACATATTCCGCCGAGAAGAGGTTTTGGCGCGCCTCGAAGGACCTGAACAAGCTCTTGCAGGCCCCGGACAAGGCCTCGCCCGTGGAGTACCAGAAGATAATAGACAAATTCAGGGAAATAACTATAAGGTACCCGATGTGGCCCAACAGCGCCCAGGCGCAGTTCAGCATCGGCCAGTTATACGCGATGCAGGGAAGCGTCGCGAAGGCGCGGGACGAGTTCCTCATGATCTTGAAGGAGCATCCGGAGAACGCCGACCTGTGCTCGAGGGCCCTGTATATGGTCGCGCTAACGTATGAGGCGGCCGATGACACGCCGAAAGCGATCGAGACCCTCAACAGGATAATGTCCGATTACCCCGATACGGGCACCGCGCTGCAGGTCCCGGTGCATATCGCCGAATATTATAAACTGAAGGGAAAGAACGACGAGGCCGCAGCCGCGTATGTTACCGCGATAGACAAGTACAAGAAGTATATATCCGGCAATTCCAAGACGTACGGCGCTCTCGTGACGATAGACCTACTTGTGACATGCTATGCCGACCAGGGAAAATGGGCGGAGGCGCTGGAGTACCTCGATTCGGTTGTCGCCGCGCACGCCGACACCTTGCTTGCCCCTAAGGCGCTTTTCGTCGCTGGCGCGATATACGAACAGAAGACGAGCCAGCCGGAGAAGGCGGCCCAAAACTACCGCATCATAACGGAAAAATACTCCAACACCCCTTTCGCTAAACTTGCCGAGAAGCAACTCGAGGCGATAAACAAAAGCAAATAAATGAGAACTATATCCAGGTTCGGGCCTTTCATAGTCGGAGCTCTTTTGATAGCGGTCTACTGGCCGACTTTCATCTGGATGATGGCGCGCTTTGAAGAAGCCGACACCTATTATTCGCACGGTTACCTCGTTCCCTTCGTTTTCGCGTACCTGGTCTGGCTGAAAAGGAACGAGCTAAAGAACACGGAAATAAAACCCCTCGGTATCGGTTTGGCGCTGTTCCTGCCGGCGCTCCTGCTGCACCTGTTCGCGTATTTTTTCGAGATCAACTTCATCTCCGGGTTCACGCTTATATTTGCGTTGTTTGGGCTATCGCTTTACATTTACGGCTCGGGTATAACGAGGAAGATAGCGTTCGCGATCCTGTTCCTTGTGTTCATGATCCCGCTGCCGCAGGTCTTCATAATAAGCGTAAGTTTCAAGATGAAGATGATGGCCGCGCAGGCGGCGACGTTCATGATCAACCTTATGGGGGTCCCGGCCGTCAGGGACGGCAGCATCGTGCACTTGAGGCCGGATACGTTCCTGACTATAGGCAGCCCCTGCAGCGGCCTAAGTTCGCTGATAGCCCTGACCGCCTTAGGCGCCCTTTACGCTTATCTGATCAAGATGTCAACGGTCAAGAAGATCGTGATATTCGCGCTGTCCATACCCATCGCCCTAGGGGCGAATATAATCCGGATCGTGCTCCTTTTGCTCATAGCGTTCGCTTATGACGCAAAGGCGGCGTCCCCGGGGACCTTTGCGCATGATTTTCTCGGTTTCCTTGTATATGTATTCGCGATAGCGGGATTGATATTAGCAGGGAGAGTGTTGTCGTGGACAAAAAAGACCTAAATACGATAATTGCCGTATCCATGCTCACCGTGTGCGCGGCCGCGGTATTTTTCATGTCGTCGATCAAAAGGGCACCGGCGCGCGAAGTAAGGCTGATGTCCTTCCCGATGAACGTCTCCGGGTGGAAGGGGACGAACGTCGAGTTCAAGGACAAAGAATACCTGAAACAGGTATACGAGGTCCTCGGGACGGACAAAGTGTTGATACGCACCTACCTCGGGCCTGGTAACGAAAGGGTGTCGATGCAGGTGGTATATTCGGACCAGAAGAGGCAGAGTTTCCATCCTCCGGAATATTGCTATCTCGGGAGCGGCCGCACCGAGATGCTCACGCAGGGAAAGGCGGATATCGACCTTGGAGGGGGGAAGGCAATGTCGGCCAACGAGTCGATCTACCAGATATCGAAGAACAAGGTGCTGATGCTTGACTGGTACACCGCCGGAGATGTAATGACGGAGAATTTCTACAGGCAGCAGTTGTATTTCGTCATCAACCAGCTCAAGGGCGGCAAGAGCGGCGGGTCGGCCATAAGGGTATGGACAGCCATAACGGATAACGACACGACAGCCGCGCTCGAAAGATGCAGGAAGTTCATACGCGAAGCGGTAAAGGTCCTTCCGGATTACCTCTAATTATTACTACAAAATAACAATTTAATAATCTTGACTTTATTCTGGGATATGATAGACTTTCCAAGTAAAGGAAATCGTTTTCCTTTTTTTAAGGTTTGAAAGGAAAACGTTTAACTTAATAATGAAAGGAGGTGAAATAATGAAGATATTCAGGGTAATACTGATGATAGCGGTATTCGGTGTTTTTTCATCCCAGGCATCTGCCAACCTCCTGAGCGATCCGGGTTTCGAGAACGGCGGATCGGCTATTGTTATAAAGGATGGCCCGTGGACATGGAGCGGCGGCGCTAACGGCGACTCATTCTATGATTCTTCGGTTGCGATGAGCGGCGCCAAGGCGGCGAAGGTGGTCATCTGGGGCGGAAGCGGCACCGATTATGCGTATTTCAACGAGGACTTTACAGGGATCGATTTCAGTGCCCCCTACTTACTGAATGGTAATTTCCTGTGGAATTCCGCTGATGCGCTTAAGGACGGCAGCTCGGCCAAGCTGCAGGTAAAATGGTATAACTCGCTTGGCAACGTTATCCGCGTAGATGAGAGTGCCTTATTCGACAACTCGGCAACAGCAGACACCTGGCACCCTATTTCTGTCGCGGCCGCGGCCGCCCCCGCAGGGACGGCTAAGGTATCCGCCGTTGTCGCACTTACGACAAGCGGTGCGTATTCACCTAACAGCACGTTGTGGGTGGATGATATGTCGTTTGCGCCCGTCCCCGAACCGGCAAGCATGCTCTTGCTCGGCACAGGGCTGGTTGGGCTTATCGGTCTTGGGAGAAGGAAGAAGAGCTGATAGTTAACATAGCGGGGGCCCGGATGATTGCGGGCCCCCGTTGTTTACACGCAACGGTCAATGAGTTATAATACTGGCAAAAGGAGGCTGGCATGAAAGGACAGATATTTCTTATAGCGGCAATAGCCGCCGTGTTATTTTTTGTTCCCGGGCAATCGTTTTCCGAAGAAAGCATTACCGTCATAGCGGATTTTGAAGGCCATCCGAACAATCTCGGGGGCGAGGTCGGGGTATACGGGTCTCTGGAACCCAACTGGGAAGACAAGAACACGCCGTTCAGCTGGTACTATTCCCCGAACGTACCCGGGTATGACATGAAGAACGTCCATAGCGGCAAGCAGTCGTTCCGCCTCGTCAACGCCCTCGGAAGCAAGAAGTCGGAGACGTGGGGTAGTTTTTCTATAGACATGGGCCAGGTCACCGATGCTGTCCCCGTCCCGAAGAAGGTCAAGAGCAAGGATGTGTCCGGTTTCAAGAGCATAGAATTCTGGGTAAAGGGTGAGAACGGCGGAGAGAACATGGAAATAGTCCTCAGGGACAGCCATGCGCCGAGCTATATGCCGCAGGCAAAGATATCGGTTGAATCGGCCACGAAGGAATGGAAGAAGATAACGATATCCGTAGCCGAGCTGCGCAAATCAGGCATAGACGTAAAGTCGCTCGACAATATCGGCATAGCCTTCGGAGCGGATGTGGGCAACGGCCCGGGAGCGACCGTATACCTGGATGATTTCATATTGTCTAATGAATAAGATACGCGCATTTTTGGCGTCGGTGCTGCTGTGCGCGCTCTGCGCCGGGCCCTCAGGATGGGGGCAGGACCCCGGCGGCCCCGCTCGGGATGATAACGTGGACAAGGCATACAGGTGGCTTGTCGCGCAGCAGGAATCGAACCGTCGCTTGATCTTCTTTACTGAGGGGCTCCTTCCGAGCTATGAAGGCGGGACGGATTGTTTTACCTACGACCAGGCCCTTGCCGTTATCGCCTTTACTTCCCGCGGTGACCTGAAAAAGGCAAGGCAGGTGCTCGATTTCTTTGACGGCACTTACCGCAAGGAGATAAAGAAATACGGAAAATTCATAGGGTTCAGCGACGCCTACCGCAAGGACGGGCGCTGGGGAGAAACCTGGGCCGCGGGCCCGAACGCGTGGATGCTCATAGCGATCAACCATTATACGTATGTCTCGAAAGATACGAGGTATTCGGATCTCGCGGAGACGCTCGTGGAATGGCTGATGTCGCTTCAGTCGATAGAGGGTGGCGTTATCGGCGGGTATTACGGCAACGGGGAGCCGATGACATGGATATCGGTCGAACATAACCTCGACTCTTATGCCGCGTTCAGGGACCTCGGCGTCCTTACCGGCGATATGCGGTGCCTCGGCGTCGCGAAAGAGATAAAATTCTGGATGGAGAACGCCGCCTGGAACAAAGAGCAGAACAGGTTCAACATGGGCAGGGACAACCCTAATTTCGCGACCGACCAGTCGAGCTGGGCGGTCTTGGCACTCGGGAGCGCTTACGGGCCCACGCTCGATTTCGCGATAGACAAGAGTTTGACGAAGAAGATGTATAAGGTCAACGGGGTCGAGATAGAGGGTTTCGATTTCGGTTCCACCTACGAAAAGTCACATTATCCGGACAAGGATTCCATATGGCTGGAAGGCACGGCCCAGATGGCCCTCGCATTCGACAGGGCCGGCAGGAAGGAGGAGAGCGCGCATTTCCTGTCGGAGCTGGACAAAGCGCTTACGGCCAGTTCGGTCCATAAGAACGCTTCGGCATTGCCGTACGCGACGAATGAGGGTACGACCGCCTACGGCAGCTGGGTAATGCAGGACCGGCCGCTCTGCATATCGAGCACCTGCTGGTATATATTCGCGAAGGAGGACTTCAACCCCTTTTCGATGGGGCAGGATGAGGAGCGAGCGAATAAGATAGTAGACAGCATCGATTATAAGCCCGCTTTCCAGTTCGTCCCCGTAATAGACGATTTCACATACGGCAGCATAAAGTTCGAGACGGCATATCCGTCGGAGATGGTCTCGGCGGGGCACTGCAGGATATCAAGGAAATTGGCGCCTGCGGCGTCATCAACGGGCAAACTCGTAAATACGATGAAGATAACCATCGAGCCGGAGGAGTCGGCGAAGGCCTGTTGGGGTACGGTCAGCCGTCCTTTTCTCTGTCCGCAGGACTGGGGCAAATACGGTAAATTGAACCTGGAGCTTTCCAGCAGCGCGCAGAAAATGTCCATGAAGGTTAAAGCGTATGACAGGGAAGGCGAGCCCTTTGAAAGCATACCGATATACCTTTATGGCGGGGAGCTCGAACATTTTTCCCTGGACCTGAAGGACGGGTTCAGGCGAAGCCCGGAATTGCAGAATTACGGGAACGGCTTATTCGACAGGGAAGGCGTGAGGAAGATCACGTTTGAGGTGAGGGTGGAAGATTGCAGCGGGAATTCCGCGGTCAACCTGCACAGGATATACCTTAATTAATGGCATATACATATAAAGACATAGCCAAAAAAGCGAAAGTATCCATAAGCACCGTCTCGAGGGTCATAAACGGTAAGGACCTCCAGAAGGTGGGCAAGAAGACGCAGGAGCGTGTCAGCAAGGTGGTCGCGGACCTTGATTTCACGCCTAACGTGATAGCCCGCAGCCTTGTCAGCAGGAAGACATTCAACATCGCCGTAGTGGTAAAAGATTTCGAGGACATATATTATTCGTATTTCAGCCACGTAGTCAGCGGCATTGCCGGAGTGCTGGAGAAGAACGGTTATTATTTCCAGTTGACCCGTGCGATAAAGCCGAAAGAAGAACCGCTTTCCCCGTATTACATGAAGGCCTTCGAAGAAAAAAGGGTCGACGGCATGTGCATACTCGTCGAAGAAGCCCTCGAGAAGGATGTGATGACGCTTTTCGAAAAGAAGTTCCCGGTAGTGCTCGTGAACAGGTACATAAAGGAGGCGAAGATACCCAAGGTCCTGATAGATAACAAGGAAGGCCTTTTCAGGGCGACGAAGGAATTGCTCGACACCGGCCATAAAAGGATAGCGTTCCTCAGCGGCGCGTTAAGGTTCCAGCTCGACCAGGACAGGCTTGCGGGATACAAAAAGGCGTTATCCGAAGCGGGCGCGGGATTCGACGAAAACCTTGTGGCCGAAGGGCTGTTTATCTACGAAAAAGCATACGAAGCTACCGGTATCCTGTTGAAGCAGGAGCCGAGGATCACCGGCATAGTGGCTTCGGACGACGTCATGGCGCTTGCCGCGATAAGAAGGATACGTGACGACGGCCTTTCGGTCCCCGAGCATATTTCGGTAATAGGTTTCAACGACATGTTCCCTTTTCCGCCGGGATCTCCGACATTGAGTTCCATGAGGCTTCCGCTGGTCGAGATTGGCAAGACCGCCGCGCAGATGTTATTGGATATAGTATCGGGAAAAAAGATAGAGAACGATACGGTAATTTTCACTCCGGAATACATTCGCAGAGAGTCCGTCAAGCCCTCCTGAATTAGTCCTAAAAAAAAGCAATATATTAATCTTGACATGAACACTTACTTAATGCATAATAAATTAACAATTAAACACGTGTCGAATCGTTCTAAATAAATCCCTATTAGTTCCGGCAAGGGATTATTGTAATGAATAACTCAACACGTGTCGAATTGAAGAAAGGAGGAAAAGTTATGGGAAAGTTGTTTGCAGTGCTTCTGTTTGCAGCAGCTCTCGTAATTCCGGTTCACGCGGATGCCGCTAATCTTCTCAGCAACGCTGGATTTGAGACGGGGAGTTTCAGTAACTGGGGACAGTGGAACAGCGCCAATACGGCAATGAACAGCTGGGGCCGTACGGGCAATTATTCCGCAGCAGGTTGGTGGGCGACATCAGCATGGCAGGACGCAGCTATCACGGACGCAAATGCGTCGGTGAGGATCGGCGGCTACATCTATGATGACGTCGCGGGAAACGAATCGCTCAGGAACGGCGGGTATGCCTCGATAAGGGCAGAATTCAAGAATGCCGCCAACAACATCGTTGGGACCTGGACGACCGGCAATTTGACCGGCGCCAACCTGACAGACAACGTATGGAACGACAAGACAGCCATTGTTACGCCGTCGAGCTATGGTGTCGGTATCGACCATGTAACTCTGGTATGGGAAGTCAATAACAGCGGTTCTGGAGACGGCCGCGGTATATTCGACGACCTGATGGTAGATACACAGCCGATACCGGAACCGGCAAGCTTATTGCTTCTCGGCTCAGGCCTGATCGGTATTTTCGGAATAGGAAAGAAGAGCTCCAGGAAGTAGATATTCTTCCTCAACCCCCAATAACCCGAGGGAGAAGCGTGCGGGAGGGCAGGAACGCCCTCCCGCATTTTTTGTTCTCATATAGAGCAATAAAGAACTATAAATAAGCAATTTAATTCTCTTGACACTTTTACTTTCTTAATGTATATTATAGGCACTCTTAAACACGTGTCGAATAATGGTCTACGGCAGCAACTTCTGAAATACAAAATCAACCGAATGACAAAAACAGTTTATTATGTCCGATTAATAAACACGTTTCGATAAAGGGGGTTGAGGAATGATGAAGAGAAAAGCCGCATTAGTAATCGCTCTCGCAATGATGCTATCCTCATATTCAATGGCGCACGC
The DNA here is from genome assembly GCA_964650515.1 of uncultured Planctomycetia bacterium. Lineage (GTDB taxonomy): Bacteria > Omnitrophota > Gorgyraeia > Pluralincolimonadales > Pluralincolimonadaceae > UBA6215. The sequence continues at coordinate 13,634 of CAZYUB010000001.1, read as the reverse complement.
CAATCTTCTGGCCAACTCCGGGTTCGAAAGCGGGGATTTTACCGGATGGAGCCAATGGAACGGCACAAATGCGACTATAAATGCATGGGGAAATTCAGGCAGCTATTCCGCCGCAGGTTGGTGGGCGACATCGGGCTGGCAGGATGTCACGATAACGGATCCCGGTTCGGTGTATAGAGTCGGCGGTTATTTGTTTGATGATGCTGCCGGGAATGAATCCCTCAGGAACGGCACATTCGCTTCATTAAGGGTGGAATTCAAGCGTTCGGATGATTCCATAGTGGGAACGTGGACCACGGGAAACCTTACGGGCAATGAGCTTGCGGACAATGTTTGGAATGATATGACAGCTTTGGTGACCCCGTCAAGCTACGGATCCGACATAGTCAAGGCGACCATGGTTTGGGAAGTCAACAATGTTGGTACTGGCAGTGGTGACGGAAGGGGGAATCTTTGATGACCTCATCGTTGAATCCGCCCCCGTTCCGGAACCCGCCAGTATGTTATTGCTGGGAAGTGGATTGTTGGGAGTAGGGTTGTTTAACAAGAGGAAAAAGTAAAAGAAAGGGGTGAAGTGAAAAAGATGGGTAAACTAGTAGCATTGGTAAGCTTGGTAGTGCTGTTGGTGCCTGGCGTAGCCAGCGCGAACCTGTTGGTCAACGGTGATTTTGAGATCTCGGTTGACGGAAGCCATACGTATGGCTGGTCTGCCGAAGCTCCCGATGGCTGGAATGCCGGCAATCAGGCAGGCGTGCAGGATAATCCTCAGAACGGCGCCTGGAACCTTCATAACTACAACGATGGCGGTTTGAAGCAGGAAGTCAACATCACGGGCGGAGAATCGTATCGTCTTACGGGTTATGCGTGGGTCCCCTCAGGTTCGGTAGCCGGCGCTTGGGGATCTTATATCGGAGTGAAATTCCTCAGAGCCAACGGCTCAACCGCGCTCACAAGGACGATTGACATGAAGGCCCTGACAAGGGATCAGTATAACCTCGGAGATACCGGTGTTGTGGTTGCGCCGACCGACGCTGTTAAGGCAAGGGTCATGTTCGGCACCTACGGTGCTGCTCCGCTTTATGAGGTACCCGGCCAGAGCGATTTCGACAACTTCAACTTTGACGTCGCAGCCGTTCCGGAACCGGCCAGCCTGCTGCTTCTCGGCTCAGGCCTGATCGGTTTGGTAGGTTTTTCGAGAAAGAAGTAAGCAGTATAGCTTAAGAAGTAGGGGGACGAAAAAGGGCTTCCAACCTTCCGCTCCAGGAATTGGAAGCTCTTTTTCTATTTCCTGCCTATTCCCTCCGCATAATATTTATTTGACAAAAGCGCATTCCGGTGGTATCTTTATTAACTGGTAAAACAATTTAGTAATAAGAAACTCATATACTGAAGGAGATATCGATGAAAAAGGTTGTCTGCCTGGCGGCGTTCCTGCTGTTAATATCCGGCTGCAAGGAGTATGAGCAAGCGCAAAAACCCGGGCAGCAGCCCCAACCCCCCATTAAGGCGAGCTGGGACGACATTAGCCAATGGAAGGCCGATATGGACGGTAAGAGCACGATAGAGATATCCCCCATACCGGAGAAGCCGGACGACGGTATCCGGGCGGTATATGAGCTCAGGGGCGATTACGGCTGGGTGCTTATGCGCAGGAAGATGACGGAGAAGATGCCGGAGGATGTCCCTTTGACGTTCCTGATCAAGTCCGATTCGTCTTCGGACATGGAGATCAAGCTGGTCGACGCGGACGGTTCCGTATTCTTCAGGAAATTCCCTTTGAGGGGCAAATACACGGATTGGACGCAGGTCGTGGTATACAGGAATAACCTTGAATACGGGTGGGGCGGGGATGATAAGTTCGATAAACTCGCCAACCTCGAGATCGCTTTCTCCGGAAAAGGAAAAGGCACGGTGGACCTGGACGAGATAGGGTTGGACAAGCCGGGGCTGCCGGCCTCATTCTCGGTCGTGGGCCCGGTGCTCGACCCGGACAGGGAGCTTAAAGGCATAGGTTTCAAACAGAGAAGGGCCGCGGAGCTTATACCCGAGGACCCGCTCGTATTGGAATGGCTCAAATTGTGCCAGGATAATTTTTCTCCGGAAAAACAACTTCTGCCCACGGCCGAAGACAACCAGGCCCATACTTTCAACAACGCCCTTGTGGCAATGGCGTTCATCGTGAAGGGAGAAAAAGAAAGAGCCGAACGTATACTCGATTTCTTCGCGGAGTCCACGGTCGTAAAGAACAGGTGCCCGTCATACCAGAACTTCTTTTATAAGGGCGAGGCAAGAGGTTTCTTCCAGTACGTCAACCTCAGGAACGAGGGGAACCTCTCTGCATACCATAACCCCGGCAAGGCGGACCGCTGGATGGGCGACATGGCATGGCTGCTTATCGCGTATAAATATTATGAGAAGGAATACGGGGCGGAGAGATACAGGGATATCACGGGGATGCTGAAAGACCTGCTGATATCATGGTATAAGGACGATCCGGGAGGGAAGGGCGGTTATATACAGCACGGATGGAGGAGCGGGGACAAGAAGCTCCACGAGGACGGCGGGCATCCCGAAGGCAACATCGACTGCTATGCCGCGTTGAAACTTTGCAAGGAGGACGCCTATGCGGATAAGATACGCGTATGGCTCGACTCGGTGCTGAAAGGCAACACGCTTCCGCTGGATAACTATACCTGGAGGGTCCTCGCATACGGCAGGGGATCGGCGGCCCTGCTGAATATCCCGGAATATGACCTCAGGTACCGCAAGACGCTGAACGTGAACGGAAAGGAAGTCATGGGCTTCTTCGACCATGCCGATATAAACGTAAACAATATATGGCTCGACGGCACCGGCCATATAGCGTGCGCGTATATTACCGAAGGCGACAGGGAGAGGGGGTATTTCTACGCCAACCAGATGGACGCCTTCCTCGTCGACAGGAATATCAAGGGGGCGAAGGGCCGTACGATACCTTATACGGCAAACAGGGAAGGCGGTTATAACTGGAGCAGGCCGGATATGGGGACGGTGTCCGTGGCCTCGTGGTACATATTCGCCAAGAACAAGTTTAATCCGCTTACATTAGAAAAAGCCCCGTAATAAGAGGATAACGGCTGCCCGTTTTTTAGGGCAGCCCAGTTTTTGCCTTAAAGATAAAACAATTTAGAATAACGAAAGTTATTTATCCGATGAAAATGGGCCTGGTGAGAAAAGGGATGAAACGCGGTGCAGCCTTGCTCGTTTCGGTCTGCGTGTTGGCCCTGTTGGCGGCTATAGCGACGTCATTTGCGATGTTATCGGTGTCTGAATACAAGTTTGCCTCTAATTTCCGGGACAATACCAAAGCTATATATGCCGCGCAAGCCGGCATAGCGCTTGCAATAGCGCGCATGAGGGAGATCGCCGGCGCGGATTTCAATGCAATGCCTTTGGACGAATGGGCTTATCCCGGCGCGGCCAATCCTTCACTGGATGCATATGACGGCGTCATCGGAAACGGGGCCAGCGGCATACTGTCCGGAGAAAGGGTCCCGGCGTCATTCGCGGTCAGGATATCGGATTCCGCGGGCCGCATAAATATAAACGACCCCAACGCGAGGATCAGGGATATACTGGGCAACCTGGCCGTGGCCGTCGGATCGCCGCTTTCCGAGAGCGACGGGCAGTCGATAGCCGACAACCGCCCGGCCGCGGGATATATTACCGCGGAAGAGATAATGGTGTATTCATCCATCGACAGGACAAAATTCGACGCGATAAAAGATTATATAACCGTTGTAGGTTATGTGGACGCCAATAGCGACGACTCTGTCCGCGGAGAACCTTATATGCCGAAATCACCGGTTAACATAAATACGGCAAGCGCGCAGGTCTTAAGGGCCGTATTGTCCGGTGTCATTACCGGGGAGAAGGCCGAATCATTGGCCGGCGCGATCCTTGCGTACAGGGCCTCGTCACCTTTTACCGGATGGCGCCAATTCGAGGGATTCATCGATACCGTACCGGTTACCCCTCCGCTGGACGCCGACGACAGGCAGAAGATAAAAGACAACGCGAACCCGAACCGGGTAAAGCCGGCGGGCTATACGACCGACTTCTGCTTCCATCCCGGAGGGTGGTACCTGATAGAGTCGGCAGGACTTGCCGATAACGCGAAAAAGAAGGCCGTATCGCTCGTAAGGATCTACGGCATATTGAACCAGACCGCAAAAGAGCATTTTCAGGGCAGCGACGGGGACACCGCCCCGGCCGCATTTAAGACGAACACGCTCGACTCCTGCCCGGTCGAGACGATAAATTCCGTGAACAGCTGGAACCACGGGTCGGATTACAGGACCGTCCCGGACTCGGTAAAGAACGGTTTCTGGGACAATATGGACGACACATTTTCCGGGGACGCGTCCATGTTCTATATCGAAGGGCGCTGGATGGAAGCGTCGATGAGCAACAGGCTTTCGTATTTCTGGTTCCCCCGGACGGACTCTAACACGATAAAGGACGAAAATTCCGACGGCAAGAACGAGCTCGTATTCATACCGCAGATGGTCGCGCCTTACAACGCCCCGATAACGGTCCTCGGGCAGCAGCCATCATTGCCGCCGGAACTGGATTGGGACAGGTTTGCCTTCAGGGCGACGGTATCCGACGGCATATCCCCATACAGGAAGATGCAGGTGACGGGTTATGAATACAAGCAGTGGGACGTGATGATGAACTTAAGCAGGCACATGCTCGGCAGCGACGATACGGTAAGGATGAAGCAGGAATACGGCAACCCTCCCGCCGACACGACATGGGCGGAGATGCAGACGCAGGTCGGGCCGGGCAACCTTATGACCGGATGGCTCAGCAACGGATATTATGTCACGAACACCTCGATAACGGTCACCTTATCCGATACCGACCACTATTTTTACGCTTATAGGCAGGGCGGGCCGCCCGAGCTGCAGAGGTATATCCATAATACTTATACGAGCAACCATACATCGGGGCAGGTCGGTTGGCAGGCGCACGGCGCTATGATGACGCCTACGCCGATGTGCTGGGCCGACGGCATAAGGGTCATCCCGCAGGACGGAGGTTATTTCGAATCAAAACCGTTCGTGAGCCCGGAAGGGGATGTCAGGTGGGGGACGATCGGGGCTACCGTGACGCTCAGCCAGGGAGCGAATCCGGCTTCGGAGATCGTGTATTTCCAGACAAGCGTTGACGGAGGCGCCTCATGGACCCTGCCGTCTCCCGGTATCCTTCCGGGAAGCGCGGTCATTTCGCCGGCATCGCCGAGCATACAGTTCAGGGCGAACTTTACGACTCTTGATACACCGTCTTCCGGCCTCGGGACCGAGCCGTACCTGAGCGAGACGATCGCCCTTGAGGATGTGACGATAACGTATCTGCCCGACGTGCGTATATCCTATTACAGGGAAGGGGATATCTGATGAACAGGCACATCATCGTGTTCGTCATATTGTCCTTATCAAGCCCCTCATATGCCGATACGGTCCTGTTGAGGAGCGGCGGGATAATGCAGGGAGAAGTCCTGGATGAGACGGATACGGCCGTGAAGTTCAGGAGCGCTTCGGGGGCGACGGAGAAGATAAAGAAGGGCCTCGTCGCCTCGATCGTGAGGAAGGAGGACGAGTCCGCGCCGGGCCCGGAGGAGGTATACGCCGGGAAGGTGAAGGAGATATCCCCGAACAGCGCCCAGGACCATTATAAGCTTGGGATATTTTGCCTCGAGAACAGCATGATCGACCACGCCGATGCGGAATTCTCGATGGCTATCGACATAGACCCTTCGTACGGAAAGTTGGCGGCCAGCCAAATGGCGTACATAGACACGGTAAAGAGGAGGGCGGAGAAGATAATAAAGATGGACCATGGCGATAATTCCGTCCCGTCCATGGGCCTTGCCGAGATGAAAAAGGAATTCGCGAACGGCGGGATAGTAAAACCCGCGAATAAAAAGGATTCCGAGCTTATCGCGGGGATAATAGCGGGGCTCGGGACGGCCGAAGAGAAAGAGGCCTGCGCGAGAAGATATATAGATCTCGGGGACTGCTATGCCGCAAGGGCGCAGATAGGAAGGTTCGAGGACGACGAATTCGGTTATTTCCGCATCGCTCCGCTCTGCTACGACCTGGCGTCGCGTTTCGCCCAAAGCCCGCAGACACGTCTGTCGGCTGAGAAGAGGATAAACGAATACCGGGCCAGGTCCCAGCAGATGAAGAAAGCCGGTTTCCTCGTGCCTTATAGTAACCTCGAAAGGGACGCGATACTGCTCTTCATCAAAAGTATCGAGGATGCTGACGACAGGAAGTCGTATTACGGCATCTGTTTTTACATGGGCGACGAATATAAGTCCAAGGTCAGGAGCTTAAGCGTTCCGCTCGTCAGCGGGGACCGCAGGAACCTGGAGGTCGCGCTTAACTGTTACGAGATCGCAGGCAGGGCATATAGCGCAAAAGACATTATAGTCGCGGGGCTCGTCAAGGCGAAGATACAGGATTGCAGGGAATGGCTCAGGAAGGACGACGAGGCGATGGGCAACGGATGGTATATTTTACAAGTAAAACATTTGAGTTAAGATAAACTTATTTATGGGAGAGGGAGGGAGGTGAACAAGTGAAGAAGATTTTCCTGGCGGTCATTACTATGTCGATATGTTCCGTTTGCTATGCCAATACCGTTATCAATCCCGGTTTTGAATCCGACGAGGAGAGCTGGTACAACTGGAATGACCAGGAGACCAACGGGATCATAACAACCGAGTATAAATACAGCGGGGAGAAGGCGGCTTGCAGGCAGATCGAAGGTGCAGGGCAGGGTTGCTATGGGCAGCAGATACCGGTCAGCCCCGGGGAGGTAGTCAAAGCCAGCGCGTGGGTGATGAGCCCGGATTCCAAGTCGCTGTCTAACGGTGCCGAGGCCTTTGTGCGCCTTGAGTTCTGGGGCAGCGCAGGCCCTTTGAGTTCGGGGCATAAAGAGAGCGAGCATGTGAAAGGCGCCATACCCTGGAAGAAGCTGGAAGTCAACGGAAAAGCGCCTGCCGGGGCGATCGAGGCAAGGGTGCTCGGATACGCAAGAGGCATAGCCGGTTCAACAGGCGAGGCCTGTTTTGACGATTTTGACGTGACAATAGAAAAAGGAAACTAAAGGAGAAGAGAGATGAAATTTACCGCAGTATTGGCCTTAGCTATAGCAGTAATGTTCAGCGCTTCTATATCGGAAGCCGCTAATATGCTTACGAACTCGGGCTTTGAGAATACGGCCCAGGACCCGTGGCTCGGCCTCTGGGGAAACAGCCAGCATACGGGCACATACGGCAGCACCGAAGCCGCAAGGACCGGCGCGCAATCGACGAAGATAACGTCGAACAGCGCATCCGGCACCGGCGACGATTATTTCATGTACAGCAATACGATGGCGGCCGTTACGCCCGGTACGACATATTACGGGACCATATTTGCGAAGACCAACGCTCTCGTCAACGAAGAGGCCTTCGTGAAGATCGACTGGTTCAACGCGTCGGGCGGATGGGTCGGCACGGCCGGCGCGTCCCCGGTACTTACCGGTACGCACGACTGGACAGCCCTTAATATAAGCGGAGCCGCACCGGTCACCGCGTCATACGCTTCCCTGGCTTTCTTCGTGAACCAGACCGTAGACGGCGGCACAGGCGTCGCTTATTTTGATGATGCTTACCTTGATACGGCGCCTGTACCCGAGCCCGCTAGCCTGCTCCTTCTCGGCTCAGGGCTTGTCGGACTCCTCGGCTTAAGGAAAAGGTCATAATGCGCTAAATATCTTCCTCAAACACCCCAACTAACCCGAGGAAGAGGGGCGGGGATCCCGAGATCCTCGCCCTATTTTTTTTGACTGAGGCCGCCCTGTGGTGTATAATTAACCAAAAGAGGCAGAAGATGACAGACGCGCAGGTGACATTCATCACAATAAACCTGGTAATGGGGTTGCTGTTTATCGTTTTGGGAGTCCCTCTCGCCAAGCGCAAGATACCGATGAATTACTGGTACGGGTTCAGGCTGCCAAAAGCGTTTAAGTCGCCCGAATTGTGGTATGAGATAAACGCATACGGCGGGCGACAGATGGTAATATGGTCCGTCCCGGTATTGGTCACGGCGGTGGCGTGTTTTTTCATTCCGGTACGCGACGATACGCACCCTATGGTCATCGTCTTCTTCGGCGGCGGGTCATTGACGTTATTTGTCGCGATAGCTATCGTAAATACTCTCATTTATTCCTCAAAATTAGCAAAATAATAATCTTGACAATCAATGTAGGTGGTGGTATTATTCTGGTAATGTAAGCGCTTACGTGTAGCGCCCTATTTTTTAGGTAAATATGTAAGCGTTTACAAATAGACTTTAAACTAAGGAAAAGGAGAGGGGGTGAACAAATGAAGGGATTAATTGCAGTATTAGCGGTTTTGGCGGCCATATCCACGCCGTCTTTTGCGTGCGCAAACGCTATCGGAGATCCCGGCTTTGAGGGCGCAGGACAGGGCCCGTGGCTTGATTACAACTGGGGACCGCAGTGGACGATCGATTATGACGCTGCCGATTCAGTCCATGGAGGCAGCCAGGCGCTGAAGATTTCCGCTGGTTCTACGACCGATTCATGGGAGATGGTCGGAGCGAAGCAGGTCTTTGCCGTAAATCCGGGTGATGTCGTTGACGGAGGCGTATGGATGAAATGGCAGAACCTCAGCAACATAGAGGCCTACCTGGAGTGCAAATGGCTTAACGCGAGCCAGGAAGAGCTGGGAAGCGGCATAGGCATAGTCCACCAGACCTCAGGTTCGGGAGATTGGCAGTACCAGAGTTTAAGCTCCTGGTCGGAGGCCGAGAGGACAGCGCCTGCCAACGCGGCGTATATCGACTATCGCCTGACCCTGCTTGCTCCCGGGACCGGCACAAGCGCCACCGGCACAGTATGGTTTGACGATACGCAGTTTACCGTTCCCGAGCCGACAAGCCTTCTTTTACTCGGATCAGGCCTTGTTGGACTGCTCGGATTAAGGAAAAAAACGGTTAAATAAACGTCCATAAAGATGTACTTCCTCAACCCCAACTAACCCGAGGAAGCGCCCCGCCCTTTCCCGAGAGAGGGCGGGGCAGTTTTTGCCTTGACTTAAAACCCTTTAATCGCTATAATTTAGGTTCGCTGTGGGCTTATAGCTCAGTTGGTTAGAGCGCTTCCTTGACATGGAAGAGGTCAGAGGTTCGAGTCCTCTTAGGCCCACCATTTAATTTTATGACCATGGAACTAGATACCCTAAGGCATTCAACATCACATATTATGGCCCAGGCCGTAAAAAGGCTGTATCCGGGCGTGAAACTGGCTATAGGGCCGGCGATAGAGGACGGGTTTTACTATGATTTCGACTCCCCGCAGCCTTTCCTGGAGGAGGACCTTGCCAGGATAGAGGCGGAGATGTCCGGGATCATAAAGGAAAACCTGAAGTTCGAGCATTCGTCCATGAAAAGGGACGAGGCGATCAAGTTCTTTGAGAAGATCGGCGAGCAGTATAAGGTGGAGCTCATCAAAGACCTTCCCGATGCGGAGGTGACCCTCTATATGGACGGCGACTTCACAGACCTCTGCAGGGGGCCGCATATTGAGTCGACCGGCCAGGTAAAGGCGTTCAAGCTGCTTTCAGCTACCGGAGCGTACTGGCGCGGCGACGAGAAGAACAAGATGCTCCAGAGGATATATGGGACCGCGTTCGAGAGCAAGGCGGAGCTCGAAAGCTATGTCACCAGGCTCGAGGAGGCCAGGAAGCGCGACCACAGGAAGCTCGGCAAGGAGTTGGATCTTTTCCTCATAGACGAGAAAGCCGGCGCAGGGCTTGTGATCTACCAGCCGAAGGGTGCGATGCTGAGGACCGTCATCGAGGACTGGGAGAAGAGGGAGCATTTTAGGCGCGGCTACCAGATAGTCATCGGCCCGCATATCCTGAAGTCCGACATCTGGATAGAATCGGGCCATTACGGTTATTACAAAGAGAATATGTACATATTCCAGATAGATGGCCAGGAATATGCCGTAAAGCCGATGAATTGCCCGGCGCACATCCTTATATACAGGTCGAAGACACGGAGCTACAAGGACCTGCCGTTAAGGTATTTTGAGCTCGGCTCTGTATACAGGAATGAGAAATCGGGGGTGCTGCACGGGTTGTTGAGGGTCCGCGGTTTTACCCAGGATGACGCGCATATATTCTGCTTGCGCGAACAGGCGGTCGAAGAGATAAAAGGCGTCATAGATTTCGTCAGGGACGCGCTGAAGGTATTCGGATTCTCCGGTTTCGAGACGGAGATATCGACCAAACCGGATAAATATATAGGCACCGACGAGGATTGGGAGCTGGCTACGAACGCGCTTATGGAAGCGCTGAAATCGAAGGAGATACCGTACAAGATAAATGAAAAAGACGGCGCGTTCTACGGCCCGAAGATAGACATAAAATTAAAGGATGCGCTTGGAAGGGCCTGGCAGTGCGCGACTATACAATGCGATTTCGCGCTGCCGCAGAGGTTTAAATTATCGTATGTGGGGCAGGACGGAAAGGAATATGCCCCCATAATGCTGCATAGGGTAATACTCGGTTCGATCGAGAGGTTCCTCGGCGCCCTTATAGAGCATTACGGCGGCGCATTTCCCGTATGGCTTTCGCCGGTCCAAGCTGTTATAATACCGATATCGGACGACCACAAGGATTACGCCTGCAAGGCGGCGCAGATGCTTCGCGATAAGGGCATAAGGGCCGAGATAGACGACAAGAGCGGCAGGATGCAGCATAAGATAAGGGACGCGGAAGTGCAGAAAGTCCCGTATATGCTGGTCGTCGGGGGCAAGGAAGCCCAGTCGGAGAGCGTCTCCGTCAGGGAGAGGGGCAAGGGCGATCTGGGCGCGATGAAACTCGCCGATTTCGTAGAGAAGATCGTCGACGAAGTAGAAAAGAAAAAATAGGAGGGTTCGGAAATCCAGTTCCAAGCTAAATCTATCAGGGTAAATGATAGGATAAGGATACGCGAGGTAATGGTAATAGGTGAGGATGGCGCGCAGCTTGGCGTAATGGCCCCGGAGGAAGGCCTTAAATTGGCGCAGCAGTCGGGGCTGGACCTGGTAGAGATAGCGCCGATGGCGAAACCGCCGGTCTGCAGGATAATGGACTTCTCCAAGTATAAGTACGAGCAGGAGAAGAAGGAGAAGGAATCCAGGAAGAAGCAGCATGCGACCCACATAAAAGAGATAAGGCTCAAGCCGAAGATCGGCGACCACGATTACCTTGTCAAATTAGGGTTCATCAAGAAATTCCTTGAAAGAAAAGATAAAGTGAAGATAACGCTCGTGTTCCGCGGGCGCGAGATGGCGCATCCGGAACTCGGGAATAAAGTGATAGAGCGGCTTAAGGCGGATATTTTGGAGATAGGGCAGATAGAGAAGCCCCCGCTGAGGGAAGGGCGCTTTGTCATCATGGTGGTCGGCCCCAAATAAGGACCGCAGGGGCAAAACAGGAGACATGACATGCCTAAAATGAAGACACGCAAGGGCGTGAAGAAAAGGTTCAGGAAGACGAAGACCGGCAAGATAATAAGGCGAAAGGGTGGCAAGGGCCACCTCTTGACCGGCAAAACAAAGAAGAGGAAGAGAGCGCTGAGAAGGTCTGACCTGGTCAGCAAGAATGACCACGAAAAGATATCGAAGCTCCTACCTTACGCTTAATAAAGACGACATAGAAGGAGAAGAAAGAAATGCCTAAGTCGAAGTATTTACCTGCGAAAAAACAACGCAGGAAGAAAGTGCTTAAAGCGGCAAAGGGTTACTTCCTCGGCCGTTCGAAACAGTATAAGAAAGCCGTTGAGACCGTCAGAAGGGCGATGGTCTACGCCTATCGCGACAGGAAAGCGCACAAGCGCGAGATGCGCGCCCTCTGGGTGGTCCGCATCAATGCCGCCTGCAGGAACTGCGGCATAACCTATTCGAAATTCATCGCCGGGCTCAAGAAACTGAAGATAGAGCTCGACAGGAAGATACTGTCGGATATAGCCGCGAACGATAACGCGACTTTCGTGAAACTCGTTGAAGAGATAAACAAAGCCAAATAATGCTCGAGAAGATCAAAGCCATTGAGGCCGAAGCCAATAACGAGATAAAATCGGCCGGTGACTCTAAGGCGCTCGATGATCTTAGGATAAAGTATCTTGGAAGGAAAGGCCTGGTCACCGAGCTGTTAGGCCAGATCTCGTCCTTGTCTGCCGAGGAGAAACCGCGCCTCGGCAAGGAACTCAACGCTCTGAAAGTCCGCATAGACGAGGCGATGAGGGCCAGGCAGGCCGAGCTCGCAAGGTCCCCCGTCCTACCGAAAGATCACACCGACCTTACTCTCCCCGGGTTCAGGCCGCCTTCAGGCACAACGCATCCGCTTACGAAGACGATAGACGAGATACTCGCTACGTTCCTTGGCTTGGGGTTCAAAGTGGTCGAGGGCCCGGAGATAGAGACCGAGTTCTATAATTTCGAAGCGTTGAATATAGCGCTTGACCATCCGTCCCGCGATGCGTTCGACACATTCTACATTAAAAACAAATACTTGCTTCGCAGCCATACCTCCCCCATGCAGGTCAGGTTCATGGAGACCGAGAAGCCACCGTTCAAGATAGTCGTTCCCGGGAAGGTGTATCGCCCTGATGCCGTCGATGCTTCACACTCCTTTATGTTCCACCAGGTGGAAGGGCTTGTCGTCGGCGAGGATGTCACGTTTGCCGATCTTAAAGGCACGCTGGGAATGTTCGTTAAAAGCTATTTTGGCGCGGCCGCCAAGATAAGGTTCAGGCCCCACCATTTCCCGTTTACCGAACCGAGCGCCGAGGTGGATGTATCCTGCTTTATATGCGGCGGTAAAGGGTGCAGCGTATGCGGCAGGAAGGGCTGGCTTGAAATACTCGGATGCGGCATGGTACACCCGAACGTATTCAAGGCCGTAAAATATCCCTCAGGTAAATATACGGGTTTTGCGTTCGGCATGGGTGCCGACCGTATCGCCATGCTTAAATACGGCATAAATGATATGAGGCTATTTTTCGAGAACGATATGCGTTTCCTGGAACAGTTCAAATGAAAGTATCCTATAATTGGTTAAGAGAATATGTCTCCTTCGGCGCCGATCCGGCCGCGCTGGCCGACAAGCTGACTATGGCGGGCCTTGAGGTCAAGGGCATCGAGCAGAAGGGCGGGGACTCAATCTACGAGATAGAGATCACCTCGAACAGGCCGGACTGGCTCTGCCTTCACGGCATCGCGCATGAGATACAGGCGCTGTACGGGCTGAAGATGAAGCCCATAAAGACGTCCCTACCAAGGTCCGCGGCGAAGCAGGCCCCCGGGCCGTCGATAAGTATAGAGGATAAAAAAGGATGCCCGAGGTACATAGGCGTAGTCATCGACGGCGTGCAAGTAGGCGTTTCGCCTAAAGACCTCGCGGCCAGGGTCGAGAGCGCAGGCATGAGGCAGGTCAATAATATAGTGGATATCACGAATTTCTGCATGATGGAGTCGGGCCAGCCGATGCACGCTTTCGATTACGATAAGCTCGAAGGCGGCCGCAT